>NZ_PVBI01000017.1:0-105885 GCF_002968675.1 Neorhizobium sp. T25_13
GGGTTCTGGGCGAGGCGTTTCACTGGGAGCGACGGGGACCACTTCGTCCACGGAGGCACCCCCCTCTGTCCTGCCGGACATCTCCCCCTCAAGGGGGGAGATCGAATCGTGGCCCGCACGTTGCCCCAAAACAGCATCCGAGCCTGTTGTACTGTCATCAGACGCCTGAGCCAGCGGCTCATCCGTAATCTCCCCCCTTGAGGGGGAGATGTCCGGCAGGACAGAGGGGGGCGCTTCCGCGGCAGCAACACCCTCTTCTTCGGCCTCGGCCTCCGCCTGCAACAGCGACAACGGCACCATTCCGATCTCGGAAGTGGCTTCGACACCCGAAAGCAGCGCCGGCTCATCCTCTTCGGCAGTCTCCGGCTCGGTCGGCTCGACATTCTCCGCCGCCACATCCGCAACCGGCCCGCCAGCCGTCTCGATCTCGGCCGGTGCGACCGGGTCGACGGGTGAGATAGGCAGGTCTTCGTCGCGCGACTTCGGCTCCAGTTCCGCCTGGATGGCGGCGACATCCTCCGGCTTTTCCGCATCGGGTGCCGGTTCCTCGGCGGGTTTGCCGAAGGTGAAGACGCGTTTGATGAAGCTCAATGCCATGAGAACCTGTTCCGGTTACGCCGCCCGAGACGGGACAAGGGCGGACGCGACCTGCATTTCCAGATGTTTGCCGTTATGGCCGGTAATCATAACGCGCTTGAGTTCGCGGGGAACAAGGTGAGGCGCCGCCACCAGCGAAAAGTTTTCCGTATGCGCCATGCCGTTGTTCTCGACGATGATCGCCTGCTCGGTGCCGACCATGCGATCGAGGTGGGCACGATGCAGAACGTCGCCCCGCGCCCGCAGCCGTGCCGCCCTGTCCTTGACGACCGCCCGGTCCACCTGCGGCATGCGCGCCGCCGGCGTGCCCGGACGCGGGCTGTAGGGGAAGACGTGCAGGAACGAGATGCCGGCCTCTTCCGCCAGTGTCGCGGCGTTCTCAAACATTTCTTCCGTCTCGGTCGGGAAACCGGCGATCATATCCGCCCCGAAGGCGATCTCGGGCCGCAGGCGCCGCGCCTGCGCCGTGAAGGCAAGCGCCTCGGCGCGCGAGTGGCGGCGCTTCATCCGCTTCAGGATCATGTCGTCGCCATGCTGCAGCGACAGGTGCAGATGCGGCATGAAGCGCGGCTCGTCGGCGATCAGGTCCCAGAGATGCTTGTCCGCCTCGATGCTGTCGATCGAGGACAGGCGCAGGCGCAAGATCTCAGGCACTTGGCGGAGCAGCGTCTTGGCGAGGTATCCGAGCGATGGCTGGCCCGGAAGATCGGCGCCATAGCTGGTGGCATCGACGCCGGTCAGCACGATTTCGCGATAACCGCCTTCCGTCAGCCGCCGGGCCTGCTCGACCACCGCACCCATCGGCACCGAGCGGGAATTGCCGCGGCCATAGGGAATGATGCAGAAGGTGCAGCGATGGTCGCAGCCGTTCTGCACCTGGATGAAGGCGCGCACGTGGCCGTCGATATGCTTCACCATCTGCGGCGCGGTGGCGCGCACGCTCATGATGTCGTTGACGCGCAGCTTCTCTTCCGCCGAAACGCCGAAATCCGGCAGCGCCCGGTAGGAGGCGCTGGTCAGCTTCTCCTCGTTGCCGAGCACGGCATCGACTTCCGCCATGCCCGCAAAAGTCTCTTTTTCGGTCTGGGCGGCGCAGCCGGTGACGATGATGCGCGCATGCGGATTTTCCCGCCTGGCCCGGCGGATCGCCTGACGGGCCTGGCGCACGGCCTCGCCGGTCACGGCGCAGGTATTGACGAGGATCGCATTGTTGAGCCCGGCCTTTTCGGCCTCCGCCCGCATCACTTCCGATTCATAGGTATTGAGCCGACAGCCGAAGGTGATGACCTCGACCCCGCTCAATTGACCCGAGCCTCCGGCTCGTTCCTATGAGAAGATTGGGCCTCCGGCTCGTTCCCGTGAGGCGATTGGGCCTCCGGCTCGCCCCTTTGACCAGCATCGGCGTCACGGCTGAAATTGCCGCTCTGGGGATCGACCTTGCCGGACCATTCCCATTCGGCCGGACCTGTCATGACGACGTGGTCGTCCCCGCGCCATTCGATGGTAAGCGGCTGGCGGATCGGGCTGGAGGCAACGTCGATCGTCACCGTGCGTCCGGTGCGCCCGGTGCGGGCGGCGGAAACGGCGGCAGCACAGGCGGCCGAGCCGCAGGCGAGCGTCAGGCCGGCGCCACGTTCCCAGGTGCGGGTGCGCAACGACGACTTCGACGTGACCTGCGCCAGCGTGATATTGGCCTTTTCCGGAAACATCGGATGGTTTTCGAGCAGTGGCCCGAACCGTTCGAGGTCAAAACTCATCGGATCACGATCGACCCAGAAGATCGCATGCGGATTGCCCATCGACATGGCAGACGGCGAATGCAGGATCGGCGCGTCGATCGGGCCGATCTGCAGTTCGATGCGGCTCGTATCGAAAAACTCCTCGGCAAGCGGAATGCGGTCCCACTCGAAGACCGGCTTGCCCATGTCGACCGAAATCGTACCGTCCTCATGCTCGACGGCATTGAGTATGCCGGCGACGGTCTGGAAGGTAAAGGTCTTGCGGCCGGTCTCGGCGCTCAGTGCCTGCACCACGCAACGCGTGCCGTTGCCGCAGGCCTGTGCCATCGTGCCGTCGGAATTGAGGATGTCGATCCAGGCATCGGTGCCCTGAGCCTTCGGATCGTGAATGGCCATGATCTGGTCGAACTGGGTGGCCGGATCGGCATTGAGCGCGATAGCAGCCTGCGGCGTCACCTTGTCGGTGCGTCCGCGCATGTCGACGACCAGGATCTTGTTGCCAAGCCCGTTCATCCGCGCGAATTCCACCAGTTCCGTCATGACGCCAATCCATTCCGGGCCGAATGCCCGCCTATTGGGCTGTATATGGCGGAAAAGGCAGGGAATTACCAGTGGGTGGTATGCCTCTGTGCCGCGGTGGTCGGCAGGCAGGGAGAGGGAACCGGCCATGCGCGCCGGAATACGCCGCCCCTGGATCCTCGGGTCAAGCCCGAGGATGACGACGGAGAGGACGAAGGGTGCCCAAAAACAATCGTCGGCGCGGACAGACGTTCGTCGTTGAGTGAGGGATAGGCCCTAAATTGAACTAACTCCAGACCTTACCCCGAGTTTACCACCCCTTTGAAAACGCCCAACGCCGTCATCCTCGGGCTTGACCCGAGGATCCACGCATCCCCCATCAGATGAAAAATTCGTCCACCAGCGCATGCACCCGCCGAAACGCCGACTTGGCGCCTTCGGCCATTTCCGTTTCCTCCGCCTCGGACATCTCGAACCCGTTGAAAGCAGCAACGAAAGTGCGCCAGTGCAGGCCGCGGCCGGCGGGGTGGCCGGTGAGGTGGCGGGCGCCGAATTCTTCCGACAGGCCAAGCCTTGCCGCCTGCTTCAGGAGGAAGGCGGCGCCGAGGTTCGAGCCTTCGGCAACGTACAGCCACCCGAGTGCGGCCGGGATACCGAGCCCGCCCATGCCGGCAGTGAGGACGGCCGGCGCATTTCCGGTCACATCGGCGATATCCTGGCGCAGTGCTTCAAGCCGGACCCGGCTCGGAAGATCGGGGACAATGCGGTTGAGCCGCGGATCGAGATAGAGCGGATCGACATCCGCATGGAAATGATGCTGCACGGCGAGGAAGAGCGCGTAACGCTCGCGGCTGGCGAAGGGATCGGCCGCCATGATGCGCGTGTCTAGCCGCTCATGGGTGGCATCGGTGAGAGCCTTCAGACGCTGGATTCGGGTCGGTGCGGTGGGTGTTTCAAGTTCGATCTGCATGCGTGCAATGTCCAGATGCTTATATGTTTTAGAATTTGGCCGTCAGGAACGCCCGGATTGTCCGTCCGGGAGCGGGAGTGAACCCGTCGAGCGCATCCACGTAAAATCGATCCGTCAGGTTCTCCGCCTGAAGGTCGAACGTCAAGTGGTCGGTGATCTTGTAGGTGGCGAACGCGTCGACGGTCGTGTAGGGAATCCACATGCCCGTATACATCCGGGCATCCTGCGTGACCGGCGAGAGGCGCGCGCCGCCATGCGTGAAGCGGGTGCCAAAACTCAGCCTGTCGTCGAAGAGGCGCATGCCGAGCGTCAGGCTCGCCATGATCTCGGGCGGCATGTGGTTGGCGGCATAATCCATCGACACGGTCGAGTCCGAGCATGTGGAAAGAGTGCGGCAGAACTCGTAGCTCAGGTACTTGGTCAGCGATCCTTCGCCGAAGAACGGGCCGGCCTCATAAGAGCCGGAGATTTCGATACCGGAGAACCGGGTGCTCCTGAGATTGTCGAAGGTGAAGACCGGCTGGCCCGGCCCCGCATTGGACGGTACGCGAGAAATATAATCGGTGTAGTTGTTGTTGAAATAGGACAGCTTGAAGCGCAACGCGTCGTCGGCCAGCAACAGGCCATCCTTGCTGTAGTTGATGCCGACTTCCCAGTTCTTCGAGACCTCCGGCTTCAGATAAGGGTTCTGGATGACGTTACCGTCATTTCCCATGGTTTCGCGCATGGTCGGCGGGCGCATGCCTTCGGCATAAAGCGCATAGAACTGCAGCCCTTCGATCGGCTCCACGATGACGCTGACGGACGGGTTGAACCGGCCACCTTCCTTGTGGCGGATGCCGGTCCTGGATTCGATACCCTTGTCGTTCATCCAGTAACCGTCATAGCGCAGCCCGGCATTGAGAGTCAGCCAGTCGGTCGCCTCCCACTGTCCGTCGGTGAACACGCTGGCGATCGACCGGTTGCCGATGCTGGGATCCATCGGCACCCCGCGGTCGATCGTATGGTTGCGGCTGAAATAGCGCCTGGAATCGATATCCTCGAGCAGGTAGGACGCGCCGTAATTGGCCTTGAACGGCCCGTATTCCGTGTCGAACAGGCTCGTGTTCGAGATGTCGCCGCCCCAGGTATGGGTCATGGCGTAACGCGGATCGTCACCCGGTATGATGTTGAATTGCGGAAGATAGATGCCGAAACCCGTCGACATGGAGTTCTGGTCGACGATGCTCAGCCAGGCATTGACCTTGAGATCGATCAGGTCGCTGGGATTGTAGCGATAACGGCTGGTGAACGTGTCGGTCGTGACATCGGATAGCGGCGCCTGCCGGAATGTGTTGTCGCCCGAGGTCAGAAGCGAGGTCATGATCTGGCCGAACTGGCTTTCATAGCGGATATAGCCCAGTTCCAGGCTCTGGTCGTCATCGAAGCGAAGCGTACTCTTGGCGAGAAACGAGGTGGATTCGTTGGACGAGTTGAAAACCTCCTCGCCCTGCTTGGTACGCGAGAGGGACTGGTTGCTGCCCTGGAACTCGTAATAGTTCTTGCCGTGCTTGCCGGCGAAATAGTTGCCACGGTAGCGGCGGGCACCGGCGATGACGAAATCGAAATTGTCCTGCACCGTACCGAACGCAAAGCTGCCCGAGCCATTGGTGAAATCGAAGAATTCGGCCGAATCCGTCTGCTGGTCGTAGGAATTGACCGTAAAATCCCTTGTCGTGTTGTCCTGGGCACCGATCTTGATGCGGCCGCCATATTGCTTGCCGTCCTCGACGATATCCTTGGCTTTCAACGTGGTGATCTCCACCACGCCGCCATTGACGCCGGCGCCCACCGCGCCGCCCGTCGGTCCCTTGGAAATGCCGACGCCGCCGATCAGGTCCGGATCGATATAGGTGCGGTCATCGACGCCGCCGTAACCGCGCCAGGTGGTCGTCGTCTGCTGCGTACCGTCGATCGCAACCCGAACACGGTTCTGGCCCTGCAGGCCGCGAATGTTCACGTTGACGGAACCGCTGCTGTGGTTGTTGGCGGAGATGATGCCCGGCGTATTCTTGAACAGGTCGCCGGCCGACGAGCCGCGGAAGCGTTGGATCTGCTCGGACGAGATATAGCTCGTGGAGCCTGGCGTCTCGTAAGGCGTGTCGGCCGCACCGCCGTTGCCGCCATCGCGCAGAACAATTGGCTTGAGCGTCGTATCCGGGTCGCCGCCGGTCGCTGCGACCGAAGACGTACCGGCTTCCAGCGTCACCGTATTGCCGCCGCTTGACCGGAAGGAAACGCCGGTGCCGGAGAGCAGCCGTGACAGGGCGGCAGACGGCGTCAGCGAACCGGTCACGCCACCTGTGGTCTTTCCGGCCGTGATTTCGCTGCGATAGACGAGGCGCAGGTCGGTCTGGCGGCCGAGCGCGAGAAGTGCGCTTTCAAGTGGCCCGGCGGGAATGGAAACGGCGACCTGCTGCGACTGGACGCCTTGCGCCGGCTGCTGTGCGGTGGCCGGAGCCATGCCGCCCAGCCAGGATGCGCAGCCAAGCGCGATCCGGACATGCCGCGAAAAAAGCGGTCCCCTCAAACTCATTTCAACCCCCTGACTCAAACTTCGGGACCGCTCTCATCGCGGCCCCTGGTGGTTATGAGTGAAAGAGGGCTCCAACTCCTGATGTCGGTTTTCGAAAAAAGATGATTTTAATACTCAATTTTCCGGTGGGCCTATCTTCAGCGCGAACGGACCAGCGTAACCCAGTCGGAAACCCGGATGATGCGGATCGGCAGGCTCTCCTGCAGAGCCGTGAAAGCCTGGTCGAGATCGGTGACAGTAAACACGCCGCTGACCCGCAGCTGCGAGGCCTGGTCGTCGAGCACCATGATGCGGCCCCGCTGGTAACGGCTGATCTGGCCGAGCACCTCACCGAGCGGCCGGCCGGAGAAGACCAGCTTGCCGCTGCGCCAACTCGTCAGATCGGCGACATCGCCGGAGCCGGTTGTCAGGCGACCATCGGCGCCGAGATGCGCGGTGCCGCCGGTATCGAGCACCGCACGCTGGGAGCCGGCGGTCACCGCCACATGCCCCTCCTCGACCATCACCTCATCGCGCTCGCCGACCCGCACCGCATAATGGGTTCCGAGCGCGATCGCCTGGGTCTCGTCGCCGCTGACGACGAAAGGCCGCGCCGGGTTCGGGGTGACGTCGAAAAAGGCTTCGCCGCGCAGGACCACGATCCGGCGCTCGGCCTGGCCGTATCGCACCTTGATGGCGCTATCGGTGTTGAGCGTCACCACCGATCCGTCATCGAGGTCGATCCGCTGGATGACGCCGACCGGCGTGTAGAAATCCGAACGATACCGGGCGATGACGCCGGTCTCGCTGGCGATGATGCCAAGACAGCCCATCAGAAGCAGAGCGGCAATGCCACTCCCGACCACCCGGCGCCGGCGTGGCACGACCGTTTTCGGCACCGCGGCGAGATCGCCCCAGAGAGCGCTCATCTCTTCAAAGGCAGCCGCGTGAGCCGGATCCTGCATTTTCCAGAATTCGAAGCGGCGGCGATCCGCATCTGTCGCATCGCGGGAGCCGAGCCGCGCGACCCACCCTGCCGCCTCCTCCGCAATGGCGTCCTCACGCGCTTTGTCTGAAACATTAGTCATGCGCAATCCCCCCGGCGGGAGGCAATGCCGCAAGGCGGGCCTGACGGCAAGCCATGAGTGCACGGATGATGTGTTTTTCAACCATGTTTCGGGAGATCCCGAGCTTGGTCGCGATCTCTCCGTTGGAAAGCCCTTCGAGCCGGCTGAGCACGAACACGACCCGGCATTTCGGCGGCAGGGAGGAAATCGTCTCGATCAGAAGTCCGAGCTGCTGGCGCGCAGCGACCACGCGCTCCGGACTTGGCGCTTCGTCGGCAACCTGCGTCTGGTCCAACTCATCGTCGAAAAGCGCGCTGTCGCGCATCAGCCGGGCGGTAATGCCATGGGCGACGGACCGGGCGACCTGGAAAAGATAGGCATGCGGATTGCGCAGGTCCTCCTTCGGCGATGCCGTCAGCAGCCGCAGAAAGGTCTCCTGCGTCGCGTCCGCCGCATCCTCCCTGTTGCGCAGGCGCCGAAGAAAGAACCGCCGCAGCTTCCCCTCCTCGGTCTGCTGCAACTGCTCGATAAGGCTGATGTCCAAGTCCGTTACCCCAAGGCCGAAACCTGCCCGACCAACGGCTCCGCGTTTAGCGCCGCCTAAAAAGCGGCGCAACATCAATGATTTGGAATGGATCCAAAGAACATCCTATAAGATGATAATTATACTCATGTTTTAATGTGAAATCAGCATGTTGGGCAGCCGGGCATTGGTGGCGACAGAAACTGGATTTTTTGCCGCTTCGGGCCATCTGTCGCGCTTTAGCAACAGTTCCGGCGTGTTCAGACGGAAATTGTCGGCACTTCGAAGACTTCGCCGGGGCGCATGGGTCGAAAACGGTCCCGGGAAACGCGGCGTGCATCGAGAGCGGCGTGGAGCGCCGCCAGCGGCTCTTCGATCCCTTCATCGGTCAGCTTGAACGTGCCCCAATGATGGCCGGCGACGAAAGCCGCATCGCAAAGAAGCATGCCCTCCACCGCCTCTTGCGGGTTCTGGTGCTGCGCCTGCATGAACCAGCGCGGCTCGTAGGCGCCGAACGGCAGGTTGGCGAGCCGGAAAGCTCCGTGCTTTTCCCGCGCGGCGCGGTAGTTGATGCCCTGGTGGAAGCCGGTATCGCCGATATGGTAGATCTTGGCCGCGGGAGTTTCGACAACGAAGGCGGCCCAGAGCGCCATGCGCCGGTCGCCTACGCCGCGCGCCGACCAGTGATGGCAGGGCTCGCAATGCAGGACGATGCCAGGACCGATATCTGCGGCGATCTCCTCGCGGCCGCCCCAATCCATCACCGTGATCTTCGCATCCGCGATACGCGATCGGATGAGCGCGTCATTGCCGAGCGGCGTGATGAAATGCGGCTTGTCGCGGCCCTGCAGCACCCAGAGGGTTTCGAGGTCCATGTGGTCGTAATGGTTATGGGTGACGAGCACGACATCGATCGGCGGCAGGTCGCCGATGCGGATGCCGGGCGGATTGACCCGCTTCGGACCGGCGAAACGCACCGGGCTGGCGCGATCGTCCCAGACCGGATCGGTCAGGATGTTGAGGCCGGCGACCTGGATCAGCATCGCCGCATGCCCGACCATGGTGACGGTCAGCCGGTCGCCCGAGACCCGCGTTTTCGGCACGGCCTGAGGAAACGGGCTCGGAAAACTGTCCGGCCAGGCGATGTTGTTGCCCCCGAGCTTCCAGCGCAGCAGGTCAAGCCCGCCGCGCGGCTGCTCGCCACCCGGATTGAAGAAATACGTTCCGTCGAAATGATCGGAGGCCGGACCGGAGTAGTACTTATTGGCAGCCATGGCTCCCCTTGCCGCGAACCCGCCCACGAGGGCGGTGATCGCACCGATGCCGGACCATTTCAGGAATTTTCGTCGGTTCATGGGAGATGTCTATCAGCGTGCTCTTACACCTGGGAAGAGACGTTGCGTGTGCGAAGAACACATTTACGCGACTTCGATATCCGTTTTGGAGAAATCGTCGCCAACGAAGAGTAGTGGAGACTTGAGCGTCTTTGCAGCGGCATAAGCGAAGCAATCGCCGAAGTTCAATTTTGCGGGATGGCCGACGAAACGGCCATAGATCTTTGCAGCGGCCAGTGCCGAGTCATGAAGACCAGATGGAAGAGCGACTTCGACAGCACCGATTTGTCCGAAGAAATCAGCGACAACCGCCTGCACCTCTTCGATCAGATATTTCGGCGTCGGTGCATGCTCGCCATATACAGCGATCTTTCTCTGACGGGCCAAAGCGATGACTGCCTCAAACACAACCATCGAGGAATAATAAACAGGGGCCTCAGCAGCTCTGATTTTGCCGAGCAAGGACGCCCCTACCTGTTCTCGACCCAAAATTGCGACGATTGCGGACGCATCGAGAAACATCAGATTTCCCACATCTCATCCATGAAGGCCTTTTCATCGAAGTCCGGGTCTTTTGGTCCGAGCGCCGCAATACGCTCCTGCAAAGGCCTGATACGCTCCTCCAGCGACAGTTTCTCCCCGGCCCGCTTCAGCTCGTTCTCCAGCGCCACCCGCACGGCTTCCGTCTTGGTTTTCGTACCGAGCCGGCGCATAACTTCATCAGCGAGCTCATTCACTTTGGCGTCGCGTATATAGAGGGACATGGCTACCATCCACAGTTTGAATATTCAATATAGAGCAATTGAATATTCCCGCAAGGCGAGGCACCGACCGCCCACCGGCCGGCAGACTTGACTTTCCCGCCCGCTTGCTGTTAAAGCCCGCCCATCTGCTGACAAGTTACGACTTGGAGCCGCCGACCGGGGCCGATAGACTGAGCCCGGAGGTCAACACCCGACAGCGCGTTGCGCCCTCGGGTGCTTTTTGGCTTTGTCTCTTGTTTTTGGCGGATGAGAACCCGACGTTTCGGTCATCCGAAACGCGAGAAGGAAGAAACGATGTTCGAAAGCCTCCAGGACCGTCTTGGCTCCATCTTGAGTGGACTGACCGGCCGTGGCGCATTGAGCGAAGCGGATGTGTCCGCCGCTCTGCGCGAGGTTCGCCGCGCCCTGCTCGAAGCAGACGTGGCACTGGAAGTCGTGCGCTCCTTTACCGACAAGGTGCGCGAAAAGGCCGTTGGCGCCGAAGTCCTGAAGTCGATCAAGCCGGGCCAGATGGTCGTCAAGATCGTCCATGATGAGCTGATCGAGATGCTCGGCTCCGAAGGGGTCGGCATCGACCTGCATGCGGTCGCCCCGGTGGTGATCATGATGGTCGGCCTCCAGGGCTCCGGCAAGACGACGACGACCGGCAAGATCGCCAAGCGGCTGACCGATCGCGAGCGCAAGAAGGTGCTGATGGCATCGCTCGACACGCGCCGCCCGGCCGCCCAGGAACAGCTCCGCCAGTTGGGTGTCCAGACCGGCGTCGACACGCTGCCGATCATTGCCGGCCAGTCGCCGACCGAGATCGCCGCCCGCGCCGTGCAGGCCGCCAAGCTCGGCGGCCATGACGTCGTCATCCTCGACACCGCCGGCCGCACCCATATCGACGAGCCGCTGATGGCGGAGATGGCAGAGATCAAGCGCCGCTCCAACCCGCATGAAATCCTGCTGGTCGCCGATAGCCTCACCGGTCAGGACGCCGTCAACCTCGCCCGCAATTTCGACGAACGCGTCGGCATTACCGGCCTCGTGCTGACCCGCATGGACGGCGACGGCCGTGGCGGTGCGGCCCTTTCGATGCGCGCCGTCACCGGCAAGCCCATCAAGCTGATCGGTACCGGGGAAAAGATGACGGAGATGGAGGAATTCCATCCCCGCCGCATCGCCGACCGCATTCTCGGCATGGGCGACATCGTTTCGCTGGTCGAGAAGGCCGCGGAGAATATCGACGCCGACAAGGCGCGCGCCATGGCCGAAAAGATGGCCAAGGGCAAGTTCGACCTCAACGATCTGGCCGAACAGCTGAAGCAGATGCAGTCGCTCGGCGGCATGGGCGGCATCATGGGGCTGATGCCGGGCATGAGCGGCATGAAGGACAAGCTTTCGGCCGCCGGCATGAGCGACAAGACGTTTGCCCGCCATATCGCCATCATCCAGTCGATGACCAGGGCCGAGCGCGCCAATCCCGACATGCTGAAGCACAGCCGCAAGAAGCGCATCGCAGCCGGCTCCGGCACGGATGCGGCCGAAATCAACAAGCTTCTGAAAATGCACCGCCAGATGGCCGACATGATGAAAATGATGGGCGGCAAGGGCAAGGGCGGCATGATGAAGCAGATGATGGGCGGCCTTGCCTCGAAGATGGGTCTTGGTGGTATGGGGGGCGGCATGGGCGGTGGTATGGGTGGAATGGGCGGCATGCCCGATCTTTCCAAGCTCGATCCGAAACAGCTCGAAGCGCTGCAGAAGCAGGCGGAGGCCGCAGGCTTCAAGCCGGGCTCGATGCCGGGCATGCCCGGCGGTGGCATGCCGGGACTTGGTGCGCCCAAGCTACCCGGTCTCGGCGGCGGTTTCCCGGGTCTTCCGGGCCTGCCGAAGAAGAAGTGAGGGAGGACACGCCGATGATTGACCCTGAGGTCAAGACCAAGCTTTCAAGCTACCGCCAGTCGATCGACAACATCGACGCGGCGCTCGTGCACATGCTGGCGGAACGTTTCCGCTGCACCAAGGAAGTGGGCGTCCTCAAAGCCCAGTACGATTTGCCGCCGGCCGACCCGGCGCGCGAAGAATTCCAGATCGAGCGACTTCGCCGCCTGGCGAAGGAAGCGCATCTGGACCCGGATTTCGCCGAGAAGTTCCTGAACTTCGTCATCAAGGAAGTCATCCGGCACCACGAAGCCATTGCCGCCGAACACGTCGGCA
The DNA here is from genome assembly GCF_002968675.1 of Neorhizobium sp. T25_13. Classification (NCBI taxonomy): domain Bacteria; kingdom Pseudomonadati; phylum Pseudomonadota; class Alphaproteobacteria; order Hyphomicrobiales; family Rhizobiaceae; genus Neorhizobium; species Neorhizobium sp. T25_13. Next base: position 12,270 of record NZ_PVBI01000017.1, read on the forward strand.
CGAAGACAGCATGAATCAGCCCGCCTGACGGCGGGTACAACAAGACCCCTGGTCCGCCGACGGCGGCCAAGAAAAACCTAGGAGTAATTGCAATGTCCCTGAAAATTCGTCTCGCCCGCGGCGGCTCCAAGAAGCGTCCGTACTACACCGTCGTCGTTGCTGACGCCCGTTCGCCCCGCGATGGTCGTTTCCTCGAAAAGCTCGGTTCCTGGAACCCGATGCTCGCCAAGGACGATGCCAAGCGCGTCGAACTGAACGCCGAACGCATCCAGCATTGGATCGACAACGGCGCCCAGCCGACCGACCGCGTTCTGCGCTTCCTCGCCGAGGCCGGCATTGCCCAGCGCGAAGCCAAGAACAACCCTGGCAAGGGCCAGCCGGGCAAGAAGGCCCAGGAACGCATCAAGGAACGCGCCCAGAAGGCCGAAGAAGCAGCAGCCGCTGCCGCCGAAGCATAAGCTTCGCGACCATTCTTTCCTGAACGACGGGCGGCGCGGCAACGCGCTGCCCGTTTTGCTGTTTGCTTTTGATCGCGCAAAGCTTAAATGAGCGCACGACAACCGAGATCACGACCCTCATGACCAAGCTCGAAAATCCCGTTCTGATGGCGACCATCGGCGCCGCCCAGGGTCTCCGGGGCGAGGTGCGGGTGCGCACGTATACGGCCGATCCGACCGCGCTCGGCGACTACGGTCACCTGCATAGCGAGGACGGCCGGATCTTCGAGATCCTCGAAATCCGCGAAGCCAAGAACATCGCAATCGTCCGCTTCCGCGGCATCAACGACCGCAATGCGGCCGAGGCGCTGGCCGGTCTCGAACTTTTCATCGAGCGCGACAACCTGCCCGACGACGAACTCGAGGAAGACGAGTTCTATTATGCCGACCTCGAGGGTCTCGAAGCAGTCGACGAGGAAGGTAAGAGTTACGGCACGGTGAGCGCCGTCTATGATTTCGGCGCCGGCGATCTCCTGGAGCTGAAAGGCCCCGGCCGCCGCCCTGCCCTCATCCCCTTCTCCGAGTCGGCAGTGCTGGAGATCGACCTCGAAGGCGGCAAGATCGTCATCGATCCGCAGGCCGCCGGCCTTGCCGAGAATCCGGAAGACGAGGGTCCCGCACCGGGCCTGCCCAAAAAGGGCAAATAGCAACGATGACCTTCCGCGCCACCATCCTGACGCTCTACCCGGAAATGTTTCCCGGACATCTGGCCTTGTCCCTGGCCGGCAAGGCGCTGGAGCGCGGACAATGGACGCTCGATACGGTACAGATCCGCGATTTTGCGCAGGACAGGCACCGCACCGTCGACGACACGCCGGCCGGCGGCGGCGCCGGGATGGTGCTGAAGCCGGATATTTTGGCCAAGGCGATCGACAGCGTCTCCGAAAACGGCGACTTGGCCCCGGGGCGCCCGCGCCTGCTGATGAGCCCGCGCGGAAAACCGCTGACCCAGGAAAAGGTGCGCGAGCTGGCGGCCGGTGACGGCGTGGTGATCGTCTGCGGCCGGTTTGAAGGCGTCGACCAGCGGGTGATAGATGGCCGCAATCTCGAAGAGGTCTCGATCGGCGACTACGTTCTGTCCGGCGGCGAGCCGGCGGCGCTGACGCTGCTCGACGCGGTCGTGCGCATCCTGCCGGGCGTCATGGGCAATGCGCTGTCGGGTACCCATGAAAGCTTCGAGAACGGGCTGCTCGAACATCCGCAATATACCAGGCCGCAGGTGTTCGAAGGCCGCGAGATCCCGGCCGTGCTGACCTCCGGCAACCATGCGGCGATCGAAAAATGGCGGCTGGAAGAAGCGAAAAAGCTGACGGCGGAGCGGCGCCCGGATTTGTTATAGGCCAAAGCAGCCCCCTCATCCGCCCTTCGGGCACCTTCTCCCCGAGGGGAGAAGATATTTGTGCCGCCACTTCACTATTCCCTCCTCTCCCCTTGGGGAGAGGGTGGCCGAGCGTAGCGGAGGCCGGGTGAGGGGGCGCCGCTCACCCCGTCACGAAATAATAGATCGTCAACCCCACGCCGACCGCCACCACGCACCAGCGCAACACCGCCTGCGGCACCCGCCGCGCCATCCACACGCCGGCATAACCGCCAAGCGCGCCGGCGGGGATCATCACCAGCGCCTCCGGCCAGGCAATGACGCCACCGCCGACGAAGACGATGATGGCGACGGCCGCGATCAGGATCGCCAGCATGTTCTTCAGCGCATTGAGGTGGTGATAGCTGCCGCCGGTGGTGACGCCGAGCACGGCGAGCATCATGATGCCCATGCCGGCGCCGAAGAACCCGCCATAGATCGCCGTCAGGAATTGGGCGATAACGGAGCCGGGCGAACTCGCCGGCCGCTCCGCCGATGCCTTCGGTTTCAGCCAGGGACCTGCGGCAAACACCGCCGTCGCGGCCGCCAGCAGCCAGGGCACCAGCGCCCGAAAGGACGGATTGTCGAGCGACAGCAGCAGGAAAGCGCCGGCGAAGGCGCCGACGACGGAAACGAGCGCCAGGACAAGCGCACTGCGCCAGCGGCTGGAAATCTCGTCCCAATAGGCGATCGTCGAAGTGACATAGCCCGGAAATTGTACGATGGACGACGTCGCATTGGCCAGGATCGGCGGAACGCCGGCAAGCGTCATCGCCCCGAAGGTCAGAAAAGTCCCGCCGCCGGCGATCGCGTTGACCGCGCCGGACAGGAAGCCCGCCGCGGCGAGCAGGGCTATCATTGTGATTGTCATTGATGTTTCCTCATCCCTGGCCATCAGATAGCGACTTCGGCGAAACGCGGCAATAGCGGGCTTTTTCGTCACAAAATCGCAATCAACGGGATGACAAACCCATGTCTTTCGTGTATTGGCCCAGCCGGAAATGGGAAATATCCCGTCGACCAGCAACAAAGAATGGTGAATTCGCTCTGCCGAAAAGGCAAATCCCGAGGCTTTGACCAAAGGGATATATCCGAGCGCTCTGGCTGTTTCAGAAGAACCAAAGGTTTGAGACGATGAATATCATCCAGGAATTGGAAGCCGAACAGGCCGCCAAGATTGCAGCCAAGCGCACGCTTCCGGAATTTTCCGCTGGCGACACCGTCCGCGTCAACGTGAAGGTCACGGAAGGCACCCGTACTCGCGTACAGGCTTATGAAGGCGTCTGCATCGCCCGTTCCGGCGGCGGCATCAACGAAAGCTTCACCGTTCGCAAGATCTCCTACGGCGAAGGCGTCGAGCGCGTATTCCCGGTCTACTCGCCGATGGTCGAGAGCGTCGAAATCGTTCGCCGCGGTAAGGTCCGTCGCGCCAAGCTCTATTACCTGCGCGATCGTCGCGGCAAGTCGGCTCGTATCGTCGAAGACACCGGCGTTCGCGCCCGCAAGCTGAACGACGCCGAGCGTCAGGCAGTTGCCGAAGAGAAGGCACGTATCGAAGCCGAGAAGGTTGCAGCAGCCCAGGCTCTCGCCGCCGAAAAGGCAGCAGCGGAAGCCGCTGAAGCAAAGGCCGCAGCGGAAGCTGCTGAAGCAGCCGAAGCCGCCAAGGCCGCTGAAGCTTCTGCCGAATAAGCTTTTCATATCGAATACGGAAAAGGCGGCCTTCGAGCCGCCTTTTTTGTTGCGTGATACAGGTTTAATTCCTGACGGCCGAATCCCAGTGTTCGTCCGCCTTGCCATTGACGATACGCCATGTGTCGTACCAGGTGCTGGTATAGCTCTTCGAAGGATCGCGAGGATCTTTCATTTCGCGCACCGTCCCCACGGTCACCAGATCGCTCTCCGCTGTGACAAAGACGACCGGCGTTTTTATTTTGGTCGGAATGGGGCTCGGCTTCCGCTTCAGGACGTCGATGAAATAGCGCACCACGCCCTCGCGTCCTGACGCGGCATTCGGGTTGTGCTGGATGTAACGGTCAGTGAGGTACTGATCGGCTTTGTCCCACTGATTGGCTTCCAGCAGGTCGCGGACGATACCGTAGGCAACCTGCTTGTTTGCATGCAGCTTGGGGTCCGTGCTGGTGAAAAGCGCGTCTTTGTCCGCGGCGGCCGACACCGGCTCCTGTGCCAGCGACGGCGTGGCAAGCGTGCCCATCGCGGCCCCGAACAGGACCAAACCCAGAGCGGCACGTTTCAAGACTCGTATCATCGACGTTCTCCCAAGCGTTTTGATCTGGCTTGCCAAAAGACATAGGAGAAACGCCGATGAGGCGGAAGCAGGCAGTTTTACCGCCATTGGTTCCCCAGAGGGAACCAATGGCGGTAACGTCCGGTCAGATGGAGATCGCCTGTCTCGCCGCCAACATTCGGCCGACGATGATGACGAGGACACCGGCGACAGCAAGGCAGGCCGCCAGGAAGACCATCGGCAGGATATCGTTACCGGTCGAATCCCGGATCCACGGGACGACGTTCTGTGCGACGAAACCGCCGAGATTGCCGACCGAATTGATCGCCGCGATGCCAGCCGCAGCGCCGGCACCCCTGAGGAAGCGTGAGGGAAGACTCCAGAAGACTGGCTGGCCAGCGAAAATGCCGGCTGCGGCGACGCAAAGGAAAGTGAACTGCAAGGTCGGCGAGGTGACGAGCGCCGAAAGCGCCAGGCATATCGCGCCGACGAAGGCGGGACCGACAATATAGGGAGTTTTGCTCTCGGCCCGGTCTGCGGCGGCCGGCACCACCCATAGCGCGAGCGCGACGATTACCCACGGAATGATGTTGATGAAGCCGTTCGTCGTGTTCGAGACGCCGAATCCCCTGACGATGGTCGGCAGCCAGTAGCTGAGACCGTAGGCAGCAAGCGGGAAGCCGATATAGCAGAGCGCCATCAGAAGCACTCGCGGATTGACGAGCGCCTTGAATCCGTTGTCTGCATGCTCCTCCATTCCGGAATTCTCACGCGCCAGCCGATCGTGCAGCCAGCGCTTTTCATCCTCCGTCAGGAATTTCGCCTTTTCCGGCGTGTCGTCGAGATAAAAGAAAGTGACGATCCCGGCGAGCACCGCCGGAATGCCGGTCGCCAGGAAGACCCATTGCCATCCCGCATGGCCAAGCAGCCCGTTGAGATCGAGCAGCATGCCGCCAATCGGGGCGCCCACGGCATTGGCGAGCGCACTGAAGATCATGAACAGGCCGACCATGCGGCCGCGATAATCCTTCGGGAACCAGAGCGTCAGCAGGTACAGGACGCCCGGGAAGAAGCCTGCTTCCGCAACACCGAGCAGGAAACGGAGGATGTAGAACATCGTCGCGTTCTGCGTGTAGGCGAGCGCCACAGTTACAATGCCCCAGGTGATCATGATGCGGGCGAACCAGCGGCTGGCGCCGAACCGGTTGAGGAAGAGGTTGCTCGGGACCTCGAACAGAAAATAGCCGATGAAAAAAAGCGAGGCGCCGAGACCATAGGCATATTCGCTCATGCCGAGCGCGCCGACCATTTCCAGCTTGGCATAGCTGACGTTCTGACGGTCGATATAGGCAATCAGATAAAGGACGCCGAGGAACGGCATAAGCCGCCAAACGATCTTTGAAATTAGCTCTTTTTCCTGAACCAAATTATTTACTCCAAAGCATTTGCTGCAGAGGAAGCAGCGTGTTTCGGTGAGGGGGATGTAGGGGACCCCCTTATGCGCGGCAAGAAAAAGATGCCCGCTGCCGGCCGCTTGCTATCGGCCGGCTTTTCATGAGAGGGATTCGCCAGCCATTTGTCAGGAGTGCCACAATGCTCTCACGCCGTATGCTGATCTCCGGCCTTGCCGCCCTTGCCTTTGCACCCGCCGCCAGCGCCGCCGAACTGCCGGACCTGAAGGGCCGGACGGTTGTCGTGGTCACGGAAAACGCCTATCCGCCGCTGCAATTCGTCGATCCGAAGAGCGGCAAGGCGATTGGCTGGGAATATGATGCGATGAACGAGATCGCCAGGCGGCTGAATTTCAAGCTCGAATACCAGGGCACCAGCTGGGACGCGATGATCCAGGCCGTTTCCGACGGGCAATACGACATCGGCATGACCGGCATCACCATCAAGGACGACCGCAAGGAGAAGGTCGATTTCTCCGATCCCTATATGCGCTCGCAGCAGTTGATGCTGGTGCGCGGCGACGAGAAGCGTTTCACCGACGCCAAGAGTTTTGGCGCCCTGGGGACTGGACTTATCGGCGCACAGCCGGGAACGAGCCCCTTCTACACCGCGGTCTACGAAATCCTCGACGGCAACGAGCAGAACCCGCGGATCAAGCTGTTCGAGACCTTCGGCGCGACAGTGCAGGCGTTGAAGGCGGGAGACGTCGACCTGGTGCTGACGGACAGCACCGCCGGCGACGGGTACGTCAAGGCTTCCGGCGGTTCCTTGAAGCTGATCGGCCAGCCGCTCGGCACCGAGGATTTCGGCTTCATCTTCAAGAAGGGCTCAAATCTCGTTGCGCCGGTCAATGCCGCGATCGCCGCCCTGAAAGCCGACGGCACGCTCGATGCGCTGAACAAGAAGTGGTTCCTCGACTACAAGATGGGCCAGTAAGGCATGGCGCCTTCGCGTCGCAGAACGTCCCAGCCGCAGGATTTCCCCTGGTGGCTGGTCGCCTTCGCGATACTTTGCCTCGGCCTGGCGGCGGTCATCGCCCTCAACGACCTTTATTCCCAGGTCTTCAATGTCGTGGCCAAGGGCATCGGCATCACGGTCGGCGTGACGCTTGCCGCCTTTCTCCTGGCGACGCTGCTCGGGCTCGGCATCGCGCTTGCGGGGCTTTCCGGCAATGTCGTGCTGAGGCAGGCGGCGCGTTTCTATATCGAGCTCGTCCGCGGCATCCCGATCCTCGTGCTGCTCTTCTACATCGCCTTCGTCGGCGCACCGGCCTTCGTGACGCTCTACAATTGGGCGCTGGCGCCGCTGATCGAGGGCGGCTGGGCCCAGGCGCTTCTGGTGCGCGACGTCTCGCTGCTCTGGCGGGCGATCATCGCACTGACGATCGGTTATGCAGCCTTCATCGCCGAAATCTTTCGTGCCGGGTTCCAGGCCGTCGATATCGGCCAGATCGAGGCGGCAAAGGCGCTGGGCTTGACCCGCTGGCAGCGTTTCCGGCTGATTGTCTTCCCCCAGGCGATGCGGGTGATCCTGCCGCCGCTTTCCAACGACTTCGTCTCGATGGTGAAGGATTCATCGCTCGTCTCGGTTCTCGGCGTCGCCGACATCACCCAGATGGCCAAGGTCTATGCGGCCGGCTCCTTCCGCTTCTTCGAGACCTATTCGATCGTCACCTATATCTACCTGCTGCTGACGATTGGCCTGTCGCTGGCCCTGCGCGGCATCGAAGGACGTTTGCGGAGTAGGACGGAGCGCTAACGCGAAAGGCGGCCCGAAGGCCGCCTCGCCGTTTCATTCCCTGCCGAGCGCCCCGCAGCATCAACGACGGCAGGGCGCAGCAGTTCTGTTCAGTACACTTCCGGGACGTACATGTCCGCCGGCACCGGGTGGCGGATGTAATCGTCGTTCCGGACGCGGCCCGGCAGGTCTATCTGCTCCTTCGGCACGGTCTCGTAAGGCACCTGGGCGAGAAGATGGGAGATCATGTTGAGCCGCGCCTTCTTCTTGTCGACGGCCTGCACCACCCACCACGGCGCTTCCGGGATGTGGGTGCGCTGGAGCATCTCTTCCTTGGCTTTGGTATATTCTTCCCAGTGGACGCGGCTTTCGAGGTCCATCGGCGACAGCTTCCACTGCTTCAGCGGATCGTGGATGCGCATCTTGAAGCGGAATTCCTGCTCCTCGTCGGTAATCGAGAACCAGTATTTGACGAGGATGATGCCCGAGCGGACCAGCATGCGTTCGAATTCCGGCACCGAACGGAAGAACTCTTCCAGCTCGTCCTTGGTGCAGAAGCCCATGACCCGCTCGACGCCGGCGCGGTTGTACCAGGAGCGGTCGAACATCACCATTTCGCCGGCGGTCGGCAGATGCGGGACGTAGCGCTGGAAATACCACTGGTTCTGTTCGCGCTCGGTCGGCGCGGGCAGCGCGACGACGCGGGCGACACGCGGATTGAGGCGCTGGGTGACGCGCTTGATGGCGCCGCCCTTGCCGGCCGAGTCGCGGCCTTCGAACAGCACGACCATCTTCAGCTTCTTGTACTGCACCCAGTCCTGCAGACGGACCAGCTCATGCTGGAGGCGGAAGAGTTCACGGAAATAGATCCGGCGGTCGATCGTCGCCTCGGCGGGCTCGGACATGCCCTCGGCGACCAGCTCGTCGAGCCGGTCCTCTTCCATCTGCATTTCCAGCTCTTCATCGAAGCTGTCGGCGATCTCTTCCTTGATGCGGCTGAGCTGGTCTTGCATGGGTTCGGACATGGTGGGCATTCCTCCTTTATGGAAACTCAGATCAACCACGTTTCCGCGAAAGCTTTATGACAGAGATGCGACAGATTTTCTGCGAAGCAATTCGATTGCCGATTTCTTCGGAAACTGCTATTGCAGCGGCCATGGGATCGAAATTCGGATGCCTCGCGAACCATATCGTCGTGCTGCAGGACCACAAACGTCTGCCGGCACGGTTTTTCGCGCGGGTATCCGGGGCGCTTTGCGACCGACTTAGCTGATTGTCTCAGCTTGCGGCAGCCCTAAGCTGCCGGACACCCATTTCCTGTTTCAGTCAGCTTTACGGACAGCAGCCATGAGCGCACCCCGCACCCTTTACGACAAGATCTGGGACGACCACGTCGTTTCCGAGGACGAGAACCACACCTGTCTTCTCTACATCGACCGTCACCTCGTTCACGAGGTGACGTCGCCGCAGGCTTTCGAGGGCCTGCGCATTGCCGGCCGCAAGGTCCGTGCACCGGAAAAGACGCTCGCCGTCGTGGACCATAACGTCCCGACCACGGCCGACCGCCACGAAGGCATCAAGAATGAGGAAAGCCGCATCCAGGTGGAAGCGCTTGCCCAGAACGCTCGTGATTTCGGCGTCGAATATTATTCGGAAAAGGACGTCCGCCAGGGCATCGTCCACATCGTCGGCCCGGAACAGGGTTTCACCCTGCCGGGCATGACCATCGTCTGCGGCGACAGCCACACCTCGACCCACGGCGCCTTCGGCGCGCTGGCGCACGGCATCGGCACGTCTGAAGTCGAGCACGTGCTCGCCACCCAGACGCTGGTGCAGAAGAAGGCGAAGAACATGCTGGTGCGCGTCGACGGCCAGCTGCCGCCGGGCGTCACCGCCAAGGACATCATCCTTGCCATCATCGGCGAGATCGGCACCGCCGGCGGCACCGGCCACGTCATCGAGTTCGCCGGCGAGGCGATCCGCGCGCTCTCCATGGAAGGCCGCATGACGGTCTGCAACATGACGATCGAAGGCGGCGCCCGCGCCGGCCTGATCGCGCCGGACGAAAAGACCTTCGAATACATCAAGGACAAGCCGCGCGCCCCGAAGGGCAAGGCCTGGGACATGGCGCTCGACTACTGGAAGACGCTGCAGACGGACGAAGGCGCGCATTTCGACAAGGTCGTCGTGCTCGACGCCGCCAACCTGCCGCCGATCGTTTCCTGGGGCTCTTCGCCGGAAGACGTCATCTCGGTCGAGGGGTCCGTTCCGAACCCGGACGATATCCCGGACGAAACCAAGCGCACCTCCAAATGGCGTGCACTGGACTATATGGGCCTGAAGCCTGGCACCAAGATCACCGATATCGCCATCGACCGCGTCTTCATCGGCTCCTGCACCAACGGCCGCATCGAAGACCTGCGCGCCGCGGCCAAGGTTGTCGAAGGCCGCACCGTTGCATCGACCGTGTCCGCCATGGTCGTCCCGGGCTCGGGCATCGTCAAGGAACAGGCGGAAGCCGAAGGCCTCGACAAGATCTTCAAGGATGCCGGTTTCGAATGGCGCGAGCCGGGCTGCTCGATGTGCCTGGCGATGAACGACGACCGCCTGAAGCCGGGCGAGCGCTGCGCTTCCACCTCGAACCGCAATTTCGAGGGCCGCCAGGGTTATAAGGGCCGCACCCATCTCGTCTCGCCGGCCATGGCCGCCGCAGCCGCAGTCGCGGGCCACTTCGTCGACATCCGCGAGTGGAAATAAGCGTCTTCCAGCTTTGATTTCGAGATGCCCGGCCTTCGCGCCGGGCATTTTCGTTTCCGGAAGCGATCCCCTCACCTGCGATTTCTAACACTTAAGCAAAGCTTAAGATGTTGAAATCGCTTCCTCTCCCGCAAGGGGAGAGGTAACCCGACGCCGCGCCGCAACTTACCTCTCCCCTTGCGGGAGAGGTTACAAAATCAAGATCTTAGCTTCAGCTAAGTCTTAGATTTTGTTGGTGAGGGGATTTGACGACGCCTTACCCCAGCACCCTCACCACCGTCCCCTTGCGCATGAAGCGGATGAGCCGTTTCATGTCGGGAAGGCTGACGGCGATGCAGCCGGCGGTCGGCTGGTAGCCGGGTTTGATCAGGTGGAAGAAGATCGCCGAACCCCGGTTGCGGGCTCGCGAGGTGACGTTCCAGTCGAGCACGAGGCAGATGTCGTAGAGCCCGTCGGCCCGCATCATCTCCTCATGGCTTGGCCGGAACGGTGCCCTCACCGGGCGATTATACGACGGGTGCTCCGGCTGATCGCACCACAGCAGGTCTTTACCGATGCGCGTCATCGAAAGCGGCGTCGGGGGCAGCGTCACGCGGTCCCCACGGACATAGCCGTTGAGGAGGCGCATCGGCGCGATCGGCGTTGCGCCGTCCCCTTCCCGCTTGAAGGGAGAGGTGCCGGACCGCCCCAGCGCCGCCGGCACGGTGATGCCGCCGAAGGAGACGATCGCACGGCCCCGGTCGCGTGGCGCGGTGCGAACGGTGACGACGGCAGTGTTTTTGTGATTTCCCTCGCGAAAACGCTGCATTTCTCTCACAAGGTTTTGCTTTGAATATGATTTCGTTTGAATTCATAGCACACTAAAGCGCTGCGCATATTGAATCGAAACATCGTACTTTCCGAAAATCGATTCCGATTTTTGGGTCGATGCTGTAGGGATTTAGGTCGAGGAGCCCTAAATGCGCTTCGATTGACTGGCAATGACAACAGTCCGGACGCAACGGCGAGACGAAAGGCAAGAACGCATGGCAGCGCGCACGATACTCCTGGTGGACGACGACGATGATCTGCGCGAGACGCTTGTCGAGCAGTTGTCGTTTTACGACGAGTTCGCAATCCTCCAGGAGGCGAATGCGGCCAAGGCGCTGCAGGCCGCCAAGAATGCCCAGATCGACCTGCTGATCATGGATGTCGGCCTGCCGGACATGGACGGCCGCGAGGCGGTGAAACTGCTGCGCAAGAACGGCTTCAAGGCCCCGATCATCATGCTGACCGGCCACGACACCGATTCCGACACCATTCTCGGCCTCGAAGCCGGCGCCAACGACTATGTGACGAAGCCCTTCCGCTTCGCCGTGCTGCTTGCCCGCATCCGTGCCCAGCTTCGCCAGTACGAGCAGAGCGAGGATGCCACCTTCACGGTCGGCCCCTATCTCTTCAAGCCGAGCCAGAAGCTGCTGACCACCGAGGACGGCAAGAAGATCCGCCTGACCGAAAAGGAAGCGGCGATCATCCGCTACCTCTATCGCGCCGGCCAGAAGGTAGTGACCCGCGACGTCCTCCTGGAGGAAGTCTGGGGCTATAATTCCGGCGTCACTACGCATACGCTGGAAACACATGTCTACCGCCTTCGCCAGAAGATCGAGCGCGATCCGTCGAGCGCCGAAATCCTGGTCACTGAAAACGGCGGCTACAAGATCGTACCGTAAAGGGCCCTGATGTCGCTGACCGAAGATATCCGCCTGCTTTCGCAGGTTCCGCTGTTCCGGGACATGAATGACGACCAGCTGCGCCTCGTCGCCTTCGGTGCCGAGCGTCGGCAGGTGACGACCGGCCAGCAGCTGTTCCGGGAGAAATCCCCGGCGGAATCGGCCTTCATCGTCGCAAGGGGCCGTTTCGAGCTGCTGATGGCGGATCGGGGCGGCGAGCTGAAGGTGGAGGCGACGGTCGGTCCCGGTACGCTGCTGTCGGAGCTGGCGCTCGTCACCATGGTGGAGCGCAAGTTCACCGCAATCGCGATCGAGGATTCCGAGGCCCTGAAGATCAGCCGTTCGCTGTTCCACCGCCTGCTGGAGGAATATCCCCAGGTCGGCCGGGTGATCGAAAGCCGCATCCGCGACAACATCACCAGCCTCGCCAGGGCGGCGGCAGCGATGCAGGACCGGTTTGCGTGAGGCTTCTTGTTAATCTAACCGAGCCCGCAGCCCCCTTACCCGGCCTCCGCTTTGCTCGGCCACCCTCTCGCCAAGGGGAGAGGAAGAACGGCCGCGGCGCGGCATATCTCTTCTCCCCAGCGGGGAGAAGGTGCCGGCAGGCGGATGAGGGGGCCACAGTCCCGCAGCATATCGCGACGGATAAGACCCACCGATCTTAAATCTTGAACACCGCCGTCACCGGTACGTGGTCCGAAGGCTGGTTCCAGCCGCGGGCTTCCTTCAGCACGTCGATGCGGTCGAGGAACGGCCCGAGATCGGACGAGGACCAGATATGGTCGAGCCGCCGGCCCTTGTTCGCCGCTTCCCAGTCCTTGGCGCGGTAGCTCCACCACGTGTAGATCTTTTCGGGCTCCGGCGTGTGCTGGCGCATCAGGTCGAGCCAGCCGCCCTTGGCGATGATCTCCTTCATCCCCTCGGTCTCGACAGGCGTATGGCTGACGATCTTCAGGAGCTGCTTGTGCGACCAGACGTCGTGCTCCAGCGGGGCGATATTGAGGTCGCCGACGAGGACAGAGGAAATGCCGGGCATCGCGTCGGCCTTCAGTGCCTTCATCTCCTCGATGAAATCGAGCTTGTGGCCGAATTTCGGGTTGATCGTCCGGTCCGGCTCGTCGCCGCCGGCGGGCACGTAGAAATTATGCAGGCGGATTCGTCGCGAGCCGCGTTCGAAGAGCGCCGAAATGTGCCGGGCGTCGCCGACATTGCAGTAGTTCTGGCGATGGTCTTCGAGGAGCGGCACCTTGGAGGCGATGGCGACGCCGTGATAGCCCTTCTGGCCGTGGATGATGATGTGCTGGTAACCGAGATCCTTCAGCGGCTGCAGCGGAAACTCGGGCTCTTGGCACTTGATTTCCTGCAGGCAGAGGATGTCCGGCTTGTGGCGGACGAGGAACTGCTGGACGATCGGCATGCGCAGCCGCACGGAGTTGATATTCCAGGTCGTAATCGAAAATGTCATGATATCCCTCGGGGCTCTGCCCCGCGAGCTTTAGGGAATTTTGCCGCCCCTGAGAAGCAAAAAGGGCCGCGCAGCCAGGCGCAGCCCTTCATTGGTTTCAGGCCCTGCCGCGGTCAGCCCTTGCGGACGTCCTCATAGGGGATGATGAAGACCTTATCGTCGAGTTTGACCCCGTTCTGGACGTTGTAGATCATCACCGACGTATCCTTGTTCTGGGCATCGGTGATCGTCCATTGGCGCAGGTCGTAGGTCTTGGAATCGAACATCATGGTGATGGTCGAATCGCCGAACACGGTCTTGTTGCCCAGCACGATCGTGGTGAGATCGGACTCTTCCTTGACGTTGCGGACCATCTGGTTGCCGAGGTCGATGCGGCTCGCGAGCAGCAGGCTGAGCGGCGTCTTGGAGAGCGGATAGATGTCCCAGGTCTTGAGCTTCATATTGCCGATGACGACGTTATTGCCGTCGGCGATGACGCGGATCGGCGACGGATCCTCGAAGTTGAAGCGCAGCTTGCCGGGACGCTCGATAAAGAATTTTCCGCCGGTCTGCTCTCCGCGCGGGCCGAACTGCACGAATTCGCCCATCATGGTTTTGACCGACGAGAAGTGGTCGGCGATTTTCTGAGCCGCAGCACTGCCGGCGCTCTGGGCGAAGCCGAGCTTCGGCGCAAAGGCGGCCGCGGCCAGGCCCGCAAGACCCAGCGAAAACTGCCGGCGGCCCAGCGCGCTGGAATTGGCATTTGAAAGGATGGTCTTTTCGTTCTTCATTCTGGTCTCCTTTCGTTATTCCTCCGCACCAAAGGCGGCGGCTTGATGGCCGGCCCGTGGCAATCACGAAAGCCTTACCGTTCGAGGATGTCGCTCTCTGTCGGCACCAGGATTTCGCGTTTGCCGGCGTGGTTGGCCGGCCCGATCAGCCCCTCCTGCTCCATCCGCTCGATGAGCGAAGCGGCACGGTTGTAGCCGATGCCGAGACGGCGCTGGACATAGGACGTCGACGCCTTGCCGTCCCGCAGCACGATCGCCACCGCCTGGTCGTAAGGGTCGTCCGACTCGGCGAGGTTAGACATGCCGGCCGGGCCGGAACCGTCGCCGTCCTCGTCGTCATCGGCCGTGATCGCATCGAGATATTGGGGGTGCCCTTGAGTTTTCAAGTAGGCGACGATGTCTTCGACCTCGGTATCGGAAACGAAAGGCCCGTGGACGCGCTGGATGCGGCCGCCGCCGGCCATGTAGAGCATGTCGCCCATGCCGAGCAGCTGTTCGGCGCCCTGCTCGCCCAAAATAGTGCGGCTGTCGATCTTCGACGTCACCTGGAACGAGATGCGGGTCGGGAAGTTGGCCTTGATCGTGCCGGTGATGACGTCGACCGACGGACGCTGGGTCGCCATGATCACATGGATGCCGGCGGCACGCGCCATCTGCGCCAAGCGCTGCACGGCACCTTCGATGTCCTTGCCGGCGACCATCATCAGGTCGGCCATTTCGTCGATAATCACGACGATATAGGGGATCGGCTGGAGATCGAATTCCTCGGTCTCGTACATGGCCTCGCCGGTATGGCGGTCGAAACCGGTCTGCACGGTGCGGGTGAGCACCTCGCCCTTTTCCAGCGCCTGCTCGACGCGGCTGTTGAAGCCGTCGATATTGCGCACGCCGATCTTCGACATCTTCTTGTAGCGCTCTTCCATCTCGCGCACGGTCCACTTGAGCGCGACAACGGCCTTTTTCGGATCGGTGACCACAGGCGACAGGAGATGCGGGATGCCGTCATAGACGGAGAGTTCGAGCATTTTCGGGTCGATCATGATCAGCCGGCACTTCTCCGGCGTGTAGCGGTAGAGAAGCGACAGGATCATCGTGTTGATGGCGACCGACTTGCCTGAACCGGTGGTGCCCGCGACGAGCAGGTGCGGCATCTTGGCGAGGTCGGCCACGACAGGCTCGCCGCCGATCGTCTTGCCGAGCGCCATGGCGAGCTTCGCCTTGCTGCCCTCGAAATCCTTGGAGCCGATCATTTCGCGCAGATAGACCGTCTCGCGGGTGCGGTTCGGCAGCTCGATGCCGATCGCATTGCGACCGGGGACGACGGCGACGCGGGCAGCGATCGCGCTCATCGAACGGGCAATATCGTCCGCAAGGCCGATGACGCGCGACGACTTGATGCCTGGCGCGGGCTCGAGTTCGTAAAGCGTGACGACCGGCCCCGGGCGAACATGGATGATCTCGCCCTTGACGCCGAAATCTTCGAGAACGCCTTCCAGCAACCGGGCATTCTGCTCCAGCGCATCCGCCGACAGCGAAGCGTCGCGGGCGACGGCCTTCGGTTCGTTCAGCAGATGCACGGAGGGAAGCTGGAAACCATCCGGCGCGATGAACGAGCCCTGAGCTTCGCGGGCGATGCGGGCGCTCGGCTTCGGCGGCGCGGCCGACGGCGCCACACGCTGCTGGACGCGAACGCCGTTGACGGTCTGCGGTGCGCGCGAGGCGACGAACGGCGCGTCGTCGTCCTCGTCGTCGTCGGCCAGGATACCGGCCGGGCGCGGCGGCATGTCGTCCAGGTCGAAGGGCGGATCGTAGTCGTCGTCGTCATGGCGGGAAATCGGTGGAGCCGCCACCACCCGACGCGGCGAGGCGACCCGCTCGGCGGGACCATCGAGCGAGGGCTCCATGCGACGGCCGGGCGCAACGGATGCCGCTCTCGCACGGACCGGCTCGTTCAGCGTCCCGAATTCGTCCTCGTTGAAATCGTAGGGCTGGTCGAAATCCATCCGGCTGCGCGGCTTGATGCCGGCAAGGCGACGCAATCTGGCCTGGGCGATATACCAGTAGTGAGCGATGGCGCCGAACGCCAGGAAACCGGCAAATCGGTCCTCGTCGTCCTCTTCCTCGATCTCCTCGCGCTTGGAACGGGTTTTTGCGGCCGCAACCGGCTGGTCGTCGTCCTCGGCATCCTCCTCGAAGGCTTCGCCGACAAGGCCGGAGGCAAACAGCATCAGCCAGGCGCAGGGGATGATGAACAGGCAACCGAGCACCATCGCCACGGTACCCGTCGGATAGGCGCCGACGAACAACGCGGGGAAGCGCAGGATCATGTCGCCGATGACGCCGCCGGTGCCGTTCGGGATCGGCCAGGTGAGCGGTGCGGGAAAGCAGCCCAATGTCGCCGAGGCGAGCAGCGTGCCGCCGCCCCAGGCCGCAAGGCGCGCCGGAACGCGGTCGTATTTACGCCCGGCGATCAATGCCAGGGCGAAAGCCAGCACCGGCAGCAGGGCGACGAGGCTTGCAAGCCCGAGGAACTGCATCATCAGGTCGGCGAAGGCCGCACCCGGAAAGCCGAGAATATTGGTCGGTGCATTGTCGGTCGCGTAGGAGAAGCTCGGATCGGCGACGTTCCAGGTCGCCAGTGCAGCAACCGCCAGCGCCAATGCGAGGAAGATCCCGAAACCGGCGAGTGCCAGCGCCTGGCGCCACACGAAAGCGGTGAGCACCAGGCGGGTGGACCGGTTTGCCATAGCCGCTGAACTGCTTCTGCCCATCGTGTCTGCCCGCCGTCCTTGAACGCAACTCCAAGCGCGAATCGGCAGCCTGAGACCTGATTCACGCAATTCCAGCGGAGAATAGCGCGGTGGTGGTTAATGTCCCTTTAACCAAAACGGGCACGGTGAAGGCTGAAAACATGAATAAAAAAGCCCGGGTCGAAACCCGGGCCAATGCAGCTTACGCGGAAGCTGCGGCGCAATGTGCCACGGCGGCGGTTTGCCCGCCGCCGTGAATCGTTGATCAGGAGTGATAAGCGGCTTCGCCGTGGGTCGAAAGGTCGAGACCTTCGCGTTCGGCTTCGACGGTGACGCGCAGGCCGACGATCAGATCGACGATCTTGTAGAGGATCGCGGAACCGATGCCGGACCACAGGACAGTGACGATCACGCCCTTGAACTGAGCCCAGACCTGGGTTGCCGTGCCGGCATAGCTGGCAGCGAAGTCAGCCGTCGAATAGTCGACGATGCCTGCGCCACCGAGAGCCGGGTTGACGAACACGCCGGTGAGGATCGCACCGATGATACCGCCGATGCCGTGTACGCCGAAGACGTCAGCCGTATCGTCGTAGCCGAACTTGTTCTTGACGGTCGAGACGAAGAAGTAGCAGACCGGCGAGACGATCAGGCCCATGATGATAGCACCCATCGGGCCGACGAAGCCGGCAGCCGGTGTGACCACGACGAGACCGGCAACAGCACCCGAAGCAGCACCCAGCATCGAAGCCTTGCCGCGAGCGAAGGTTTCAACGAGGGCCCAGGCAACGATAGCGGCAGCGGTTGCAACGAAGGTGTTCATCATTGCAAGAGCAGCGTAGGCATTGGCTTCGAGGTTCGAACCGGCATTGAAGCCGAACCAACCAACCCACAGAAGTGCTGCGCCGACCATGGTCAGCGTCATCGAGTGCGGAGCCATCATGTCCTTGCCGAAGCCGGTGCGCTTGCCGACCATGATGGCGCCGACGAGACCTGCGATACCAGCGTTGATGTGGACGACGGTGCCGCCTGCGAAGTCGATCGCGCCAAAGCCGAAGATCAGGCCGGTCGGGCCGGAATAGGCGCTCGGGCCGCCCCAGAACCAGACCATGTGGGCCATCGGGAAGTAGACGAAGGTGAGCCACAGGATGGTGAACAGGATGACTGCCGAGAACTTGATACGTTCGGCAAACGCACCGATGATCAGCGCAGGAGTGATGGCTGCGAAGGTCATCTGGAAGCAAACGAAGGCGAGTTCCGGAATGGCCGCACCCTTGGTGAAGCTTTCAGACATCGTCGTCGTGTCGACGCCTGCAAGGAACATCTTGGAGAAGCCGCCGATGAAGCTGTTGATCGAGCCGCCATCAGTGAAGGCGAGCGAATAACCGTAGGTGACCCAGACAATCATCGCCACGGCGGCGATCATCATGACCTGCATCAGAACCGAGAGCATGTTCTTGGCGCGAACGAGACCACCGTAGAACAGTGCCAGACCAGGCACGATCATCAGAAGGACAAGGATGGAAGAAATCAGCATCCAGGTCGTATCGCCCTTGTCGACCGTCATGGCCGGAGCTGCGGCTGCAGCTTCAGCGGCCGGTGCGGCAGCCGTCTGCGCAAAGGCGACGGCGGGCGCGAGAAGCGCCGCGGCAGCGGCACTCAGGCGCCCCAGAGTGGAAATCCTATTAAATTGCATAGCTAAAAAACTCCCCTGTCAAGCCGTGCTTAAAGCGCTTCTGTGTTGGTTTCGCCGGTACGGATGCGCACGGCCTGCTCGATCGAATAGACGAAGATCTTGCCGTCGCCGATCTGGCCTGTCTTGGCGGCCGAAGCGATCGCTTCCACGGCCTTTTCGACGAGGTCGGAGGGGACTGCAATTTCGATCTTCAGCTTTGGCAGAAAACTTACGGCATATTCGGTACCGCGATAGATTTCGGTGTGTCCCTTTTGGCGCCCGTAACCTTTGACTTCGGTCACGGTCAGGCCCTGGATACCGACAGCCGTGAGGGCTTCGCGCACCTCATCCAGCTTGAACGGCTTGATAATGGCCATCACGATTTTCATCTGGCTTTCCCATCCTTTGTTTGTCCTCGGCCAAGGCCGACTCTCCTCATCGACGTCAAGATCATGACAACGACTGACGAGATACATTCAAGGGGCGTGCCAGTTTCGATGACGTCTATAAGTTATTGAAATGTAAAGGCTTACAACGCAGGTCTCAAAAAACGGGCATTTGGATGGCGCAAATACGTCCAAAACTTGTGCAAAATTGAAAAATTGCACAACTATTAATCATTTGCCTTTTTCCGAATCAGTCCTTCCTGGGCGACCGAGGCGATCAGTGTGCCAGAACGGGTGTAAATGCTGCCGCGGGTCATTCCGCGGGCGCCGGAGGCGCTCGGGCTGTCCTGCGTGTAGAGGAGCCAGTCGTCGAATGTGGCGGGCCTGTGAAACCACATGGCGTGGTCGAGGCTCGCCGCCTGAAGCGTCGGATCGAAGATCGACGTGCCGTGCGGATAGAGCGACGCGTCGAGCAGCGTCATGTCGGAGAGATAGGCGAGCACGGCTGCCTGATAGTGGCGGTCGGACGGCACCTCGCCGACAGTCCGGACCCAGATGTCCTGCCGTGGTTCGAGCTTGTCCCTGGTCAGATAATGCACGAGCGAGGTCGGGCGCACCTCGATCGGCCGCTCACGGCTCCAGTAGCGACGCACGTTCTCCGGCGCCTTCTTGAGGAAGAGTTCCTTGAACTCCTTCTCGCCCATCAGGTCTTCCGGCTGGGTCACCGAAGGCATGTCGATCTGGTGCTCGTAACCGCCCTCCTCCACCTGGAAGGAGGCGGACATGGCAAAGATCGCCTTGCCGTGCTGCACCGCCACCGCCCGGCGGGTGGTGAAGCTTGACCCGTCGCGGATGCGCTCCACCTGATAGAGGATCGGAACGGAAGGATCGCCGGGGCGCATGAAATAGGCATGCAGCGAATGCACGAAGCGGTCGGCCTCGACGGTCCGCTGGGCGGCCATCAGGGCCTGGGCGATTACCTGCCCGCCGAACACCCGCTGCCAGCCGACATCCGGGCTGGTGCCCCGATAGATGTTCTCCTCGAGTTTTTCGAGGTCGAGCGTCGCGATGAGCTGTTCCATGGCGGAGAGGGATTCGGTCTGGCGCGACATTATGACGAACTCCGGCGATAGGAAGCGGCTGTCGGATGATCTATATCCACCACATGATATTCTCAAGTCTCACGGGAGTTTAGGCAAATGCTGGACATGCTGGTTGTTGGAGGCGGTTATGTGGGTCTCGCCGCCGCTGTCGCGGTCAAGCAGGCGGCGCCGCATCTGCAGGTCGAGGTGATCGAGGCGGCTCCTGCCGGCGCCTGGGAAAAGGACGAGCGGGCCTCCGCCATCATCGCCGCCGCTACCCGCATGCTCGACGTCATCGGCGTCTGGAACGAGATTGCCGTGGACGCCCAGCCGATCAACCGGATGGTCGTCACCGACAGCCGCACGTCCGATCCGGTGCGGCCGGTCTTCCTCACCTTCGACGGCGAAATCGAGGAAGGCAGGCCGTTTGCCCACATGGTGGCGAACGTCGCCATGGTGCGGGCACTGCGCGGCGCCGCCGAACGCCTCGGGATCGCCATCCGCCACGGACTTTCCGCCACCGGCTTCCAGTCCGGCAGCACCCGTTGCACCGTGTCGCTCTCCGACGGCTCGGCCGTCGAGACCCGCCTTCTGGTCGCCTGCGACGGCGTGCGCTCCAAATTGCGCGACATGGCCGGCATCAAGACCGTCACCTGGGATTACGGCCAATCGGGCATCGTCGCGACGGTTGCCCACGAGCGGCCGCATGAAGGCGTGGCGGAAGAACATTTCCTGCCGTCCGGCCCCTTTGCCATCCTGCCGCTCACCAACAACCGTTCTTCGCTCGTCTGGACCGAGCGGACAGCGGAGGCCAACCGGCTGGTCGCCTCCGACGATCTGGTATTCGAGGAAGAACTTCAGCGCCGTTTCGGCCACAAGCTCGGCGAGCTGACGGTGGTCGGCGGCAAACGCGCTTTCCCGCTCGGCCTGACGCTCGCCCGCGCCTTCGTGGCCCCGCGCGTCGCCCTTGCCGGCGATGCGGCGCACGGAATCCACCCGATTTCCGGCCAGGGCCTCAATCTCGGCTTCAAGGACGTCGCGGCACTCGCCGAGACCGTGGTCGAAGCCGACCGCCTCGGCCTCGACATCGGCGCGCTCAACGTGCTGGAGCGTTATCAGTCCTGGCGGCGGTTCGATACGTTCCGCATGGGGGTTACCACCGATGTGCTGAACCGCCTGTTCTCCAACGACATCACCCCGATCCGCATCGCCCGCGACTTCGGCCTCGGCATTGTCGAAAAGCTTCCGAAGCTGAAGACCTTCTTCATCGACCAGGCGGCCGGAAAGAGCGGCGTAGACGATCCGAAGCTGCTGGCGGGCGAGGCGATCTAGCCACGCGTCCGACAGCCTCTCAGTCTTCGATCTTGCGGGCCTCGGAAATCAGCATGATCGGGATACCGTCGCGGATCGGGTAGGCAAGCTGCGCCTTCTGGGAAATGAGTTCGTTGGTCTCCCGGTTGAGGGATAGCCGGCTCTTGGAGAGCGGGCAGACGAGCAGGTCGAGCAGTTTCGGATCGACCTTGCTGAGTTTTTCGTCCATGCGCTTGGGCCTTACTGGAGGATGGTGTCGGAATCGCCGAAATCGCGCGCCAGCAGGATTTCCGTGATGGCGATCAGCGTTTCAGCGCGTGTGCGCAGGTCCGGCGCTTCGAGGAGAGCCTGTTTCTCGGCGGGCCCGAAGGGCGACATCATCGACAGGGAGTTGACGAGCGTGCGGTTGCCGGCGCGCTCGACGCTTTCCCAATCCGCTTCCAGCTTGTTGGCGTCGAGATAGGCGCGGAAGACGCGTAATAGCTCGGCGCGGTCGACCGTACCCTCGTCGTCCTCGGTGGAGAGGTCCGTCATCATCGGCGCGATCTTGAAGGTGCGATAGGGATGGCCGTGGCCCACCTCCTCGATGAGCCGGAACCGGCAGATGCCGCTGATCGAGGTGATGTATCGGCCATCACCGGTTTCGGCAAACGATGTGATGCGGCCGATGCAGCCGACCGTCGAGAGCGCAGCCCGCGGACCTTCGACGGCCTCGCCGGATTCAAGCAGCGACGGCTGTACGATACCGATCAGCCGGTTACCTGCGAGCGCCGCGTCGAACATGGCGAGATAGCGTGGTTCGAAGATGTTGAGCGGCAACTGTCCGCCCGGCAGAAGCAATGCACCGGTAAGAGGAAAGACAGGTACCGTCTCCGGCAGATCCTCCCGCTTCAGATATCTCGCATTTCCCACATGCATGGGTCCGACACCTCCCAGACGACCACTGGCTCAGACCAAAGATTCGTCGCTCGGAATAATGTGGGGCACCCACCGGAGAACGCAAGGCCAATCCTTGAGGATTGGCCTTGCTTACGAAAACAGTACGGGCTCACGAAAACAGGATTGAGGACAGGCGGCGGCGGGCGGCGATCGTCGCTGGATCCTTCGGTCCCCAGACATCAAAGAATGCCAGGAGTTGGCGGCGGGCGCCGTCGTCATCGAACGTGCGGTCCTTGCGCATGATCGTCAGCAGGTGCTCGGCAGCCTTGTCGCGTTCACCCTGGACGTTGAGGATCTTGGCGAGCTTCAGGCGGGCGTCGTGGTCGTCCGGGTCGGCATCGAGCTGGCGTTCCAGAGCCACCGGATCGCCGAGCTTGCGGGCTTCCTCGATCTGCTCGAGCTTCTTGGCGACCGCCTGGATCGCCGGTTCCTTGGCAAGCTCTTCCGGCAGGGAGGCAAGCATCTGGCTGGCACGCGCCGTCTCGCCCATGGCGATCAGGCACTGCATCATCCCGGCGGCGGCCTTGGCATTCTCCGGATCGGCCTGCAGGACGGCCCCGTAAAGCTGGGCGGCTTCCTGGATTTCGCCGCCGGCAAGCAGGGTCTCTGCCTCGGCGAGAGCCGCTTCGATCTCGGCAGCCTGGTCGGCGCCCGGAGGTCCGGCGAGCTTGTCGATGAACTGGCGAACCTGGCTTTCCGGCACCGCACCCATGAAACCGTCGACCGGGCGGCCGTCGACGAAGGCGATGACGGCCGGGATCGACTGGATGCCGAGCTGGCCCGGGATCGACGGGTGATCGTCGATATTCATCTTGACGAGCTTGACCCGGCCCTGGCCTTCGTTGACGACCTTTTCGAGCACCGGTGTCAGCTGCTTGCAGGGACCGCACCAGGGCGCCCAGAAATCGACGAGAACCGGCTGGCGGCGCGATTCTTCGAGCACGTCCTTGGTGAAGCCGGCGGTGCTGGTGTCGGATACGTAGACCCCGGCAGGACCGGATGCGGCCGGCGCCGCCCCAAAGCTTGCCGAAGCAGTCATCTGCCCGCCGTAGGAACCGCCATAGGGGTTATTGCTGCCGCTCATGAATGTTCTCCCGGGAACGCTTTCGCATCTTTGCCATATAGGCTGCAAAGATCGTATGTCAGTCCGTTACTTTCAAGACAAGCGGCTGATGGCCGGTCGCCTCCAGAAAGCGGATGAGATCGCTGCTGGCGATGGAGGTCGTGGCGTCGTTCGACAGCGGGTGGCCGTTGATGACGTCGTGCTTCAGCAGATCTTCGTCGAGCACGAAGGTAACATTTCGGCCCGTATCGTTGAACGCGCCGAATACCGTCACCGAACCGGGAACCACGCCGAGATATTCCAGAAGCATTTCGGGCCGGCCGAACGAGACGCGGCTCGACGCTCCGATCACCTTGTGCACGGTCTTCAGATCGACCGTCGCGCGCTCCTCGACCGTCAGGACGAAATACTGGTCCTTCTTGTCCTTCACGAACAGGTTCTTGGTATGGCCTCCGGGAATTTCGTCACGCAGGCTTTCGGATTCCGCCACGGTGAAAACCGGCGGGTGCGTCTTGGTCGAATGGGGAATATCCAGGCTGTCGAGGAAACGGAAAAGATCCTCGGCGGTTTTCGGCTTTGTCTCTGTCATGCTGATGGAATTGGCTCTGTTGGCGGGCGGGCGGACTATAACCGGAATGGTTGGGCCGGCCAAGACAGGTGCACACGATCTCGTGAGGCGCTTGACCTGGTCTGACGGCCGACCATCTAATCAGGCGTGGAGAACCGGCCTGCGGCATTCGATCGGCGGCCGGTAGCCAATTGATAAATAATAACTACTCCAGTTGACTCAGGTTTATTTCGCGCGGTGTTTCGCGCCCCTCGATACCGGCCCCGGCCGATAATAGCCGCTCAATCTCCAGTGCCGGCGCAGCGCCCGGCTTCCTAACTGAAAGGTCTGCCTCATGGTCACCTTCACGCTCAACGGACAGGAAAGAACGTTCGACGGCGACCCCGACACCCCGCTTCTCTGGGTCATCCGCGATTTCGAAAAACTCACCGGCACCAAATACGGCTGCGGCGTCGCCCAGTGCGGCGCCTGTACGGTGCATCTGGACGGCATCCCGCGCCGCTCCTGCATTACCCCGATCGCGACGATCGAAGGTTCGGACGTGGTCACCATCGAAGGCGTTTCCGGCAAGGAAGCCGATGCGGTGAAGACGGCCTGGGCGGGCCTTGACGTGCCCCAATGCGGTTACTGCCAGTCCGGGCAGGTCATGTCGGCGGTCGCCCTGCTGCAGATGGTGCCGAAGCCGACGGATGACGATATCGACGGCGCGATGACCGGCAATATCTGTCGATGCGCCACCTACCATCGCATCCGCGCGGCAATCCACAACGCCGCCAACTCGATGGAGGGCTGAGCAATGACCATCCAGGACATCAACACCACCCGCCGCGCCTTCCTCGCCGGCTCAGGCCTCGTCATCGGTGTCGCGATCGCGCCAAAGATGCTCTCCGCTGCCCAAACCGGCGTGCACGCCGGCGGCGATCCGGCGCTTGCGCCGATGAATGCCTTCGTCAAGATCGGCACCGACGACACCGTGACCGTGCTTTCCAAGCACATCGAATTCGGCCAGGGCCCGTTCACCGGTCTTGCCACGCTGGTGGCAGAAGAACTCGATGCCGACTGGAGCCAGATGCGCGCCGTCCACTCGCCGACCGACAACAAGGTCTATGCCAACCTGAGTTTCGGCCTGCAGGGAACCGGCGGTTCGAGCGCGATTGCCAATTCCTACGAGCAGATGCGCAAGGCGGGCGCCACCGCGCGGGCGATGCTGGTCGCAGCCGCCGCCGACGAGTGGAAGGTGCCGGCCTCCGAGATCACCGTCCAGAAGGGCCGCATCAGGCATGCCGCCTCCAACAAGGAGAGCGGTTTCGGCGCATTTGCCGAAAAGGCGGCCCGCCAGACCCCGCCTGCCGAGCCGAAACTCAAGGACCCCAAGGATTTCGTGCTGATCGGCACCGACCTGCCGAAGCTCGACACCCACGGCAAGACCAACGGCACGGCGATCTTCACGCTCGACATCACGCCGGACAACCTGCTGATCGCCGTCGTCGCCCACCCGGAGCATTTCGGCGCAACAGTGAAGAGCTTCGACGATGCCGAAGCCCGCAAGGTGCAGGGTGTGGTCGACGTGAAGCAGGTGCCGTCGGGCATCGCCGTTTATGCGGACAACACGTTCGCGGCGCTCAAGGGCCGCGATGCGCTGAGCATCAAATGGGATCTCTCCAAGGCCGAGACCCGCTCCTCGGAAGAACTTTCCGCCGATTACCGGAAGCTCTTCGGCGAGAAAGGGGTGGAAGCGACCAATAACGGCAATGTCGACGACGCCTTCAAGGCGCCCGGCCTGCAGACGGTGGAAGCCGAGATCGTCTTCCCCTTCCTGGCGCATGCGCCGATGGAGCCGCTCGACGCAGTCTTCATCAAGGCGCAGGACGGATCGGTCGATATCTATAACGGCGCCCAGTTCCCGGGCATGGACCAGTCGGTCGCCGCCAAGGTCCTGGGTCTCGACGAGGCGAAGGTCAGGGTGAACACCCAGCTCGCCGGCGGCAGCTTCGGCCGCAAGGCGCAGTTCGGCTCGCCCTACATACAGGAAGCGGCAGCCGTCTATGCCGCAACCGATCGTAGCCGCCCCTTGAAGCATATGTGGACCCGCGAGGACGACATTCGCGGCGGCTTCTACCGCCCGATGTATGCCCACAGGATGCGCGGCGCCATCAATGCGCAGGGCCAGATCACAGCCTGGGAACAGGTGATCGTCGGCCAGTCGATCATGGGCAAGGCGGATCTCGACGAGAGCTCCGTCGAAGGTGCTTCGAACCTGCCCTACGCGATCCCGAACCTGAAGGTCAGCGCCCACAACGTCCAGCTCTCCATCCCGCCGCTCTGGTGGCGATCGGTCGGCCACACCCATACCGGCTTTGCAGTCGAGACCTTCGTCGACGAGCTGTTCCAGAAGATCGGCAAGGATCCGGTCGAGGGACGGCTTGCGCTGCTCGGCGAAAAGCCGCGTCATGCAGGCGTGCTCAGGAAGGCTGCGGAAATGGCCAACTGGGGTTCGCCGACTCCGGAAGGCCGCGCCCGCGGCGTTGCGGTGGTCGAAAGCTTCGGCAGCTTCGTCGGCCAGGTCGTCGAAGTCTCGATCGGGCCGGAAGGCGCGCCGCGTGTCCACAAGGTCTGGTGCGCGGTCGATTGCGGCGTCGCCGTCAATCCGAACGTCATCAAGGCGCAGATGGAAGGCGGCATCGGCTACGGCCTTGGCGCGGTTCTCTTCGACGCGGTGACCCTGGCCAAAGGCGGCAAGATCGTGCAGTCGAACTTCCACGACTACCGCTCCATCCGCATCAACGAGATGCCGGACGTGGCGGTGGAGATCATCAAGTCGAGCGAAAAGCCGAGCGGCGTCGGCGAACCTGGCGTGCCGCCTGTCGGTCCGGCGGTTGCCAATGCCTGGCGTCGCCTGACCGGAGCGCCGGTCCGGCAGCTGCCTATCGTCAACATCGTTTCGTCCTGAGGATCAACACCGATGAATTGGAAACTCGCTATCACCGGCGTCGCTACCCTCTGTCTTTTCGTGGGCGCCGGCACGCTGCTGTCGCCCGCCTCGGTCGCCCAGGATGCCAAGACGGACGCCAAGACGCTGAAGCCCGCGGCTTCCTTCCAGTCGATCGCCAACCAGCGGGAACGTTCCATGGCGCTCTTCCAGGAGGCCGGCAAGGTCATCCAGCACCCGCGCTGCGTCAACTGTCACCCGGCGACCGAACGGCCGCTGCAGGGCGCCAACATGCACCCGCACCAGCCGCCGGTCGTCCGCGGCGACGGCGGCATGGGCCTGCCCGGCATGCAATGCACCACCTGCCACAGTGCGGAAAACACGCCCGTTGTCGGCCAGGCCGACACGATCAAGAGCATTCCGGGCAATCCCGCCTGGCATCTCGCGCCGATCGAAATGGCCTGGGTCGGCAAATCACTCGGCCAGATTTGCCAGCAGATCAAGGACCCGGCCCGCAACGGCGGCAAGACCATGGATCAGATCGTCGAGCACATGGCGCATGACGAACTGGTCGGCTGGGGCTGGAACCCGGGTGCCGGACGTGAACCGGTGCCGGGCACCCAGGCCGAATTCGGCGAGCTCATCAGCGCCTGGGTGAAGTCCGGAGCAGCCTGTCCGGCCTCCTGAGAATGAAGCAGCCGCCGGTTCCGGCCGGAACCGGCGGTTTGCAGGGGCTTTGGCGGGATCGCGATTTTTCTTGGCGCCAATCGTCATTTCCCTGTTGCATTTGAAAAAGGACTGGGCCATATAGCGCCCGTCGCCGGCAACGAGCCACGACGCCACGGTCAAGCTTCACTACCACGGACCGGTGGATTGATGAGCGGGTGTAGCTCAGTGGTAGAGCACAACCTTGCCAAGGTTGGGGTCGAGGGTTCGAATCCCTTCGCCCGCTCCAAATTCCCTTTTGAGACTATACTCTACCAGCCCGGCCACAGGGCCAAGACGCTCGACAGCACGCCCCGATTGCAGACGCAAAGCGGGCGCTTCCCCTCCAGCACCTTTCCCCATGAATTTAATGATTCCCGCATATTCACCAAATGCGGGAGATGCCATACTGGTTGCAACCGTCCATGCGATCGCACCAGTGATTCGGCGGTTGAACTGGAGATCTGCCGTCATGGAATCTCGCCCGCACCACCAAAAGCTCAGTCAGAAAACCGCCGTTGAAACCATGCAACGGCTTGAGGGCATCGTTGCCTCTGCCATGGACGGCATCATCACCATTGATGACGAGCAACGGGTGATCCTGTTCAATCCGGCCGCAGAGCGCATGTTCGGCCTGCCAGCCAGCGAGGCGCTTGGCCAGCACATCTCCCGTTTCATGCCGGAACGCCATCGCCCGACCCACGCGGCGCATATTCATCGTTTCACCGAAACCGGCGTGACCACCCGGCAGATGGGATCGCTGGGTGCCATCAGCGGTTTGCGCGCGGACGGCCAGGAATTTCCGATCGAGGCGTCGATCTCGCAGGTGGAGATCGGCGGCGAGCGCCTGGCCACCGTCATCCTGCGCGACATCACCGAGCGAAAGGCCGCCGAGGATGCCCTGCTGGAAAGCCGGCGACGCATGGAGGGGATCGTGGAATCGGCGATGGATGCGCTGATCACCGTCGATGAAGGCCAGCGGATCGTGCTGTTCAACCCGGCCGCCGAGCGCATGTTCGGCATCGCGGGCAAGGATGCGATCGGCTCGCCGATCGAACGCTTCATCCCCGAGCGGTTTCGGCATGGGCATGCCGCACATATCCGCCTCTTCAAGGAGACCGGCGTTACCAACCGCCGGATGGGTGCATTGGGAGCGATCAGCGGCCTGCGCGCCAATGGCGAGGAATTCCCTGTCGAGGCATCGATCTCGCAGGTACAGATCGGCGACGGAAAGCTGGCAACGGTCATCTTGCGCGACATCACCGAACGCAAGGCCAACGAGGATTCCCGCCAGTTGCTGGCCCGCGAGGTCGATCACCGGGCCAAGAACGCCCTGGCGGTGGTGCAGGCGCTGGTCTCCCTCACCCGTGCCGAAACCAAGGAGGCTTTCATCGTCGCAGTTCGAGGCCGCGTTTCGGCGCTGAGC
Source organism: Neorhizobium sp. T25_13 (assembly GCF_002968675.1). Lineage (NCBI taxonomy): Bacteria > Pseudomonadati > Pseudomonadota > Alphaproteobacteria > Hyphomicrobiales > Rhizobiaceae > Neorhizobium > Neorhizobium sp. T25_13. The sequence continues at coordinate 41,090 of NZ_PVBI01000017.1, forward strand.
CGCGCCCATTCGCTGCTCGCCCAGAACCGGTGGGAGGGCGGAGACCTCGCTGCGGTCCTCACCGAGGAAACCCGAGCCTATCAGAACGTCAACCAGCTGATGATCGGCGGGCCCGCCGTCACTCTCACCCCCAATACCGTGCAGCCGGTCAGCCTCCTCATCCACGAGCTTGCCACCAACGCCGTCAAATACGGGGCATTGTCGGTCACGGAAGGGCGCGTCGATGTCTCCTGGCGCATCCTGCCCTCCCTGGAACTGGAGCTCCGCTGGACCGAGACCGGCGGGCCGGCGGTGCAGAAGCCGGAATCCAGGGGTTTCGGCTCCACCTTGGTGAGGGAAGTCGCCACCCGTCAATTGGCGGGCGAACTCGACATCAGCTGGCCGCCGGCCGGTATGCGCCTGATCGCGACCCTGCCCCGATCCGTCTACCGTCCCGACATTTCGGCCGGCTCGGTCCTCGGCGAGGAGGTCGCGCCGAGGTCATCGGAACCCGGCTCGGCGGGACGGATACTTGTCGTCGAGGACGAGACCCTCATCGCCATGGAGCTCTGCAGCGAACTTGAATCGCGCGGCTGGGAAATTGTCGGACCGGCGGCAACTGCCGATGAAGCCATGCGCCTGGTCGACAGCTCGCAGCTTCCCGACGTCGCCGTCCTCGATGTCAATCTCGGGGGAAAGCCCGTCTACCCATTTGCGGAATGGCTGCAGACCCACGGCGTGCCCTTCCTGTTCTGCACCGGATATGAGCAGCTCGACGATCACCACGGCTTCAGAAACCGGACGACCATCCGGAAGCCTGTAAACATGGCGCTGCTGGAAGGCGAACTGCGCCGCATGATCCAGCCGACATAACCGGAAAACGGCAAGCGCCGCCGGCTTTCGGGCCGGCAGCGTCGTCAATTCGGGCAGAGATAATCCCGATCCGGGCGACGCCGACAGCGATCATTGCTTTGAAAAGACATAGTCCGTTTCCTGCAGCAACACCTCGCCCGGCCGTAGCACCGCATTCGGGAAGTTGGCGTGGTTGATGGCATCCGGCCAGACCTGGGTTTCCAGGCAGAACCCGGCAAAAGCCCCATACCGGCGCCCATCGAGGCCCTCTGCGGGGATCTGCGACAGCTTGAAGGCGGCATAGAGCTGTAGGCCCGGCTCGGTGGTGCGAACCTCCAGCGACACGCCGGAATGGATGCTGCGCGCCAAAGCCACGGATCGCTTGGCCGTTCGCTCCGGCGACAGGCAGAAGTTATGATCGAACAGGACCTGGGCATCGCCGTCGAACCGCTTCATCGGCCCCATGTCGCGCAGGTCGAAAGGCGTGCCCGCGACCGCCATCAGTTCGCCTGTCGGCACCTGCTTGTCATCAAAGACCAGCACATGATCGGCGGCAATCATGATGTCGTGATCGAGCGCATCCTCGCGGCCGTCGAGATTGAAATAGGTATGCTGGCAGATATTGGCGAGCGTCGGCTGATCCGTGGTGGATTGGTAGACGACGGAAAGAACGCCGTCACTCTTGAGTTGATAGGTCGCCGTGACCGTGCAGTTTCCGGGATAACCGGCACGGCCGTCGGGATCGGTGATCCTCAGCACCACCTTGTCGGCCGCATGTTCGACGATCGTCCAGTTGCTGCGGCCGATGCCGTCCGAGCCGCCATGGAGGTGGGTCACGCCCCGCTCGTTCAGTTCCAGCTGATATTGCTTCCCATCCAGCACGAAGCGGCCACCGCCGATACGGTTGGAGCAACGGCCGGGCGTCGCGCCGAAATAAGGAGAATGGTTCAGGTAATCCTCAAACCGTTCGAAACCGAGCACGAGCGGCGGCCGATGGCCGTCGAGCCTGAGGTCCTGGATCACCGCACCCCAGGTGATGACGTTAGCGGTGAGCCCGCCGCCGGAAATCCGGACACGATAGACGGTTTCGCCCTTTTCCGTGGTGCCGAAAACTTCGAAATTCTGGTCCGCCATGAGATTACTCCTCCACCGATATGTTTGCGGCAACCTGCGCGATTTGGCGGCGACCCGCAACGCCGCGGAGAAGAAAAAAGGCTCTATCGCGTGAGCGCCCGCGTCGCCTGTTCCAATCCGCCGAGCGTCAGCGGGAACATGCGCTCGGTCATCAGCTGCCGCATGAAGCCGATCGAGGTCGTATGGCTCCAGTGGTCCTGCGGCACCGGGTTGAGCCAGACGCAGCGGTGGAAATGCTCGGTGATGCGCCTTATCCAGGCCTCTCCCGGCTCCTGGTTCCAGTGCTCCACCGAACCGCCCGCATGGGTGATCTCATAGGGGCTCATCGAGGCATCCCCGACGAAGATCACCTTGTAGTCGGCGCCATAGCTGCGGATCAGCTCGAGCGTCGGCGTCCGCTCCGACCGGCGGCCGTTCTCCTTCCACACACCTTCGTAAAGGCAGTTGTGGAAGTAGAAATGCTCCATATGCTTGAACTCGGCGCGAGCTGCCGAGAACAACTCCTCGACCACCCGGATATGGTCGTCCATCGAGCCGCCGACATCGAAGAACATCAGCAGCTTGACCGCATTGCGCCGTTCCGGCCGGGTCTGAACGTCGAGATAACCGTGTTCGGCGGTGGAGCGGATCGTGCCGGCCAGGTCGAGTTCTTCGACCGCCCCTTCCCGCACCCAGCGGCGCAGCCGCTTCAGGGCCAGCTTGATGTTGCGGGTGCCGAGCTCCACCTTGTCGTCGAAATCGGCAAACTCGCGTTTGTCCCAGACTTTTACCGCCCGGCGGTGGCGGGACTGGTCCTGGCCGATCCGCACGCCTTCCGGGTTATAGCCATAGGCCCCGAAAGGGGAGGTGCCGCCGGTGCCGATCCATTTCGAGCCGCCCTGATGCCGACCCTTCTGTTCCTCCAGCCGCTGGCGCAGCGTCTCCATCAGCTTCTCGAACCCGCCGAGCGACTCGACGAGCTTCTTCTCATCGTCGGTGAGATGTTTCTCGGTGAGCCTGCGCAGCCATTCTTCGGGGATGCTGGCGACATCCAGGCCAGGCCCGCCGGAGATTGCCTCGAGCCCGCGGAAATAGGACGAAAAGACCCGGTCGAACTTGTCGATATGCCGCTCGTCCTTCACCAGCGCCGTGCGGGCGAGAAAGTAGAAGGCTTCCACGTCGAAATCCGCGATCCCTTCCTCCATGCCTTCGAGAAGGTCGAGGAACTCCCGGAGCGTCACCGGAATCTTCGCTTCCTTGAGGTGAAGGAAGAAGGGAATGAACATCGCGTCGAAGCCTATTCGGTACCGATCTTCTCCAGGTCGTAAGGCGTCGTCTGGTAGATCTCGTTGATCCAGTTGCCGAACAGAAGATGTGCATGGCTGCGCCAACGGTTCAAGGGCGTCAGCGTATCGTCGTTATGCGGGAAGTAGTTATGCGGCATCTTGATCGGTACGCCGGCGTTGACGTCCCGGAAATATTCGTCGGCCAGCGAGGTAGAGTCGTATTCCACGTGATTGAACATATAGAGCCGCTTGCCGGCTTTCTCATGCACCAGGCAGATGCCCATTTCCTCGGATTCCATCAGGATTTCGAGGTCCGGATTCTTCTCGATGTCGGCGCGGCGGACTTCCGTCCAACGCGACACCGGAACCTGGAAATCGTCCGAAAAACCGTTGAGATAGATCGAAGACGGCACGAGGTTGCGGTGGCGATAGACGCCGAACGCTTTTTCCTTGAGCTCGTATTTCGGCACGCCGTGGAAATGATAGATCGCCGCCATCGCCCCCCAGCAGACATTCATGGTCGAATGCACGTTGGTCGCCGTCCAGTCGAGGATTTGCCTCATCTCGCCCCAATAGGTGACGTCTTCGAAGGGAAGCGTCTCGATAGGCGCGCCGGTGATGATGAAGCCGTCGAATTTGCGGTGCTTCACCTCTTCCCAGGTCTCATAGAAGGACAGGAGGTGATCTTCCGACGTGTTCTTGGCCTTGTGGCCACCGACGCGGATCAGCGAGAACTCGACCTGCAGCGGCGAGGCGCCGACGAGGCGCGCCATCTGCAGCTCGGTCTTGATCTTGTTCGGCATGAGATTGAGGAGCCCGATCTGCAGCGGACGAATGTCCTGCCGCACCGCCATGGTTTCGGTCAGCACCCGCACGCCTTCGGAAACGAGCGTAGTGAATGCAGGCAGCGTATCGGGAATTTTGATCGGCATGTCTCAACCCAACAAAAATAAAACCGGCGGCAAAATAAATCGCGACCGGTCCGTGGGAAGACATCTTCTCGCGGCCCTTTAGCGACTTTTTTAACGTGGCTGCAAGCCGGCCGGCCAAATCACCACGAATTCTCGAAAGTTCAAATACGCCTTGCTACGACCGGCGTCAATGGGAGCATAATCTTCCGCTTACCGCTCCCGCCGCGCCAGGAAGGCCATCCGTTCGAAGAGATGCACGTCCTGCTCGTTCTTGAGGAGAGCGCCATGCAGCTTCGGCAGCGCGTTCTTGACGTCGCCGCGCAGGTCCGACGGATCGACGTCGTCCGAGACCAGCAGCCGGATCCAGTCGAGCGCTTCGGAGGTCGAGGGCTTCTTCTTCAGCCCCGGCATCTCGCGGATCTCGTAGAACTGGGTGAGCGCGTTGCGCACCAGCGCCTGCTTGATACCGGGATAGTGGACCTCGACGATGCGGGCGAGCGTATCCACGTCCGGGAAGCGGATATAGTGGAAGAAACAGCGGCGCAGGAAGGCGTCCGACAGTTCCTTCTCGTTGTTGGAGGTAATGACGACGATCGGCCGGACCTTGGCGCGCACCATCTCGCCGGTCTCGTAGACATGGAATTCCATGCGGTCGAGTTCCTGCAGCAGGTCGTTCGGGAACTCGATATCGGCCTTGTCAATCTCGTCGATCAACAGGACGAGCTTCGTGTCGGAGGCGAAGGCCTGCCACAGCTTGCCGCGGCGGATATAGTTGGCCACGTCGTGGACGCGTTCGTCGCCGAGCTGGCTGTCGCGCAGCCGCGAGACAGCGTCGTATTCGTAGAGCCCCTGCTGCGCCTTGGTGGTGGACTTGATGTTCCACTCGATCAGATCGAACCCGAGGGCGGCGGCCACCTGCCGCGCAAGCTCGGTCTTGCCGGTGCCGGGCTCGCCTTTCACCAGCAGCGGACGTTCGAGCCGGATCGCGGCGTTGACCGCCACCATCAGATCCTTGTCGGCAATATAGTCCGCTGTACCCTGAAACTGCATCTCGTGATCCTGATCGGTGAACGCGCCGCAAACTAAAAGCTCGCCCGAGGCGGTGCAACAGCTTTCCCTTTCCACCGGCTTTGCGCTATGGGCAATGCGCATGACCCATTCGACCTTCACCATTCTGCTCGGCGGCAATTTACGCGTCACCGACCGCCTGCGGGACACGATCGCCGGCAGCCGCTTCATCGCGGCCGATAGCGGCATGCGCCATGCGACAGCGCTCGGCGTGAAGCCGGAACTCTGGGTCGGCGATTTCGATTCCTCCGACGCCGCGCTGATTGCGCAGTTCCCGCATGTCGAGCGGCAGGCCTTTCCGCCGGCCAAGAACGAGACCGACGGCGAGATCGCGACGGCCGAAGCCGTCGAACGCGGCGCGACAAGGCTGATCCTTGCCGGCGCGCTCGGCGGCGAGCGCAGCGACCATGCGCTTCAGCATCTCTTTCACGCCATGAGCCTGGCCGAACGTCACCTCGACATCCTGCTGACGTCGGGCGACGAGGAGGCCGTGCCGCTGCTGCCGGGCACAAGGACACTGGACCTACCGGAGGGCTCGCTGTTTTCGGTCATCGGTTTTTCCGACCTGGAAGGGCTCGATATCATCGGCGCACGGTATCCGCTCGACAACTTCTCACTCCCCTTCGGCTCCTCGCGCACCGTCTCGAACGTTGCAGAAGGCCGGGTGGAATTCCATTTGAGGAAGGGCAAGGCGATGATCCTTGCCCGCCCCCACGACTTTACAGGAGCCTGACTGTTGGCGCCCCCAATTCTGAAACTTGACGATATTTTCCTGAGCTTCGGCGGCGCGCCGCTTCTCGCCGGCGCCGGCATGCAGGTGGAGCCGGGCGACCGCATCTGCCTCGTCGGCCGCAACGGTTCCGGCAAGTCGACGCTGATGAAGATCGCCGCCGGCATGGTCGAGCCCCAGTCGGGCGAGGTGTTCCGCCATCCGTCCTCGACCATCCGCTATCTCGAACAGGCGCCGGATTTCGCCGACTATTCGACGGTGCAGGCCTATGCCGAAGCGGGCCTCGGCCCGGGCGACGACCCCTATCGCGTCACCTATCTGCTCGAACATCTGGGCCTCACCGGCCAGGAACACCCGAACACGCTCTCCGGCGGAGAATCCCGACGCGCAGCACTGGCCCGCGTCATGGCGCCCGAACCCGACATCCTGATGCTCGACGAGCCCACCAACCATCTCGACCTGCCGACCATCGAATGGCTGGAAGAGGAGCTGCGCAAGACGCGAAGCGCGCTCGTGGTGATCTCGCACGACAGGCGTTTCCTCGAAAAGGTCTCGAATGCCACCGTCTGGCTCGATCGCGGCACGTCACGACGCCTCAACCGCGGTTTCGGCGAGTTCGAAGCGTGGCGCGACGAGGTGCTGGAGGCGGAAGAGCTGGAACAGCACAAGCTCGGCAAAGCGATCGAGCGCGAAGAGCACTGGCTGCGCTACGGCGTGACGGCCCGCCGCAAGCGCAACATGCGCCGCCTCGGCGAGTTGCAGACGATGCGCGGCAATTACCGCGGCCACAAGGGACCGCAGGGCACGGTGCAGGCGAGCGTCAGCGAAGGCCGTGAATCCGGCAAGCTGGTCATCGAGGCCGAAAACATCACCAAGAGCTACGACGAGCGGATCATCGTCGCACCGTTCTCGATCCGCGTGCATCGCGGCGACTGCATCGGTCTCGTCGGCCCGAACGGCGCCGGCAAGACGACGCTTCTGAAGATGCTGACCGGCCAGTTGGCACCCGACACCGGCACCGTCAAGCTCGGCACCAATCTGGAAATCGCCACACTCGACCAGAAGCGCGAGGACCTGGACCCCGAGGACACGCTGTCCCACTATCTGACGGATGGACGCGGCGAGACGCTGCTGGTCAACGGCGAACAGCGGCATGTCGCAGGCTACATGAAGGATTTCCTGTTCCAGCCGGAGCAGATCAGGACACCGATCAAGAACCTGTCCGGCGGCGAGCGCGCCCGACTGATGCTTGCCCGCATCATGGCCCGGCCGTCCAACCTCCTGATATTGGACGAACCGACCAACGACCTCGACATCGAGACGCTGGACCTGCTGCAGGAAATCGTCGCCGGCTATTCCGGCACCGTCATCCTCGTCAGCCACGACCGCGACTTCCTCGACCGCACCGTGACCTCGACCATCGCCCCCGCAAATCCGGACGCACCGGACGGCCGCTGGATCGAATATGCCGGCGGCTACACGGATATGCTGGCGCAGCGCAAGGGCGCGCTGGAGGAAAGGCGCCGCACCGAAAAAGCTGACAGGGCAAAAACCGATACCGCGGCATCGGGTTCCGGCACGCCCAAGGGCAAAGGCAAGCTTTCCTTCAAGCAGAAATTCGCGCTCGAGAACCTGCCGAAGGAAATGGCAAAAGCCGAGGCCGAGATCGCCGCCCGCGAGAAGAAAATGGCCGATCCCAATCTCTTCACCAAGGATCCCGCCGCCTTCAACAAGCTGGCTGCGGAGATGGAAAAGCTGCGCCAAAGCATCAGCAAAATGGAAGAAGAATGGCTGGAACTCGAAATGCTGCGTGAAGAAATTGAAGGCTGATTTGCGATTTGTTAAACTTAACAAATAGTTAGCTGAAAAAATATTTGTCGCGGAGCGGAACATATGATGTCCCGGGGCGTTCTGGGGTGTAAGTAGTGGTCGAAATGTCCCGGGGACGGATCGGCCTGCCAGGAACCGATCAACCGAATGGGGACATCCAATGCTGACAAATGTTACGCGTCGTCGGCTGGCCACTGAGGCGATGAATCAAAGAGTCATGATTGTCGAAGACGAGTTTCTGATCGCGCTCGATGTAGCCGAGACGATCGAAGCCATGGGCCTGAAAGTCGCCGGTTTTGCCAATGCCCGCAAACACGCCCTGGCGCTCGCCGCCTATGCCGATATCGCTCTGGTCGATGTCAATCTTTCGGACGGCCGGACTGGTCCGGAGATCGGTCGCGAGCTTGCCGAACAATATGGCATCACCGTCGTGTTCATGACGGGTAATCCGGACGATGTGGAAGCCGGCGTCAAGGGCTCGCTCGGCGTTCTCACCAAACCGGTCATGCCCGATGTGGTCGAAAAGACGATCGACTACGCCGTTGCCAACCGGCTGGGCGGCATGGCGATCGTTCCGCGTGAACTGAAAGTGTTTCCGCAGAACCACTGAGCCATGAACCACCGAGCCATGTTGCTCCTGCCGAATGCGCCTTGAGCCGGCCGCAGACCGCCTCTTGCCAGCCATTCGCCTCGCCGCTAAATCTGATCCTGCTCTAACGGGGTGCCGCGCGTTTTCGTGCGGCTGAGAGGCCTTTGGCCAACCCGCGGAACCTGATCCGGTTAACACCGGCGGAGGGATTAGACGGCTCTTCATCAGCGCCTATCCCCCTTTGTCACCAAAACGAGGAGACGCTGATGCGCAGCACCATTCTTTCGATACTCGTGGCCGCTACCGCCTTTTCCCTTTCCGCGCCGGCCGAAGCGCAGGAAAAGACGCTGACCGTCTACACCTACGAGAGCTTCATCTCCGATTGGGGCCCGGGTCCCAAGGTGAAAGAGGCGTTCGAAAAGACCTGCGCCTGCAAGCTCAATTTCGTCGGCGTCGCCGATGGCGTGGCGCTTCTGACCCGCCTGAAGCTGGAAGGCAAAGGCACCGACGCCGATATCGCGCTCGGCCTCGATACCAACCTGATCTCCGAGGCGAAGGCGACCGGCCTGTTCGAGCCGCACGGGCTCGACGCCGCCGCGGCCAAGGTCCCCGGCAATTACAGCGACGACACGTTCATCCCCTACGACTACGGCCATTTCGCCGTTGTCTACGATACCCAGGCGATCAAGAACCCGCCGAAAAGCCTCAAGGAACTGGTGGACGGCGATCCGGCGCAGAAGATCGCCATCGAGGACCCGCGCACCTCGACCCCCGGCCTCGGCCTGCTGCTCTGGGTGAAATCGGTCTATGGCGACCAGGCACCGGAGGCCTGGGCGAAGCTCAGGAAACGCGTGCTGACCGTCACGCCCGGCTGGTCGGAGGCCTATGGCCTGTTCACCAAGGGCGAAGTGCCGATGGTATTTTCCTACACGACCTCGCCCGCCTATCACATGGTCGAGGAGAAGACGGACCGCTATCAGGCCGCCGCGTTCTCCGAAGGCCACTACATCCAGATCGAGGTCGCCGGCATGCTGAAGGGGGCGAAGGAAAAGGACCTGGCGAAACAGTTCCTGAAATTCATGGTCTCGCCGGCCTTCCAGGACGTCATCCCGACCACCAACTGGATGATGCCGGCCGCCAAGACCTCCCAGCCGCTCCCCGACGCATTCAACAAGCTGGTGCAGCCGACGAAAACTTTCCTGATGGGGTCGGACGAGGTCGCCAAAAACCGGCAGGCCTGGATCGACGAATGGCTGACCGCCATGAGCATGAACTAATCCCATGCTGACTCGAGCCGAGCGGAGACGCGGGATAGGCTGGGGGCTGCTGAGCCTTGTCGGAATCGCCCTCTTCGTCGGCTTCGCCGTCGCCGCCCTTCTCTCCTGGGACGCCGGCAACACCCAAAGCCGGCTGTTCACCGCCTATACCTGGCGGATCCTGCGCTTCGCCCTGCTGCAGGCGGTTCTTTCGATGCTGCTGTCGGTCGCCTTCGCCCTTCCCGTCGCACTCGCGCTCGCACGCCGCCCGCGCTTTCCGGGCCGTGTATGGGTCATCCGGCTGATGGCATTGCCGATGGGCCTGCCGGTGCTGATCGGTGCACTCGGCCTGATCGGCATCTGGGGGCGGCAGGGAGTGATAAACAGCCTGCTATTGAAGCTTGGTCTCGAACAACCGATCAGCATTTATGGGCTTTCCGGCATCTTGCTGGCACATGTGTTCTTCAACCTGCCGCTCGCCGCGAGACTGCTGCTTGCGGCGCTGGAGCGCCAGCCGGCGGAATATTGGCTGCTCTCCTCCAGCCTCGGGATGAAACCCTTCTCCGTTTTCCGCTTCATCGAGTGGCCTGCGGCCCGCCGCGTCATCCCGGGCATTGCCGGCCTGATCTTCATGCTGTGCGCCACGAGCTTCACGCTCGTCCTGGTGCTCGGCGGCGGGCCGGCTGCAACCACGCTCGAGGTGGCGATTTACCAGTCGCTGCGTTTCGATTTCGACCCTCCACGCGCCATAGCGCTGTCGCTGCTGCAGATCGGCATTACGGCGCTGATCCTGATCGCGATTTCGCTGTTTCCAGCCCCTGACGACGCTGGTATCACGGCCGGCCGGGCGACCCGCCGGTTCGATGGCCGGACGTTGCCCGCGCGGCTCTGGGATGTGCTGGCGATCCTGCTTGCCACGATATTCCTGATCCTGCCGCTCGCCTCGATCGTCGGCGCGGGCGTCCGGGCCAATCTCTGGAGCCTCGTCAACAGCCCCGCCTTCCTGCGCGCCGCCTGGACCAGTTTCACGATCGCACTTTCCGCCGGCCTGCTGGCCGTGCTGACCTCCCTGGCTATCATTGCCGGGCGCGGTGCAATCGCAGACATGAAGACGCCTGGCGGAACGGCCAGGGCGTTTTCCGTGTCCCTGGGTGGGATGTCCTCGCTGGTGCTGCTCGTGCCGCCGGTCGTGCTGGGGACCGGCTGGTTCCTGATGCTGCGCCCGTTCGGCGATGTGGCGCGCTTCGCACCGGCGCTTGTGGCGATCATCAACATGCTGATGGCGCTTCCCTTTGTGATGCGCGTTTTGGCCCCGGCCGTCGAAACGCACCGCAAGCGGACAGGCAGGCTTTCTGCAAGCCTCGGCCTGTCCGGCCTTTCACGGGCATGGAGGATCGATCTGCCGGTTCTGGCAAGGCCGCTGCTGACGGCGCTGTCCTTCGCCATGGCGCTGTCGCTGGGCGATCTCGGCGCGGTGGCGCTGTTCGGCTCCAGCGATCTCACCACCCTTCCCTGGCTTGTCTATAGCCGGCTATCCAGCTATCGAACCAACGACGCGGACGGACTGGCGCTTATCCTCGGCATCATCTGCCTGGCGCTGACGATGATCGGCACTGCCGGCCGGAGGGAAACAAGCCATGGCTGACGGCATCGCGCTGAACAAGGTTGAACTGAAGCTCGGCACGAGGGAATTCCGCTTCGACTGTGTTTTGCCAGCCGGCGCCGTGACGGCGATTACCGGGCCATCCGGCTCCGGCAAATCGACCTTCCTCAACCTCGTTGCCGGCTTCGAGACGCCGGACCGCGGCCGTATCCAGATCGCGGGCGGGGACGTCACGGAAAAACATCCCTCCGAGCGTCCCGTATCGCTGGTCTTTCAGGACAACAATCTCTTCGCCCATCTGGACCTCGCCACCAATATCGGCCTCGGCATCAGCCCCTCGCTGAAACTTTCCAACAGTGACCGGGCCGCGATATCGCAGGCGCTGGAGCGCGTCGGGCTTGGTGGTTTTGAGAAGCGGATGCCGGGGACGCTTTCCGGTGGCGAAAGGCAGCGGGCCGCCTTCGCACGGGCTCTGGTGCGCAAAAAACCGGTTCTGCTGATGGACGAGCCGTTCGCAGCGCTCGACCCCGGGCTCAGGCTTTCGATGGCCAGCCTGCTCGTCGACCTGCATCGCGAGACGGGCAATACGGTGCTGATCGTGACCCACGATCCGGACGAAGTCGGCCGGTTGGCCGACCACGCGATCTTCATCGACCACGGCCAGATCCTGCTGCAGGCGCCAGCCGAGGAATTCCTCGCCCGGCGCGATATTCCGGCACTCGCCGAATTTCTCTCCGGCTGATCAGGCAGCCTTTCCGCGAAACCAGGCGCCGGAGCGGATGGCGAGGAACAGTATTCCTCCATAAGCGACCAGACCAGCTGCCAGCGCAAAGAACAGACCGTTGAGCGATCCGGTAAATTCCAGCGCCAGCCAGCCCCCGAGACCTGCAATGGCAAGTCTCAGAAAACCACAGGCAAGCGGCCAGAGTAGCTGGCCCGCGCCTTGAGAGGCGAAATAGAGCGCCAGCCCGCCGCCGAAGAAACCATAAACCGGCCCGACGATCTGCAGATAGGCGACTCCCGCATCGATCGCTCCATGCTCCTCGCTGAACAACGAAATCCACGCGACGGGGAAGATCGCCGCGATCAGGCCGATCACTTCGGTGATGACGAAGGCAATGGCGGCGCCGGTGAAGGCGATGCGCATTGCGCGATCTTTCTGGCCGGCGCCCATGTTGGTGCCAGCAAGCGCCACCATCGGCGCACCGATGCCGAAGATCACGGGGATCAGCAGATATTCGAGCCTCGCGCCGGTACCGAAACCGGCCACCGCCGAGACGCCCGCCTTTGTCGCCACCAGAGCCGTGGCAATGCCGATGGTCACATTGGTGAGAACGGAATTGATCGCCGCGGCAGCGCCGAGACGGACGATATCCCGGAACATCGCCCAGCGAAGCGGTCCGACGCCGAAGCGCACGAGATTGCGGCCGGAGAGGATATACCAGGCAAGCACCGCGGTGCTGCCGAAACTGTAGAGCACCAGGGCCAGACCGCCTCCGGCGATGCCGAGCCCCGGGAACGGGCCGAAGCCGAAAATGAGAAGCGGCGATACGGGCACGAGGAGTGCGGCACCGACACAGGTAACCAGCGCCGGGAACAGCATATTGCCCGTGCCGCGCACCACGCTCGCCAGGCCGTTCATCAGCCAGACGAAGATCATGCCGCCGAATATAACGTTGGAATAGATGAGGGCCGCTTCGAGTTCCGGCCCCTCGCCGCCGAGCGCCTGATAGATCGGCCGGCCATAGGCGAGCATGATCACCGAAAACAACAGCCCGATCGCGACATTGACGACGACGGCATGCCAGGCAAGCAGGTCGGCATCGTCACGCCGGCCGCTACCGAGCGCGCGGGCGATTGCCGAGGAAATAGCTCCGCCGAAACCGCCGGCAGACATCATCTGCATCAGCATCACGGCCGGAAAGACCAGGGCCATGCCCGCCAGCGCCGCGGTACCCATATGCGAAATCCACCAGGTTTCGATGAGGCCGGTCGAGGCCTGGGCGAGCATGATCAGGATATTTGGCCATGCGAGCCGGATCAGCATCGGCAGGATGGGATCCTGCAGCAGCTGCCGGGTCCGCGGATTGATCGGCGCCGCGTCCGCATCTTCGAAAGGAGACGCCGCTTCGACGGCTTCGGTGGTCACGGCACTCATCGATCAGCCTCTCTATGTGGCAATAACTGGTTCACGGATGGGTAGCGACGGCGGATGCGCTCGCTCGCAGCCGGACCAGCCGCGTTGGTGAAGACCGGATCGCCCAGCGGCCGGCCGCTGCGGCGGTCGATCATCACTGGGTCGGCCTGCTCGCCGGTCTCCCTGTTGACGATCACCACGCTTTCCCCCTCTGGCGCGAAATGCTGGTTGCCGAAGGCAAGCATCGCCTGCACCACAGGCTTGAAGTCGCGACCGCGCTGCGTGAGGTGGTATTCGTCCCGCGGCGGCCGCTCGGTATAGCGCCGTCGTTCCATCAGCCCGGATTCGACAAGCGAGTTCAAGCGGCTGGTCAGGATGTTCGGGGCGATATCGAGGTTGCGCTGGAATTCGTCGAAACGTGTTGCACCTCCCAGTGCATCGCGCAGGATCAGGAAGCTCCAGACCTCGCCGACATGTTTGAGACTGCGCAACACCGGGCATCCGGTGTCGATGGGACCTGTCCGTTTCATGGGTTTCTTCTCCGGCAAGACGTTGCCTTGTGGCATAAGTAACTTGCAATTTGCAAGTTACTATTTGTGTGATCACGTTTGGCGACGGGGACGGCCGGACCGTTATGGAACTCGCCACAATTTGGACGTGCCGCGATGGCATCGCGAAAAGGTAGCGGGGATTTTCATTGCAAACGCACCAGCAAGACATATTTCAACAACAGCATCTGTGCATTCGACGCGAAAATCGCTAAGCGACATAGAGAAGGAGCCGGCTTGGATCGAGAGGACCTCTGTCAAGCCGGATGGCGGACCTTGGGAATGATGGTGCGGAAGACGAGGACGATGAGGCGCGACACAGCGATCCCGGCTGTCTGGACGATTGTCCGTGCCTTGCCCGGTCGGCGGGCCTTGGGCGCTCTGCTGTTCAGCGGTGCGATCCTTTCCGGCTGCCAATCGCTCTTCGACCAGGCTTATACGCCGAATGTTTCTCCCTCCGACTCGCCGCAGATCGTCGACGAAGTGCAGAAGAACGATCCGCGAGCGCAGATGGGCGCGCGCGAGCATCCGCGCATCGTTGCGAGCTACGGCGGCGAATATCGCGACGCCAAGACCGAGCGGCTGGTCGCCCGCATCGCCGGCGCCCTGACGGCCGTTTCGGAAAATCCCAACCAGTCCTTCCGCATCACCATCCTGAATTCGCCGGCGATCAACGCCTTCGCGCTGCCGGGCGGTTATCTTTACGTGACGCGCGGCCTTCTGGCACTTGCCAACGACGCATCGGAAGTCGCGGCGGTGCTCTCCCACGAGATGGGCCACGTCACCGCCAACCACGGCATCGAACGCCAGCGCCGCGAAGAGGCGGAAGTGATCGCAAGCCGCGTCGTTGCCGAAGTCCTTTCCAGCGATCTAGCCGGCAAGCAGGCGCTGGCCCGCGGCAAGCTTCGCCTGGCGGCATTTTCGCGCCAGCAGGAACTGCAGGCCGACGTGATCGGCGTGCGGATGCTCGGCGAAGCGGGTTACGACCCCTATGCGGCGGCGCGCTTCCTCGATTCCATGGCGGCCTATGCCCGTTATTCGGCTGTCGATCCCGACAGCGACCAGAGCCTCGACTTCCTGTCGAGCCATCCGAACTCCACCCAGCGCGTCGATCTCGCCCGCCGCCATGCCCGTAATTTCGGCCAGGAAGGCACCGTCGGCGACAAGGGCCGTGATTATTACATCGCCGGCATCGACGGCCTGCTCTATGGCGACAGCCCTCAGGAGGGTTATGTCCGCGGCCAGACTTTCCTGCATGGCGGCCTCGGCATCCGTTTCGACGTGCCGCCGGACTTCCGGATCGACAACAAGGTGGAAGCGGTGCTGGCGACCGGTCCCGGCGAAACAGCGATCCGCTTCGACGGCGTTGCCGCGGGCGATAACGACAATCTGCCGAACTATCTGACGAGCGGCTGGGTGGCGGGCCTGCAGCCGGAGACGGTGCGGGAGATCCAGGTGAACGGCATGCCCGCGGCAACCGCACGGGCTTCCGCCGAACGCTGGGATTTCGATGTGACCGTCATCCGCGTCGACAATCAGATCTTCCGCTTCCTGACGGCGGTGCCGAAGGGCAGTCCGGCGCTCGATACGACTTCCGAGATTCTCCGTTCGACCTTCCGCCGGATGACGCCTCCGGAAATCGCGACGCTGAAGCCGCTGCGGGTACGCATCGTCACGGCAACCAAGGACGACACCATCGCATCGCTGTCGGCGCGTGTGATGGGAACGGATCGCAAGCTCGACCTTTTCAAGATGATCAACGCATTACCGGCCGGGGCGACGATCTCCCCGGGCCAGAAGTTCAAGATCATTTCCGAATGAGATCGGGGGCCGCCTCAGCAGGCGGCCGCAGCCATCTGCGGATTGGCCGACACCAGCGCCGACTTGAGCTTTTCGATCGCCCGGCTCTCGATCTGGCGCACACGTTCCTTTGAAATGCCGAGTTCGGCGCCGAGCGCTTCGAGCGTCGCGCCATCGTCCGTCAGGCGGCGGGCCCGAATAATCTTCTTTTCACGGTCGTTGAGCTTGGTGAGCGCGCCCTGCAGCCATTTCAGCCGCCGCTCGCCGTCGATCATCCCGGAAACCTGCTCATCCGGCAGCGGTTCGGCGCTGGCCAGCATGTCGAGCCGTTCGCCGCTATCCGCATCGCCAGCGATCGACGGCGCCTGCAGCGAGGAATCGTTGCCGGAAAGGCGGGCATCCATGGTCTGGACATCGGAGACGCTGACGCCGAGTGCCACTGCGATCTCTTCATGAATTGCCCGGGCGGTGAGATTGGAATCGCCGCGGGCGAGCTTGGCACGCAGCCGGCGAAGATTGAAGAACAGCGCTTTCTGCGCGGAACTGGTGCCGCCCCGCACGATCGACCAGTTTCGAAGGATGTAATCCTGCATCGAGGCTCGGATCCACCAGCTGGCATAAGTGGAAAAACGCACGTCGCGGGCCGGTTCAAACCTTGCCGCCGCTTCGAGCAGCCCTACATAGCCCTCTTGTACGAGATCGCTCATCGGCAAACCGAAGCCACGGAACTTCGAGGCCATGGCGATCACCAGACGCATATGCGCAAGGGCAATCTGGTTTCGGGCATCCTGGTCCTGATCGTCCTTCCAGCGGACCGCCAGATCGCGCTCCTCCTCGCGGGCGAGATATGGAGCGGACATTGCTATCTTGATCATCGTGCGGTCTGCGGACATGGCTGTCATGGTGTTCTCCGTGAACGGTCTGATCCGACAAAAACAGCGAGGCACAAACCAGGGACACCGTGCACGCGACAAGCCCGAACGATGATGGAATGAATATCCTGCCGCTTTTGCTCCCCTCGTCTTATGTTCCGCGGGGGATTCACAACCGGCTCGAGAGACCGATCTTCCGCCCCGCACTTAGCTGTCCCGAACGCAAACCGACGCACATCAGTTCGCCGTTCCGGCGGGTTAACGCGGAGGCGGGGAAAAAGTTCCAATAAAAAACCCGGCACGAAGGCCGGGTTTTTGGGAGAACTATGGATGGATGATCAGGCCGCTTCTTCCTGCGCCTCATCTTCCTCTACGTTCTTGCCGCGCTTGGGACCCTTGGCGAGATTGACCTCGACAAGGCGGACGGCTTCGGTTTCGGACATCTTGTTCACGGCAGCGATTTCACGAGCCATGCGGTCGAGAGCGGCTTCGTAAAGCTGACGCTCGGAATAGGATTGTTCCGGTTGGTTGTCGGCGCGATAGAGGTCACGAACCACTTCCGCGATCGAGATCAGATCGCCGGAATTGATCTTTGCATCATATTCCTGGGCGCGGCGCGACCACATGGTGCGCTTCACGCGAGCCTTGCCTTGAACAACCTTGAGAGCGCGTTCGACAAAATCCGTTTCGGACAGCTTGCGCATGCCGATGCTGACGGCCTTTGCGACTGGCACCTTGAGGCGCATCTTGTCCTTTTCGAAATCGATTACGAAAAGCTCAAGCTTCATACCGGCAACTTCCTGCTCTTCAATCGCAGAGATAGTGCCTACACCATGAGCGGGGTATACGATCGATTCACCAGTCTTGAAGCCCTGGCGTGCGGGAGAAGTCTTTTTCTGCTGAGTCGTCATTCGTTTCACAAACTCCCTGTTACTCACCCATTGCCGGGTCGGGGGAACCGGGTCTGTCAGGCCCGGATGAGACGGGGGAAACCGTCGGGTCACTCCATACTGGTCCGACCAACGCGAGCGAAAAAACACCCATCGGGGTACTGCGACCGACAACATTCAAGCGTTGCAATGTCACGGAAACCGCGCTTTGGGTGGTCTGTTGCTTTCGTGATGTTTTTTGGGCACGCACGTGCCGCCTTGTGGAACAGTTCTTATTGTCTACCACAAAAAAGTGCGGAAATCAATAATTTGCTTTTGCAGGTGCACAGAGCACTATAGCCGCGCTCTGCCCAACAAAAAGGCAAAGTGATTCGAAACTGCTTCCGAGCCATTCCGTCGCGGCAAATCTCAATCGCCCTTGCCGGGTTCGGCGGAGAAATACTGCTCGTACTTGTTGGTGACGCCGTCCATCTCCTTGGCCTCGGGCAGCGCATCGCGCTTGACCGTGATGTTGGGCCAGATCTGAGCGAACTCGGTGTTTATCTTGAGCCATTTGTCGAGGCCTGGTTCCGTGTCCGGCTTGATCGCCTCGGCGGGACATTCCGGTTCGCAGACGCCGCAATCGATGCACTCGTCGGGATGGATGACGAGGAAGTTTTCGCCTTCATAAAAGCAGTCGACCGGGCAGACCTCGACGCAGTCGGTGTATTTGCAGCGGATACAATTGTCGGTCACGACATACGTCATGCGGCACTCCAGGACTATCGCGGATCAGCGGCACGTCGACGGATGGGAAGCGCCGGCACACCGGAAAGCCGGGAGAGGCGAAAACCCAACTGCAAAAATGACAGGAGGTAGGCGATCCGGCTTTTCGACAGTCAGGTAAAGCCTTTGGCTTGGCTTAGCAAGGATATCCGTGCTGAAAACCTAGGCGCAGCGGGTCGTTTTTTCTAATCTAGGTCCGCGTCGATACCCGGAAACAGCCGATCGGTGTCGCGGCGCTCCTTCTTGGTCGGCCGGCCGCTTCCCTGCGCGCGTTGCGCCTGTTCGAACAGCGTCAGCCTCTTGGCTTCTTCGGGAGGCGGACTGAGATCTTCGTAGAGCAGCCGGGCCTCTTCGAAAGGTCCTCGCCTTTCCCCGCCGGCCTTGACCACCAGCACGAGATCGCGACGCTCGAGCTTGAGGTCGATACGGTCCCCCGGCTTCACCTGGGAGCTGGGTTGGGACACCAGGTCTCCATTCACCCGCACGTGGTTCGAGCGGATGAGATCCTGGGCGATCGACCGTGACTTCGCCATGCGGGCAAAAAACAGCCACTTGTCGATGCGCTGGCGCGAACCGGGTTGTGGCTGTTTTTCCGTCATGGGCCTTACTTCTTCATCTGCTCCTTGAGAGCTGCAAGCTTTGCAAAGGGCGAATCCGGATCGATCGGCTTCTCCTTGCGGGGCGGCTTGGCCTCGAAGCGCGCAGGCTGCGACCCTTTGCCGCGGTCGTTGCGGTCCGGACGCGGGCCACCTTCGTGGCGCTCCCCGCGGTTGGGGCGATCGCCCCCGCGGTTGTTGGTATTGTTGTTATCTGGCCGGCGGTTGTTGTCGCGGTTCGGCTTACCGCCATCCTTGCGTTCACCACCGCTGCGCTCGCCACCACGTTCGCCGGCCGGGCGCGCATCACGCCGCTCGCCACCACCGTCGCGACGCTCATCACGACGGCCCTGGGCCGGCTGGCCGGCTTCGCCACCGGCATTGTTGCGCTGGCCGCCATGGCCACGGCGATCGCCATGCTGCTGAGGGCGTCCGCCGCGCTGGTTGTTTTCACGACCGCCGCCCGGACGCCACAGCAGGACCGGCTTCGGCTCTCCAGTCTCGGCAGCCTTTGCCTCGTCCGTGACGTCTTCAGCCGCAGCCTGCTCAGCGGGAGCTTCTTCCGAAGCAACCGGTTCAGCAGTAGCCGTCTCAGCCGGCGCAGCATCAGCCACGGCCTCTGCCGGGGCGGTTTCAGGCGCAACGTCTGCCGAAGGGGTTTCTGCCGTTGTCTCGGCCGAAGCGTCGCTCGCATCGGCGTCATCGCCGTCGGAGGCTTCCGGCGCGTCTCCTGCCGACGCCGAAGCGGCTGCAGGAACAGCGCTCACGGAACCTGCATCCTGGCCCGCCAGGAATGCCTGCGCTTCTTCCGGCTTCACGGCGTCGGCACGATATCCGAGGCCCTTGAGAATTTCTTCCATATCGTCCGGCGTCGCGCCGAGAATGGAGAGCATCGCGGTCGTGGCGGTGAAGCGGCGGCCGTCATATGCCCCTTCCGGACGCGGCGTCGAGCCCGGCTTCCACTGCAGGAGTGGACGGATGAGATCGGCAAGTCGTTCCAGGATGTCGATACGCACGGCGCGCTTGCCGAGGAAGCGGAAACCCGCAAGCTTGTAGAACATCCGTTCGAACGTCGGATCGGCGACTACCGAAGTGCGCCCTGCGGCAAGCGCCGGGATGAGATCGCCGTAACCGGGCTTGTCGAGGCCGTCGTTCTTCAGCGCCCAGAGGAGCGTGATGAGCTCCGCCGGTGCCGGCTTCAGAAGCATCGGCATGAAGACGTGATAGGCGCCGAAACGGATGCCGTAGCGACGCATCGAGGCGCGCGCATCCTGATCGAGCGACTTCACGTCGTCCGCGACGTCGCGCCTGAACAGTACGCCGAGACTTTCGACGAGCTGAAAGGCGAGGCCCTTGGCCAGGCCCTGCAGGTCTTCGGCGCGCGACAGATCGTCGAGCGGCTTCAGAACCGTGGCGATGTGATGGTTGACGAAGCGCTCGAGGCGGGCGAGCACATGTTCGCGGGCATTGCCGGTCAGCTGCTCGTCGGAGAGCAGGATGACGCGCGGCCGCATGACATGCTCGGTCGGCGCAAGACGGGCGATGGGCTCGCCGAGCCAGCGAACGGACCCGTCGGAGCCGACCGCCAGATCGCTGTTGCCGGAGGCATAAAGCCTCGCGGCCCGCGCCTCGAATTCGAGCGCCAGCGCTTTCTGAGCGGCACCCTGCACCGCCTTGGCGTCGGGCCCCTCGGTTCCCGAAACGGGCGTAAACCGGAAACCGGCCAATTGCCCGACGTGATGTCCCTCTACAAAGACATCGCCATTCACACTGATTTCAGCTTCCAGCATCGCATTCTCTCTCAGGCGCTTCATGAGCACAGATGTCCTGCGATCAACAAAGCGTTTCGTCAACCTTTCATGTAGCGCGTCCGATAACCTATCCTCTATTTCCCGTGTCTTTTCTTGCCAGTGTGTCGGATCGGCAAGCCAACCAGGGCGATTAGAGACGTAGGTCCAGGTCCGAATCTGCGCTATGCGGGCCGACAATGTGTCGATTTCACCATCGGTGCGGTCGGCGCGGCGGACCTGTTCCGCCATGAATTCTTCATTCACCGTCCCGAAGCGTACAAGATCGGAAAAAAGAGTCGAAATAAGGTCGGCGTGCTGCGCCGGCGCAATTCGTCGATAGTCCGGTAACGCGCAGGCCTCCCAGAGCTTCTCCACCCGCTGGGGAGTCGTCGCGATGTCCTTAATTTCGGGATAACGCGAAAGATAATCAAAGGCTTGGCTGTCCGTCGCGGGAAGCGCCCGTGTCAATCCTTGCAGCGTCGGCGACGCATCGAGGCTTTCCCGCAGAGCCTTGAGCGACGAAAAATCGAGGGCCTTCGAGCGCCATTGCAGCACTTTGACATGATCGAAGTGGTGGCTTTCGATTCGCTCGACCAATTCGTCCTCGAAAGGCGCGACCTGCCCCGTCACGCCGAACGTCCCATCCCTCACATGCCGCCCGGCGCGGCCGGCGATCTGCGCCAGTTCTGCCGGATTGAGACTGCGGAACTGATAACCGTCGAATTTCCGGTCCTGGGCGAATGCCACGTGATCGACATCGAGATTGAGCCCCATGCCGATCGCATCCGTCGCAACGAGATATTCGACGTCGCCGGACTGGTAGAGGCCGACTTGGGCGTTGCGGGTACGCGGGCTGAGCGCACCCAGCACCACCGCCGCGCCGCCGCGCTGGCGGCGGATAAGCTCGGCGATCGCATAGACCTCGTCGGCTGAAAACGCCACGATCGCGGACCGCTGCGGCAGGCGGGTAATCTTCTTCTGCCCGGAATAGAAGAGCTGCGAGAGCCTCGGCCGCTCGACGACGGTTATCCCTGGCAACAGCCTTTCGAGGATCGGCCGCATGGTCGCCGCCCCCAGAAGCAGCGTTTCATCGCGGCCGCGCAGATGCAGGATACGGTCGGTAAAGATATGGCCGCGTTCCAGATCCCCCGCGAGCTGTACCTCGTCGATCGCGACGAACGAGGCTTTCGTCTCGCGTGGCATGGCCTCGACGGTGCAGACGGAGAAGCGGGCGTTGGGCGGAGTGATCTTTTCCTCGCCGGTGATAAGCGCCACCTGCGAGGCACCGACCTTCTCGACGAGGCGCGTATAGACCTCCCGCGCCAGCAGCCGAAGCGGCAAGCCGATCACACCGGTGCCATGCGCCACCATGCGCTCGATGGCATAATGGGTCTTGCCGGTATTGGTGGGTCCGAGGACGGCGGTGACGCCGCGCCCGCTGAGCATCATGGGCTGGAAATTCAATGCCTGGTTCCGCGCATCACATACGGCTTCGGTCTCGCGCCTTCGCCCAAAACTGGAAGCCACGCAACACATGGCGATCTAGTCAGGCAAACGCAAGCCTGAAGAATAGTTTTGCGGCCGAAGAGTGATCGCTGAAGGCCGCAAATCAACGCTCGGCGATTCGAATTTTAAACGTAAAGGAACAGACGCGAACGAATCGGAGACGAATCGCAGACTCAAGAAGATTCAGCTTTTGTTCACCGCTATATATTGATGCGACTCCGGATTTCCCCACGACATCGTGAATCTGCATCAAGATTGGATGCATACAACCGCGTGACTCATCCCGAAGCTGCGCTTTCACGAAGAATCGTAAGAGTCAATTCATTGATATGGTTAATGTTTCATCAACCGATTCAGGCTGTTCCGCCCTCCTTCAAGCACGAAATTAAGATTCAGGCCAAAGGCGGAACGAATCGCCGACGAATCACAGACATCTCTATCTTCGCTATTTGTTCTCACAAGATATGGTAGGTCTCATCACGAGAGACCCGCAAGAAAATCGTCGCGGTAAAGACTTCGGAAGCGAATGTGTTCAGGTGCCATTAACATTGGCTAACGCAGTTTAACCACACGTGAGAGCACACGTTTGCAAGCCGATGGAACAAAAATCACGGCGCTACGTTTCCTCGCCAAATCCATACTGGATTGTCTAGCGGAGTAGAAAATCATGCTCGGAACCGTGTTGCTCGTCATCCTCATCCTGCTACTCATTGGCGCGTTGCCGAATTGGGGCTATAGCCGAGGCTGGGGCTATGGTCCGTCGGGCGGATTGGGCCTTGTCGTGCTTATCATCATTATCCTGCTGCTGATGGGCAGGATTTAAAAGCGGCGTAGCCGTGTGTACCAAAGGGAAGGGAAACTGACATGATGAAGAAGATTCTGATTGCGGGCTGCATGATCGGCACGCTCGCCTCCTGTACTGCAACTGAACGCGGCACCGCAATCGGCGCCGGCACGGGTGCGGTTATCGGTGGCGCCGTGACGAATAGCTGGGGTGGCGCGGCGGTTGGCGCAGTTGCAGGCGGCCTTGTCGGCGCTGCGATCGGCCAGTCCTCGGAACGCCGCGGCTACTGCATCTATCGCGACCGTTACGGCCGCCGTTACGAGGCCCGTTGCCGCTAATCGCGCGCAACAATCCAGTCCCTCAGGACCGGCGCCCGAGCAATCGGCGCCGGTTTTGTTTTGCCCTGAGAGATCGTCGCCGTTAACCCTTGGCCAAAGCCGGAACGAATCGCCGACGAATCGGCGACATCACCCGTTTCGCGGTTTGTTCACCGCAAGATGTCGTGCAAAAACAATTTGTTAACCATAGAGACCGCCGTTTCGGCACACCACGATGCGCCGAAACCCGCTCAAAGGTTAATGCCGGAGATCAGCTCGCGAAGAACTGGCCGCCATTCGCCGTCAGCGTCGAACCGGTGATGAAGCCGGCATCGTCGGAGGCGAGGAATACGACGCAACGGGCAATCTCTTCCGGTTCGCCGAGGCGCCCGACCGGGATCAGCGGAATGATCCGCTCGTTCAGCACCTTTTCCGGCACCGCCCGCACCATTTCCGTAGCGATGTAGCCAGGGCAGATGGCGTTGACGGTGATGTTCTTTGAAGCGCCTTCCTGGGCCAGCGCCTTGGTGAAGCCGAGATCGCCAGCCTTGGCCGCCGAATAGTTCACCTGACCCATCTGGCCCTTCTGACCGTTGATCGACGAGATGTTGACGACCCGGCCGAACCCGCGGTCGCGCATGCCGTTCCAGATGGGATGCGTCATGTTGAAAAGGCCGGTCAGGTTGGTGCCGACCACCTCGTTCCACTGCTCAGGCGTCATCTTGTGGAACATGCCATCACGGGTGATGCCCGCATTGTTGACGAGCACCTCGATCGGGCCGAGTTCGGCCTCCACTTTTGCTATTCCCTCGACGCAGGCCTGATAGCTGGAGACATCCCACTTGAAGACCGGAATGCCGGTCTCGTCATGGAAGGCTTTCGCCTTTTCCTCATTGCCCGCAAAATTTGCCGCGACACGATAACCTGCCGCCTTCAACGCGACGGAGATGGCTGCCCCGATCCCACGCGTTCCTCCCGAAACCAATGCAACCCTGCTCATGCGGTCTTCCCCTTTTGAGTTGTGATCCGGTCCTTCTATGTGACTGGATACTTACCTAGTTGGACATGCTTCCGTCGGGGAGATAGGCCCGCCGCGAAGTTTTGCAACGCCGGCGGGATTATCCACAATCATCCTATCGCATCACATGGCCTCGAGGCACATGGCAACGCCCATGCCGCCGCCGATGCAGAGCGTTGCGAGTGCCTTCTTTGCGTTGCGGCGCTTCATCTCGAAAAGAAGCGTGTTGAGGATGCGCGCACCCGATGCGCCGATCGGATGGCCGATCGCGATCGCCCCGCCATTGACGTTGACGAGCGACGGATCGAAACCCAAATCTTTGGTGACGGCGCAGGACTGGGCCGCGAACGCCTCGTTGGCCTCGATGAGCTCCAGATCGGCAACGCGCCAGCCGGCCTTCTCAAGCGCCTTGCGCGAGGCCGGGATCGGACCCGTTCCCATGATCTGCGGATCGACGCCGGCAGTCGCCCAGGAGACGATACGGGCCAACGGCGTGATGCCGCGGCGGGCGGCTTCGGCTTCCGTCATCAGCACGGCAGCCGCCGCACCATCGTTGAGGCCGGATGCGTTGCCCGCCGTGACCGTGCCTTCCTTGTCGAAGGCCGGCCGCAGCTTGGCCATCGAATCGAGCGTCGCGCCGGCGCGGATGTATTCGTCGTTCTCGACGGTCACGTCACCCTTCCGCGTCTGGATGATATAGGGGATGATCTCGTCCTTGAAGCGGCCGGCGTTCTGCGCGGCTTCCGCCTTGTTCTGCGAAGACACCGCGAACTGGTCCTGCTCCTCGCGGGAGAGCTGCCACTGGCGGGCGATGTTCTCCGCCGTGATGCCCATGTGGTAGCCGTAGAAGGCGTCGGTCAGGCCGTCCTTGATCATCGTATCGATCATCTTGAAATCGCCCATCTTCACGCCGCCGCGAAGGTGCGCGCAATGCGGCGCCATGGACATCGATTCCTGGCCGCCGGCAACGATGATCTTCGCGTCTCCGAGCGCGATCTGCTGCATGCCGAGGGCTACGGCACGCAGGCCCGAGCCGCAGAGCTGGTTGATGCCCCAGGCGGTGGCTTCCTTCGGAACGCCGGCCTTCATCGCCGCCTGTCGGGCCGGGTTCTGGCCTTCGCCCGCCGGCAGGACCTGACCGAGGATGACCTCGTCCACCTCAGCCGCCTCGACGCCGGCGCGCGCGAGCGCACCCTTGATCGCCGCCGCACCCAGTTCATGCGCCGGGACATTGGCAAAGCCGCCATTGAAGGAGCCGACCGCCGTACGGCCAGCGGCTGCGATCACGATGGATGGATTGGACATGGACGTTTCCTCTTATCCGTTATTTGCCTGCGAGACTGGCAAAGCTTGAGCCGAGAGTCAAACGGCAGCCGGGGACCGCTGCCAACCCGTCGGGCGTTTCGAAAATGCCCGTTAGATTTCACGGGTTTGCTGCGCAACAAACCCGTCGCCGCGCCGCACAAATCGTTTGTAAGTCCTCGTCATTTAGGCTTACATTCCTGTCGGGAGAAGCATGGCAGTCGATAATGACCAAACCATATTGACGGGAGCAGGAGGCAATCATGGCAAAGACCGAAGGCGAAATCATAATCAAGAAATATGCCAACAGGCGCCTCTACAACACGGGCACCAGCACCTACGTGACGCTGGAAGACCTGGCGAAGATGGTGAAGAAGGGTGAAGATTTCACCGTTCAGGACGCCAAGAGCGGCGACGATATTACCCATTCGGTTCTGACGCAGATCATCTTCGAACAGGAATCGAAGACCGGCAACACGCTGCTGCCGATTTCCTTCCTGCGGCAGCTGATTTCCTATTACGGCGACCAGATGCAGATGGTGGTTCCGACCTTCCTCGAACACTCGATGAAGGCTTTCACCGACCAGCAGGTTCAGATGCGCGAACAGATGACGCGCGCCTTCGGCGATACGCCGCTCAGCAAGAACCTGCAGATGCCGATCCAGATGATGGAAGAACAGGTGCGCCGCAACACGGACATGTTCCGCCAGGCCATGCAGATGTTCTCGCCGTTTGCGGGGCAGCCCCAGGCGCCTGCCGCCAAGAAGACCGACGCCAAGGATATCGACGAGTTGAAGGAACAGCTCCGCAACCTGCAGAGCCGCCTCGATAATCTCTGACCTGAAGGGCGCCTAGAGCCCGATCGACACGTCGCGGCCGGCCGAGCGGATTGCTACCGCAAAGCCGCCGATGACGTCGACGAAGGTGATCGTCATCAGGATGAAGAAGATTTGCGTCGCGGCATCCCGCACCAGCAGGAATTCGACCAGATAGGCGATGAAGACCAGCATCGACAGCATGTGGTTGATCAGCGAACCGCGGCCGTTGCGGCTGGCTTTGAGGATTTCCACGAACAGGAAGACCAGCGAGATGACGATAATCACGTCGCCGAGCGTCATGGTCCAGACGGCACCTGAGAGCATCTGAAGCGAGCTGACGACGTTGCCGAGCGACGCGACCCCGCCGCCGCCCAGAATGCCGAGCATGCCTAGGTTATAGAGAATGAACGGGATGATCATCAGCGGCAATGCGGCAAGCATGGTCTCGGACTCCAGTCGATTTGGCCGGACTGTACGTGCTTGCCTTGCTTTCGCAAGTCTTGGGCGCGGCAAAACAAGTCTTCGCGCAACAAAAAAGGCCGGCGGAGCCGACCTTTGATGCAATAGAACGAAAAACGCTTATGCGCTTTCCTTCGGCGTCAGAACCTGACGGCCGCGATACATGCCGGTCTTCAGATCGACATGGTGCGGACGGCGCAGTTCGCCGGAGTTCTTGTCTTCGATATAGGTCGGAGCCTTGAGTGCGTCTGCGGAGCGGCGCATACCGCGCTTCGACGGGCTCGTTTTTCTCTTCGGTACAGCCATTTTCGTTACTCCACTTGCGTGCAAAACATAATCCCCGGCCGGAACTGAGGCCGATTGGACATGTCTCGATCTCGGAAATTTGGGCGGCTTATACATGCCCTACCGGGCTTTGACCAGTCCCTGCCCGGATTTTTTGAGAAATATGCGACTTAAGCCTCGTCCTCCGGGACGACCCAGGTTTCGGCAAGTGCGGCCTCCTGCCACTTGAGCCAGGCCGGATGAGATTTCATTGCCGACATATAGGCGAGCGTCTCCACATTGCTCGTCAGATCGTAGACGTCGAAACGGCTGACGACAGGCGCAAACATTGCATCCGCTCCGGAAAATTCGCCGAACAGGAAAGGCCCGCCGGATTTCGCCCGCAGCTCGCGCCAGATCGTCTCGATGCGCGCAACGTCGTCCATCACTCCGTCGGCAAGTTCGATCCTACCCTTCGGACGGCGCATGTTCATCGGGCAGGCATTGCGCAGCGCCCGGAAGCCGGAAATCATTTCCATCGAGACGGAGCGCGCGACCGCGCGATCGGCGGCAGCTTCCGGCCAGACGCCCTTCTCCGGGAAAAGCTCCGCGGCATATTCGATGATCGCAAGCGATTCCCACACCCGGATGTCTCCCTGGTGCAGCACCGGTACCTTGCCGGTCGGCGAGATCGGCTTGAATTTCGGATTGCCTGCGGGAAAATCGAACGGGATCAGCACCTCTTCGAAGGCAATGCCGGCCGCCGTCAGCGCGATCCAGGGACGGAAGGACCAGGAGGAATAATTCTTGTTGCCGATATAAAGGGTAAGCTTTTCCATGGGCCGCTCTCCGGTTGGTTTATTAGCCTATAATGGCCCCTGCTGGGTGCGACCAATGAAATCGATGAACCTTACTCATAAATGCATTTGATGTAGTCGCCGGATCCGCGCGCCCGGCGCTCGACGACACCGGCCAGCCGCTGCACGCCGCGGCTCGGCCTGCTTGCGACGCGGGTGATCGGATTGGGAAGCGCCACGGCCAGAAGCGCCGCCTGCCGGGGGCTCAGTTTCGAAGCCGGCACCTTGAAATGATATTGCGCGGCCGCCTCCGCCCCATAGATGCCAGGCCCCCACTCGGCGATGTTCAGATAGATTTCCATCATCCGCCACTTCGACAGGACGAGGTCTGCGCCCAGCGCCAGGGGCAGTTCCATGCCTTTGCGGATGAAGGAGCGGCCGTTCCACAGGAACAGGTTCTTGGCGGTCTGCATCGGAATGGTGCTCGCGCCGCGCGTCGCTTCGCCGTCGAGCGCATCCTCGACCACGCCGCGCATCTGGTTCCAGTCGACGCCGCCATGGAAGCAGAACTGGCCGTCCTCGGACATCATCACCGATCGGACGAGGTTGGGCGAAATCTCTTCGAGGCTTACCCAGCGCCGGTCGTATCCGCGAAACAGCGCCAGTTCCGACAGCATCAGCGTCGAGACCGGGCGGGTGAACGGCAGCGCGTAGACGAAAATCAACAGATAGGGCAGCACCACCAGCGCGATCGCGATCAGCACGATCCGGCGGATCAGATTGCCGGACACCCGGCGCCGTCTCCACCCGGCCCTCACGGGCTCCTCCTCCTGCAACTGCTGTTCGGGTGTGATGTCCAATATCGCACTCGTCCCTCGTTTTGAGTTTCATAACCGTTCAACGTGGCCAAGGCGAGTCTGGCGCCGAAAACTTCGCACGTCCTGGTGAATCGCCGTTGCCAGCCAACACTCGGCATGCCAAACAGCGGCCATGACGGACGCGAAAACGGCATTCGAAACACGCCTGCGGCAGAGCGCCGCCGAGACGGGAGCCCTGCTTTCGTCTCTCCTGTCCGATACCCCTCTTTCCGACGAGACGACCCGCCCGGCGCATCTGATGGCCGCCATGCGGCATGGGTCGCTGAACGGCGGGAAACGGCTGAGGCCCTTCCTGGTGCGCGAGAGCGCGGCGTTGCTCGGCGGGCCGGCAGAGGCAGCACTTCGGGTCGGAGTGGCGCTCGAATGCCTGCATTGTTATTCGCTGATCCATGACGACCTGCCGGCGATGGACAATGACGACCTGCGCCGCGGCCAGCCGACCGTTCACAAGGCCTTCGACGAGGCTACCGCCATCCTCGCCGGCGACAGCCTGCTGACCTACGCCTTCGACATCGTCGCCGCACCGGAGACCATGCTCGCCGACCGGCTGAAGACGGAACTCGTCCTGTCGCTTGCCCGCGCCGCGGGACCGGGCGGCATGGCGGGCGGCCAGGCGCTCGATCTCGCAGCAGAAAAATCGCTGCCCGATGAGACGGGCATCACCACATTGCAGGCAATGAAAACAGGTGCCCTGCTGCGGTTTGCCTGCGAAGCGGGTGCGATCATCGCAGGCTCCGAACCGGAGCATCGCCAGCGGCTGCGGCTTTTCGGCCAGAAGATCGGCCTCGCCTTCCAGCTCGCCGACGATCTGCTCGACCTGACCTCGGATGCCGAAACCATGGGCAAGGCAACCGGAAAGGACGCCGGCCGCGGCAAGGGCACCCTCGTCGCCCTGCATGGCATCGGCTGGGCGGAAGACCGGCTGGACGTTTTGACGGCCGAGGCCGTGGAACTGCTTGCGCCCTACGGCGAAAGGGCGTCCATTCTGCAGGAGACCGCGCGCTTCATCGCCAGCCGGGAAAACTAGACAGGGATAGGAAACGACAATGCCGGATGTCCTGAGCTATCTGCCCTACATGTGGCCGGCCTACGTCGCCTATGTCATCAACGTCGCGAGCCCCGGCCCGGCCAATTTCGCCATCATCGGCACCTCGATCTCCCAAGGCCGCCGCGCCGGCCTGATCACGGCGCTCGGCATCGCCTGCGGTTCTTTCACCTGGGCTTGCGCCGCAGCGCTCGGTCTTGCGGCATTGCTGCGCAACTATGCGATCGCGCTGGAGATCATGAAGGTGCTTGGCGGCATCTACCTGATCTACCTGGCCTGGAAGGCCTATAAATCCGCGCGCCTGCCGGATTCCAAGGTCGCCCTCGGCAATGCCCGGACGAATTATACCGCCCGCCAGCTCTGGCTGCGCGGCTATGCGGTCCACGTCACCAATCCGAAGGCGATCTTTGCATGGCTGGCGATCATTTCGCTCGGCCTGCCGGAAAATGCGCCGACCTCGGCGATCCTTTTGATCATCGCCGTCTGCATGAGCTCGAGCCTGCTGATCTTCACCACCTATGCGATGGTGTTTTCGACATCCCATGCGCTGCGCGGCTACAAGGCCGCAAGGCGCTGGATCGAAGGAACGATGGCGGTTTTTTACAGCGTCGCCGGCCTGAAGCTGCTGACGAGCCGCATCTGAGCGGCTCGCCTTTCATCAGGCTTTTATGATCAGCCCTGGGTGAGCGGCGCGATTGCCACTTCGACGCGGCGGTTCTGCGCGCGGCCGTCCGAGCTCGCGTTGGAAGCAACCGGCTGCGACGGACCGAAGCCCATCGTCGACATGCGGCGCTGGTCCACGCCACGGCTGCCGAGGTAGTTGGCGACGGAACCGGCACGGCGTTCCGAGAGCGCCTGGTTATGCTGCAGGCTGCCGGTCGAGTCCGTATGGCCGTTGACGTCGATCAGGGTGCGGTTGAACTTGTTCAGCACGATCGCGACGGAATCCAGCGTCCGGTAGAACGGCGGGATGACCTGGTCCTGGTCGGTGGCGAACGTGATGTTCGACGGCATGTTGAGGATGATGCGGTCGCCGACGCGGGTCACCGAAACACCGGTGCCCTGCAGCTGGGCGCGCAATTCCGCTTCCTGATTGTCCATATAGGCGCCGATGCCGCCACCGGCGAGCGCGCCGATACCGGCACCGATCAACGCATTGCGGCCCGCATGGCGTCCGCCGGTCAAGCCGCCGGCAAGCGCGCCGAGGCCTGCGCCGATGGCAGCACCGCCGGCCGTGTTGGAAACCTTCTGCTCACCCGTATAGGGGTCGGTCGTGGTGCAGGCGGAAAGATAGGTCGCGCAAAGTGCGACGATTGCGATTTTCTTCAGCATGTAAACAAATGTCCCCGTCGTCAGTGGTGCCACCTCATTTACCATGAATTGCGGCAATAGCGAGGAGGGCGGCATATCTTCGTCATTGACCCAAAGGCCGGCCGGAACCGGACCGATCAAGACACCCCGCAGAGAGATCCGATGTGGAGAAAGAAGAACCGCGATCAGCCGGCGGCCGGCAGGCTTTTCAACACGTCGAGCAACCGGCCACATTCGGCATCCGTGCCGATCGAGATGCGCAGATAGTCTTCTATGCGCGGCTTGTTCCAGTGGCGCACCAGAACGCCCTCGGCCCGCAACGCCGAATAGACTTCGGCGCCCGACAGGGCCGGATGCCTGGCGAAGACGAAATTCGCCTGCGACGGCAGCACATCGAAACCCATCGCGAGCAATTCGTCGCTGACACGGTCGCGCATCGCGATGATCTTCTGCCGGCAGGTCTCGAACCACTCGACGTCCTCGATCGCGGCGGTCGCGGCCACCTGGGCCAGCCGGTCGAGCGGATAGGAATTGAAACTGTCCTTCACCCGCTCCAGAGCATCGATCAGATGCCGCTCACCGAGCGCGAAACCGACACGCATGCCCGCCAGCGAACGGGATTTCGACAGCGTCTGGATGACGAGGAGATTTGGATAGCGGGCAATCAGGCTGGCGGCCGTCTCGCCGCCGAAATCGATATAGGCCTCGTCCACCACGACCGGTACGTCGGGATGCGCCGCCACCAGCGCCTCTATCTCCGGGAGGGCAAGACCGATCCCGGTCGGTGCATTCGGGTTCGGAATGATGATGGCGCCGCAGGGCCGGTCGTAGTCGGCAAGCCTGATCCGGAAGCCTTCATCGAGCGGGATTTCGACGACGTCGATATCGTAGAGCCGGCTATAGGTCGGATAGAAGCTGTAGGTGATGTCAGGATAGAGCAGTGGCTTGTCGTGCTTCAGCAGAGCCTGGAATGTGTGCGCCAGCACCTCATCCGAACCGTTGCCGACGAAGACCTGATCCGCGTCTACCCCAAACCGCTTTGCAATCGCTTCGCGCAATGCGGTTGCCGACGGATCCGGATAAAGCCGCAGCGCATCGTCCGCCGCCGCCTGGATAGCGGCGACCGCCTTTGGAGACGGCCCGTAGGGGTTCTCGTTGGTATTCAGCTTCACGAGGTTCTGGATGCGCGGCTGCTCGCCCGCGACATAGGGTTTCAACGTGCTGACGATCGGCGACCAGTATCGGCTCATGATTTATTCGGCAGCCGTGCGCTGGCCGAAGCGTTGCTCGATATAGTCGATGACGAGTTTTTCGAAATCGGCGGCGATGTTCACGCCGCGCAAGGTCAGCGCCTTTTTGCCGTCGATGAACACAGGGGCAGCCGGCGTTTCGCCGGTGCCCGGCAGCGAAATGCCGATATCGGCGTGCTTGCTCTCGCCCGGACCGTTGACGATGCAGCCCATGACCGCGACGTTGAGTGCTTCGACACCCGGATATTTCTCGCGCCAGACCGGCATGTTCTTGCGCAGGTCGTTCTGGATGTTCTGGGCAAGCTCCTGGAATACCGTCGAGGTCGTCCGTCCGCAGCCCGGACAGGCGGCGACGACGGGAACGAACTGGCGAAAACCCATGACCTGCAGCAGTTCCTGCGCCACCTGCACTTCGCGGGTACGGTCGCCGTTCGGCTCCGGCGTCAGCGAAACACGGATCGTGTCGCCGATCCCGTGCTGCAGCACGTAGCCCATGGCCGCCGAAGAGGCGACGATGCCCTTGGAGCCCATGCCGGCTTCGGTGAGACCGAGATGCAGAGCGTGGTTGGAGCGCTCTGTGAGCATGGAATAAACGGCGATCAGGTCCTGTACCTGGCTGACCTTGGCCGACAGGATGATGCGGTTGCGCGGCAGGCCGATCTGCTCGGCAAGCTCGGCGGAAATCAGCGCAGACTGGACGATCGCCTCGTGCATGACCTGGCGAGCCGACAGCGGCGAACCATCCGCCGCATTGCGGTCCATCAGTGTGGTCAACAGGTCCTGGTCGAGCGAACCCCAGTTGACGCCGATACGCACAGGCTTGTCGTAGCGGATCGCCATCTCGATGATGTCGGCGAACTGCTTGTCCTTCTTGTCCTTGAAACCGACATTACCGGGATTGATGCGGTATTTCGCCAGCGCCTCGGCGCAGGCCGGATGATCGGCGAGCAGCTTGTGGCCGATATAATGGAAATCGCCGATCAGCGGCACGTCCATGCCGAGACGCAGCAGTCGCTCGCGGATTTTTGGCACCGCGGCGGCACTCTCGTCGCGATCGACGGTGATTCGCACCAGCTCGGAGCCTGCCTTGTAGAGGGCCGCGACCTGGGCGACCGTTCCGTCGATATCGGCAGTGTCCGTATTGGTCATCGACTGCACGACGACAGGCGCACCTCCGCCGACGATGACGCCGCCGACATCGACGGCGACTGTGGCACGGCGCGGTTTCGGGTCGTAATCGATGGGTGCGGTCATCGGAAGTCTCGTCGCCTTGGGAATGAAGCGCCTTTCAGGTGGCGTATGGCTCGCGGCTTGTCAACCGCCGCGACGCTCACTTTATCGCACCGGCCTTTCCCGTTCCAGCCGGCAGGCTGACGCAGCTAGTTATGCGCCGTGTCCGCATGTTTGGCGAGCGATGACAGCAGCAGGACCACGACGATCAGCGCCGACAGGCCGGCGAAAATGATGGCAAGCCCGGTATATTCGGCGATGAAGCCGATTGCGGAGGGCGCAACCAGGATGCCGGAATAGCCCATGGTCGTGACCACCGAGAGGCCGACGCCGGCTGCCATGCCCGGCAGGTTACCGGCCGCCGAAAAGGCGATCGGCACGATGTTGGAAATGCCGATGCCCGTCAGCGCGAAGCCGGCGATCGCCATCGGTGCATTTTGCGCAAAGCCGATCAGCAGCAGGCCGAAGATCGAGATGACGGCGCAGACCCGCAGCGTCTTCACCGCGCCGAAACGGTCGCGGATCAGGTCGCCGGCAAAGCGCATCGCCGCCATGGTGAGCGAGAAGGCTGCGAATGCGAAGCCGGAAAGCGTGACGGAAGCCGCGAGCTCGTTGCGGAGGTAGAGCGCACCCCAATCGAGGATCGCGCCTTCCGGGATCATGCAGAACAGCGCCATGATGCCGATCAGCCAGGGCAGCGGCGA
This sequence comes from Neorhizobium sp. T25_13, assembly GCF_002968675.1. NCBI lineage: Bacteria > Pseudomonadati > Pseudomonadota > Alphaproteobacteria > Hyphomicrobiales > Rhizobiaceae > Neorhizobium > Neorhizobium sp. T25_13. The sequence goes on from NZ_PVBI01000017.1 coordinate 75,388, forward strand.
ACGCGGCAGGCGGCTTCCGCCGTGCCTGGCTTCGTCCGGATGCGGCGCGTCGTGCAAAACGATCCGCCAGGCGGCGACGATCATCACCGCGGCCAGCACCGTGACCAGAATGGCATGCGCGGAAACGCCGATATGTTCGATGAGAAAACCGCCCGTCGACGAGCCGAGCAGTCCGCCGAGGCTCCAGAACGCGTGGCAGGATGACATGATCGCGCGGCGCATGCTCTTCTCGACCGAGACCGCATTGGCATTCATCGCCACGTCCATGGCGCCGATCAGGCCGCCGAACAGGAAGATTGCCACGGCGCCTGACCAGATGCTGCCGACCAAGGTGAGAAGGAGCAATGTCGGCGTCAGCAATACCGAGGTGTATTTGGAAACCTGGCTCGACCCGAAGCGGGCGATCTGGCTGCCGGCAAGCGGCATCATCAGCAGCGAACCGAGGCCAAACGTCAGGATCATCAATCCGAGCGCGCTTTCGCTCAAGCTCAATCGGCTCGCAAATTCCGGGATTTTCGGCGCCCAGGCGCCGATCATGAAGCCGTTCATCAGGAAGAGCAGCGACACGCCAGCCCTTTCGCGGGTGAAGAAAGCTCGGGAGCTGGAGGAGGCGTTTGAGGGTGCGCGACTGTCCATGGATAGGTTCCTTTCAATCGTCGCGAACATATTTAAATCGATTGAATTTGCAACGCCGCGAAGAAGCACTCCCTCTCACAAATTGTATCGAGGCGAAACCTGCAACGCGGAAAAAGTTCACGGCCGCAGCATTCGCCGCGGGCCAGCATGGAGCCCGGCGCAATCCTGAAGGACGGCGCAGGCCCGATGCTCATCTTCGGCGAAGGGTTTGGCTGGAAGGTCGGGCAGCTGGAGAAGGCGGCCGAAATCAGCCGCCATAAACGATCAGCAGATCCTTGGCGTCGATCTGGTCGCCGGCCTTGACGAGGACCTCGGCGATGGTTCCGTCCTTTTCGGCATGCAGCGCCGTTTCCATCTTCATCGCCTCGATGGACAGCAGCACGTCGCCGGCCTTGACCGCCTGGCCGGTCGTCGCAAAGACGCGGCTGATGACGCCCGGCATCGGCGCGCCGAGATGAGCGGCATTGCCGATATCTGCCTTGCGGCGCACCGCACTGCCGGAAGCCCCGTGGGCCCGGTCCGGAACCTTGATGCGGCGCGGCTGGCCGTTGAGTTCGAAGAAGACGGTGACCAGGCCTTGCGCATCGGTACCGCTCATCGCCTGGTTGACGACAACAAGCGTCTTGCCGCGCTCGATATCGGCGAACATTTCCTCGCCATCGCCGAGCCCGTAGAAATAGGCATGCGTCGGCAGCACCGAGACCGGACCGTAGGTGTCCGAAGCCAGCGCGAAGTCGGTAAACACCTTCGGATACATCAGGTAGGAAGCGAACTCGAAATCGTTGACCTTGCGCTCCAGCTTGTCCTCAATGACTTTTCGCTCCGCGGCGAGATCAGCCGGCGGGAGAAGTGAGCCGGGTACTGCCGTATAGGGCGCCTCGCCCTTCAGCGCCTTTTTCTGCAGCGCCTGCGGCCAGCCGCCGGGGGGCTGGCCGAGATCGCCCTTCAGCATCGATACGACCGAATCCGGAAACGCGATGTCTTTTGCCGGGTTTTCGACGTCGGCGACGGTGAGGTCCTGGGAGACCATCATCAGCGCCATGTCGCCAACCACCTTGGACGACGGCGTCACCTTGACGATGTCGCCGAACATCTGGTTCACGTCCGCATAGGTCTGGGCGACCTTGTGCCAGCGGGTATCAAGCCCGAGCGATCGGGCCTGTTCCTTGAGGTTGGTGAACTGGCCACCTGGCATTTCATGCAGATAGACTTCCGAGGCCGGGCCCTTGAGGTCGCTTTCGAAGGCGGCATACTGGCCGCGCGCCGCTTCCCAGTAGAAGGAGATGCGGCGGATCCACTCCGGATCGAGGCCCGGATCGCGCTCGGAGCCGGACAGCGCTTCGACGATCGAGCCGAGGCACGGCTGGGACGTATTGCCGGACACCGCATCCATCGCCGCATCGACCGCATCGACGCCCGCGTCCACCGCGGCAAGCACGGTTGCGGCCGAAATGCCGGACGTGTCGTGGGTGTGGAAATGGATCGGCAGCGAGGTCGCCTCGCGCAGCGCCTTGAACAGCACCCGCGCCGCAGCCGGCTTCAGGAGACCGGCCATGTCCTTCAGCGCGATGATATGGGCGCCCGCCTTCTCCAGCTCTTCGGCCAGCGAGACGTAATATTTGAGGTCGTATTTCGGGCGCGCGGAGTTCAGGAGATCGCCCGTATAGCAGATCGCCGCCTCGCAAAGCTTGTTCTCTTCGTTGATCGCATCCATCGAGACGCGCATGTTCTCGACCCAGTTGAGGCAGTCGAAGACACGAAAGAGATCGATACCGCCTTTGGCGGCCTGGGCGACGAAATACTTCACCACGTTGTCGGGATAGTTCTTGTAGCCGACCCCGTTGGCGCCGCGCAGCAGCATCTGCAACAAAAGGTTCGGCGCGTCCTCGCGGATCATCGCCAGGCGTTCCCACGGATCTTCGGTGAGGAACCGCATGGAGACGTCGAAGGTCGCCCCGCCCCAGCATTCCAGCGAGAACAGGTTCGGCAGCGCCCGCGCATAGACGCCGGCGACACGCGCGATGTCATAGGTGCGCATGCGGGTGGCGAGCAGCGACTGATGGCCGTCGCGCATCGTCGTATCGGTGATCAGCACGCGCTTTTCGTTGCGCATCCATTCGCCGAACTTTTTCGGACCAAGCGTGTCGAGCAGCTGCTTGGTGCCGTCCGGGACCGGGCCGTTGATATAGGGCAGGACAGGCTTGGCGCTATGTTCGGACGGTGCCGGCCGACCCTTGGTTTCCGGATGGCCGTTGACGGTGACGTCGGCGAGATAGGTCAGGAGCTTGGTTGCGCGGTCTTGCCGCTTCACCTGCTCGAACAGTTCCGGCGTCGTATCGATGAACCGCGTCGTATAGGAATTGTCGCGGAATTTCGGGTGGCCGATGATCGCTTCGAGGAAGGTCAGGTTGGTGGCCACGCCGCGGATGCGGAATTCCCGGAGCGCCCGGTCCATGCGGCTGATCGCTTCGGCCGGCGTCGAGCCGGCCGCCGTCACCTTGACCAGCAGCGGATCGTAATAGCGGGTGATGACAGCACCGGAATAGGCGGTGCCGCCGTCGAGACGGATGCCAAAACCCGCGGCCGAACGATAGGCGGTGATGCGGCCGTAATCCGGGATAAAGTTATGCTCGGGGTCTTCGGTGGTGATCCGGCATTGCAGCGCGTGGCCGTGAAGGCGGATGTCTCCCTGGGCCGGCACGCCGGATTCAGGCGTGCCGATCGCAAAACCTTCGAGGATATGGATCTGCGCCTTGACGATATCGATGCCGGTGACGACCTCGGTCACCGTATGCTCGACCTGGATGCGCGGGTTCACCTCGATGAAGTAGAACTTGCCGGTATCGGAATCCATCAGGTATTCGACCGTGCCGGCACCGACATAGTTGGTCGCCGCCGCGATCTTCAGCGAATAGGCCGCAAGCTCGGCCCGCTGAGCCTCCGACAGATAGGGAGCCGGCGCACGCTCCACGACCTTCTGGTTGCGGCGCTGGATCGAACAGTCGCGCTCGAAGAGATGAACGACATTGCCGTGCGTGTCGCCGAGGATCTGGCTCTCCACGTGCCGGGCGCGCTCGACGAGCTTTTCGAGATAGACTTCGTCCTTGCCGAAAGCGGCCATCGCCTCGCGCTTGGCTTCCACCACTTCCTTGGCAAGGTCTTTCGGATCGCGAATGGCGCGCATGCCGCGCCCGCCGCCGCCCCAGGACGCCTTCAGCATCACCGGATAACCGATCTCCTCGGCCATCCTGGCGACTTCGGCCATATCGTCCGGCAGCGGCTCGGTCGCCGGCACCACCGGCACGCCGACCGAAATCGCCAGGTTGCGGGCCGCAACCTTGTTGCCGAGCTGGCGCATCGTGTCCGGTCGCGGACCGATGAAGATGATGCCTGCATCGTTGCAGGCCTCCACGAACTCCGGGCTTTCGGAAAGCAGGCCGTATCCCGGATGGATGGCATCGGCGCCGGAAAGCTTGGCGACCCGGATCACTTCCGGGATCGATAGATAGCTCTCGATCGGCCCCATGTCTTTGGAAAGATGCGGGCCGCGGCCGACCTGATAGCTCTCGTCGGCCTTGAACCGGTGCAGCGAAAGCTTGTCCTCTTCCGCCCAGATCGCAACAGTCTTGATGCCGAGCTCATTGGCGGCACGGAAGACCCGGATCGCTATTTCGGAGCGGTTGGCAACTAGGATCTTGGAAATGGGCAAGACGGATCTCCTCAGACGCCATCGAGAATAATGCTGCACTGCAAAGAAATCAGTATTGCCTTAATCAGGCAAGCGCAATTTCTCGGGGAGACCGTATGCGTCGCAAAGAGAGCAATCGCTCAGGCGATGAGACCGAGGCGAAATGCCGAAGCGACCACATGCTGGCGGTTCTTGGCGCGCAGCTTCTCCTGAAGCCCGTTGATGTACCAGTCGACCGTATGGCTGGAGATATCCAGCGACTTCGCGACCTCGTTGGAGGTCAGGCCGTCGGCGAGCAGCACGATGACTTCCATCTCGCGGCGGGTAAGCTGGGTGTCCACCTTGGCGACGGCCTCCAGCTCCTCCGCCTGTCCGCGCAGGTCCAGAAAGCGCCAGAACACCTTCTTGGCGGCGGCATCGAACAGCGCCATTTCGGCGGGCGATAGATCCACCGGGCGGCCGCCAAGCGTCATGTTGCCGAGCAGGCCGTTGCGGCCATGGACCGGAAACAGGTAGCCGTCCTGGAGGCCGTGACGTGCCCCTTCTTGCATCATCCGCTGCATGCGCTGCCGATGCGGATCGTTCCGGAGCCTGAGCACCGCATCCCGCCAACGGAAGGGCCTTTGCGCGATGCTGAGCATGCGAACGGTCGGATCGACCAGGGCATATTTGCGGGCTTCGTAGATTTCCTGCCAGCCTTCCGGCCAACGGCCGGCCAGGACAAGGCCGCCCGGATTCTGAAGGGAGCGCGGCCGGATGACCAGTCCGTAATATTCGAATCCATAGGCTTTCAGCAGAGATTCGAGCTGGGCCGTGAGCTCCGCCTCGGTCTTGATTTCCCCGACGAGTACCAAGAGTTGCACGACCAGCTGAATGTTCAAGGCTTGCTCCCCGCCGCGTTCTTTCCGGGCGATTCTTGTCTTTATGTTAAATTTCAGTAACTTCCCTTATTCACAATCGATTAGCATAGTTATCATTCTTTGAAGGTATACCGCGAAATCTAGCCCTTGACGGTTTTGTGCAATAAGCCGTGGGTTGGTTCAAGACACTGAATGCGGGAAGCCTTGCCCTCGATGAAACATTTCTGGCAGAAGAGTATTATCTCCGGCTTCCGTCGCGGAATTGCCGTTTCCGATCACTAGATTACCGGCGCCGCCCCGATGGCGGCTCCACTTGAAAGAGGTTGCGCCAGTTGACGCTGTTCCAGGTTTACGCACGAGCCCTCCAATATCTGGCGAAGAACAAGTGGCGCGTCGCCGCGGTCGTCATCGCCAATATCGTGCTTGCCGTCATCACCATTGCCGAACCGATCCTTTTCGGCCGGATCATCGATGCCATTTCGTCCGGCACTACCGTTACGCCGGTGCTGATGTTATGGGCCGGCTTCGGTGTCTTCAATACCGTTGCCTATGTGCTTGTCGCCCGTGAGGCCGACAGGCTCGCCCATGGCCGACGCGCATCGCTGCTGACCGAGGCTTTCGGACGCATCATCTCCATGCCGCTCGCCTGGCACCATACCCGTGGCACCTCCAACGCGCTGCACACCCTGCTGCGTGCGGCCGAGAGCCTGTTCGGCCTGTGGCTCGAATTCATGCGTACCCACCTTGCGACCGCAGTGGCGCTCGTCCTGCTGGTCCCGACGGCGATCTCGATGGACTGGCGGCTGAGCCTCGTCCTTCTGGTGCTGAGCATCCTCTACTGGATCATCGGCGTGACCGTGATGAACCGCACCAAGGAGGGGCAGGCGTCGGTCGAGAACCATTACCACACGGTCTTCTCCCACGTCAGCGACGCGATCAGCAACGTATCGGTGCTGCACAGCTACAATCGCATCGAGGCCGAGACCCTGGCGCTCAAGGACTATACCAAGGACCTGCTTGCCGCCCAGTATCCGGTACTCGACTGGTGGGCTCTGGCCGGTGCCCTCAACCGCACCGCGTCCACAGTCTCCATGGGTGTCATCCTGGTCATCGGCACGCTTCTGGTTCAGCGCGGCGAAATCCGGGTCGGCGATGTCGTGGCCTTCATCGGCTTCGCCAACCTGCTGATCGGCCGACTGGACCTCCTGCGCCAGTTCGCGACCCAGATCTTCGAAGCCCGCGCCAAGCTCGAGGATTTCTTCATCCTCGAGGATTCCGTCGAGGAGCGCGCCGAGCCGGCGGATGCCGCCGACCTCGGCGAGGTCCGCGGCGAGGTGGAATTCCGCGATGTCTCGTTTGGCTTTGCCAGCACGAGCCAAGGCGTCCACAACGTCTCCTTCACGGCAAAAGCCGGGGAAACCGTCGCCATCGTCGGGCCGACCGGCGCCGGCAAGACCACGCTCATCAACCTCCTTCAGCGCGTCTACGACCCCCAGGAAGGCAAGATCCTGATCGATGGCATCGATATCGGCAAGGTGACGCGGAAATCGCTGCGCCATTCGATCGCCACCGTCTTCCAGGATGCAGGCCTCCTGAACCGGTCGATCAGCGAGAACATCCGCCTCGGCCGCGAGGGCGCCAGCGAAGAGGACATCGCCAGGGCTGCGGAAGCCGCCGCCGCGACCGAGTTCATCGAAACGCGGTTGAACGGCTACGAGACTCCGGTCGGCGAGCGCGGCAACCGGTTGTCCGGCGGCGAACGCCAGCGTATCGCCATTGCCCGCGCCATCCTCAAGAACGCGCCGATCCTTGTGCTCGACGAGGCGACCAGTGCGCTGGACGTCGAGACCGAGGCTCGCGTCAAGACGGCCATAGACCGCCTCCGCGAAAACCGCACCACCTTCATCATCGCCCACCGGCTTTCGACCGTTCGCGACGCGAACAAGGTGATCTTCCTCGAGAACGGACGCGTCGCCGAAATGGGCAGCTATGAGGAACTCAGCGCCAGCGGCGGACGCTTCGCCTCGCTGCTGAAGGCAAGCGGCATCCTGACCGACGACGAGGAAGCGGCCGACCCTGGCGGGACGCTGGCACAGCCCGCCTGATCGCTACCCGTCTGATCGCTGCTCCCAGCCCGATCGCTAGGGGAACTTCAATGAAAAACCCGCCGCCATTCGCATGGCGGCGGGTTTTCTTTTGACAGTTTCAGCTTCCCGGTCGGCCGAGGTCTCAGCTGTTGGCCGGTTCCGGCAGACGCTTGGCAGCGGCTCCGGCAAGAAGGAAACCTTCCGTTTCATTGACCGCCTGACCGTCGATCGTGACCTTGTCGCCTTCAACGGTGATCTTGTGCACCGTGTCGTCGATGGTCAGTTCGGCGGTGAAGCCATCCCAGTCGGTCGGCAGCGCCGGATTGACGAACAGCCGGTCGCCCTGGCGGCGGATGCCGAGGATGCCCTCGGTCGCCGCACGGTAGAGCCAGCCCGCGGAACCCGTGTACCAGGTCCAGCCGCCGCGGCCGGTATGGGAACCGTGACCATAGACATCGGCCGCGACCACATAGGGTTCGACGCGATAGGTCTCGGCCGAGTCGCGGTCCAGCGCATGGTTGATCGGGTTCAGCATCTGGAAGCACTTCCAGGCATCGTCGCCCCGTTTCAGCGCGGCCAGCGCCAGCACGACCCAGATCGCCGCATGGGTATACTGGCCGCCGTTTTCACGAACACCCGGCGGATAGGCCTTGATATAGCCCGGGTCCTTGCGGGTATCCTGGAACGGCGGCGTGAACAGGCGAATGATGCCCGCTTGGCTGTCGACCAGTTTTTCGAGCACCGCATCCATCGCCTGGGCGGCACGCTCCGGATCGCCTTCGCCCGAGAGCACGCTCCAGGACTGGGCAAGCGAGTCGATGCGGCATTCGTCGCTGGTGCTCGAGCCGAGCGGTGAGCCATCGTCGAAATAGCCACGGCGATAGTAGGTGCCGTCCCAGCCGGCCTTTTCGAGCGCCTGCTTGAGCGTCTCGATATGATCCGTCCAGCGCTGAATGCGCTTCTTGTCCTTGCGGGCTTCCGCATAGGGCAGGAAGTTGCGCAGCGCCGCGGCCAGGAACCAGCCGAGCCAGACGCTCATGCCGCGGCCGCCGATGCCGACGCGGTTCATGCCGTCATTCCAGTCGCCCCCGAGGATGAGCGGCAGGCCCTTGTCGCCGGTGCGCGTGATCGCCAGGTCCAGCGCCCTTGCCGCATGCTCGTAGACAGTCGCGATCTCAGTCGAGATAGTCGGCTGGAAGAAGGAGTCGTGCTTGTTCTTTTCGAGCACCGGACCATCGATGAACGCCAGTTCCTCGTCGAGCAGCGATGCATCGCCGGTTACCGAGACATACTGGTGGATACCGTAGGCGAGCCATACGACGTCGTCGGAGATCATCGTCCGGACGCCGGCGCCGGAGCCGGGCAGCCACCAGTGCAGCACATCGCCTTCCTTGAACTGCCGCGAAGCTGCGTTGACGATCTGGCGGCGGGCGAGCGACGGCTCGTGCACCAGGAAGGCCAAGGTATCCTGCAGCTGATCGCGGAAGCCGAAGGCGCCGGATGCCTGGTAGAAGGCGGTGCGGGCCATGATGCGGCAGCCGAGCGCCTGGTAGGGCAGCCAGTGGTTGACCATGTTGTCGAGCGACTTGTCCGGCGTCGAGATCTTCAGGCGGCCGGTAAAGCCGGTCCAGAAGTCGCGGTTCGCCGCGAGGATCGGAGCGAACTCCTCGCCGCGCAGCTGGGCCGCCAGCGCCTGGGCCTCTTCCTTCGTATCGGCATCGCCGAGATAGAAGGTCACCGTCCGCTCTTCGCCCGGCGCGAGCTCGATGTCGTAGGCGAGCGCCGCGCAGGGGTCGCCGTCGAGATCGAGAGCGTTGCCGAGCGCGGAAGCGGACATCACCGCCGCCGGCATCTGGATCGAACCGAAACGGCCGATGAATTCACGGCGGCTCGCCGTGAAGCCGACCGGCGTCTCCTTCATGCCCATGAAGGCAAAGCGGCGGTAGTCGATGCTGTAGGAGTTGGTGGCGAAGAGCGTCCCCGTTTCCTCGTCTCGACTGGAAAGGATGAACGGGATGGACCGGGCCGGATTGGCGCCGAGCAGCCATTCCACATAACCGTAGACGCGCAGCCTGCGGGTTTCCGAACCGCCGTTATGGAGGAGGATGGACGAGACCTTTGCCGCCCTTGTCCTGTCGACCGTCTGGGTCAGCCTGATCTTCAGGCCTTCTTCTTCGCTCGAGAAGACGGAGTAACCAAGGCCGTGCCGGGCTTCGAACTTGACCTCCGGCTTGCGCGACAGAACCGCGAACGGCGTCATGACAGCGCCGTTATCCCGGTCGGCGATGTAGAATGCTTCGCCGGGACGGTTGATGACCATGTCGTTGGTCCAGGTCGTCAGCTGATAGTCGCGGGAGTTCTTGGCCCAGGTGAAGCCTGAACCTTCCGCCGAAATGTGGAAGCCGAACTTGTCGTTGGAGATGATGTTGATCCACGGCTGCGGCGTCGACTGGCCGCCGTGCAGGCGCACCACATATTCGCTGCCGTCCTTGGTGAAACCGCCGAAACCGTTCCAGAAGTCGAGATCCGCCGGCGCCTCGATCGGAGCCGGAGGCTGGAAGATCTCGCCGTTCAGCAGCGGACGACGATCGACCTCGATCTGCTGGTCCTTCGGCGGCGCGAAGATCGTTGCCGTGCGGTTGAGCTGGTCGCTGATCTTGCCGTTGCGGGCGTGCAGAACCACGCGGGATGCGGCGATCAGGCCTTCCGAACCTTCGTCATCCATGATGTCGCGGCGCAGCGAGAAGACATGCTGGCGCTGGCCTTCCTGCTGGCTGAGGCGGCGGGCGCTTTCGGAGAGATGTTCGAGCGCCTGCTGCATTTCCTGTGCGTAGGAGGCCGCCCGCTCGTTGAAGATCACGAGATCGGTGATGACGCCGCGCGAGCGCAGATATTCCTGGGCGCTCATCGCTTCCTTGGCGACCGGCATGTCGTTGTCGTCGTTGATGCGCAGCGTGAAGATCGGGAAGTCTCCCGAAACAGACGAGGGCCAGAGCGACGACTGCTGCTGCATACCGGCGTGGATGGTCGCCTGGTCGGCGCGCAGCTGCATGTCCGGATAGATGAGATAACGCGCCAGGTGCTGGAACGCCGCCGCATCCTGCGACGAGACGCCGAGATGGCGCATCTGCACCTGCGTGCGTGTCCAGGCCTGCGTGAGCTCGGTCTGGAAGGCATCCGGATGGCGATAACGTTCGATCGCCTGATCGAGCTCCTCGCGCTTGGGCGCTGCGATCGTCCAGAAGATGACGCTCACCTTCTTGCCGGCCGGCACCCGCACGACGCGGCGCAGCGACAGGATCGGATCGAGCGTGAAGCCGTCGGTACCCGACAGCGTCGCGCCGGGATCGAAGGCTGCAGCTTCCGAAAGCGTGCGGCCGCGGCCGAGGAACTTGCGGCGGTCGGTCTCGAATTCGGTCGGGCGAGCCGAACCGGCATTGTCGGCGGCCAGATGGGCGATCACCATGTCCGGCTCGTTCGGCGCGCGCTTGTTACGCCAAGCGCGGATGACGTCGCCGCGGCGGCCGATTTCCGTGTGGACGAACATCCGCTGGAAGACCGGGTGGGCGTTGTCGTCGTCCTCGGTGGTCAGCACGGGTTCCATATAGGAGGTCACTTCGATGAAGCGATCCTCGGTACCCATGTTGAGCAGCGTCAGGCGGCGGCCTTCGGCATCGTGTTCGCTGGCGACGATGCATTCGACCGTGCTCGTGAGGTCGCCGACCGTCTTGTGGAATTCAGCCCGTTCGTCGGAGAAGATCGCCCTGGTCTTTTCGCCTTCGATACGTCGCGGTTCGGCGGTGGCAGACCACCATTCGCCGTTCGTGGTGTCGCGCAGGAACAGGAACTGGCCCCAGCGATCTTCGGTCGGGTCGGGCTTCCAGCGGGCGACAGACAGTCCGTTCCAGCGGGAATATCCCGAGCCGGTCGCGGTGAGCATGACCGAGTAGTGACCGTTGGAGAGCAGCGCCAGTTCCCGATCCTTGGTGGCCGGGTTGGTGATGGTGCGGATTTCCGAGCGCAACAGTTCGCCCTGGCCCTTGCCGGGGGTTTCTTCGTGCTTGGCGCTCATCACCGGAATGTCGCGCGGCGCCTTTTCCTGCAGCAGCAGTTCGGCAGCCTCGATGGTCGGGTCGGAATGGAAGAGCTCGCGCAGCAGGCCGTTCATCACGACGTTGGCGATCGCGGCGATCGACATGCCGTGGTGGTGGGCATAATAGTTGAACACTACCGCATAACGCTTGCCTTCCGGCACGCGGGTCGGCGTGAAATCCACCGCGTCATAGAAGCCGAACACCCCGAGCGCTCCGAGCGAGCGCAGTTCTGTCAGGTTTTCCGAAGCGGCGATCGGGTCGTACTGGCTGGCCAGGATCGACGCGTAGGGAGCGATGACGGCGTTTTGCCCGAGACCGCGCTTGAGGCCGAGCGTCGGCACCCCGAAGTTCGAATATTGATAATACATCTGATGGTCGAGAGCGTTGAACGCCGCTTCCGAGATGCCCCATGGCGTGCCGAGGCGGCGGCCGTGGTTCATCTGTTCCTTCACGATCAGATTGTTGGTCTGGTTGAGAATGCCCCCCTGGCGCTCCTGCATGACGAGCGGCGGCATGAGGTATTCGAACATCGAGCCGGACCAGGAGACCAGGGCGCCTCGCGCACCGATCGGCACCACCTGGCGGCCGAGCTTGTACCAGTGCTCGGTCGGCAGGTCGCCCTTGGCAATCCCGAACAGGCTGGTCAGGCGCGCTTCGGATGCGAGCAGGTCATAGCAGGCTTCGTCGATCTCGTTGGTTTCGACGCGATAGCCGATCGACAGAAGACGACGCTCCTTGCGGAACAGGAAGCTGAAATCCATCTCAAAAGCGAGCCGGCGGGTTCGGTCGCGCAACACGCCGAGCCGCTCCCGCAGCGATTCGATATTGGCATTGTCGAAGACGCTGTCGGCGATATGCACCTCGCAGGCGGCGACGAGAGACGCCGTCCAGCGGGTAACTTCGTCGCTCTGCGCCGAACGGACTTCCTGGTCGAGGTTGACCGCGAGCTTCTGGATGTCGCGGGCAAGCACGGCGAGGTTGATGATCCGGATCGAGGCGAATTCATGCTCGCGCTTCACCGCGGCAAGCGCGTTGCCGAAGCCGACGATACGTTCTTCCAGACGGCGACGCAGCGGGCGCACGGTCTTGCGGTCGTCCGGCAGAGCCTTCAGCGTTTCGGCCAGAATGCCGCAAACGTCGCCGATACCGTCGAGATTGCCCTGAAGGTGCGCCGAAGGTGCCTCGGCCCAGATGCGCAAGGCCGACGAGATGGCGATCAGATGGCCGGCGAAGTTGCCGCTGTCGACCGACGAGACGTAGCGAGGCATCAGCGGCTGCAGCGTGTCGGTATGATACCAGTTGTACATGTGGCCGCGGAACTTGTCGGCTCTTTCAACCGCCGAGATCGTCTGCTCGATGCGCTCGATCGTGTCGGTGAAGCTGATCCAGCCGAAATGCCGCGCCGAGATCGTCGACAGCAGGTAGACGCCGATATTGGTCGGCGACGTCCGCTTGGCAATGACCGGGTTCGGCTTCTCCTGGAAATTGTCCGGCGGCAGGTAGTTCTGTTCTGCCGTCACGAAGGTCTCGAAATACCGCCAGGTGCGGCGGGCGATCTTGCGCAGTTCGACCGACACGGGTTCCGGCACGAACAGCCGGTCTTCGGTCTCGGCCGACTGGCTGACATACCAGGCGACGAGCGGCGAGAAGATCCACAGCACGGCGAACGGGATGCCGACCAGGAACGCGTTGTCGCCCGGCATGGCCGCCAGGATGATGCTGAGCACGGCGATCGCCGGCGCATGCCACATCGTCTTGTAATAATCCTGCGGGCTCCCTTGCGCGCTCGACTGGATCGAGGCGGCGGTGCGCCATTCCAGCATCAGCTTGCGGCTGAAGAACAGGCGGTAGAGAGACCGAGCGATCGCATCGGTCATGATGCAGGCGGAATCCGCGATGAAGACGACGCGGAGCGCGACCTGCGCGTTGGCGGAGCGCATGTCCGACCAGACGGAATAGAAATGCGCGCCGGGGACGATGTCGGTGGAGCCCGGCAGGAGGCCGGTGACCAGGCTGAGGGTCGGAGCGACGAACAGCGAGAAGATCAGCAGGATCTGCCAGATCAGCGCGCCGAGCGGATCCATGAAATACCAGCCGAGCACGGAAGCGAAGAACCAGGCGATCGGGGTCAGCGACCGGCGCAGGTTGTCGACCATCTTCCAGCGGCCGAGCGCAGTCACGCCGCGCTTGGGATCGAGGATGTAGGGCAGGAGCTGCCAGTCGCCGCGGGCCCAGCGATGCTGGCGCGAGACTTCGACCTCGTAGCGAACCGGGAAGTCCTCGACCAGTTCCACGTCGGTGACGAGAGCGCAGCGTGCGAACGAACCTTCGAGAAGGTCATGCGAGAGGACCGAATTCTCGTCGATCCGGCCCTTGAGCGAGGCCTCGAAGGCATCGACGTGATAGAGGCCCTTGCCGGTGAAGCTGCCTTCGCCGGTCAGGTCCTGATACACGTCGGAGACGGTGAAGACGTAGGGGTCGAGACCGCGGCCTACGGAGAAGACGCGCTGGAAGACCGAAGCTTCCTTGCCGGTCGTCAGCGACGGCGTCACGCGCGGCTGCATCAGACCATAGCCGTGGATGACGCGATTGGTTTTCGGATCGAGCACCGGCTGGTTGATCGGGTGGTGCATCTTGCCGACGAGCTTGGTCACCGCATCGCGCATCAGGCGGGTATCGGCATCGAGCGTCATGACATACTGGACGTTGGCCGGCACGGTGTTGGCGCCTGTAAGATAGCTGGTATCGCGATCGCCGCGCAGCAGCATGTTGAGCTCATGCAGCTTGCCGCGCTTGCGCTCCCAGCCCATCCATGCGCCTTCGGCGGGATTGAACAGACGACGGCGATGCAGCAGATAGAAGCGCACCCTGCCGTCTTCTCCATACTTGGCGTTGAGCGCCGCGATCTCGCGCTTCGCATAATCGAGGATTTCGAGGTCGGTATCGGTCTCCTCGAACTTGCTGTCGCGCCAGTCGCTGAGCAGCGAGAAGTAGATTTCGCCATGCGGATTGGCGAGATAGTGGACCTCGAGGTTGCGGACGAGCTCGTCCACGGTATCCCGGTCGGTGATCAGGCAGGGTACGGCGACGAGCGTTCTTGCCGCTTCCGGAATGCCTTCCTTGAATTCGTAGCCGACCAGCCGCGCCGGCCTCACCACATAGGTCACCAGCGTGTTGAACAGGCCGGTTGCGCCTTCGGAAGCCGGCAGCGCAAACATCAGCAGGAAGCAGAAGACGACCGGCAGCGGAATATCCGCCTGCACCAGGAACCAGCCCGCGATCGCCATCGCGAGAACGGTAATGAGGATGACCGGGCCGGCGATCGCAAACCAGTTGAGGCGGCGGACAAGACGGACAACCTTCTGGACGAACAGCAGATTGTAACCGACGGCCGCTTCCAGCTCCCGGCGGCGGCGGCCGACGACGAAGGCGCCGACATTGGTCTCGCGAGGATCGGCATTTTCTTCCGCCGACGCCTTTTCGGCGAGCTGGATGGCAGCTTCCGCAACCTCGGCCTCGCTCTTGCGAGAGCGGCGGGCAATCTGTTCGATACGGTTGCGATAGGCGTTGCGCGAGCCGAAATCGAGGGCCTGATAATCGGTGCGCAGGCGGAAGATCTTGTCGATCTGCGAGACGTCTTCGAACCAGACGCTCCATTCCGTATCGTCGATCTCGCGCAGGCTCTTGATGATGTTGCCCATCGTCACGTTGCCAGACGAAAGGCGGTTCTGCTCGGCGAGCATCACCTCTTCGACGTCGGTGCCCGCCTGTTCGAGCCGCTGCTCGAGCCAGGCGACCGCAAACCCCGATGTCTGCGAGGCGTTGCGAAGGCGATAGAGGAATTGTGCCGTGAACGTATTGTCGTTCGTCAGGCTCTCGATGCCCTTCAGGACATCGGCGCTCGCCTCCTCGTTATTGAGGCGGATGATCTCGTCGGCCGTCTCGTTGGCGCGGCGGCGCATGTTGCGCGAGCGATCGACGCGGGTCGCGATGCGGCGCAGGTTCTCGATCAGCACGAAACGGATGAACGAGGGCAGCGCCCAGAGCTCGCCGATCTCGAGCGGTTCCTTGACCTGGAAACCCTGGACCATGGCGGCCAGCGCCTCGCGGGAAACGCTGCTGTGCGTATGGGCGACATAGAGCCAGGCGAGCACCAGTACACGCGGCAATTCCTGGCCGCCGACCGTCATCGTGGGCAACTGGCGGAAGAATTTTTTCGGGAAGTCGCGGCGGACTTCCTGGATCGCCTCTTCGGCGATGTAATAATTGTCGAGCAGCCATTCGGCGGCGGGCGTAATCGACGCGCCGGCATCGACGTCGGTCGCAGTCGCCCGATAGACCCGCAGGATTTCCTTCTCGTTTTCATGATGCCGCTTGAAGAACTCGAACTCCATCAGGCCCGGCAAGCTGGGCGTGCCCTCCTTGCCGAGTTTCTCGCCGCATTCCCGCAATGCATCGATGTTGAAATAGGTCGAGCGGATCGAATCGTTGTGATCGATCTGCTTGGCTTCGGTTTCGCGCGAGGAAGCTGACGGCGGAGTGTGAAATGACATGGATACGGGCTTCTGCTGAAAACTCTGAGGGGTTTGTCGGCCTCGCCTTACTCGGCCTGCATCGGAAGCGCCAGTCATCATTTGGATTATGGTGACCGGCAGGATGCAAGCCCGCGAGGATGGGAAATAGAGAGCAGTCCGGATATTGCAAATGACTGACTGGAATCTATTGCTCACTTCCTGCGGATTGACACATATTCCGGCTCTATCGAGCCTAGCCTGAATGAAACCTGAACGGAAGCAGGCCCTTGATAATTCGAGGAATTCCGCACTTGCGCAACAGGCGCGCCAGAACGTCTTGCGGCAACCCAACCGAGCAAAATTTAACACCGAGGGTTACCTTCCAAAGGCCGCGCTGCTATTCATCTCATGACACAAGGGCGATCTCGTCGTGCCCCGCAACCAATCCAATCGAACTTTCGGTGTTTTGAGCAATGACGATCCAGTTTTCCAATGACATGGCCGATGTGGTGGCCACCCGCCGTTACCTTCATCAATATCCGGAGCTCGGCCTCTCGGAGTTCAACACATCCGATTTCGTCGCCAGGCAGCTGGCGGACCTCGGATATGAAGTCACCCGCGGCCTCGGCAAGACGGGCGTTGTCGCCACCTTGAAGAACGGCACCGGCGGCCGGTCGATCGGCATCCGCGCCGATATGGACGCGCTGCCGATCGAGGAAGAGACCGGCGCCGAATATGCAAGCAGGAACAAAGGCCTGATGCATGCCTGCGGCCATGACGGCCACACCGCGATGCTGCTGGGCGCCGCCAGGATCCTTGCGGAGAGGAAGAATTTCGACGGCACGATCCATCTGATCTTTCAGCCGGCGGAGGAGAATTTCGGCGGCGCGAGACTGATGATCGAGGATGGCCTCTTCGAGCGCTTCCCATGCGATGCCGTGTTCGGCCTGCATAACGATCCCAGCCTCGCCTTTGGGCAGATCGGCGTCAAGGAAGGCCCGATGATGGCGGCGGTCGACGAATGCCGCATCACGGTCAATGGCCACGGCGGCCACGGCGCCGAGCCGCAGGATACGTCGGATCCGATCGTCTGCGGCGCGAGCATCATCATGGCGCTGCAGACGATCGCTTCGCGCAACATCCACCCGCTCGACCAGATGGTGATCACCGTCGGCGCCTTCCATGCCGGCATGGCGAGCAACGTCATTCCCGAGCGGGCGGAAATGCTGCTCACCATCCGCTCCTTCGACCCGGACGTCCGCAACGAGCTGGAAAGGCGCATCCGGATGATCGCGGAGGGCCAGGCCGCCAGCTACGGCATGAGCGTCACGCTCGATTACAAGCGCGGTTACGAGGCGACCGTCAACCACAAGGCGGAAACCGATTTCGTCCGCGACCTCGCCCGTCGTGTCATCGGCGAGGACAAGGTCGTCGACTTGCCCCGCCCGTCCATGGGCGCAGAGGATTTCGCCTATATGTTGGCCGAACGGCCGGGCACCTATTTCCTGCTCGGCACCAGGCGCACCGATAACGACCCGCCGCTGCACCACCCGCGTTTCGACTTCAACGACGACGCATTGCCGATCGGAACGAGCTTCTGGGTGGAGCTTGCCGAAGCCTATCTCCCGGCGAAATAGGCCCTTAAACGAAAACACCTCCCGGGCGGCGAAGCGCGGGAGGTGTTTTCGGTCTTGGGGGACCAAGCCCGAATTTCAAAAGGCGAAGCCCGAAGGCCTCATGGGAAAAGGCCGAGTGTCACGGCGCCGACGAAGATGAAGGCTGCCGTCACCAGGACGGTATTCGCCGCCCACTGCCATTTGCCCGCGATACCGCGGTTTGCGAAAGACCGTGTCTGATGCTCAATATGACGCATTGGATGTCTCCCGGGTTCTGCTCTCGCCCTTTTCGGACGTTCAGCCTATCCTAGCTTATCTCTACCAAGCCGATAGAGATAATGTTCCAACCTGCCGCCAGTTCCGTAGAAAATCCTTTTTTCTTAACGGCCCTTCCGGGTGTTTAACGGTTTATTATACCCAAGCCCCTCGCGAGCCCTTCAGGCGCCGAAACGATCCAGCGCCAGACGGAAGATATCCGGGTCGATATTGCCGCCCGAGCAGACGACAATCACCGTATCGCCCAGCGTCTCGCCATGGAAAAGAGCAGCCGCCAATGCCACCGCCCCACCGGGTTCCACGACGATCTTCAGCCGGCTGAAGGCAAGCGCCACCGCATGCAACGCTTCGTCGTCGGTCACCACGAGACCCGCGCCGCAAAGCCGCGACATGATCGGGAAGGTGATGTTGCCGGGCTGCGGCGTGACGATCGCATCGCAGAGCGAACCGCCCTGGGTGGCATTGCGCTCGATCTGTCCGGAGGCCAGCGACCGCGTCACGTCGTCAAAGCCTTGCGGTTCGCAGGGGTGGACAACGAAACCGGGCGCCTTGGCGTTCAATGCCAGCGCGACGCCGGAAATGAAGCCGCCGCCGCCCGTCGGCACCAGCACGTCGGCCTTCTCGATGCCTTCCTCCCCGGCCTGTTCGGCGATTTCAAGCCCGGTCGTGCCTTGGCCGGCGATCACCAGCGGCTCGTCGAACGGCTTGATCAGCGTCAGACCGCGCTCCTGCGACAGCCGCGCGCCGATCACATCGCGATCCTCGTTGAGCCGGTCATAGAGCACGACGTCGGCGCCATAGGCGCGGGTATTCTCGATCTTGATGCGCGGCGCATCGGACGGCATGATGATCACGCTCGGAATGCCGTGCATCCTGGCCGCCAGCGCCACGCCCTGGGCATGGTTGCCCGACGAGAAGGCGATCACGCCCTTGGCCCGGACGTCGGGCGACAGCGCCGAGATCGCCGACCAGGCGCCGCGAAACTTGAACGAACCGGTGTGCTGCAGGCATTCCGGCTTCACGAAGATGCGCCGCCCGGCGATGTCGTCAAGGAAGGGCGAGGACAGCAGCGGGGTGCGGCGTGCGTGGCCGTCGAGACGGGCACGGGCGGCTTCGATCATGGCAATATCGGTCATGCGGGAAATTCCGTTCGGAGGGCGAGGCGGCGAGGCCGCAAACCTATCGGCGGTTTCCGTTTCGGTAAAGACCGGAAAAGATCGGTTCAGCCGGCTTCCGCTCCTTGGGACAACGGCAGGGAACCGAGCTTCACCACCGCCTTGATGGGCAGGTGGTCGGAGGCAAGCCGCGCAAGCGGGCTGTCATGGGTTTCGACGGCATCGATCAGCCCGGGCTGGTTCGCCATGATGCGATCGAGGGCCAGGACAGGCAGGCGCGAGGGAAAGCTCGGCACCGCAGCCGGGAGACCGAACACGGTCGCAAGCGTGTTCAGGGAAGAACGGTCGCCAAGCCGCCATTCGTTGAGATCGCCCATGAGCACGGTCGGCTGCTCGTCACGCGAACGCAGAATGTCGAGGATCATGCGGGCCTGCTGCTGACGCGAACGGTTGAGCAGGCCGAGATGGGCCGCGATGATCCGAAATGCGCTGCCGTCCTTGAGCTCCAGTTCGGTGATCAAGGCACCGCGCGGCTCGAGCCCCGGCAGCTTGACCTGATGAACGTCGCGCACCAGGCCTTCGCGAAAGAGGATCACATTGCCATGCCAGCCATGCGCCTTGGCGACGCCGGAAACAGGCACCGGAAAAAGCCCCGTCTCCCGCTCCATCCACGCGAGGTCGAGCAGGCCGCGTCGCTCGCCGAACCGGGAATCCGCTTCCTGCAGCGCAATCACATCGGCGCCGATCTCGCGGATCACGTGGCTGGTGCGGGCGGGATCGAACCTGCCGTCGATACCCACGCATTTGTGAACGTTATAGGAGGCGATCAGCATGCCGTGACCCCGTTCGCGCCCCTCATGCGTTCCGGCGCCGCGGTTCCTTCGAGCCCGGATGGAAGCCAGAATGCTTTTCGGAAGGTTGGGACGTTTTTCCCGCATGGTTCTTTTGACTATCCGCCGATCAATGAAATTTATAGGGCAAGCGACCCATCTATCCAGCAACTAGAGATAGGGTGAGCCAAGCCAGAACACGCGTTCGATGAGGCGCACGAGGAAGGGCCTTGCCATCAACCCATCGAGCGTCACTTCGGTTGCGGAAGAAATGGCCAGATCTATCCTTCGTTCCAAAGCTTCCGCGAAAGGGCAGTCCAGGACTTCGAGGTCGACCTCGAAATTGAGCCGCAGCGATCGCGGATCGAGGTTCGAGGAACCGACATAGGCCCAGCGTCCATCGATCACCAGAAGCTTGGAATGGTTGAACGGGCCGGACGCCCGCCAAATCCGGCAGTAGTTCTTCAGCATCTGGTCGAACTGGGCGGTCATCGCCCGATCGACCAGAACGAGATTGTTGGCGGTCGGCACGACGATATCGACCTCCACCCCGCGCCGGGCAGCCGTGACGAGCGCGGTGATCAGTTCGCGGTCCGGCAGGAAATAGGGCGACACGATGCGGATCGAGGAGCGCGCCACGGAAAACGCGCCCATCAGCATCTTGTGGTTCGTCTCGACGCTCCGGTCGGGGCCGGAGGAAACGGCGCGCATGATGACCGGCGAACCGGCCTCCGTCTCCGGCGCCTGCAGCGCCCAGGCCGCGCCCTCCAAGGCCTCGTCGGCGGCATATCGCCAATCGGCGGCGGCAATTGCGAACAGGTCGGCGACAACCGGCCCGGTTACCTTGAAATGGGTGTCGAACGAACATTTGTTGCCGCTGAATTCGCTCGAAAAACCTTCGCGGATGTTCATGCCGCCGGTAAACGCCACCCGACCGTCGATGACCAGGATCTTCCGGTGGGTGCGCAGGTTCGCGTAAGGGAGACGCAGCCCCATGATGACGTTGCCGTTGAAGACATCGGCGGTGACGCCGCCGTCTCTCAGCATGCCGAGCACGCTCGGAACCGAATATCGGGCACCGACCGCATCGATCAGCACGCGCACCTCGACGCCGCGCTTGACCGCGGCAATCAGGGCTTCCGCGAACCGGATGCCGATCCTGTCCCGGTCGAAGATATAGGTCTCGAGGATGAGGCTGCGTTTCGCCTTGGCGATCGCCTTCAGCATCGCCCCATAGGCTTCGTCGCCGGTATCGAGCGCGACGATCGTATTGCCGGTCGTCAGCCGGTGGCGCGTCACCCGGTCGCCGAGCGTCTTCATCGCCCGGAAGCGGTGTCCGAAATCCTCGATGATCAGGTTGTTCGTCGCGTCATAGGAAACCACATGCGCGCGGATTTCTCCCTGCAGCAGCGCGCGGCGGTCGCTGATCACCGAACGTCGGATGCGGTTAATCCCGGCGACCAGGTAAAGCAGCGCGCCGACGATCGGAGACAGAACGATGACGCCGACCCAGCCGATCGCCGAGCGGACTTCTTCCTTGGTCATCGCTGCGTGAATCGCAGCTGCGGCCCCCATCAGGACCGACAAAACGAAGAGGATATGCGGCCAATAGGGTTCGATGAGATCCAGCATGGCGAGCAATATAGGCGCGCTTCGCGCAATCGCAATCGGAGCCGCACCAATAGGTTAGCGCGGCTCCGGCAGGTATCAGCCAGCGAACTGCTTCTCGAAGACCTCGAGCGAAGCTTCGAACGTGTCGAAGATCGTGTCGATCTGTTGCTCGTTGATGATCATCGGCGGGCAGAGCGCCAGCGAGTCGCCGATCGCCCGCGAAATCAGGCCTTTTTCGAGCATGAGCGCCAGCAGCCTAGGGCCGAGCTGGCCGGCCGCGAACCCGTCGCGTGGCTTCAGTTCCAGGGCACCGATGAGGCCGACGCCGCGCGCTTCGATCGCCAGCGGATGGCTTTCCAGCGCCTTCAGCCGGCTCTGGAACTTTGGCGCCAGCGCCCGGACATTGCCGACGAGATCGCGTTCTTCGATGATCGCCAGGTTTTCCAGCGCGACCGCCGCGGCGACTGGATGGCCGGCCGCGGTCACGCCATGGCCGAACGTGCCGATCTTCGCCGATTCGTCGGCAAGCGGTCCGTAGACGTTCTCGTTGATCAGCAGCGCCGAGATGGGCTGGTAGGACGACGAAATCTGCTTCGACAGCGTCATGATGTCCGGCTGCAGGGAATAGGTCGTGGTGCCGAACATCTCGCCGGTGCGCCCGAAACCGCAGATCACCTCGTCAGCGATCAGCAGGATGTCGTATTTCCTGAGCACCTTCTGGATGGCATCCCAGTAACCGGCCGGCGGAACGATGACGCCGCCCGCCCCCATGACCGGCTCGCCGATAAAGGCGGCGACGGTCTCGGGACCTTCCTTGAGGATCAGGTCTTCGAGATCCTTGGCGCAACGCTCGACGAAGGCCGATTCCGTCTCGTCTTCCTGTTTGAAGGCGCGGTAATGGGGGCAGGTCGTGTGGAAGACGCCGGCGAGCGGCAGGTCGAAGGAGCGGTGGTTGTTCGGCAGGCCGGTGAGGCTGGCGCTGGCGATCGTCACGCCGT
Organism: Neorhizobium sp. T25_13; assembly: GCF_002968675.1. Lineage (NCBI taxonomy): Bacteria > Pseudomonadati > Pseudomonadota > Alphaproteobacteria > Hyphomicrobiales > Rhizobiaceae > Neorhizobium > Neorhizobium sp. T25_13. Next base: position 97,713 of record NZ_PVBI01000017.1, read on the forward strand.
GATAGCCCTTGATGCGCGAAATGATCTTCTTCTTTTCCGGCTTGCCGAGCGCGTTCGAACGATACCAGACCATCTTCATGGCGGTGTCGTTGGCTTCGGAACCGGAATTGGTGAAATAGGCCTTCGACATCGGCACCGGCGCCATCTGGATCAGCTTTTCGGCAAGATCGATCGACGGGCCGTGACTGCGGAGCGTAAAGGTATGGTAATAGGGGAGCTTCGCCATCTGCTTCGCGGCCGCTTCGACGAGCCGGCTTTCGCCGAAACCGACGCCGACGCTCCAGAGCCCCGCCATGCCTTCGATATATTTGTTGCCGTTCACGTCGTAGACATAGATGCCCTCGCCGCGGTCGATCACCAGCGATCCGTCACGCTCCAGCGCGCGGGCATTGGTGTAGGAGTGGAGCTGGTAAGCCTTGTCCCGGGCTTCGATGGAATTGGGCTGAATAGTCACGACGGACCTCCTGTGAGACACGCAACGGCGCATAAATTTCATAGGCGGAAACGGCGATATTGGACAGCCCAAATCGCCGTTTTCAGAGAGGTCGACCGTTCAAAATAGTTGACGCGTCGATCAGTTTATTTGGTCATTTCAGCGTCATTGCCGCGACCGGGGGTTCGGCGCCGGCCGGAATGGGGCTTTTGTAGTCCTGTCCCTTGCGCCGCTTCTTGAGATCGGCCCAGGCCGCCTCGCGGAGCTGGTCGCTTGTCATGGCGGCCAGTCCGGTCGCGGCCATCGCCTTGGCGACGGAAACCATGCCCTTGTGGGCAAGCGGGCTCTTGCCCTGCGCCACCACCTGCCAGGTATGAAGCTGGGTGCCGACGGCGAGCGTCGCACCATAGGCCTGCACGGTCGGCACGACCCAGCTGACGTCGCCGACATCGGTCGAGCCGCCCATCTGGCGGTTTTCGGTGTGCGCCGGCAGAATGAAGTCGGCAAGCGGGATATCCCGCTGCTCCAGGCGCTCCTGGTTCCAGCTCGCCGCAATGTCTTCCGGCGTCAGCGTGGCACGGATCTGTTCGGCGAACTCGATATCCGCCGCGTCGAACGGCGGCGGGCCCATGCTGTCCCAGACGTCCTGCATGACGTCCATCAGCGGTGTGTTGACGACGAGATTGGAAACACCGGCCAGGATCGTGCTCTCGACCTTGGTCTCGGTCATCAGCGCCGCACCTTCGGCGACCTTCTTGACGCGCTCGATCAGGGTGAAAAGCCCGGGCAGGTCAGCGGAGCGAACGACGTAGCGCACCTTGGCATGCGCCTGCACGACGTTCGGCGAGATGCCTCCGCTATCCAGGACCGCATAGTGGATGCGGCTCTCGGACGGCATGTGCTCGCGCATATAATTGACACCGACGCTCATCAGTTCGACGGCATCGAGCGCGCTGCGGCCGAGTTCGGGCACGGCGGACGCATGCGCGGCGCGACCCGTGAAGGTGAAGTCGATCCGGCAGTTGGCAAGCGAGGTCTCCCGCTGCACGCCGGCGAAATTGCTCGGGTGCCAGCTGATCGCGATGTCGACGTCCTCGAAGGCGCCGGCCCGCACCATGAACGCCTTGGCGGCGCCGCCCTCTTCCGCCGGGCAGCCGTAGTATCGCACGCGGCCGGGAGTGCCGGTCTTTTCCAGCCAATCCTTCAGCGCGGTCGCGGCCAGCAGCGATGCGGAACCGAGAAGATTGTGGCCGCAGCCATGGCCGTTGGCACCAGGGGTCGTCGGGTCATGCCGGGTGACGCCGGCCTTCTGGCTGAGACCGGCCAGCGCATCGTATTCGCCGAGGAAGGCGATGACCGGACCACCCTCGCCCGCCTCGCCGATCAGCGCGGTCGGAATGCCGGCGACGTTTTCGGTAATCTTGAAGCCCTGCGCCTCCAGCATCTCGCGATGCGCGGCAGCCGAAAGCGTCTCCATGTAGCAGGTTTCCGGCGTCTCCCAAACGCGGTCCGCGAGTTCCGTGAAGACCTCTTTTTTGCGGTCGATGAAATCCCAAACGAGCGGGAGATTGGAATTGCCTGTCGTCATGAAACCATTGCCTCGATAGATCTATGCTGGTCGGAAGGTCCGAACCGTAGCCAATTCCTGGCCGATGGCAATGCGGCATTGCAGCAAAAACAGGCTGTGCGGAGGGATGGGGCGGAAGGAATACGGATGTGATTGATACGCGAATGTTAGTATCTCGACAACCGGATCATAATCGTTATGCTCCCGCGCCACGGCCCGCAGGCAAATCTACGAAACGCGCCGAAACCAATAAGAATGCACCGAGATTTGGCCAATTTTGTGGAAAATTTTCTAAAGAATGAAGCGGGCGTGAAATTCGATACGGCGGGAGGCCGTTGATCGGAATCAGGTAACAGGGGCATGCGCGGTCAGAAGGCCGTCGCGGACCCGCCAGGAGAAACGCATTTTGTAGGCCGGCCGCAGCGAAATATCGCCGGCCAGGAGGTGAACACGGGAATACCAGTCGTTGGGCGCTATATACGCGCCATTCCAGCTGAAGACATCCACCGGGCACGGCGTATAAGCCGGCCACAGGTCATCGGGAGATCCAAATGAAATATAAACTCACCCTTGCCGCAGCGCTGCTGTCGGCAACATTCTTCGCAAGCGGCGCCAGCGCCAAGACCTTCGTATATTGCTCGGAAGGTTCTCCGGAAGGCTTCGACCCCGGCATCTACACCGCCGGCACGACCTTCGACGCTTCGGCGCATCCGATCTACAATCGCCTGCTCGAGTTCAAGTCGGGCACGACCCAGCCGGAAGCAGGCCTCGCCCAGAGCTGGGAGATTTCCGCTGACGGCACCGTCTACACCTTCAAGCTGCGTCCGAACGTCAAGTTCCAGACGACCGACTTCTTCAAGCCGACCCGCAACCTGAACGCCGACGACGTCGTCTTCTCGATCGGCCGCCAGATCGACGAGAAGAACGCCTGGAACAAGTACATTTCCGGCGCGACCTGGGAATATGCCGATGGCATGGGCTTTCCGAAGCTCATCAAGTCGATCGAGAAGGTCGACGACCTGACCGTCAAGGTCACGCTCAACCGTCCGGAAGCACCGTTCCTCGCCAACCTCGCCATGCCGTTCGCCTCGATCGTGTCGAAGGAATATGCCGACAGCCTCGACAAGGCCGGCAAGAAGGAACAGCTGAACCAGATGCCGGTCGGCACCGGTCCGTTCACCTTCGTCGGCTACCAGCAGGACGCCGTCATCCGCTTCAAGAAGAACGCCGATTTCTGGGGCCCGGCTCCGAAGATCGACGACCTCGTATTCGCGATCACCACCGACGCTGCCGTTCGTTACCAGAAGCTCAAGGCCGGCGAATGCCACCTGATGCCCTATCCGAACGCTGCCGATGTGAAGGCCATGAAGGCTGATCCCAGCCTCCAGGTTCTGGAGCAGGAAGGCCTGAACGTCGCCTATCTCGCCTACAACACGACCAAGGCTCCGTTCGACAAGCTGGAAGTCCGCAAGGCGCTGAACAAGGCGATCAACAAGAAGGCGATCGTCGATTCCGTCTTCCAGGGCATGGCGACACCTGCCGTCAACCCGATCCCGCCGACCATGTGGTCCTACAGCAAGGCCACCCAGGACGACACGTACGACCTCGAAGCGGCCAAGAAGATGCTCGCCGACGCAGGCGTCAAGGACCTTTCCATGAAGGTCTGGGCGATGCCGGTTTCGCGTCCCTACATGCTGAATGCCCGCCGCGCGGCCGAAATCATCCAGGACGATTTTGCCAAGATCGGCGTCAAGGTCGAGATCGTTTCCTTCGAATGGGCTGAATACCTGCAGCGTTCGAAGGACAAGAACCGCGATGGCGCCGCCATCATGGGCTGGACCGGCGACAACGGCGATCCGGACAACTTCCTTGATACGCTGCTCGGCTGCGATGCTGTCGGCGGCAACAACCGCGCTCAGTGGTGCAACAAGGAGTTCGACGCCCTGGTGAAGAAGGCCAAGGTCGTCTCCGACCTGGCCGAGCGCACCAAGCTCTACGAACAGGCTCAGGCGATCTTCAAGAAGGACGCTCCCTGGGCAACCATCGATCACTCCCTCTCGGTCGTACCGATGCGCAAGGGCGTGACCGGCTTTACCCAGAGCCCGCTCGGCGACTTCACCTTCGAAGCGGTCGATATCGCGCAGTAATTTCTGCTTCACGACGATTTTGCCGCGGGACGCGTTGCGTTTCCCGCGGCATTTTCTTATGAGACGCCAAAATTTGGCGAAGACGCCACGATTGCCGTCTTCATGGCTTGACAAAACCGTGAATCGGCCACGAACCAAAAACCACGAAGGTTTCGAATGTTTGGCTTCCTGTTGCGGCGTATCGCCGTGTTGATCCCGACTTTCATCGGGGTCTCGATCATTGCTTTTTCATTTATCCGACTTCTGCCGGGTGATCCGGTTGCGCTTCTTTCCGGCGAACGTGTCATGTCGCCGGAGCGGCATGCCCAGATCAGTGCACAGCTCGGCTTGGATCGGCCGCTGGTCGTCCAGTATTTCGATTATCTCGGCGGCGTGCTGACCGGCGATTTCGGGTCGTCGATCGTATCCAAGAAGCCGATCCTCGACCAGTTCTGGGCGCTGTTTCCGGCGACCGTGGAGCTTTCCTTCTGTGCCATCGTCATCGCCGTCGCGCTCGGCATTCCGGCCGGCGTGATCGCCGCGATCAAACGCGGTTCGATCTTCGACCAGGGGCTGATGGGCATCGCGCTTGTCGGTTATTCGATGCCGATCTTCTGGTGGGGCCTGCTGCTGATCATCCTGTTCTCCGGCACCCTGCAATGGTTCCCGGTTTCCGGCCGCATCTCGCTGATGTTCTTCTTCCCGCCGGTCACCGGCTTCATGCTGATCGATTCGCTGCTGTCGGGACAGAAGGGCGCCTTCGCCTCGGCGATCAGCCATCTTGCCCTGCCGTCGATCGTGCTTGCGACCATTCCGCTCGCGGTCATCGCCCGCCAGACGCGTTCCGCCATGCTGGAGGTGCTCTCGGAAGACTACGTCCGCACCGCCCGCGCCAAGGGCCTCTCGCCCTTCCGCGTCGTCGGCATCCATGCACTGCGCAACGCGATGATCCCGGTCATCACCACGATCGGCCTGCAGATCGGCGTCATGCTCGCCGGCGCCATCCTGACCGAAACGATCTTCTCCTGGCCGGGCATCGGCAAGTGGATGGTCGACAGCGTCTTCCGCCGCGACTACGCCGTCATCCAGGGCGGCCTGCTCCTGATCGCGGCCATCATCATGTTCGTCAATCTCATCGTTGATCTGCTCTACGGCCTGATCAACCCCAGAATCCGACACTGATCCGGCATCAAGAAGGAGAAAATCCCGTGGCCGATACCACTGTTACCAAGATCGCCGAACCGGTTTCCAGCGCCGCGATGCGCCGCCAGATGCTCCGCGAGTTCTGGTTCTACTTTTCCGAAAATCGCGGCGCCGTTCTGGGCCTCATCATTTTCGTCGCCCTCGTCATCGTGGCGATCTTCGCGTCGTTCATCGCCCCGCATTCGCCGTTCGAGCAGTATCGCGATTTCGCCCTGCTTCCGCCGGCCTGGGCCGAGGGCGGCAACCCGTCCTATCTACTCGGCACCGATCCTGTCGGCCGCGACATCCTGTCCCGCCTGATCTATGGCGCGCAGTATTCGCTGTTCATCGGCGTCTTCGTGACGACGCTGTCGCTCACCGGCGGCATCATCGTCGGCCTGATCGCCGGTTATTACCGCGGCTGGATCGATACCGTCATCATGCGCCTGATGGACATCATCCTCGCTTTCCCGTCGCTGCTGCTCGCCCTCGTGCTCGTCGCGATCCTCGGGCCGAGCCTCACCAACGGCATGATCGCCATCGCGCTCACCCTGCAGCCGCATTTCGTGCGCCTCACCCGCGCCGCCGTGATGGCCGAGAAGTCCCGCGACTATGTGACTGCCGCAAGGCTTGCCGGCGCCGGGCCGCTGCGCCTGATGTTCCGCACCATCCTGCCGAACTGCACCGCGCCGCTGATCGTCCAGGCGACGCTCTCCTTCTCGAACGCCATTCTCGATGCAGCCGCTCTCGGCTTCCTCGGCATGGGCGCCCAGCCGCCGGCACCGGAATGGGGCACGATGCTTGCCGAAGCGCGTGAATTCATCCTGCGCGCCTGGTGGGTCGTCACCTTCCCCGGCGTCGCCATTCTCGTCACCGTTCTCGCCATCAACCTGATGGGCGACGGCCTGCGCGATGCGCTCGACCCGAAACTGAAGAGGTCCTGATCATGGCGCTCTTGCAAATCGATAACCTCATCGTCGAATTCGAAACCGCAACCGGCTGGTTCCGCGCCGTCGACGGCGTCTCCGTCTCGGTCGAAAAGGGCGAGGTTCTGGCAATCGTCGGCGAATCCGGCTCCGGCAAGTCCGTCGCCATGCTCGCCGTCATGGGACTGCTCCCGTGGACCGCCAAGATCACCGCCGATCGCATGCTCTTCGAAGGCCGCGACATCCAGAACATCAGCCCGGCCGAGCGCCGCAAGCTGATCGGCAAGGATATCGCGATGATCTTCCAGGAGCCGGTCGCCAGCCTCAATCCGTGCTTCACGGTCGGCTTCCAGATCGAGGAAGTGCTGCGCATCCATCTCGGCCTCGACGCAAAAGCCCGTCGCGCCCGCGCAATCGAGCTGTTCAGCCAGGTCGGCCTGCCCAACCCGGAAGAGCGGCTGAACCACTTTCCGCACCAGATGTCGGGCGGCCAGTGCCAGCGCGTGATGATCGCGATCGCGATCGCCTGCAATCCGAAACTGCTGATCGCCGATGAGCCGACCACCGCGCTCGACGTGACGATCCAGAAGCAGATTCTCGACCTGATCATGGCGCTGCAGGCCAAGAACGGCATGGGCCTGATCATGATCACCCATGACATGGGCGTCGTCGCCGAGACCGCCGACCGCGTCATCGTGCAGTACAAGGGCCGCAAGATGGAGGAAGCCGATGTGCTTTCCCTCTTCGAGAGCCCGAAGAGCAACTATACCAAGGCGCTGCTGGCGGCCCTGCCGGAAAACGCGACCGGCGACCGCCTCACCACCGTTTCCGCCTTCTTCGACGGCAATCCGGAACCCGCGCCGGAGGCACGCGCATGAGCAATAATATGACCGATAACACCATGCTCGAAGTGCGCGACATCAAGCGCGATTACGAACTGCCGGGCGGCCTTTTCAAGCCGAAGAAGATCATCCATGCGGTGAAGGGCGTTTCCTTCAAGCTCGAACGCGGCAAGACGCTGGCGATCGTTGGCGAAAGCGGCTGCGGCAAATCCACCCTTGCACGCATGCTGACCTTCATCGACGAACCGACCGGCGGCGATCTGCTGATCGACAACAAGAAGGTCGATACCCGCCCCGGCCACCTGACCCAGGAAATGCGCCAGAAGGTGCAGATCGTCTTCCAGAACCCGTATGGCTCACTGAACCCGCGCCAGAAGATCGGCGATGTGCTCGGCGAACCCTTGGCGATCAACACCGACATGTCGGCCGGCGAACGCCGCGACCGCGCCAGCGAAATGCTGACGAAGGTCGGCCTCGGCCCGGAGCACTATAACCGCTACCCGCACATGTTCTCGGGCGGTCAGCGCCAGCGCATCGCGATAGCCCGCGCGCTGATGATGAACCCGAAGCTTCTCGTGCTCGACGAACCGGTTTCGGCGCTCGACCTTTCGGTCCAGGCCCAGGTGCTGAACCTGCTCGCCGATCTCCAGGACGAGTTCAACCTCACCTACGTCTTCATCAGCCACGACCTCTCCGTCGTGCGCTACATCGCCGACGAGGTGATGGTGATGTATTTCGGCGAGGCCGTGGAATACGGCACCCGCGAAGAGGTGTTTTCCGACCCGAAGCACGACTATACCCGCACGCTTTTCAAGGCGACGCCGAAGGCCGACATCGAGTCGATCCGTGCGCGCGTGGCCAAGAAGAAGGCGACGGCGGCAGCCTAGGCTGAGCACCTGGCTACCGGGCGCTTCCAAGCTTGGAAAATCTGCTGTTTGAGGAAGCCCGCGAGCCGAGCCACCCCCACCTCAAGCGGATCGCCTATGAATGTATGGGACGGCGCGTGGAGCCCCTCCCCCTTGTGGGGAGGGGTTGGGGAGGGGACTTCATCCAGCATGAAAACCCCTCCCACCTGCCGGCCACCCTCCCCACAAGGG
>NZ_PVBI01000018.1:0-63617 GCF_002968675.1 Neorhizobium sp. T25_13
GGTTCATGCCGCCGGCCGAACCGGCATCGGTGCCGATGGTTTCCTGGCCCCAGCCGATAATGTCCTTCGAAATCAGGTATTGGATCGCTTCGGCGGTCGGGCCGGGAGAGTGCGGGCCGTTCTCGTCGGCATTCAGGAAGGTGTCGGTCGAGCCGTTGCGCTTGTACCAGTCGGAGCGCATCAGCACCCAGCTGCCGGCCTCGATCGCGCCATGCTCGGCTTCCCATTCCTTGATGCTGTCGACGGTGAGCAGATAATCCGGGTTTTCGGCGGCTTCCCTGGAACGGTCGATGACATTGACCGGCGCCACGAAATTCTGCGGCGGGATGGTGTCGGTCGTGTTGTTCGGTTTGTCCTTGCCGGTGATCCAATGACAGGGCGCGTCGAAATGGGTGCCGGTGTGTTCGCCGAGCTCCAGCCAGTTCCAGGCCCAGAACGGCCCGTCCTCGTTGTATTCGGAGATCGTATGGACGGCGACCTTGGGCGTGTTCTTGCCGAACTGCGGTGGCAGGTAGAGAACGGGGGTATCCGGCCCGAGCGGCGCCGTCAGGTCCACGACCTTGACCGAGCCGGAGAGAAGAGCGGAAGCGAGACTGGTGAGCGTGCTGGAAGACATGGTGCCGGGTTCCCCTTGAATGACCGGTTTCGTTAAGCCGGGCAGCAGCCGGTTTTCCTCTCCGGATGCCGCTAACCGATGAGGGAGCCTATTGCAGAAAATATGAGGATGCAAGCAATCGGGTGGGGCTGCGTCGAGCAAATTTCCGTGGCGCATTCTCGATCAAAAACCGCAAGTTTCCATAGGAAGCAGCTTGTTTCTGACTTCATTGAGGGCAAGTTCTAGCGGCGGCTCGTCTGTCGGTAAATTGCCCGTCCTTGCGGCTCTCTTCGAAAATATATGCATATGGATGAATAATGGGAGCGAGTGAGGACGCCTTTTGATGCGGCGATGATCGGGGGCGGTGATAAAAGGCTTGCGAGCGGCATCCGTCAGCGGGGCGATCGCAGCCTGCAAACCTTTGACATTTCAAATATCTGCTTCTAGACGGTGGGTCGGTGACAGAGGCAACATTCGGAATGGCAGAAGCGGAAGCGATCGACGTCGATCTGGAGATCATCGTCCAGGGCGCCCACGGGCGGTCGAAGCCCGAGCTGCGCCTGTGGCTGCGGATGCTGTCGACGACCAAGCTGATCAGCCAGGAAATCCGCCGCCGGCTGCGTGCCGAGTTCGGCGCGACCCTGCCGCAGTTCGACCTGATGGCGCAGCTTTATCGCGAGAAGGACGGGCTTCGCCTCGGCGAGCTCTCCAAGCGCACCATGGTCACCAATGGCAATGTCACCGGGCTCGTCGAAAGGCTGGAAGCGGACGGCTACGTCCAGCGGGTGACGCCGCAGGGCGACCGGCGCGTGACGGTCGCAAAACTCACCGACGCGGGTGCGACACTGTTTGCGGCGATGGCCGCGGCGCATGAAGGCTGGCTGCAGGACATGATGGCGGATATCGACCCGCATGCTGTAGCTGCGCTCTGGTCGGAGATCGGCACGGTCAAGACCTCCGCCAGCAACCACCTCTCCGGCGCCGCCTTCGAATAGGCCTCGCCGCCAGCGTCAGCGCTTCTTTTCCTTGTTGAACCTCTGTTCGAGAAGATTAACCAGCCGCACCATCGGCCAGAGGAAGGCGATGTAGATCAGCGCAGCCCCGATCAGCGGCGTCGGGTTGGCATAGAGCGCCTGCGCGTCCGTCGCCTCCTTGAGGAGCTCCGGAAGCGCGACTGTGGAGGCGAGCGACGTATCCTTGAACATCGAGACGCAGTTGTTGGTCATCGGCGGTATGACGATGCGGATCGCCTGCGGCAGCACGACCTTGCGCAGCGTGACGAAGAAGGGCAGGCCAAGGGCCGCCGCTGCCTCGAACTGGCCGCGCGGAATGCCCTCGATGCCGGAGCGGAAAATCTCCGCCGAATAGGCTGCCATGACGATCGAGAAGGCAAGGCCTGCGGATGTCCAGGAGGACAGGCGGATGCCGACGAATGGCAGCGCGTAGTAGATCAGGATCAGCACCACCAGCATCGGCGCCGCGCGGAAGATGTCGATGTAAAAAACCGTCAGATATCGCACCGGCTTCGGTCCGTAGAGGCGCAGGAGCGCGATCACTAGGCCGATCGGAATGCCGATGCCGATGCCCGCCACGCCGAGCAGGAAGGTGTTGATCAGTCCGCGCAGCAGCGCCGGAAACGCGTCGCCGAGAACCTCGAGGTTGAAGAATGTGTCGAGGAGGGTCATTTCCTGGTGCCTCTAAGCTCACGAAAAAGCCGGCCGTCGCCGGCCGGCATGATTGGGTGCGATATCGGTAGCCGGCTCAGGGCTTCGGCAGCGGCTGTTCGACGGCGGAGGCGGAACCGGCGGCCGGATCCGAGCCGAACCACTTCTTGTGGATTGCGGCCAGCGTGCCATCCTTCTTCATCGCGGTGATCGCGTCGTTCGCCTTGGCAAGCAGCGGGTGATCCTTGGTCATCATCAGGCCGTATTGTTCGCCGGTCTTGATGCGCACCTTCACGGCAAGATCCTTCATCTTGAGGAAGGCGTATTCCATGCCCGGGACGTCGCTGACGGCCACGTCGGCACGGCCGGAGGAGAGATCCATCAGCAGATCCTGCTGGGCATTGTAGCTCTTGATGTCGGTGATACCGTATTTTTCCTTGTTGTCCTTGGCCCACTTGTCGCCCGTGGAGCCGGCCAGGACGCCGACCACCTTGCCCTTCAGGTCTTCGACCTTGGATACGGTCGCTTCCTTGCGGGTGGCGATGCCCATGTCGGCGTCATAATAGGCCTGCGTGAAGGACTGGCTGCCGAGACGCTCCTTGGTGATGGTGATCGAGGAGATCGCCACATCGATGCGCTTCGAGGAGGTGGCGGCGAACAGAGCCTGGAAGCCGAGGTCGGAAATCTCGACCGTCATGCCGAGGCGCTTGGCAACTTCGTTGACGATATCGACTTCGAAACCCTCGAAACTACCCGTCGCCGTCTTGTATTCGAAGGGCGGGTTGCTCGGATAGGAGCCAACGGCAAGCGCTGCGGCGGAGGCCAGACCGGCACTTGCGACGGACAGGGCAGCAGCACCCGCGAGGCCTAAAACGGCGCGGCGGAAAAGGCTCATGGTCATGATTGCGTTCCCTCTGTTTTGGTGACCGGCGGGCGTTTTTTCTGCCGGATCGGATGCGAAATTGTTCTTGATGGCCGGCAGGTGGAGCGACGAGACGCGAGCTCTCTCCCAAGAGCTGTCCGGCGGCGTCTCTATCCTCTTCAACGCGCGTGAGAGCGGATCGTGATCGAAAATCCAGCAAGATTCAAGCGGAAAGATTGAAGCTTAAATCATGTCGGGGAGGCTCATTTTGGTCAGGCAAACCTGCTTGAAAAATAGTTTAGGTCTAAACTTGTTTTTCGCCGCCGGCGGTTCGATAGTGGACCACCACCGGGGAACAGAGGCCGCCCGCAATCGTTGCGGTCCCATAGAAAGCCAGGAAGCCACGCCATGCGTTTTGCCTATTTTGCCTTTTTCGAGAATGTCGATGGAAGTCAGCTCGCCGTGAGCAAGGCGGACGTCGAGACCGTCGCTGAAATCATCAAGCTGACGCCCGGGCTGACTACCGCCAATCTCTACACGCCTGAAGTCACCAAGGACATGTACAACAAGGACGAGCAGTCGCCGATCTTCGGCATGCAGCTCTATTTCAACGAGCTGAGCGAGCTCGAGGATGCGATGGCGCCGGCCGGTCACCTGCACCAGCTTGCGGCATCCGGCGTGCTGTCGAGTATTCGCGGCGCCAGGGGCACGCAGCAGGCCATGTATGCGCGGCATTTTCCGGTCGACGACGCCAAGCTCGATATCGAAAAGAACGGCAATCCCTGTTCCTACGTGGTGCATTATACCGGTCCGGCCGAGGACCTGAACGTCTGGATGCACCACTATGTCAGCCATCACCCGCAGGTGATGCGCACCTTCCCCGGGATCCGCAAGATCGAGGTCCTGTCGCGGGTCGACTGGTGCGGTTTCCTTCCCTGGGAGCGGGTCAACCACATGCAGCGCAACCGGGTGATGTTCGACAGCCCGGCAGCACTGCAGGCGGCGCTGCAATCGCCGGCGCGCATCGCCATGCGCGAGGACTTCAAGACCTTCCCGCCCTTCGAAGGTGGCAATTCCCACTTCCCGATGGAGACTCAGATCGTCGTCCCGTAGAAAGGCTCGCCGGCTGAAGGCGAAGTCACTCGACCTGATAGCCGGCTTCCGCCAGCACCGGCGACCATTCGGCATTGACGTCGTCCGGGGGCACGGCGGCGAGCAGGCTGCGGGTATAGGCGTGCTGCGGATCGGCAAACACCGTTTCCGTTCGGCCGCTTTCCACCACCTCGCCGCGATACATGACCATCACCCGGTCGCAGAGATAACGAACGACCGAAAGGTCGTGGCTGATGAACAGCATCGAGAAGCCGTGTTCGTCGCGCAGTTTCAGCAGAAGGTCGAGAAGCTGTGCCTGAACCGAGACGTCGAGGCCGGAGACGATCTCGTCGGCGACGAGGATTTTCGGCAGGGTGCAGAGCGCACGGGCGATGTTGACGCGCTGCTTCTGACCGCCCGAAAGCTGTGAGGGGAAACGCATCGCCGCATCCGGCGGCAGGCCGATTTCTTTCAGCAGTTCGGCGGCGCGGTCCATGCGCTCGCGGGTGCTGTTGTGCAATCCGCTCGCCTCGTTCGCCTGGGTGACGATGCTGCCGATCCGCCGGCGCGGGTTGAGTGCCGATTGCGGGTCCTGGAAGACCATCTGGATATAGTCGCGGCGATAGACCCTGTCGGCATTGCCGTTTGCAGTGATGTCTCGGCCGGCGAGCGTGATCTTGCCATCGGTCGGCGTATCGAGGCCGACAACGAGGCGGGCGAGCGAACTCTTGCCGCTGCCGCTTTCGCCGACGATACCGACGAACTCACCCTCGCCGAGCGAAAAATCGACGCTGTTGACCGCCTTGAAGCTGCTGCGCTTGGCGAACGGGCTCCAGGCGGTGGTGTAGGCCTTGGTGAGCTTCTCGCCGTTGAGATGGATATTGGCCGAGGCGATCTCGCGGCCGGGCGCCAGCGGCGGCGGCACGATGTCCGGCGTCTTTTCGGTGCGGATGCAGGCGGCGATATGGTTCGGGCCGATATCGGCCAGCGGCGGTTCGGCCCGGGTGCAGGCCTCGATCGCGTTCGGACAGCGCGAGGCGAAACGGCAACCCTTCAGCTCCTTCAGCACCCGCAGGCCCGGCATCCGTTCGGGGAGGATGAAGAGGCCGCGGCGCGGGCCTGTGATCGTCGGATTGGCAAGCTGCAGGCAGCGCGTATAGGGATGCGCCGGGGACGAGAAAAGCTGCTTTGCCGGGCCGCGCTCGGCCGGCCGGCCGGCATAGAGCACCATGATCTCGTCGCTGATCTGCGAGGCGAGGCGCAGGTCGTGGGTGATGAAGATCACCGCCGTGCCGTCGCGCTTCTGCATTTCGGCGATCAGCTTGACGATGCGGGCCTGGATCGTCACGTCGAGCGCCGTGGTCGGTTCGTCGGCGATCAAGAGACGCGGGCGGCTGGCAAAGGCCATGGCGATCAGAATGCGCTGGCACATGCCGCCGGAAAGCTGGTGCGGATATTTTTCGAGCAGCGCCGCGCCATGCGGCAGATGTACGGATTCGAACTCCTTCAGCGCCCGCTCGCGCCAGTTCTCACCGGGGGCAAGGCCTATCCGCAGAAGGTGTTCCTTGATCTGCTGGCCGACCGTCAGGACCGGGTTGAGCCCGGAAAGCGGCTCCTGCGGGATGAAAGCGATGTCGCGGCCGAGCAGGCTGCGGCGGCGTTCCGGCAACATGCTTACCAGGTCCTCGCCATCGAAGGCGAGCGTGCCCTTGGTGACCGCAAAACCCTTCGGCAGATATTGCGAGATGGTGCGGCCGATCATCGACTTGCCGGCACCGGATTCGCCGACCAGGCCGAGGATCTTGCCGGGCTCCAGCGAGAAGTTGAGGTCGGTGAGGACGGGGAAGTTTTCCTTGGCGCCTACCGATTCGACGCAGAGATTTTGCGCGGAAAGAATGGGATTTTTGGGCGAGGGAATGGCCATGTCAGGTGCGCTCCGTCTGGGTCAGGCGCGTGTCGAGGGTGCGGCGCAGGCCGTCGCCCAGGATATTGAAGCCGAAGACCGCGAAGAAGATCGCGAAGATCGGCGCGATCAGGTTGAACGGCGCCTCGTAGATGTTCTGGCGCGCATCGGCGATCATCTGCCCCCAGGCCGCCGTCTCCGAGCCGACGCTCATGCCGACGAAGGAGAGGATCGCCTCGACAATGATGGCGACGCCCATTTCGAGGCTCATCAGTGTGATGAGCAGGGGTAGAGTACCGGGCAGGATTTCGCGGGTGATGGTGCGCCAGTGCGAGAAGCCTATGAGCTGCGCGGCCGAGACGTAGTCCCGCCGGCGCAGGACGATGACTTCGCTTCGCAGCACGCGACAGAAGCGGGTCCAGTCGACCAGGATGATGGCGAGTACGACGTTGCGCAGCCCGGTGCCGAGGCCGACCATCAGGATGAGCGACAGAATGACCGGCGGAAAGGAGAGCCAGATCTCGACGATGCGGCCGATCACCCAATCGACCCAGCCACCGAAATAACCGGCGACATGGGCGAAGAAGGCGCCGATGATCATCGCGCCGATCGAGGCTGTAAACGCCACGGTGAGCGCCACGCGGGCGCCAAAAATCAGGCGCGACAGGACGCAGCGGCCGAGGCTGTCGGTGCCGAGCGGAAACATCGCATCGCCGCCATCGGCCCAGACCGGCGGGGTCAGGATCGACAGCAGGTTCTGCTCGTTCGGATCGTTGGGTGCCAGGTAGGGCGCAAAGATCGCGCAGACGGCCAGAATGAATATGATGACGAGGCCCGTCTGGACGCGGCCGGATTTCAGCCAGAGCGGAAGCGGTCGCCCCTTCGCATATCGTAGCATGTCAACGCACCCTCAGTTTCGGGTTGAGGATCAGGTAGAGGCTGTCGACCACGATGCTGATCACCAGAACGGCGACGCAATAGGTGAGCCCCGCGCCCTGGATGATCGGCAGGTCGGCGTTGCGGATCGCATCGACCATCAGGTTGCCCATGCCCGGATAGGAATAGATGATCTCGACCAGCAGGGTGCCGCCGAACAGGAAGCCGAACTGCACGCCCATCAGGCTCAGCGTCGGCAGGATGGCGTTTTTCAGGCCGTGGCGGATCAGGATGCGCTTTTCGGAAAGGCCGCGAAGCCTGGCCTGCTGGATGTAGTCGTCCTGGTAGGCATCGAGCAGGCTCGAGCGCAGCACGCGCATGAGAGACGGAGACAGGGCGATGCCGAGTGCGAGGCACGGCAGGATCATGTGTTGGAGCGCATTGAGGAAGGTCGGGATATTGCCGGTGATCAGGCTGTCGAGCAGCAGGAAGCCGGTGACCAGCGGGCGCTCGAAGCCGGGGCTGAGACGGCCGGTGAAGGGCAAGACTTCGAAAAAGACGCCGAATATCAGGAGCAGGAACAGGCTCCAGAGGAATTCCGGAAGCGAGAGCAGCAGGATGGAAACAAAATCCATCACCGCTTCGGCGCGGGTGCCGCGCACGTAGAACAGGAAGAGGCCGCCCGCGAGGCCGAAGACGGTGGCGACCATCATGGCGATGACGGCAAGCTCGATGGTGGCAGGCAATGTCGAACCGATCAGGCTCGTCACATCCTGGCGGAAATGGATGGAGCGGCCGATATCGCCGTGGAAGAGCTTGTTCAGCCAGATGCCATATTGCTGATAGAGCGGCAGGTTGAGCCCCATTTCCGCGCGCATGGCCTCGACTTCCTGGACCGTCGCATTGGGCGGCAGGGACATGGCGGCCGGATCGACCGGCAGGATGCGCAGGATGCAGAAGAGAAGCGCGGAAACAAGCAGCAGGATCGGTATCGCAGTGAGAACACGCTTTACCAAGAGCTTGGCAATGGTCGCAAACATGCGCATGCCCCGTATGACGACGTGAAGGAATGGGTCCGGGCGTACCCGGACCCCTGGATGGCGAGGTCAGCCGGTATCAGGACCAGGACATGGTACTGCCCAGGACCCAGGCATTGCCGTACTTGACGTAGTTCAGGCTCTTCTTGCGCACCAGCGTCTGGACGCTCTGAAGGATCGGGATGTTGGCGCCGGTCTCGACAGCTTCCTGTGCGACGGCCTTGTAGCCGGCGATGCGCTTCTCGTAGACCGGCTCGACAAACAGTTTCAGGATCTTGTCGCCGATCTCCGGACCCTTCCAGGCGCCGAACGGCATTTTCGGGTTCATCAGATAACCGGAGAAGATCTCCGGGTCGCCGGTGGCGTTGTCGAAGCTGTAGAGCGTCGCTTCCGGCAGCTGGCCGCCGCGGTTCAGTTCGAAATATTTGGAATATTCGATCTGCTGCAGTTCGACCTTCAGGCCGACCTTCTGCCACATCTGCACCAGCGCCCGGGCGATATCGAAATCGCTCGGGAACTGGCCGTTGGTGGCGGCAAGTGTGAAAGTCGCCGGCTTGTCGGCCGTGTAACCCGCATCGGCCAAAAGCTTCTTCGACAGTTCCGGATCGTAGGCGAACTTGTAGTCCGGCAGGTAGCCCGGCGTGCCGGGCGTGGCCGGTACGGAGAGCGGTACTGCCGCACCGCCGTAAAAGGCCTTGGAGAGCGCTGCCTTGTCGATCGCGTGATGGGCTGCAAGGCGGACGGCCATGTCCGTAAATCCCTTGTCATTGCGCATCTGCAAAAGGATCAGGCGGGTGAACGGGTTGATTTCGGCGGTCAGGCCTTCGGTCTTGCCGAGGCGCTCGGCTTCACGCACCGGAATATTGACGGTCAAGTCCACCTGGCCGGACTGGATGGCCGCAGTGCGCGCCGACGGGTCCTTGATGATGTCGATGGTGACGCGCTTGATCTTCGGCTTGGTGCCGAAATAGGCGTCGTTGCGCTCCAGCACGATGCGGGAATTCATCTGGTAGTCGACGAGCTTGTAGGGTCCGGTGCCGACCGGCTTCTTGGCGAATTCCTCCGGGCCGACGGATTCGATATACTTCTTCGGCACCAGATAGCTGCCGAGAAAAGCCAGCCACTGCGGCGCGGTCGGCGTCGGGGCGGAGAACTTCATGACGCCGGATGTCGGCGACAGGATTTCGATGTCGGTCAGCGTGCGCCAGGAATTGGCGATGTCGAGTTTCAGGCCGGACTTGATGCGATCGACGAAGGTATATTTGAAGTCCTCCATCGTCATCGGATCGCCGTTGTGGAACTTCACGTCGCTGCGGATCTCGAACGGCATCGAAAGACCGTCCGGCTTCAGGTCCCATTTGGTGATGAGGTTGCCGATGAGCTTCAGGTCTGGCGACTGATCGAGCGGCTGGTCGAAGACCATCTTGAAGAGCGGCTGCGCATCCGGGACGAAGCGCAGGTTCGGGTCCCAGGACGGCACGTCGGACGGCCAGCCGATGGTGACGCTGTCGGTATCTGCAGCGAAGGCGAAGCTGGCCTGCGAGAGCACGGAGCCGCTGACCGCGGCAAGGCCGAGCATCTGCAGGAGATTTCTGCGGTCGATTTCAAAAGTCATGACGATCCCTCTGGTTTGCCCGTCGATCGCGACCGACGGACCTGCGGCGGTTGGTGAAACGCAAGCCTGCAATCCTGCCAGGGGCTCCGGTTTTTTCTTCTGACCCGCTTTTTGCGGTTGTCCCCTTAACAATTGAGGGGATCGTAGAACGAGGTATAAATTACTTCAAGCCTAAAATTTCCGATCGACAGAAATTGAGAAACCTGTCGACTTCTGCGTGTAGAAGGCCGGAAATGCCGGGTTTTTCTCAGCCTGCAGGTTGAGAACGTGATGAGCGGCGATCGCCAAAGCGGCAGCCGGAGGCAGAGGACATAAAAATCCGTTGACGTTCTTTCCAATTATTTTATGCTTAAAATGTCTTTTAGGAAAATGACGCCTCGATGCGACTGAAAGAGGGACGCTCATGATCGATCCGCATTGTCATTCCAGCAGCATCATGGTGGAGCGCCCGGCGGCGGTCGCGTTCGAGCTGATGTCGGACGGGTTGAAACAGGGCCAGTGGGCGTGGGGCAGCCTCAACCGAACAGAGGTCGAGCCTGGTCTCTTCGTCGGCACCTCGACCTTTACGGGAAAGCAGACATTCGTGCGGCTCCATGTCGACCGCGACCGCTTCCAGGTGGATTACGAAGTCGGCGCGGCCAAGGACGTCATGCAGTTCCGCAATATGTCTCGCGTCATCCCCGGCGAACTCCTGCGGATGGGGCCGGACAGGTGCGTGGTGACGCTGCTGACATGGCGGCTGGAGACGCAGACGGATGCGGAATGGGTCCAGTTCGGCACGATCCACGAGGCCGAGATGTTCCTGATCAAGGGTATCCTGGAACGGTCATAAGGACAGAGCCATGCATTCTCCCTATCTCCTATTCGAGAACCAGGCGCTGAAGAACCCGGATGCGCCGATGCTGATCGCGCCGGCCAGTGCCAAGCTGCCTTATGCGCCCGAGGGCTTTCGCTACAGCTACGGGGACGTTTTCGCCCGTGTCGGCCTTCTGAAGCAGAAGTTCGCGGCGGCGGGATATGGGATCGGGGGCCGCGTCGCCCTCCTTCTCGAAAACCGCCCGGAATTCTTCGACTACTGGCTGGCGCTGAACGCGATCGGCGCCTCGATCGTGCCGATCAATCCCGACCTGCGCCGCGACGAGCTGCTCTTCCAGCTCGACATGGCCGAGGCTCCATTGCTGGTCGTCATCCGCGAGCGGCTGGACGATCTGCGGGACATCTCGCCAGGCAAGGTGACGGTGATCGCTGCCGGCGACGATATTCCGCCTTCGCCGGAAACGCGCGAGGCACGGCCCGGCGGCCCGGATGCCGAATGCGCGCTGCTGTTCACCTCCGGCAGCACCGGCAAGCCCAAGGGCTGCATCCTTTCGAACATCTATTTCATCGGCATCGCCGAATGGTACACCACGCAGGGCGGCATCGCCGAAATGGGCGAGGGAGCCGAAGTGGCGCTGACGCCGTTGCCGATGTTCCACATGAACGCGCTCGGCTGCACGGCGGTCGGCATGATCATGAAGGGCGGCGCGATCGTGCCGCTCGACCGGTTCCATTCGAGCAGCTGGTGGGCGTCGATCGCCGATTCCGGCGCGACGATCATTCATTGCCTCGGTGTCATCCCGGCGATCCTGCTGCAGCTCCCGGCCATCGAAGCGGAGCGGGCGCACAAGGTGAAGTTTGCCCTGGGGCCGGGCGTCGATGCCCGTCACAAGATCGAGTTCGAGGCGCGCTACGGCATCCCGATCGTCGAAGCCTGGGCGATGACCGAAACCGGCGGCCGGGCCGTGACCACCACGGCGGCGGACGATTATACGCCAGGCCTGCGCTGCATCGGGCGGCCGCGTGCCGGCATGGATTTTCGGATCGTCGACGATGCGGGGAATGATGCGCTGCTCGGCAAGCCCGGCGAACTGCTGGTGCGCGCCGAGGGCGAAAACCCGCGCGACGGTTTCTTCAGCGGCTACCTGAAGGATGAAAGGGCGACCGAGGAGGCCTGGGAGGGTGGCTGGTTTCATACCGGCGACGTCGTTTATGCCGACGAGGAGGGGCTTCTTTATTTCTTCGACCGCAAGAAGAGCATCGTGCGGCGCAGCGGCGAGAACATCGCCGTGCTGGAAGTGGAAGCGGCCCTTGCCAAGGATCCGGCAGTCAAGGCATCCGCGGTGACGCCGGTGCCAGACGACCTGCGCGGCGAGGAAGTTTTTGCCTTCATCGTTGAAAGCGAGACCGCCGGAGCGGGCGAGCCGGCCGAAAAGGCGAAGCGGATCATCGAGGCCGCCGGTGCTCATATCGCCTATCACAAACTTCCTGGCTACGTGGTCTTCGTCGACAGGCTGCCGGTGAGCTCGACCCAGAAGCTGCAGCGCGGCGAGATCAAGACGATGGCGGCAAAGGCGGTCGAGGACGGTTCGGCGATCGACCTCAGGACGCTGAAGGCATCGATCCGCAAGGCCGGATGAATTTCCCCCACGGGTTTCATCTTTCGTGTTATATCATAAATCACAGCTTAAATCACGCTATGGAGGCATGCATGACCCCGGAAAAGATCCTCTATGAGACCTCGGTTACCGCTCACGGCGGCCGGGAAGGAAAGGCGCAGAGCGCCGACGGCAGTTTCGCGGTCAATCTGTCGGTGCCGAAAGGGCTCGGCGGCCCAGGGGGTGAGGGGACCAATCCGGAGCAGCTTTTCGCCGCCGGTTACGCGGCATGCTTCCTCGGTGCGGTGAAACTCGTGGCCCGAACCAGCAAGATCGCGCTGCCGGACGACGTCTCGATCACCGCCAAGGTCGGCATCGGCCCGGTACCGGTCGGCTACGCGCTGGCGGTCGAGTTGGTGGCGTCCTTGCCCGGCATCGAGCGCGCGGTCGCGGAAGAGATCGTCGCCGGTGCGCATCAGCGCTGCCCCTATTCCAATGCGACGCGTGGCAATGTCGACGTCAAACTGACGGTAGCCTGATGGTCTTGTCCCGGGCGCGGCAATCCTACGACGGCGTGGTTCTGGCGGTACCGGTGACGGTGTCCTACCAGCGCTATTCCATCGAGACCGCGCATTGGTGGATGGGCAAGGCGCTCAGGGCACTGGCGGAGGGAGCCGGCATCAGCCACCGGGATTTCGATGGCTTTTCGGTCGCGAGCTTCACGATGGGGCCGGATGTCGCAGTCGGTCTCACCCAGCATTTCGGGCTGTCGCCGCGCCACATCGACCACGTGCCGATGGGTGGTGCTGCGGGCATCGTCTCGCTGCGCCGGGCGGCGCGGGCGGTGCAGGCAGGCGACGCGGATATCGTCGCCTGTGTGGCGGCCGACACCAATCAGGTCGATACGTTCCGCAAGACACTCGCCAACTTCTCCCGCTTTGCGCAGGATGCTTCCTATCCTTATGGCGCCGGTGGCCCCAATGCTAGTTTCGCGCTGATCGCACGCCACTATATGGATCGCTACGGTGCAACGCGGGAAGACTTCGGCAAGCTTTGCGTCGCCCAGCGCGACAACGCGCTCAGAAACCCGGATGCGCTGATGAAAAAGCCGCTGACGCTGGAGCAATATATGTCGGCCCGGCCGATCGCCGAGCCGTTCCATCTGTTCGATTGCGTCATGCCCTGCGCCGGTGCGGAAGCCTTTCTGGTTATGCGCGAGGAGACGGCCATGTCGCTCGGGCTTCCGTTCGTCCGGCTGCTGTCGGCTATCGAGCGGCACAACGCGTTTGCCGAGGATCCGGTGCAGGTGCGCGGCGGCTGGGTGGTCGATCGCGATGAACTTTACGGCATGGCAGGTTCGAAGCCGGACGACATGGATTTTGTCCAGACCTACGACGATTATGCGGTGATCTCGATGATGCAGTTCGAGGATCTGGGTTTCTGCACAAAGGGCGAGGGACCGGACTTCGTGCGGCAGAATACGTTCACCATCGATGGATCCTTTCCGCACAACACGTCCGGCGGCCAGCTTTCGGTCGGCCAGGCGGGGGCCGCGGGCGGGCATCTCGGGCTTACCGAAGCAATGCGCCAGCTTTTGGGGACAGCGGAGGGAAGGCAGGTCGAGGATGCGAAACTCGGGCTGGTTTCAGGTTTCGGCATGATCAACTACGACCGCGGGCTCGCTTCTGCGGCCGCCATTCTGGCGAGGGCGTGATGACGGAACCTTTCCTCAAGCCGAGGCGAAAGAACCCGCTCGCCCGCACCACTCAGCCGCTGCTGCCTCCCTCGGCCCGCAGCCGCAAGGCGCACGGGCTGACGCTTGCCGCATCGGTTGGACGGTTCATGCTGCAATGCTGCGGCGAATGCGGCCGCTACACCTATCCGCCACGCGACGCCTGCCCGAACTGCCTTTCGTCCGACCTGACATTCAAGGATGCGCCGACCGGTGGTTCGCTGCTGTCGGAAACGCGGATCGAGGTCACTAGCGATCCCTATTTCCGCGAGCACCTGCCGTGGCGCACCGGACTGGTTCAGCTCGATTGCGGGCCGATTGTCGTCGTGCATCTGCATGGCGATTGCGGCGGGCCCGGTAGCCGGCTCAAGTTGTCCCTGCAGCTGGACCGGGCCGGACAGGCCGTGTTCTTTGCCAAGCCCGTTTCGGAGACGCCCCACATGGAAGACGATCCTCAATGGCGCGAGATGACCGCCGACCCAAAGCACCGTCGCGTCTTGATCACCGACGGGCGCAGCCCGCTTGCATTGCCGTTGGCGCAGGCGCTCGGGAAAGCCGGAGCGGCCAGGATTTTTGTGGGCGTGACAGATCGCTGGAAACCTTTCGACCAGCAGGCGTCGCTGGAGGCGATCGAAGGCGTCGAAATCGTCGATCTGGATCTGACCAGCGAACGTTCCGTGCAGGAGCTGGCGATGGACATCGGCGCCAAGGTGGAGATCCTGATCAACACCGCCGATCACGTCCGGCCGGCGCATCTCTTCCATACGGGCGCAGCCAATATAGCGCGCGAGGCGATGGATCATACCGTGATGGGACTGATGCGCCTTGCCCAGGCCTTTGGGCCGGTGATGCGCTCCCGCGGCGTCGACGGTGCGGCTGGGGCCGTTGCCTGGGTCAACGTGCTCTCGGTTCACGGGCTCAGCAATGCGCCGCAGTTCGGCGTCCACTCCGCCGCGCATGCAGCCTGTGTGTCGCTGTCGCAATGGCTGCGCACCGAGCTCAGGCCGGGCGGTATCCGGGTCGTCAACGCGTTCACCGGGCCGCTCGATACGGAATGGTTCCAGACGGTGCCGCCGCCGAAGGTGGCGACAAAGGCTCTGGCCGACGCTGTTCTCGACGGATTGAGGCGTGGATTGGAAGACATTTACGTCGGTGACGTCGCCAAGGATATCGAAGCGCGGCTCTTCGACAATCCGAAAGCCGTCGAGCGGGAGGCTGGTCAATGAGCGGCGATATTCTGGGCAAATTCGCCGGAGCATTGGCGAGCGGTGCGGTGCGCGTCGTCGACCTCACCCATACCCTGTCTCCGGATTTTCCGGTCATCGTCATGCCGCCGGAACTCGGGCAATCCGCGCCGTTTCGGATGGAGCGGATTTCGCGCTACGACGGCGGCGGGCCGGCCTGGTATTGGAACAATCTCTCCTTCGGCGAACATACCGGCACGCATTTCGATGCGCCGATCCATTGGTATACGGGCCGCGACTTGCCGCTCAATTCCGTCGATACGCTGCCGCCGGCCGACATGATCGCGCCGGCCTGCGTGATCGATTGCTCGGCTGCGGCGGCCGAGGATGCGGATTTCCTGCTGACGGTTGCCGATGTCGTGAAGTGGGAAGAACAGCACTGCCGCATTCCGGCACGATCCTGGGCCTTCCTGCGCACGGACTGGTCGAAGAAGTCAGGTGCTGCCTATGCCAATCTGCAGGCAGATGGCGCCCATACGCCTGGACCGAATGCGGAGGTGATGCGCTTTCTGGTCGAGGAGCGTGGCATCATCGGCTTCGGCACCGAGACGATCGGCACGGACGCCGGCCAGGCGGGGCATTTCTCGCCGCCCTATCCGGCGCACCACTACCTTCACGGCGCCGGCCGCTACGGGCTGCAATGCCTCACCAATCTCGACCAGCTGCCGCCGACGGGTGCAATGGTCGTTGCGGCGCCGCTCAAAATTCAGAACGGTTCGGGTAGCCCCTTGCGCGTTCTGGCGCTCGTTCAGGAGCGCTCCACCAGATGAGATCCGCTCGCCACCCGCCGGGCGGCGGTGTCGTAGAAGCTCGTCAGCAATTCCAGCATTTCGGTCGCCTCGCCGAGCCCCTGTTCCGCGTGATCCATCTTCTGGATCAGCGAGACGAGAAGCTGCCGGCGCAGAGCCCGATAATCCTGGGTGAGCTTGGTGCCCTTGCGGGTCGGCGTGTAGAGCGTGTCCTTGCGCGACCGGCCTTTGACCCGCTCGATGAGCTGCAGCGTCTGCAGCTTCTTGATGGCATATTGAATGTTGGCGGTGTCGTCGCGGCCAAGCAGGCGGGAAATCTCGCCGAGCCCTTTCGGCTTGTTGCGATAACGGATCGTGTGCAGGATGGCGGTGTCGAGGCCGCTCAGGCCCGCGCCGGCAAGCTCGCTTGAACTTTCCGACTGCCACCGCAGGAAGGCAGCGGAAATTCGCCAGAGCGACCATTCGAACTCGGTCAGCGCTGCTTCCGACATCTCGACGGTCGTATCGCTCAGCGGGTTTTCAGGCGTGGTCGACACAGTCATGCGGCTCTCCGGGCGGTTTCTGTGCCCGGAGTAAAGCCTTAAATTGGGGTTTTGACGAGTGCGAATCGCACCCGGAAAATGAACGGAACGAGGGGAACATGCGCATCTTCTGGCAGAGCTTCATCGATGCCACCGCAAGCGCCGCCTACATGACGCGGCTCTCGGACTATCTGAACAGCATTGCCGAACCGGGCACGACAGTCGACGTCTTCGGGATCAGCCCGCCGGACCGGCATTTCGGGCGGCTGGCGGAGTTCCGCTGCGCGGCGATCGCCATCGACAACGGGCTGGAGGCGGCAAGCCGCGGATATGACGCCGTCGTCATCGGCCATTTTCAGGATCCCGGCCTCTACGAACTCAAGTCGGCACTCACCATTCCGGTGATCGGTGCCGGCGAGGTCTGCATGCATTATGCGGCACGGCTCGGGCGGCGCATGGCGCTGGTGACCCTCGATGACGTGTTCCAGACCTGGCATTACGAGCAGGCCGATCTCTACGGCCTCGGCGGTCGGGTGAAGCATGTCGCGGGCATGAACTGTGAACCTTCGGATTTCAGCGCTGCCTTTGCGGGCGACGACGAAGCACGGCGGCGGATGCTTGAAAACTTCACCGCCTGCGCCGAGCCGCTGGTGCGCGATGGCGCTGATGTCGTGGTGCCAGCGGGTGTATTGCCGGGCCTGCTGGTTGGCGGCGAATACGGGTTCAAGGTGCTGCATGCGCCGGTCGTCAATACCGCGGCGGTGGCGCTGAAGAGCGCCGAGATGGACGTGCGGCTGCAGAAGATCAGCGGCATCGAGGTGAGCCGCGGGTCGTTCTGCTCGCTCGCCAACGCGCATGCTATCGAGGATTTCCGGACTTTCGTCGCCAACGGCCGTCAGGCGCCGCTGTTTCCGAGCGGCACTTAAGAAACGTCACATCGTCAGCATCAGGCGCCCGCGCGAGATGGCGCCCTTTTCCATCAGACGATGGGCTTCGGCTGCCTCCGACAAGGGCATGGTGCGGGCCACCTGGGGCTTGAGTAGGCCTGCGCCGGCGAGGCCCATCATCGCTTCAAGCGCCAACTTGTCATCGGTGATCATTGCGCGGGTTACCTTGACGCCGAATTCCTCACCCCGGTCCCTGATCGGGTCGGCGACCAACCAGACCATGTGACCGCCCTTTTTCAGTACCTTGTAGGACTTGTCGTGGACTTCGCCGCCCATCAGCTCGAAGACGATGTCCTGGTCGGTGAGGAGCTCGGAAAAGTCCTGCTCGTCATAGGCGACGACGCGGTCAGCGCCGAGGCCGAGGACATAATCGCGGTTGGTCGAGCGGCAGGTGGCGGTGACATGGGCGCCGAGATGGTGGCAGAGTTGGACCAGCAATCCGCCGACCGCACCGGAACCGGAATGCACGAGAACCTTGTCGCCGGATTTGACTTCGGCAGTCCGCACCGCGATCCAGGTGCTCAGGCCGGCATTGGCGAGCGCCACCGCATCGACGGTCGAGAGACTGTCGGGGATTTTGACAGCATGCTCTTCATCGACGGCGATCATTTCCGCATACCCGCCCTGGGCGAAAACTCCGGCCATGACCGCGGCCCGGTCTCCTACCTTGAATTCCGTGACGCTGTCGCCGACGGAAATCACCGTGCCGCCGCCGTCGCGTCCGGGCACGCTCGGCATCGGCAGGGTGAAATGGTTTTGCAGATGCCCGGCGCGGAGCTTCCAGTCGAAAGGCGTGACGCTGGCGGCCTCGAGCTTCACCAGGATCTGGCCCGGTCCGGCGACCGGATCGGGCAGGTCGACATAGTGCATCACATCGGCCGGGCCATGTTCGCTGTACTGGATGGCTTTCACGTCGTCACTCCTGGAAAATCGATACGGCTTATGCGGAGCGCGCGGCGGCGACGTCGGCAGCGATGCCGGCCCCGAGAAACCTCGTATCGCTTGAGAGCAGATAGAAGCTGATGCCGGCTTCCGACCATTTTCCGATATCATCGGCGGAGGGGCGGAAAATGCCGACGGCCTTGCCCGCCTTGCGGGCGGCCTTGGTGATCTTGAGAATGGCCGCATCTAGCTTCTCGGCTCCATCCGGCCCTATCGCGCCGATCGAGACGGAGAGGTCACCGGGGCCGATGAAGACCACGTCGACGCCCTCGACGGCGACGATGTCCTCGACATTGGCCAGCCCTTCGGCGGTCTCGACCTGGATTGCGAGGACGAGGCTTTCATTCGCCGATTTCAGATAGTCGGGAATGCGGTAGCCGTAGCCCGCGGCACGTCCCGGGCCGACGCCGCGTTCGCCGATCGGCGGATAGCGGGTCGCCAGAACAGCGGCCTTGGCCTGGGCGGCGGTCGAGACCCGCGGCACCAGCACGCCGGCAGCTCCGGCGTCGAGCACGCTGGCTATCGATTCCGGGGCGTGGCCCGGAACGCGCACCATGGCGGGCACGCGATGGACATCCGAGGCACGGACGAGGTTTTCGATCAGCTCACGGCCGATCTGGGCGTGCTCGGCGTCGATGCAGATGAAGTCGAGGCCGCTCGCAGCAGTCACCTCGATTGCGACCGGATGCGGGATCGCCGCGAATGTGCCGATGACGCGCTCATGACCAATACATTTCCTGCGGAAGTCGCTCATCGGGATGCCTTGTGAAGTCTGCTGCAACAACGGCTTTTGAACTACGTCAAATTAAAATTTAAGCCTAAAATTCCTGGAGCTGCAAGCGAATTAAACCGTATACTGAAAATGACATTAATTGAGGCTTTGATGGGAAATGGAAGAAAATTCCCTTGATGTGCGACAGAATCAGTATACGGTTTTCGTAGGAGAATACGATGTTGAAACCGAGCGACAATCTGGTGGATGCGATCTATGCCGATCTGCGGCTGAAGCTGCAGCGGAGTGCCGTTTCGCCGACCGATCGCCTGGTGGATACCGAAATCGCCAATGCCCACGGCATTTCCCGCATGCCGGCGCGCGAGGCGCTGCTTCGGCTGGTTTCCGAAGGTTATCTGGTCGGCACGACGCGCGGCTTTGCCGTGCGGGAATTGTCGCTGGACGACATTTCCGGGCTTTTCGAGGTGCGCCGCCAGCTCGAGCCGCGGGCCGCCGCCTGTGCCGCCCGCGACATGACGCCCGAGATCGAGACGGAGATCACGGCGGCGATGAACCGGGTGGAATTGGCGCTGAGCCAAAGCGATATTCCAGCCCTGCTGGCGGCCAATGTCGATTTCCGCAATGCGTGGCTGAGGGCGGTCAACAATCCGCATATGGCGGCGACGATTTCCCGCTTCATCGATTATTTCCAGTCGGTGCGGCTCGGCACGTTCGCCGATCCGGCTACGGCCGGCCTTTATATCGATGGCCTTTCCCGCATTCATGCGGCTTTTCTCGCGCATGATCCGCTGATGGTCCAGGACCGCATGACGCTTTTCATGTTCGCGGCGGAGGAGGCCTACCTCTCCGTCCGGCGGCGCCAGTTGCAGGAGGCGGAGACCGCGCGTCCCGCCCGCAGAAGAATACAAAAGAGAGGAACAGCATGATCAAGCCGCATCCGCTGAAAGGCCCAAGCAGACTGAAACTCGGCGTCTTTTCGCCGAATGCGGACGGTGGGCTTGCGATCACCGACGTGCCGGAACGTTGGCAGGCCCGATGGGAAGACAATCTCAATGCCGTGCAGATCGCCGACCGCGGCGGGCTCGATTTTTTCCTGCCGATCGCCCGGTGGAAAGGTTTCGGCGGCAAGAACCGGGTGCGCGAATGGTCGTTCGAGACATTCACCTGGGCGGCCGGGCTTGCTTCCGTCACGGAGCGGATCGGGCTGTTCATGACCGTGCATGTGCCGCTTCTACATCCTCTTTATGCTGCAAAGGCGCTGGCCACCGTCGATCATATCAGCGGCGGCCGGGCGGGCCTCAATATCGTCTGCGGCTGGAACCCCAAGGAATTCGGCATGTTCGGCGTGCCGCTGGTTGAGAAGGGTTATGACCAGGCCGACGAATGGCTGGAGATCATGGAGCGGGCCTATACGTCGGACACCCCGTTCGATTACGACGGCACCTATTACAAGCTCAAGGACGTTGTCAGCCGGCCAGCCAGCCTGCAATCGCCGCGGCCGGTCACCATGAACGCTGCCTTCGGAGGCCCCGGCCGGGATTTCGCGGCCAAGAACTGCGAATACCTGTTCACGACATTCACGGAGATCTCCGAGGCCGGCAAACACGTGGAAGACATCAAAGCCCGCGCGGACAAGCTCGGGCGCGATGTCGGCGCCTATACGGTCTGCCACGTCGTCTGCCGTGAAACCCAGCAGGAGGCCGAGGATTATTACGAACGGTATGCGGTGACGATGGCCGATCACGCCGCGGTCGATGCGCATATGGCCGGCAAGAAGGAATTCACCCAGTCGCACGATAAAAATGCTTACGATCTTTATCGAAAGCGGTTTGCAGGCGGCGCTGGCGGTTATCCGCTGATCGGCACACCGGAAAAGATCGTCGAAGACATGATCGCGATCGCCGAACAGGGGTATTCCGGCATTGCCATGTCTTTCGTAAACTACACCTATGAGCTGCCTTTCTTCTGCGATCGCGTCATGCCTTTGTTGAGAAAAGCGGGGCTGAGGGTCGAATGACGATAAATATTCAAAGCGACGAGGTGGACGCGACGCGGCTCGCCTTTCGGGAAGGCATGGCGCAGCTGGCAGCGGCCGTGAACATCGTCACGACAGACGGGCCGGGTGGGCTTGCGGGCTTCACGGCGTCGGCTGTCTGCAGCGTGACGGACCGGCCGCCGACGCTGCTCGTCTGCCTCAACCGGTCGAGTTCGGTCGCCGGCATGTTCGAGAAAAATCGCGTGCTCTGCGTCAATACGCTGGGCGCCGGCCACGAGCCGATGTCGAGGCTGTTCGGCGGCTCGACGCCGCAGGATGACCGGTTTGCGGTGGGTGATTGGGTGCTCGCCGCGACGGGATCGCCGCGGCTGACCGATGCGGTCGTGTCGTTTGATTGCGAAGTGGAAAATGTAGTCGAGAGCGGCACGCATCACGTGCTGTTCTGCCGGGTGGTCGGGATCGCCCACGGCCCGGAGGACGAAGAGGCGCTCGTCTATTTCCGGCGCCGCTATCATCATCTCAAGTGAGCTGAAGCCTCCGCGAGCGTGTGCCCGCGGAGGCTCTCGCCTTATCTGGTCTTGGCGATGATCTCGCCGAGCACCGTGTCGAAACGGTCGATCTCTTCTGCCTTGTTATAGTGGACCATCGAGACCCGCATGCAGCCCGTTTCCATGGTCAGCCCGAGGCGCTTCATCAGCCGCGGCGCGAACATGTGGCCGTCGCGGCTGCCGATGCCGTTCTTGCCGAGCTCGGTCGAGAGATATTGCGGCGTCAGGCCGGGAATGTTGAAGCAGATCGTCGGAACGCGCTTTTCCACCTGGGCTTCGTCGGAGACGCCGTAGATCGTGGCGCCGTGCTTTTTCAAGACCGACAGCATCTTTTTCGACAGCGTCTGCTCATAGGCGCGGATGGCGCCCATGGCGGCGGCAAGCGCATCGCGGCGCGAATGTTCGCCGTCGGGAAGGAACCTGCGGCCGAGGTCTTCGAGATAGAGCACGGCAGCATTCATGCCGGCGACGTTCTCGTAAGTGAAAGTGCCGACCTCGATCTTGTAAGGCGGCACGTCCGGAATGAAGTCTTCCTTGAAAGTGGGCAGCTTGACCAGCGCGTCATAACGGCCCCAGAGGAAGCCCATATGCGGCGAAAAATTCTTGTAGCCGGAGCAGACGAGATAGTCGCAGTCCCAGGCCTGAACGTCGATCAACGCGTGCGGGCCGTAATGCACGCAGTCGAGGAAGACCTCGGCGCCGGCGGCATGCGCCAGCTTGCCGACGGTTGCCACGTCGACGATCGTGCCAATCGAATGGGCGGTGACGGTGCAGGCGACCAGGCGGGTCTTGTCGTTCAGGAGCGGCTTCAGGTCGTCGGTATGCAGCATGCCGTCTTCGCGCATCTTCCACCAGACGATCTTGGCGCCGTCGGCCTCCAGCGCCATCCAGG
Organism: Neorhizobium sp. T25_13; assembly: GCF_002968675.1. Lineage (NCBI taxonomy): Bacteria > Pseudomonadati > Pseudomonadota > Alphaproteobacteria > Hyphomicrobiales > Rhizobiaceae > Neorhizobium > Neorhizobium sp. T25_13. Next base: position 22,363 of record NZ_PVBI01000018.1, read on the forward strand.
TAGCGATGTCGGCGTCATGGTCCATGTCGGTGACGATGATCTCGTTGCGCTCCTGCAGCATTTTTGCGATGCCGAGGCTGACGAGGCGGATGAATGAGGTGGCGTTGAGGCCGAAGGAGATTTCCTCTGGACGGTAGGCGTTCACCAGCAAGCCGACCGAGACGCGGGCTTCGGCAATGGTGCGATCGACGCCCTGGCTGTGGAGATAGGGGGCCATGCGCTGCACGTTGCAGTCTACGAGATGGGCGGCGACCGCATCGACGACGGCCTGGGGAACCTGGGCACCGCCGGCATTTTCGAAGAAGATGAAGTCCTTGTATTTCTGGAGGGCCGGAAATTTCAGCCTCAGCTCATCGACCGGAAAAGCCTTGGCGAGGTTGTCGCCTGCCGTGACATGCGTGTTCATGGATTTCTCCCAGGTGTCGTATTCATCGATGAAGAGGGGATGCAGGTGACAACGAACTTCCCCGTGTCTATGTTAGGCCTGTTGCCGAATGAGCATTTGATCAAACTTTCAAATGTTCTATTGTGCCATTGGCATTTGATCAAGGGGAATCGCGTCGGGAACAGTAGAGGGTCCGACGCCCAAGAGACTTGAAGAGCGTGGCCCGTTATGCGAGGCCTGGTTGTGATTTGAATGGGATCAGAGGGCAAGGATGGCGGATAGCGGGCTTTTGAAGGTCACGTCGCGCGTGACCGTTCAGGATACGGTCTACGAACAGCTGCGCCGGGCGCTGATGTGGGGCTCCTTCGCCCCGTCGCAGGCGATCACCATCTCGTCGCTGGCAACCGAGTTCGGGACCAGCCACATGCCGGTGCGCGAGGCGCTCCGAAGGCTTGCGGCGGAAAACGGACTGGAAATCGGCCATAACGGTTCGGCCCGGGTGCCGGCGGTTTCCCGCGAGCGGCTCGACGATCTCTGCCAGGCGCGTATCGCGCTCGAGGGGCTGGCGACGGAACTTGCCGCCAAGCATATGAGCGACGAGGATATCGACCGATCTGAAGTGCTTGCGCGCGAGCATGAGGAAACCGGCAAGGCCGGCGACGTCTACGGCATGCTGCGCAAGAACCAGGAATTCCATTTCGGCATCTACGAGGCTTCGCGTTCCGAGGTGCTGCCCCAGCATATCGAGATGCTCTGGCTGCGGTTCGGCCCCTATATGCGGATGCTGACCAATTACGTGGAAAAGGAATTCGACAAGGGCGTCGTACACCCGTTCTCGTCCTATCACTTCCGGATCGTCGCGGCGCTTCGCGAGCGCAACGGCGCGCTGGCGCGGGAGATGATGGTGGGGGATATCCTCGCCACCCAGTCGCACCTGCGGGACATGTCTCCGGAACTGCGGTAACCCCAGCGCCCTGCGCCGGGGGTTGAGCTTTGAAAGTCAGGCTTACTGGCCGAGGCCGAGCGAAGCGAGATACTCGACGGAAGCCGGGATCTTCGACTTGTCTTTGATTTCGACGATCAGGCGCGGATTGCTGGTGAGATCGGCAAGTGCCTGGAAGACTGACGGCCAGAGGATATTGCCTTCGCCAAGCGCCCAGTGGCGGTCTGCGTAACCGTCGGCATCCTGCAGGTGGACGTGCTGCAGGCGGTTGCCGGCTGCCTTCACATAATAATCGACCGGCGGCGCGCCGGTGGAGCCATGCGCGTAATGGGCATGGCCGGTATCGATCGAGACCGCGACGGCCGGCGAATTGAAGCTGTTGGCGAGTGCCACGCGGACGTGCTGGTCGATATCCTCGATGTTTTCCAGAACGATCACGGCGCCGATATCCTCGGCCTGCTTGACGGCGTCACGCATCGTCAGATGCACATGCTCCACGACGCGCTCCGGCTCGCCCTTGTTGTTGTCGAGGTTGTTGTAGGACCAGGTCGTATAGGGGCTGTGGGCAACCATCTGCGTCGCGCCGATTGCCGCGCAGACGTCGAGGCCTTGCTTGAGGCGCTTAGCGACGACGGCGCGGATATCCGGGTCATTCGACGCGATTGTGAAGCCCCAGAACGGGCCGTGGATGCCGAGGCGGCCGTCAAAACCGTCCAGCAGCTTCCTGGCGCGCTCGGCAAGCGGCGACCAGTCGCCGTTCAATACGTCGGCGGTGGTGAAATCCTGAAGTTCGAGATCGCGCTGTTTTTCGAAAAGCCAGTTGCGGTGAATTTCGAGCTCGCCAAGCGTCATGGCGGCGCCGATCACGGGAAGGGAGGACATGGAAAACTCCATCGAACAAAGAAAATGTGGGGAGGGGGAATGCGCCGGAAGAAACTCCACGCAGAGGGTTCGATGCCAGAATTTTGTGTCGGCAATATTACATTTGTAACGCGAGACGATGAAATTTGCATCCGTGTTCAATTTCATCGAATCGCCAAGATAGCGTCACGGAACTGAAACACAGGCTGGCCAAATAACCCCCGTAAATCAGGGGGTCGTCGTGAGCGGCAGCAAGACGCTTCTTATCGTTGTTCATCGGGCGAGCGGCTTTCATGTCCGCGGCCCGAGCAAATGGCGTGTCGTTGGCGGGCCAGGCTCTGCGAACCCCTTAAGCCGTCACCGCTCGAGCCCGCAGAGGGGCTGATCGAGCTCGTCCATCAACCGAAGCCAAAGGACAAATTCCATGGTCAACTTCACCCGCCGCAGCACGCTTGGTCTTGCCGGCGCCGCTGCCGGTTCGCTGATCCTGCCGCGCTTCTCGATCGCACAGGGCGACAAGCGCCCCTCGATCACCATCGCCGTCCAGAAGATCACCAACAACAACACGCTCGACGTCTGGCACGAACAGTCGAATGTCGGCGAGCGCGTTTTCTTCCCGAATCTCTGGGAGGGCCTCATCCTGCGCAACTGGATGGGCAACCAGGGTCCGATCCCGGGTCTCGCGACCGAATGGAAGCGCATCGACGACAAGACGCTGGAACTGAAGCTGCGCCAAGGCGTCAAGTTCCACAACGGCGATGAGCTGACGGCCGACGACGTCGTGTTCTCGTTCTCCAGGGAGCGGGTGTTCGGCAATACGGAGCCGGCCGGCGGCAAGACGATCTTCGAATCCGAGCACAAACCGACCACCGTCAAGGAACTGCCGGCTACCGTTCCCGGCGTCGGTCGCCGTCTTTGGCCGGCCCTTGCCGGCGTCGAGGCCGTCGACAAGTACACCGTCCGTTTCCACAACGCGACGCCGGATGTCACGCTGGAAGGTCGCCTTTATTCCGGCGGCAGCCAGATCACCAACCGCCGCGCCTGGGACGAAGCCAAGTCCTTTACGGAATGGGCCCGTAAGCCGGTTACCACCGGTCCCTACATGGTTGCCGAATACAAGCCGGACGTCTCGCTGACGCTCGTCGCCTTCGACCAGTACTGGGGTGGCCGCCCGCCGCTCGCCCAGATCCGCTTCGTCGAAGTTCCGGAAGTCGCCTCGCGCGTCAACGGCCTGCTTTCCGGCCAATACGACTTCGCCTGCGACCTGCCGCCGGACCAGATCGCCACGATCAGGGCTGCCAAGGGCTTTGAAGTTCAGAGCTCCACCATCTGGAACCACCGCGTTTCGACCTTCAACACCCAGAACCCGATCCTTGCCAACCCGCTGATGCGCCGCGCGATGACGCACTCGATCGATCGCAAGGCGATCGTCGAGGCCCTTTGGGCCGGCCAGACCGTCGTCCCGGCCGGTCTGCAGTTCGAATCCTTCCGGACCTCGGACATGTTCATCGAAGGCTGGGCTACTCCGGAATTCAATCCGCAGCTGGCCAAGGACCTCATCAAGCAGGCCGGCTACAAGGGTGACCCGATCCCGTACCGCCTGCTCAACAACTACTACACGAACCAGACGGCCAACGGCCAGATCATGGTCGAGATGTGGAAGCAGGTCGGCATCAACGTGCAGATCGAAATGAAGGAAAACTGGGGCCAGATCCACGATCCGGCAGGCGTCAAGGGCGTCCGCGACTGGTCGGCTTCCAACACGATCAACGATCCAATCACTCCCCTCGTCGTGCAGTTCGGCCCCAATGGTGAAGTCCAGCAGAAGAAGGACTGGACGAACGGCGAAATGAACAAGCTTGCGCAGGTCATGGAAACCTCCACCGACCGTGCGCTGCGCAAGAAGGCTTTCGCCCGCATGCTGGAAATCTGCGAGCGCGAAGACCCGGTCTATCAGGTCCTGCACCAGAACGCCGTGTTCACGGGCATGAAGTCGTCGCTCAAGTGGAAGGCCGCTCCGGCCTTCGCGATGGACTTCCGCTCCTCCAACTGGGCGATCTGATCGGATTGTCTCCACCGCTCCGGCGACCGAAGGGCCGCCGGAGCATCTGTTTTGAAAAGCGGCAATGCCGTCGGCCGGAAACGGCGGAAGGCAGGAGTATGGCAGGATATGGATAGGGCATCGTCCAATCTGGTGGAATTGCGTGACCTGAAGGTCGCTTTTGACGGCGTCCAGGTTCTGCACGGCATCGATCTCAATGTGGGCCGGGGCGAGGCGCTCGGTCTCGTCGGAGAATCGGGTTGCGGAAAGTCGGTGACATGGCTTGCGGCTCTGGGACTGCTTCCCGGCAAGGCGAGTGTCACCGGTTCCGTGCAGCTCGATGGACAGGAACTCGCCGGCGGTCCCCGCGAGGTCTTCGAACAAGTGCGCGGCGGCCGGATCGCGATGATCTTCCAGGACCCGTCGAGCTCGCTCAATCCGGTCCTCCGGATCGGCCGCCAGATCGTCGAGGCGCTGGCGCTGCATCGTGGGCTCAGGGGCGACCCGGCCAGACGAGAGGCGCTACGGCTGTTGGACATGGTCGGCATTCCCGACGCTCGCCGCCGTTTCGACCTCTACCCCCACGAATTCTCGGGCGGCCAATGTCAGCGGCTGATGATCGCCATGGCGCTTGCCGGCGAGCCGGACCTGTTGATCGCCGATGAGCCGACGACGGCACTCGATGCGACGATCCAGGCGCAAATCCTCGACCTGCTGATCCAGCTCCGGGCCGAGACCGGCATGGCGACGGTGTTCATCAGCCACGATCTCGGCGCTATTTCCCAGGTCTGCGAACGGGTCTGCGTCATGTATGCCGGCCGGATCGTCGAACAGGGCAGCGTCGCCCAGCTCTTCTCCGAGCCGCGGCATCCCTATACGCGCGGTCTTTTCGACGCGATCCCGCGGATCGACGGTCCCCGCCACCGGCTGGTTCCCATCCCCGGCACGGTCCCGAACCCCAAACATCTGCCCGAAGGCTGTTCCTTCTCGCCACGCTGTTTTCGCGCGGTCGAGGCCTGTCGGTGCGAGCGACCTGCGCTCGAGACGTCGGCCGACGGCCGGCAGCTCGCCTGCTTCCGGCCGGTTCCGGCCAATGAGCCTGTCGAGACAAGAACCAGAGTGATCGAGGACATGCTGCAATGACCGCCCTCATCGAAGCGGACAATCTCGTTCGCATCTACCAGATCCGCCGCGGCCTGTTTGCACAGCCGCATCCGGTGCGCGCCGTGGACGGCATTTCGCTGGCGCTGAAGCCCGGCGAGACGCTGGGTGTGGTCGGCGAGTCCGGCTCGGGCAAATCGACGCTCGGCCGGATGCTGCTCGGCATCGACGCCGCACAGGGCGGCGAAGTCAGGTTCGAAGGCAAGCCGATGCCACATCTGAAGACGCCGCAATGGCGGGCGCTGCGGGCCAAGATGCAGTTCGTCTACCAGGACCCGCTGGCGGCGCTCGACCGGCGCGTGACGATCGCAAAACAGATCGGCGAACCGCTGGATATCCACAAGCTCATTCCGAAGCAGCATCAGGAAGCCCGCGTTGCCGAGCTGATGACGGCCGTCGCGCTGCGTCCGGATCAGGCCGGGCGTTATCCGCACGAACTGTCGGGCGGCCAGCGGCAGCGCGCCGTCATTGCCCGCGCGCTTGCCGCGCGCCCCAAACTTCTGGTCTGCGACGAGCCGGTTTCCGCGCTCGACGTCTCCATCCAGGCGCAGGTGGTCAACATGCTGCGCGACCTGCAGGAAAAGAACGGCATCGCCATGGTGTTCATCAGTCACGACCTCAAGGTGGTGCGCAACATCGCCGACCGGGTGGCGGTGATGTATCTTGGCCGGATCGTCGAGGAAGCCTCTTCCGACGTGATTTTCCACTCGCCGCAACATCCCTATACCAAGGCGCTGGTCTCGAGCGTGCCGGTGCCGGGCAAGATCCTCGAAGGACGCGTCATCCTCCAGGGCGAACCGCCGAACCCGGCCAACCGTCCGTCCGGCTGCGCCTTCCATCCGCGCTGTGCACTGGCGCGGGATGTTTGTCGTTCCGTCGTGCCGCAGCTTCGCCCGATCGGCAATGGCCGTACGGCTGCTTGCCATGTCGTTGCCGGCGAAGCCGCCTCGATCGCAGCCTGAAAGGAGCCTTCGATGATCCGCTTCATAGCCGTTCGGCTCCTTCGCGCCTTGATCACCATCTTTGCCGTCGTCACCTTCGCCTTCGTCGTACTGCGCATGTCGGGCGACCCCGCGCAGGTCATGCTCGGCCCGGACGTGCCGCAGGAGGCCGTCGATGCGTTCCGTCGCGCGTGGGGGCTCGACCAGCCGCTCTGGGTCCAATACCTCGCCTATATCAAATCGATCTTCAGCGGCGATTTCGGGGTGTCGATGCGCGACAAGGCGTCGGCGCTGGATCTGGTTCTGCAGCGCGTGCCTGCGACGCTGCAGCTCACCCTGCCGGCGCTGCTCCTGAAACTCGTCCTGGGTATTCCGGCCGGCGTCTATGCGGCGTTGCATCGCCAGAGTTTCGCCGATCGCGGCGTCATCCTGCTGGCGGTCCTCGGCTTCACGATCCCGTCCTTCGTGATGGGCCTGTTGCTGGTGCTGATCTTTGCGGTCATTCTCGGGGTATTGCCCTCCGGCGGCCAGGATACATGGGTGCACGGCATACTGCCGACGATCACCATGAGCATCGGCGGCATCGGCATCCTCGCCCGTTTCTCGCGCAGCGCCATGATCGAGGTGATGGGCCAGCCTTATATCCGCACCGCCTCCGCCAAGGGCCTGAAATGGCCTGATGTCGTCTGGAACCATGCGTTGCCGAATGCGGCCGTGCCGATCGTGACGATCGTCGGCTTCATGGTCGGTTCGCTGATCGCCGGCGCCGTCGTGGTCGAATCGATCTTCTCGTGGCCGGGCATCGGACGCCTGCTGATCGTCTCGGTCGGCAACCGCGACCTCGCCGTCGTCCAATGCATCCTGCTGATCATCGCAGCCACCATGGTGGTTTCGAACCTCGTCGTCGACCTGCTCTATGGCTGGCTCGACCCCCGCCTTCGCTCCAACGCGGCGCATTGAGGACAAAGAGATATGGCTACGATCAATCTGTCAGAAACCCCGCGGACGCCCGGCTGGTACGCGACGTTCATCTCGCGCCTGCGCCGCAACGTGCCATTCACCGTCGGGCTCGGCATTCTCTGGCTGGCGGCCATGGTCGCGGTGGCGATCTTCGCCGACCAGATCCGCCCCTACAACATTACCGCCATGGACCTGTCGAGCCGACTTTCCCATCCCGGCGCCCTGAAACACCTGCTCGGCACCGATGAACTCGGCCGCGACGTGCTTTCGCGCCTCCTCCAGTCGGTCCGGGTGTCGCTGATCATCGCCTTCGGCGCCACGATCCTGTCTGCTGTGTTCGGCACGGCGCTCGGCTTCGCGGCCGCGCAGTTCCGGGGTGCGGTCGAACATCTCGTGCTGGTGCTTGCCGATTTCCAGGCGGCGCTGCCGTTCCTGATCATGTCGCTTGCGGTGCTCGCCTTCTTTGGCTCGTCCATGGTGCTGCTTGTCTGCCTCATGGGATTCTACGGCTGGGAGCGTTACGCCCGCATCGCCCGCGGTCTGGCGATCTCGGCGAGCTCGCAAGGCTATGCGGCCTCCGTCGTGCAGCTCGGCGCAACACCGGCGCGGGTCTATTTCCACCACATCCTGCCGAACGTCGCCTCGACGCTGATCGTCTCGATGACGCTGACCTTCCCGGAAATCATCCTGATGGAAAGCGGTCTTTCCTTCCTGGGGCTCGGTGTGCAGCCGCCGGAGACGAGCCTTGGCAACATGGTGGGTTTCGGGCGCGAATACCTGACCCGCGCGCCGTGGATCATGCTCGCTCCGTCGGTCGTGATCATGCTGACGACGCTGTCGATCAGCATTGTCGGGGACTGGCTGCGCGACAAGCTCGACCCCACCCTTTCATAATCTTGGTGTGGTTCGCTGCAAGCCCGGTGGCCGCTTCCATCGATGCCGCTATTGGCGCTGTGGACGGATTACAACGGATCCTCAACGATCCCGGGCGAAAACAGCCCAAAACCGGCTGTTTCATAAACTCGCCACTTGAGTTTCTGCGATCATGCCGCTAAATCTCACGCCACCAGGACCGGGCCCCTCTGACAGTTCATGCTTGAGCTGTGATGTCGGACTGGATTTAGTCCAACTTGGGTGCCTGGTGTTCGTGGAAATCATGTGACGACAACGGCGGTGACCTACGACAGGCGGAAATGCAGGTCGTGAGCGTCTCAAGTTCGTCTCGGTCCACTCGCGGGCACTCCCGCCTTTTGAGAGATTGGGTGCCAAATGATGGAATTCTTTACGCCGGAGGCATTGTCCGCCCTCCTGCAGGTTATCATGATCGACCTCGTGCTGGCCGGCGACAATGCGATCGTCATCGGCCTTGCTGCTGCCGGCCTGCCGAAGGAACAGCGGTCCAAAGCCATTCTGGTCGGTATCATCGCAGCGACGGTGCTGCGTATCGGTTTCGCGCTTGCCACGACCCAGCTTCTGCAGATCGTCGGCCTGCTGCTGGCCGGTGGTGTCCTGCTTCTCTGGGTCTGCTGGAAGATGTGGCGCGAGTTGCGCACGCCCCATCAGCATGAGGACGAAGCCAACGAAGCGCTGCAGAATGCAGACCTCAATGCCGACGGTACGGTCGCGGGCGGTGCGCCGCGCAAGACTTTCTCCCAGGCTGCCTGGCAGATCGTCATTGCCGACGTCTCCATGTCGCTCGACAACGTGCTCGCCGTTGCGGGTGCTGCCCATGAACATCCAGAAGTCCTGATCTTCGGCCTGATCCTCTCGATCGCGCTGATGGGTATTGCGGCAAGCTTCATCGCCCGCCTGCTCAACAGGCATCGCTGGATTGCCTATGTCGGTCTTGCTGTCATCCTTTACGTGGCGCTCGAGATGATCTGGCGCGGCTTTCACGAAGTCGCACCTTATCTCGGCGCGTAATATCGCCTGGCGCGGCGGTTCTGCCGCCGTGCCCTTTCCTTCGGGTCTCTAACACCCGTCTTTGCCCGCCGTTTGCCGGGCGGTTTTTCCTGATCTCAACCAAAACTTATGCCGCGTCAGCAGAACCTATTCGTCAGGCTGCCGATCTGCTTTTATGTCTTCATGCCAAGCTGCGGCGCCCATGCGCCGGCCGTGTTGGAGTGGAGGACGCGGGCTCGATTTTTGGAGGAGATGCGCCTGTCCGCCGGGCGCGATAGATCGACCATCTAGGAAAAGCCATGACCGAACCCTGTTATGATGTCGCCCATCTCGGCCACGTCGAGCTTTATTCAGACCGTTTCGACGAGTCGCTCGACTTTTTCACCCGTGTCTATGGGTTGACCGAAAGCGGCCGCGAGGGCGACAGCGTCTATCTGCGCGCCTATGACGACTACGAATTCCACACGCTGAAGCTCACCAGGCATCACACGACCGGTGTCGGCCACATCGCTTATCGCACCTCGTCCGCTGAAGCGCTGGAGCGCCGCGTCAGGGTAATCGAGGAAAAGGGCTGGGGCGTCGGCTGGACCGAAGGCGATCTCGGTCACGGTCGCGCCTATCAGTTCAAGAGCCCCGACGGCCATCTGTTCGAGCTCTACTGGGACACCAGGGAATATGTGGCGCCGCCGGAAGAAAAGCCGGCGCTCAAGAACATCGCCCAGCGTTACCACGGCCGCGGCGCAAGCCCGCGCCGCCTCGACCACGTCAACCTGCTCGCTGCCGATGTCAGCCTGATCCGCGAATTCATGACCACGGCGCTCGGCAGCCGGGTCACCGAAATGATCCAGCTCGACAACGGCCGGATCGGCGGCTGCTGGTTCACCATTAACAACAAGACCTATGACCTTGCCTGCTCCGAGGACCATACCGGTTCGCACGGCCGCTTCCACCATGTCACCTATGCCTGCGACCAGCGCGAGGACATTTTGCGCGCCGCCGACATCTTCCTGGAAAACGGCGTGCACATCGAATCCGGCCCGCACAAGCATGCGATCCAGGGCACGTTCTTCCTCTATGTCTGGGAGCCTGCCGGCAACCGCGTCGAGCTTGCCAATGCAGGCGCCCGCCTGATCCTTCGTCCCGACTGGAAGCCGGTCGTCTGGACCGAAGCCGATCGCAAGAAGGGCCAGGCCTGGGGCATGAAGACGATCGAAACCTTCCACACGCACGGCACGCCGCCGGTGGCACACAAGTAAGTCAAGAGGCATCCCATGGCAAAGACAGCATTGGTCATCAGCGCCCATTCGGCGGATTTCGTCTGGCGTTGCGGCGGGGCGATCGCGCTTCACGAGGAAAAGGGTTACGACGTCACCGTCGTCTGCCTGTCCTATGGCGAGCGCGGCGAAAGCGCCAAGCTCTGGAAAAACCCGGGCATGACGCTTGAAAAGGTGAAGACCGAGCGCCGCCGGGAAGCGGAGAACGCGGCCAAAGCGCTAGATGTCACCGACATCCAGTTCTTCGATCTCGGCGACTATCCGCTGGTCGTCGACCAGGACGCCAAGTTCAAGCTGGTCGACGTGATCCGCAAGGTTCAGCCGGAATTCATGCTCTCCCATTCCAAGTGGGACCCCTACAATACCGACCACATGTACGCGACGCAGGTTGCGATCGAAGCGCGCATGATCGCCCAGGCCTGGGGCCACAATCCGGGCGAAAAGATCCTTGGCGCGCCGCAGCTCTACCTGTTCGAGCCGCACCAGACCGAACAGATGGAATGGAAGCCGGACACGTTCCTCGACATCTCGCCCGTCTGGGAAAAGAAATGGGCGGCCATCCAGTGCATGGAAGGCCAGGAACATCTCTGGGACTTCTACAAGAACGTCGCCGAGAACCGCGGCAACCACTTCATGCGCAATTCCGGCGGCCAGGCCAGCGGACGCAAGTCGACCCATGCGGAGGGCTTCCAGTCGGTCTTCCCGCGCACCGTCGACGAACTTTGATAGGGGACGAACTCTGATGCCGGTCGTCGTCCAGAATATCGAACGCGCGGATCAGTCGGTCATCGACCGGCTGGCAACCTGCGGTGTCGCCACGGTGCATGAGGCGCAGGGCCGCAAGGGCCTGCTCGCCAGCTACATGCGGCCGATCTATCCGGGCGCGCGCCTCGCGGCGAGCGCCGTCACCATCTCCGCACCTCCGGGCGACAACTGGATGCTGCACGTGGCGATCGAGCAGCTGAAGGCCGGCGACATCCTGCTGCTGGCTCCGACCAGCCCCTGCGAAGACGGCTACTTTGGCGACCTGCTTGCCACCTCTGCCCAGGCGCGCGGCTGCAGGGGCCTGATCATCGATGCCGGCGTGCGTGACGTGGTCGATCTCACCCAGATGAAATTCCCGGTCTGGTCGAAGGCGGTCTATGCCCAGGGCACGGTCAAGGAAACGCTCGGCTCGGTCAACATTCCGGTCGTCTGCGCTGGCGCCTATGTCCGGCCGGGCGACGTGATCGTCGCCGATGACGACGGCGTCTGCGTGGTTGCCCGTGAAGAAGCCGAAGCGGTTGCCAAGAAGGCGGAAGCCCGTGTCGCGGCTGAAGAAGACAAGCGCAAGCGGCTCGCGGCCGGCGAACTCGGCCTCGATATCTATGACATGCGCGGCAAACTCGCCGAAAAGGGCCTGAAGTATATCTAAGCGGTGGAGGCCGCTTTCTCTTTTCCTCACCGGGGAGAAGAAGGGAGATCGAGATGAGTGAAACTGAAACCGGCGTCCGCTGCATGTGGATGCGTGGCGGCACCTCCAAGGGCGGGTATTTCCTCGCCTCGGACCTGCCGGCCGACCGTGACAATTTTCTTTTGCGGGCGATGGGATCGCCCGACCCTCGCCAGATCGACGGCATGGGCGGCGCCCACCCGTTGACCTCCAAGGTGGCGGTGGTCCGGAAATCCGAGCGGGAAGGGGTCGATGTCGACTATCTCTTCCTGCAGGTCTTCGTCGACCAACCGATCGTGACCGACGCGCAGAACTGCGGCAATATCCTTGCCGGCATCGGGCCTTTTGCCATCGAGCGCGGGCTGGTGGCCGCCCGGGGCGACAAGACCGAAGTCTCGATCTTCATGGAAAACACCGGGCAGATCGCCATCGCGACGATCGAAACACCCGGCGGCCAGGTGACCTACAGGGGCGAGGCCCGGATCGACGGCGTGCCGGGGACTTCAGCGCCGGTGCCGATCGTGTTTGCCGATACGGCCGGCTCCTCCTGCGGCGCGCTGCTGCCGACCGGAAACCCGGTCGACATGATCGAAGGCGTCGCCTGCACGCTGATCGACAACGGCATGCCCTGCGTCGTCATGCGCGGCGACGTGCTCGGGATTACCGGCACCGAGAGCCCGAAGGATCTCGAAGCGAACCAGGAGCTGCGCGCCAAGCTGGAGGCGATCCGGCTGAAAGCCGGGCCGATGATGAACCTCGGCGACGTTACCAAGAAATCCGTGCCGAAGATGACGATGGTCTCCGCGCCGACGGCGGGCGGGGCGATCTCGACCCGCACCTTCATCCCGCATACGTGCCATGATGCGATCGGCGTGCTCGGTGCTGTCAGCGTCGCGACCGCCTGCCTCCTGCCGGAAGGTCCGGCTTCGGAACTGGCCGTCATTCCGGAAGGCGACGAGAAGCTGCTGTCGATCGAACATCCGACCGGCGAGATGAGCGTCATTGCCACCATGAAGGGCGGCGAAGTCTATCGCGCGGCGGTGCTGCGCACGGCGCGCAAGCTTTTCGACGGCGTGGTTTTCGGCGACCGAGAATAGGACACGGCTATGAGGATCGCATTTCTGGGTTTTGGCGAGGCGGCACGCGCCTTTCACGACAGCCTGGCGCCGAAGCTCGATGATGGCGAATTTCGTGCCTACGACCTGCTGCTTAACGATGCCGAAAAAGCGGGCGAGATGCAGGCGGCGATGGCGAGCCGTGGCGTGCGACCGGAAGCGTCGCCTGCGGGTATTGCCGATGCCGAGTGGATCTTCAGCGCGGTCACCGCCGACCAGAGCCTCATTGCCGCGCGGTCGATCGTGTCGCATCTCGGCCAGGGCGCACTTCTGATCGACATCAATTCCGTGTCCCCCGGCCGCAAGCGCGAGACTGCCGCGCTGGTCGACCAGACCGGTGCCGACTATCTCGACATGGCCGTGATGGCCCCTGTCCATCCGAAGGGCCATGCGACGCCGGTTCTGATTGCCGGCAAGAGTGCGGCCGAGCTTCTGGAACGTTTTCGCGGTCTTGGCTTCAGCGCCGATGTCGCGGGCGAGGCGGTCGGTTCGGCGACAGCCATCAAGATGGTGCGCTCGTTGTTCGTGAAAGGTCTTGAAGCAATCACCGTCGAGGCGCTGCTTGCGGCGGAGGCCTCGGGCTGTTTCGAGGAGATCCTGGCCTCGCTCTCCCAGAGCTTTCCGGGCCTCGACTGGTCGAAATTTCCGGATTACCAGTTCGAGCGCACGACCCGCCACGGCCGCCGCCGGGCCGCGGAGATGCGCGAAAGCGGCGTTACCCTCGATGCGCTGGGGCTGAACGGCGGTCTTGCGCGCGAGATTGCCGCCGTTCAGGACGAGATGGCGGCGAGCGGCGTGAAGCCTGCCGGCGATCTCAGGGAAACCGTCGCGCGGGTCCTTTCGGCTCGGCGTCGAGGCAAATAAGCCCGCCTCTTCAGCGCGTTGCCTTGTATACGCGCCATGCATTTGCGCTCCAAACCCGCATCATCATCCACAGCCTCAGCCCCCTGTATACATGAGGCTTGGCCAATCCATCAGATGTGGCTAAGATTTGCCGATCGACAGGCGGAGGTTGCGCCGGCTTGTCTTCAGGCAAAGGTGCGGATTTGGAAGAGACCTCGAGAACGACCCACACGATGCGCGCGCTGATGGAGCTGCGCAAGAAGATCCTGAGCGGCGACTACCCGGGCGGCACTCGGCTCTTCGAAGTTTCGCTGGCCGAGACGCTGCAGATTTCCCGGACGCCGGTGCGCGAGGTGATGTCGCGTCTTGCAGAGGAGGGATTGCTCGACCGGTTGGCGAATGGCGGTTTCGTGGTCCGAAGCTTCACCTATGCGGATGCCGTCGATGCGATCGAGCTGCGCGGCGTGCTGGAAGGGACGGCGGCGCGGCTTGCCGCCGAACGCGGCGTCTCCCAGGCGGGATTGGATCAGCTTCGGGAAATCCAGGCCCGGCTTGACGATTGTTTCGGCGAAGCCGCGGACGAGGTGGATCTGGAAGCTTATTCGGAGGCGAACGCAAGATTTCATGTGGTGCTGGTCGAGCTTTCCGGCAGCACGGTAATCCAGCGGGAGGTCGAGCGCGCGACACGGCTGCCGTTCGCGTCGCCATCGGCTTTCCTGTCAGGCCGAGCCCACGTGGCGGCCTTCCGTCAGTCGCTGCATATCGCGCAGGAACAGCATCGTACCTTGGTGCAGGCGATCGCTGGTCGTGAAGGTGCAAGAGCGGAATTCATCGCCCGCGAGCATGCCCGCATCGCTCGTAAGAACCTCGAATACGCCGTGTTCGAGGATCCGGAACTGATGCTCACCGTTCCCGGCCTGGTGCTCCTCAACTCCTGAGAGCCGACCGCCTGCTGCGGGTTTTGATGGACGGAAGCCTTCGGTTTACTATCCCGAGGCGATCGTCAGCCTGCCGAATATTTCCCCTTGAATTTGTCTTCCGATGCCGTCATGTATACACGACATTGCAAGCCACAGACAAACCATAGGGAGGAATTCCGTGACTCAGGCCAATCTCACTCAAGTTTTGAAGGATGCGGGCAACACCGTCGAGCATCTGCGCAACTCCAAGACCGGCATCTATGTATACCCGGTCGTGGCTCCGGAATTCTCCAACTGGCGTTCGGAACAGGCTGCATGGCGTGAAGGCGCGGTTCTTTTCGACCAGTCGCATCACATGGACGAACTGGTCGTCGAAGGCCCGGACGCCGCCAAGTTCCTCGAAAGCCTGTCGATCAACAGTTTTGCCAATTTCGGCGTCGACCGCGCCAAGCACTACGTTCCGGTCACGCCTGCCGGCCACGTCATTGGCGACATGATCATCTTCCGCGAAACGGAAGAAAAGTTCGTGCTCGTCGGCCGCGCGCCGACCGCCAACTGGCTGCTCTACAACGCGTCGCTCGGCAAATATAACGTCAAGCTGACCCACGACCCGCGTTCGCCCTCGCGCCCGGACGGCAAGCTCGTCACCCGCATCCACTACCGCTTCCAGATCCAGGGTCCGGATGCGCCGAAGGTCTTTGAAAAGATGAACGGCGGCCCGATCCCGGAGATCAAGTTCTTCCACGTCGACTGGATCAATGTCGGCGGCCGCAAGGTTCAGGCTCTGCGCCACGGCATGGCCGGCGCTCCGGGTCTCGAAATCTGGGGTCCGTATGCGGAGAAGGACGAAGTCCGCGCCGCCATCATCAAGGCTGCTGAAGAAGCCGGCGTCGATCTGCGCCCGGTCGGCAGCCGCGCCTACGCCACCAACACCCTGGAATCCGGCTGGATCCCGTCGCCGCTTCCGGCGATCTACACCGGCGACGAACTGCAGGCCTATCGCGACTGGCTTTCTGCCCAGAGCTACGAAGCTTCGGGCTCGATCGGCGGCAGCTACGTCTCCGACAAGATCGAAGACTATTACCTCAACCCCTACGAACTGGGTTACGGCGTCTACGTCAAATTCGACCACGACTTCGTCGGCCGCGCCGCCGTCGAGAAGCAGAAGGCAACCCCGCAGCGCCGCAAGGTCACCTTCGAGTGGAATTCCGACGACGTCGTCAAGGTCATCGCTTCGGCTTTCCAGCCCGGCGAACAGGCCGCCAAGTGGATCGACTTCCCGCTCTCCAACTACGCCTCGTCGAGCTTCGACAAGGTATTGAAGGACGGCAAGGTCGTCGGCCTGTCGATGTTCAACGGCTATAGCTACAACGAGCGTTCCATGCTGTCGCTCGGCGTCGTCGATGCCGACATCGAGGAAAACGACATCCTGACGCTCATCTGGGGCGAGCCGGATGGCGGTACTTCCAAGACCTCCGTCGAGCAGGGTCACCGCCAAGCCGAGATTCGCGTTCGCGTCGCAGCCGTGCCTTACGCCCAGGAAGCGCGTGAAAATTACGCCGAAAGCTGGCGCACAAAGAAGGCCCTCTAATCGAAGGGCGTGCGAGAACGGGCTGTTCTCGCACGCCGCTCCGTCCGTCTGACCGGACGTTTTTCACTGGCTAAACGGGGGGAGGATCAACAATGGCATTTTTGAATCTGTTCAGGGGCAAGCAGGAAGAGAAGTCCGTGGAGCCGGTCAGCTTCAGGGACCTTATCGACGGCTATTCCATCGAAGTCATGCCGCGCACGGCGGCCAAGATCGAAGATTTCAAGGCACTGCTGCCGAAGGGCACCCGGGTCTATATCGCCCATATCGACGGGACGCCGATCGAGGACATGGTGCAGACCGCAAGGCGCCTGCACGAGGACGGTTTCCCCGTCATGCCGCATTTTCCCTCCCGCATCATTGCAAGCCATGCGATCCTGGAGGATTGGATCAAGCGCTACAGAAACGAGGCGGGCGTGGACCAGGCGCTGCTGCTCGGGGGCGGCGTATCGACGCCGGCTGGCGATTTCGACAGTTCCATCCAGCTGATCGAGACCGGCCTGTTCGACCGCTACGGCTTCAAGCGGCTGCATGTCGCCGGCCACCCGGAAGGCAACAAGGACATCGACAAGGATGGCGGTTACAGGATCGTCGACGAGGCGTTGAAGTTCAAGCAGGCCTATTCCGAGCGCACCGATGCGGAGATGGCGATCGCGACGCAGTTCGCCTTCGATGCCAAGCCGGTCATCGCCTGGGCCGAGCGCATCGCTGCCGCCGGCGTCAAGCTGCCGATCCATCTCGGCATTGCCGGCCCGACCAAGCTGCAGACACTCATCAAGTTTGCCATCGCCTGTGGCGTCGGCCCCTCGCTCGGCGTGCTGCAAAAGCGCGCGATGGACCTCAGCAAGCTCCTGGTTCCCTACGAGCCGACGGAAGTGCTGACCGAGATCGCCGATTATAAGGCTTCCCATCCGGAAAGCCTGATCCAGCAGATCCATGTCTTCCCGCTCGGCGGCATCCGTGCCAGCGCGGAATGGATGAACGAACAGCTGACCGGCGAGCGCAACGTCGCACCGTGAATTAACCGAAGCGGGGCAAGTGCCGGACTTGCACCGCTTCGACCCGCTGCCGGGAGGAAAAAGGCAGGGGAGGACAGGCACGTGGACTATCCCAATCTGCGCCATATCCGTCTTTTCTGCGCCTGCCTGCGCACCGGCTCGCTGACGCGGGCGGCCGATATCGTCGGCGTCACCCAGCCGGCGGCCTCCCAGGCGATTTCCCGTCTCGAAGACCGCTTTGGAACGCGGCTTCTCGAGCGCGGGCCCGGCCATGCGATGGCGACGCCGGCAGGCCGGGTCGTCCAGACCCGGTCGCTCAGGGCGCTCGATCTTATCCGGACCGGCTGCCAGAGGCTCCAGGCGGATTTGGGTTCGCGCGGCTCCGGTGCCGATGCAAGGCTGACGATCTCCCACCTGCGCGCGCTGCAGGCCTTTGCCCAGACCGGAGGGTTTCCGGGTGCCGCGCGTATCCTCGACCAATCGGGCGCCGCGGTTCAGCGCACGGCGCGCAACGCGGAGGCAATCCTCGGCACAAGCCTTTTCGAGGCCGATGGCCGCGCGACGCGGTTCACCGGTGCCGGTCGGGCCGTTGCCCGCTGGGCCGGCCTTTCGCTGAAAGAGCTCGGCAACGCCACCGAGGAAGTGCAGGAACTGCGCGGCAAGTTCGATGGCCTGGTATCGATCGGCGCGCTGCCCATGGCGCGCACCACCATCGTGCCCGATGCCATTGCCTCGCTGGCCCTCACCCATCCGCTGGCGCGGTTCGAGATCCTCGAAGGCAGCTACGAGCAGCTCCTCAGCGATCTGGAAATGGGACATATCGATTTTCTGCTCGGGGCGCTGCGCAGCCGCCTGACGCCGACACTCGGCCAAGAGCCGCTTTTCGATTTTCGGCTGGCGGTCGTCGCGGGTGCCGGTCATCCGCTTTCGGGCAAGACGGAGGTCTCGCTTGCCGAACTTGCCTCCTATCCATGGGTGGTGGCGCGCAAGGGGACGCCCAACCGCAACACGTTCGATGCCCTGGCGGCGAAGTTTCCCGATGGACCGCAGATGCAGGGGACCGTCGAGACCGGTTCGCTGACGGCCTTGCGTGGCATCCTGATGCAGACGGATCGGCTGGCGCTGCTGTCCCGGCATCAGCTCCGGCACGAGCTGAAGGCGGGATTCCTGACGCTTCTGAACTATGAAGTGCCGGGAAAGCCGCTGTCGATCGGCATCACCACCCGCCGCAACTGGCAGCCGACCGCTCTCCAGGCGGAATATCTGGCAGCGATCCGGCGCGTGGTCGCGACGGAGGAGGCCGTCAGCGCTCCTGGCGGCAGCCGTTTGCCTCCCCTGAAGGCGGCCGAGTAGCACCACTTGCCATTGCAGTTTTCGCAGTTATCGTTATTGCCGCATAGGTCCGGCCGGTCTGATGTCGCGCGCCGTCAGGAAAGAGCGGGAGCATCTTTGAGAAAAAAGGCCGTCAACAGTCTCGAACGCCTTCAGGCGGTACTTGAGGTTTTCACCGAGGACCGTCTGGAATGGACCCCGGAAGAGCTGATGGAGGAGCTGGGTTATAGCCGGCCGACGCTCTATCGCTATCTGAAGATCCTGAAGGACAGCGGTTTCCTCACCTCCATGCCGAATACCGGCTTCACGCTGGGCCCGAGGGTGGTGGAGATGGATTACCTCCTGCGGAAATCCGACAATCTCATCCTGTCCGGCGCGCCCTACCTCCAGAAACTCACGGGGCGATACGAATGCACGGCGCTTCTGGTGCGCTGGTACGGCGAAAAGATCCTCTGCGTCGATTCGATCAGTTCCAGCCGCGAGGCGATCAGCAGCTATCCGCGCGGGAGGCCGATGCCGCTCAGCCGGGGCGCGATCGGGCGGTCCATCGTCGCCTTCCTGCCGCGCCGCAACCTGGTGCCGCTGATCAATCGTACGCTCGACGACTGGCAGGCGGCAGGCGCCGGCGATACCGTGGAAGCCGTCCTCGACGGGCTGAAGTCGGTGCGCAAGAAGGGTTACGCCGTGGCCCATGGCGAGGTGACACCCGGTGTCGTCGGTTTCGCGGCACCGATCTTCGATGCGGGCCAGAGCCCCATCGCCAGCTTTTC
Source organism: Neorhizobium sp. T25_13 (assembly GCF_002968675.1). Taxonomy (NCBI): domain Bacteria; kingdom Pseudomonadati; phylum Pseudomonadota; class Alphaproteobacteria; order Hyphomicrobiales; family Rhizobiaceae; genus Neorhizobium; species Neorhizobium sp. T25_13. The sequence continues at coordinate 41,829 of NZ_PVBI01000018.1, forward strand.
GGTAACGATCGCTCAAGAACACGCCAGCGGCTCCGCTGTGGAGGATATCGGCCGGGAAGTCTTGCTCGCAGCCGGTGAGATCACCGCCGCGCTGGCCTCGCATCGGCACAGGATTTCTGGTCGATAATCTCATAATACAAGAAAATGTGTTGACTTTCGGTGCCTGCCTTCGCATTTTGCCGCGACGGAGCATTGCCGAGATCTCGGCATCGCTCGGCTCGCGGATTTTTTTAAACGCCTCGGGGCACTGGACTTCCCTTAAGTTCACGGTGCCGCAGCAGGACAGACAGGAGGAGCATTCCATGAAGAAGATCGACGCTTTCAACCACATCTGGCCGAAGCCTTTTTTCGACAAGCTGATCGGCTATATCGGCACGATGACCGACGTCACCATGCGCAGCGGCGCGGTGCCGATGATGACGGACCTCGACCGCCGTTTCCAGGTGATGGACATGTTCGGCGAGGACTACCAGCAGGTCCTGTCGCTCGCTTCCCCGCCGCTGGAAAAGCTGGCCGGGCCTGAGCGCGCCTATGACCTCGGTCGGATCGGCAACGATTCCCAGAAAGAATTGTGCGACAAATATCCGGAACGCTTCCCGGCCTTCATCGCCACCGTGCCGATGGAAAACCAGGAATGGATGATGGCGGAAACCAAGCGGGTCGTCGAAGATCTCGGCGCCTGTGCGGTCCAGATCTTCACCAATTACAGCGGCAAGCCGCTTGACCTGCCGCAGTTCGAGCCCTTTTTCGAATACATGGCAAGGTCGGGCAAGCCGGTCTTCCTGCATCCGTCGCGCGGCGCCAACTTCCCGGACTACCTGACCGAAGACCGTTCGGAATACGAGATCTTCTGGACCTTCGGCTGGCCGTATGAAACCTCGGCGGCAATGGCGCGCCTCGTGTTCTCGCGCATCTTCGACAAGTACAAGGGTCTCAAGGTCGTCACCCACCATGCCGGCGGCATGGTGCCCTTCTTCGAAGGCCGCGTCGGTGCCGGCTGGGATCAGATGGGCAAGCGCACGTCCGACCGCGACCTTTCGGTCGTGCTGAAGGCTCTCGAGCGTCCGCATCTCGAATATTTCAAGGAATTCTATGCCGATACCGCGAGCTTCGGTTCGACCAAGGCAATCGAGCACGCCATCGAATTCTTCGGCGAAGACCGCGTGCTGTTCGCGTCCGACGCACCGTTCGATCCGGAAGGTGGCCCGATGTACATCCGCGAGACCATCCAGGTTCTCGACAACATGGACATCTCCGACGCCACCCGCCAGAAGATCTACGAGGGCAATGCCAAGAAGCTTCTCGGCCTGAAATAAGCGATCTGGTTCTCGGGACTATCGGACGCGCGGGCGGCAACGCCCGCGCGTTCTTCATTTGGAGAGCCGGTCGATATACCGCCTGGCGGAGCGGGCGACGATCGCCTGCCCATCCTGACGGACATTCTGGTGCGAAAAGGCGCCGTAGATCCGCTCGAAAGGCCAAAGCGCCAGCCGCTCCGCGACATCGGCAACTTCGGCGGCGCTGAGCGGCAGCATGTTGGGATAGCTCCACATGAAGGAGACGTGGTCGGCGCCCGGCGTGACCTGGACGATATCTCCGGCCAGCAGCACGCCCTTGTCGTCTTCGCCCGTCCAATGCAGGACAGTGCCGCCGGCAAAATGTCCGCCGCCATGAACCAGCGTGACGGACGAGGAAAGCACCAGCGCATCCTCGTCCCACAGCCGGACGTGATCCGACGGACGGCAGATCCACTCCTTGTCCGCGGCATGCAGATAGATCGGCGCATCGAAGGCGGCGGCCCAATCCTGCATGGTCGTGTAATAGTGCGGATGGGAGATCGCGATGGCGCTGAGGCCGCCCAGCGACTGGATGATCGCCTTGGTCGCATCGTCGAGGAGCGCGATGCAATCCCAAAGGATGTTTCCCGCCGGCGTGCGAAGGAGCAGGGCCCTCTGGTTGATGGCGAAGGCGGGGGCGGTCTGGATCGCAAACAGCTCCGGCTCGAGCTGCACCCAAGAATTTCGGTGCGTCCGTGCGAGCTTTTCCGTCGTCGTCCAGGCTTGGCCCGAAGGCGGTATATATTGGCGCTCGTCTGTGCAGATGGGGCACGCTTCCGGCGCTTCCTCGGCTTCCTGAAAGGAAGTGCCGCAGGCGCCGCAGAGAAAAACCGACATCGAAACCTCCCTCGGGACTGTCCATGGGTCCCGTCTTGAATTTGGCAGGAAACGATATTCGTCAAGGAAAGTGAAGTCCTTGGCGTTACCTGAGACTGGCCAGCCGGACCGCTCGTATTCTCGGGGAAGGATTCACCTTTTCCAAAGGCAGGTGCGATAGGGTCCGGCCTTAAGCTATTTTACCCCAGAGGATCGGATGACGGCCCCGAAGACGCCAAGGCTGCTGAACCTGGATATCCTGCGCCTCGTCTCGGCGCTGATGGTGCTGACGTTCCACTACGGTTTCCGCATGCGGATTTCCGGCGAGGGCGGTGGCGTCGGCTTTCCGGAGCTCGCACCCTTTGCCATGTGGTTCGATACCGGCCTGCTGATCTTCTTTGCGATTTCCGGTTATGTCATCACCATGTCGGCAGAAGGCCGCACGGCCTATGACTTTGCCGCCGGACGCTTCGCGCGGCTCTGGCCGACCTTCATCGTCTGCGCGACGATCACCGCCGTCGTGCTTGCCGTCTGGCACGTACCGACCCTCGATCCGCCGACGGTCAGGCAATGGCTGGCGCATGTCGTCATCATCTCGCGCGGCCTCGGCCAGCCATTTCTCGACGGTGCCTATTGGACAATCGCCTACGAGATCATCTTCTACGGCTGGGTTTTCCTGCTGATCGCCACCGGCCTTTTTGAGCGAGGCTGGCGCGTTGTCGTGCTGGCATGGCTGGCGATTTCGGTCGTCAACGAGGCCTTCATCGGCAGCGGCGCGATCCAGAAACTGCTGATCACCGAATATTCCGGCTATTTCGCCTTCGGCCTGGCGCTCTACAAGGTGAGGCAGTATGTTTCCCCTTCGAGCCTCTGCGTGCTCGCAGCCACCGTCTGCTGGGCAATCGCCACGCCCTTCCTGACTGAACCGGATTTCATCGCAACATACGGGCTGAGCCGCAGCGCCGTCGGGCTCGCGCTCATCGGGCCGCTGGCGCTGGCAGCGGTCGCGGTCTGCGCCACGGCGCCGTCGATGCGCATTTCTCCGGCACTGGCGATCGGGCTCGGCGGCCTCACCTATCCGCTCTACCTGCTGCACCAGAATATCGGTTACGCGGTGTTTGCCCGTTTCGGCACGGATCAGAACCGCTGGCTCGTAGCCCTCGTGCTGGTTGCTGCCCTGCTCTTCGTCGCTTGGATAATCGCAAGGACTATCGAACCGCCGGCGCGGCGGGCGATCATCCGCGCCGCTGGCCATCTTCGCGACGGTTTGGGGCGCCTCAGACAGCGGACCGCCTGATCCTGATTGACGGGTTCATTTTACCCGGATAAATCTTCCTTTCAAGACAGAGGAAGCAGATGGCGGATTTTCATTGGACAGCTTTTCGGGGTGAAACCCGTATTGCGGGCGGATCGCCGGCCGAGGTCGTCACGGCGATCAAGGCCGGTGGCCATGAAAGCGTTCTGGTCTTCGACGATGCGACGGGAAAGCCGGTCGATCTCGATCTCCGCGGCACACTCAAAGACTGTCTCGGTCGCCTTCCCACGGATAATGTGCAGCCTGTCGAGCCGGTGGAACGGCGGCCCGGGCGGCCGAAGCTCGGTGTAGTGCCACGCGAGGTGACACTGCTGCCGCGGCATTGGGAGTGGCTCGGCCAGCAGCCGGGCGGCGCCTCGGTGGCTCTGCGCAAGCTCGTCGATGCAGCGCGCGCAGCCAGCAGTTCGGGAGATGATAGGCGCCGGGCTCAGGAGACCGCCGATCGTTTCATGCGGGCGCTCGGCGGGGATCAGCCGGGATATGAGGACGCGGCACGGGCGCTTTATGCGGGGCAGGAAGATCGCTTCAAGGAGCTGACGGAGAGCTGGCCGAAGGATGTCCGGGACCATGCCCGGTATCTCGCCCGGGCCGCATTCGGCGCCGGCTCTGCCGAAGAAAAATAAGTCCGATATTTCCGGTAGTCGCCGCCAATAGCGGGCGATTCCAGGCGGTCAGGTACTTTTTGAACATGTTCTGTCCGCGATTGAACATGGACCGGATGAAAACCGCACCGTAAGTTGCTTCGCGCCGCCGGGGAGGGTGGCTCGGAGGAGCAGTTATGGATCGCATGAAGAATAAGGTCGTTCTCGTCTTTGGTGCCGGTTCGGTCGGCCCTGGTTTCGGGAACGGCAAGGCCGCGGCTGTCGCCTATGCGCGCGAGGGCGGCAGCGTCGTCTGCGTCGACGTCGATCTCGATGCAGCGAGGAACACGGTCGACGTCATCGAATCCGAAGGCGGCACGGGCCTGGCGCTCGCCGCCGACGTCACCAAATCCTCCGACATTACGGTCGTCGTCGAAAGGACCATGGAACGCTTCGGCCGTATCGACGTGCTGCACAACAATGTCGGCATCAACCTGCCGGGCGGTGCGGCGGAGGCAACCGAGGAGAGTTGGCGCAAGGTGATGGACGTGAACCTGACCAGCGCCTTCCTCACCTGCAAGGCGGTTCTGCCGATCATGGAAAAGCAGGGCGGCGGGGCGATCATCAATATCTCGTCGCTCGCCTCCATCCGGTGGACCGGCTACCCCTACGTTTCATATTATGCATCGAAGGCCGCGCTCAATCACTTCACGCGGGCGATTGCGATCGAATATGCGGCCAAAGGCATCCGCGCCAACGCGATCCTGCCGGGGGTGATGGACACGCCGCATATCCAGAAACAGATCAGCGGCTATTACGGTTCCGCCGAGGAGATGAAGGCCAAAAGACACGCCCTTTCGCCGATGAAGCGCCAGGGAGACGGCTGGGATATTGCCTGGGCCTCGGTTTTCCTTGCCTCCGACGAGGCGAAATACATTACCGGAGTCGAGCTTCCCATCGACGGCGGGCTGCATGTGACGGTGTCCGGGAGCTTGAGCTGAGACAATTACAGCTACGCTGGAGAGAGATCCATGATGTGGATCGGTTTTAAAGTTTTCTGCTCTGACGGCAAATTTAGACTTGTCTAATCGGTCTCTTTTCAGCAAACTCCGCCAACTTGAAGAGAAAAGATCCAGATAATGGACCACTGCGGATGGCTGGAGGAGCCGGACGTCGGGAGGAAAAGCGGTTGCGCCGGAGAGGGGCGTAGTCGCCTGGATTTGCGGCTCGGCCGCGATCGATCCGGAGTGTTTTCTTTTCGTTTGTCCCCTTCGCGGCACTGAGGAGGATGACGCGTGACGGCAGCCCATAATACGATCGAGCCCATGGATGAGGCTTCTTTGCTCGCCGGGCTTGAGGGCGTGGCGCCGCAGCAGAGCGGTTCCGTCTGGATGCGACCAGTGGAGGCGATCGCCGCGGCGCTTCTCGTCGGCATCATCGCGCTTCTATTGGCCGGAGTGATTTCCCGTTATGTCTTTTCGCTGCCGGTCGTCTGGATCGACGAGGTGGCATCGATCTCCTTCCTCTGGCTTGCCATGCTCGGTTCGGCCATGGCCGTCGATCGCAGCGAACACCTGCGGCTGACGCTCTTCGTCGGCATGCTGCCGGAAAAGCTGCACGGCCTGGCGAATACACTCGCGCTGCTGCTGATGGCGCTCTTCCTCGGCGTGATGCTGCGGCCGGCCTACGAATATGCGATCGAAGAATCCTACATTACCTCGGCAGCGCTCAACATTCCGATGAGTTTCCGCGCCGCGGCCCTGCCGGTCGGCATCGGGTTGATGCTGATCCTCGCGGTCGTCAACGCGCTGAAGGGATCGACCTTCAGGCAGGTAGCGATGTCCGTTGTGGTCATCGCCGCTGTGACGGCGCTGCTCTGGCTCGTCGGGCCGGGCCTGAAGCAGATCGGCAACTGGAACATCCCGATTTTCCTCGTCGGTTTCGTGGCGCTGTTCCTGGTTCTCGGCGTGCCGATCGCCTTCTGTTTCGGCCTCGGGACGCTGGCTTTCCTGACGTTTACCACTTCCGTGCCCGTGTTCGTGATGATCGGGCGCATGGACGAGGGCATGTCGAGCATCATCCTGCTGTCGGTGCCGATCTTCGTGCTGCTCGGCTGCGTGCTCGATGCGACCGGTATGGGCAGGGCGATCGTCGAGGTGCTGGCCTCGCTGCTAGGCCATGTCCGGGCTGGCATGTCTTATGTGCTGCTCGGCTCGATGTTTTTGGTTTCCGGCATTTCGGGCTCCAAGGTCTCCGATATGGCGACCGTCGCGCCGGCGCTGTTTCCGGAAATGAAGCGCCGCGGCCACAAGCCGCCGGAGATGATCGCGCTTCTGGCAACCGGGGCGGCGATGGCGGAAACCGTGCCGCCGTCGATCGTGCTGATCGTGCTTGGATCTGCCGCCGGCGTCTCGATCGCCGGGCTGTTCACGTCCGGTTTCGCGATCGCCATGGTTCTGCTTCTGGTTCTCGCGATCCTGGCGCGTTGGAAGGCGCGGCATGAATCCATGGCCGGTGTTCGCCGCGCGCCGCTTTCGGTGATCAAGAAGGCGCTGCTGGTCGCCGCGCCCGCACTGCTCTTGCCCTTCCTGATCCGCACCGCAGTCGGCGAAGGCATTGCCACCGCGACGGAAGTTTCGACGATCGCCGTCCTCTACGCGATGATCATCGGGGCGACGCTCTACGGCGGCATCAGCCTGAAGAAGCTCTATTCCATGCTGGTAGAGACGGCAGCACTGTCCGGCGCGATCCTGATGATCCTGGGTGCGGCCTCCGCCATGGCCTGGGCGCTGACCCAGACCGGCTTCGCGGCGCAGCTCGTCGAGGCCGTGCAGGGCCTGCCGGGTGGCTGGATGACCTTCATGGGCGTCACCATCCTGATCTTCATGGTGCTCGGCTGCGTGCTGGAAGGCCTGCCGGCGATCGTGCTGATGGCGCCGATCATGTTTCCGGTCGCCCGCTCGCTCGGCATCAACGACATCCACTATTCCATGGTGGTGGTGACGGCGATGAATATCGGCCTGATGACGCCGCCGATCGGTATCGGCTTCTACATCGCCTGCAAGATCGGCAATGTCTCGCCGGACGAAGCCATGAAGGCCATCTGGCCCTATATCGGCGCGCTGATGATCGGCCTTCTGGTGATCGCAGCGGTGCCCTACTTCTCGACGGCCTTTCTCTAAAGGCTCTGAGGCAAAAACTGGGAACGAAATCGGAGGAGGATTTCATGAACGTCAACCGCAGAACGCTTCTTTTGGGCGCGGCCACGACCGGCATCGCCACGACCTTTTCAATCCGCACGCGGCCGGCCAATGCCGCCGAGTTCACCTACAAGTTCGCCAACAACCAGGCGCTGACGCACCCGATGAACGTCCGCGCCAAGGAGGCCGTCGCCAAGATCCAGGAGGAGAGCGGCGGCCGCATGGCCATCAACATCTTCCCGTCGAGCCAGCTCGGTGCCGACACCGACATGCTGAATCAGGTGCGTTCGGGTGGCGTCGAGATGTTCAGCCTGTCGCCGATCATCCTGTCGACCCTGGTGCCAAACGCCTCGCTGAACGGCGTCGGCTTCGCCTTCCCGAGCTACGACAAGGTCTGGCCGGCAATGGACGGCGAACTCGGCAAATATGTTCGCGGCGAGATCGAGAAAAAGGGCCTGCTGACGTTCGAAAAGATCTGGGACAACGGTTTCCGGCAGATCACTTCCTCCAAGGGGCCGATTACGACGCCTAAGGACCTCGAGGGCTTCAAGATCCGCGTGCCGGTGAGCCCGCTCTGGACCTCGATGTTCACCGCCTTCGGTTCGGCCCCGGCCAGCATCAACTTTGCCGAAACCTATACCGCGTTGCAGACCGGCATCGTCGACGGACAGGAAAATCCGCTCGCCATCCTGACGACGGCGAAGCTGTTCGAGGTGCAGAAATACGTCTCGATGACGAACCACATGTGGGACGGTTTCTGGATCCTCCTCAACCGCCGCTCCTGGCAGGCGCTGCCGGCAGATCTGCAGGGGATCGTCTCGAAGCACTTCAACGCCGCCGCCGAGCTGCAGCGCAAGGACGTCATGGGCCTCAACGCGACCGTCCAGGCCGAACTCGAAGGCAAGGGCATGAAGTTCAACAAGCCGGACGGCGCGCTTTTCCAGGAAAAGCTGCGCGCTGCCAATTTCTACAAGGACTGGAAGTCGAAATACGGCGACGAAGCCTGGGCGATCCTCGAAAAGGCTATCGGCAAGTCATTGAGCTGATCGATAGCGGCCATGCATCTGATGGGAAACGGCATATGCAACAGGTGATCGAGATCCCGTCGGGTCTTCGGGAAGGTGTCGTTTCCGGCTCGCAGGCGGTGGAGCGGGCGCTGCAGCTTCTCTCCATCGTCGGTCGCGGCGCGGAAAAGGGCGTGGCGCTCGCCGATGTGGTCGCCGATAGCGGCCTCAACAAACCTACAGCCCGGCGGTTGCTGATGGCGTTGATGCGGTCTCGCCTTGTCGAGCAGGACGAGCTTACCCGCCGATATTATCTCGGCGGGGAGCTTTACGTACTCGGCATGCTGGCCTCTCGCCGGCACGGCCTTCTGGAAATGGCGGGCGAAAGCCTGAAGCGGCTGTCCGGCAAGTCGGCCGATACGAGTTTCGTCTCGATGCGGCGTGACGATTACGCCGTCTGCCTGCATCGCGAGGAGGGCACGCATCCGGTGCGCACCCACGCGCTGCTCACCGGTGACCAGAACCCGCTCGGTGTCGGGGCCGGATCACTTGCCATGCTGGCGGCATTGCCGGACGCGGAAGTCGAGGCGGTCCTCGGCCGCATTGAAGGCGTCATTGCCGCGCAGTATCCGGGCTATTCGCCGGACATCATCCGCGAGGATGTCGCCCGCTCACGCGAACTCGGTTACGCGCTCAATCCGGGACGGGTCATCGCCAATTCCTGGGGGATCGGCATGGCAATCCTGCTGCCCGACGGACGGCTTGCAGGAGCCTTGTCGATTGCCGCGATCGACAGTCGCATGGGTGAGGCGCGTCAGAAGGAACTTGTCGGGCTGCTGGCTCATGAGGTCGAGCGGGTGCAGGGCAAGCTGAAATCGCTGTTCGGTTCGGAGAAACCGGCGCTTCGAAAGGCGCCGCAAGCGGCACGGCCGAGAACACCGGAACGGGTTTGAAACGAAGGAGAAGGTCATGGCAGGAGCACAGATCGTCGGTTGGGCGCATTCGAAGTTCGGCAAGTCCGAAGCGGGTTCGACGCGGGAATTGATGGCCGAGGTGATCAATCCGGCCCTCGAACATGCCGGCATCACGGCCAAGGATGTCGACGGCATTTTCGTCGGCGTGTTCAACAACGGCTTTTCCAAGCAGGATTTTCAAGGCGCCCTGGTGGCGATGGCGGCCGACGGGTTCGACCATGTGCCGGCGGTGCGGATGGAGAATGCCTGCGCCACCGGTTCGGCGGCGCTCTATACAGCGCTGGACTTCATCGCTGCCGGCCGCGGCAAGATCGCGCTGGTCGTCGGCGCCGAGAAGATGACCGCTCTGCCCACGAAGGAGACGGGCGACATCCTGCTGTCCGCCTCCTACCGCGAGGAGGAAGCGGATGTCGAAGGCGGCTTTGCCGGCCTCTTCGGCCGCATCGCCAGCCATTATTTCCAGCGTTATGGCGACCGATCGGAAGAACTGGCGATGATCGCCGCCAAAAACCACGCGAACGGCATGAAGAACCCCTATGCGCATATGCAGAAGGATTTCGGCTTCGATTTCTGCAACACGGTGTCCGACAAGAACCCCTATGTCGCAGCGCCTCTACGCCGCACCGACTGCTCGCTGGTGTCCGACGGTGCGGCCGCCCTGGTGATCGCGGCGCCAGAAGTCGCGGCCGGCATGAAGCGCGCCGTCGCCTTCAAGGCGCATAACCATGTCAACGACATCCTCGCAATGTCGCGGCGCGACCCGATCGCCTTCGACGGCGCGCGCATGGCCTGGCAGAAATCACTGGCCGAGGCGGGCGTGTCGCTGGACGACCTGAATTTCGTCGAGACGCATGACTGCTTCACTATTGCCGAGCTCATCGAATACGAGGCGATGGGGCTTGCCGAACCCGGCCAGGGGTATCGCGTCATCCGTGAGGGCATTACCCGCAAGGATGGTCGTCTGCCGGTCAATCCGTCCGGGGGCCTGAAATCCAAAGGCCATCCGATCGGTGCGACCGGCGTTTCGATGCATGTCATGGCGGCGATGCAGCTCTGCGGCGAGGCAGGCGAGATGCAGCTGCCGAAGGCGACGATGGCCGGTGTCTTCAACATGGGCGGCGCCGCAGTCGCCAACTACGTGTCGATCCTGGAGCGGACGAAATGAACGCGGTCAGTTCGGCAACTGCCGGGGTTGCCGCCGGCGATCGCGCCGAACCGAAGGGTGGGCTCAGCCCCCGCTCGACGCGGGTGATGAACCTCGCCCGCTTCGTGACGCAGGCGATGCGCCGAGAGCCGCAGGGCGTCGCCCTGGTCTGGGCCGAAAAGACCTGGACCTGGGAGGAGTTCGAGGCGCGCATCGACGCGATGGCGGCGGCGCTGCAGCAGCGTTTCGGGGTGGCCAAGGGCGACCGCATCCTGGTCCAGTCGCAGAACTGCAACCAGATGTTCGAGAGCATGTTCGCCTGTTTCCGGATCGGCGCCGTCTGGGTGCCGACCAATTTTCGGCAGACGCCGGAAGAGGTCGCCTATCTCGCCAAGGCGAGCGGCGCGACCGGCCTGATCTGCAACGCCTCATTTCCGGATCACGCTCGGGTGGTGTGCGAAAGCAATCCGGAGATCGGTTTCGTCCTTGCCATAGGGGAAGCGGATTTCGGGCCCTCCTATGACGCTCTCGTTGAGGAGTTCGGTGGCAGAAAACCAGCCGAAGCGGGAGTCGAACGGGATGATCCCTGCTGGTTCTTCTTCACGTCGGGCACGACCGGACGGCCGAAGGCGGCGGTGCTGACCCATGGCCAGATGGCCTTCGTGATCAACAACCATCTCTGCGACCTGATGCCCGGCGTCACCTCCGCTGATGCCGCGCTGGTCGTTGCTCCCTTGTCGCATGGCGCGGGCGTGCATCAGCTCACCCAGGTGGCGCATGGGGTGAAGACCATCCTGCTGCCAACCGAAAAATTCGATATCGACGCAGCCTGGGCGCTGATCGAAAAGTGGCGCGTGTCGACGATGTTCACCGTGCCGACCATCCTGAAGCTGCTGGTCGAGCATCCGGCTGCCGAGAAATACGACCATTCCTCGCTGCGCTACGTCATCTATGCCGGCGCGCCGATGTATCGCGAGGACCAGAAGCGGGCGCTGAAAAGCCTTGGGCCGGTGATCGTGCAATATTTCGGGCTCGGCGAGGTGACGGGGGCGATCACCGTCCTGCCGCCGGCGCTACATTCGGTCGAGGACGGCGAAGCCGCCAGGATCGGGACCTGCGGCATGGAACGCACCGGCATGCAGGTGTCGATCCAGAACGATGCGGGCGACGAGGTCGGGCCTTACGAGACCGGCGAGATCTGCTGTATCGGTCCGGCGGTCTTCGCGGGCTATTACGACAATCCGGAGGCCAACGAGAAGGCGTTCCGCAACGGCTGGTTCCGCACCGGCGATCTCGGCCATATGGACGCGGAGGGTTTCCTCTACATCACCGGCCGTGCCTCGGACATGTACATTTCCGGCGGCTCGAACGTCTATCCGCGCGAGATCGAGGAGAAACTCCTCACCCACCCGGCAATCAGCGAGGTGGCCGTGCTCGGCGTGCCCGATCCGCTCTGGGGCGAAGTCGGTATCGCCGTCTGCGTCGCCAAGCCGGGTTCGGCGGTGACCGAGAAGGACCTGTTCGCCTTCATCGACGGCAGGATGTCCCGGTACAAGATGCCGAAGCGCTTCATCTTCTGGGATGCGCTGCCGAAATCCGCCTATGGTAAGATCACCAAGAAGATGATCCGCGAAGAGCTGCACGCGCGTGGCGAGTTTGACAGTAAGCCGGCTAATGACCTGCCGGGACTGCGCCAGCTCAGGCATCCGGGCCCCATCGCGCCGATCAGGCGGGAGGCGGTACGGACCGTCCTGAAGCCGGTCGAGGGTGTGCTGCGGCCCGGCGAAGTCTTCATGGCCGAGGTGGCGCGCATCTTCGCGGAGGCGGGCTGCAAGGGCGGCTTCCTCAATATCGAAGGTGGGGCCTGCGATCCGTTCCGTTATGTCCTGCCGGCCTTCTCGCCGGACGAGGACCATGCTGCCTGGTATAGCGCGACCTTCGCGCCGGAGGCGGGCGGCAGGTTTTTGGCGGCGACCGCCATGGTCGGCGAGCGGGACGGGGCGCCGTTCCTGCATTGCCACGGCATCTGGGACACCGGCGAAGGGGCTTTGCGCATGGGGCATGTGCTGCCCTTCGACAGCATTGTCAGCCGTCCGATCGCGGTCAAAGGTTATGGCAGCGCCACCGCGACCTTCTCGTCGATTCCCGATCCGGAAACGAATTTCACCCTGTTTTCCGCCAGGGGCGAAAGCGGCGAGGGCAACGGCATCTTGCTGCGGGTGCGTCCGAACGAGGATGTCGGGATGGAGATCGAAGACGTCTGCCGGGAGCATGGCATCGAGAGCGCCCGCATCTACGGCATAGGCAGCATCAACGAGCCCGTGTTCGAGGATGGGCGCCGGGTGGTCTGCCTCGCGACCGAGATCGCCATCGAGAACGGCGTGCTCGAAATGACGCCGGCTGGGCTTCGGGCCTCCATCGACGCCGCGGTCGTCGACACGGATGGCGTGATCTATCACGGCCGGCTGGCGCGGGGCGACAATCCCGTCGGCGTCACCTTCGAACTGGTCATCATCGAAAATCGGGAGAGCTGAACATGCGCAGCGTCGTCGTCACGGGTGCGGGATCGGGTATCGGCCTTTCGACGACGGAGCTTCTCATCGAAGCCGGCTGGCATGTGCTCGCTGCAGACCGCGACGTCGCGGCACTCGAACGGCTGACGGAACGGCTCGGAAATCGGTCTGGTCTCCTCACCACCGTCCTCCTCGATATCACCGACGAAAAGGCGATCGCGGGTCTCGCGGAACGCTGCCAGGCTCTTCAAAGCCCGCTGCAGGCACTGGTCAACAGCGCGGGCATCGGTTCGAACGTCCGTTTCGCCGATACCACGACCGACCAGTTGCGGCGCATTTACGAGGTCAATGTCGTCGGCGCGTTTGCGCTGTCGCAGGCGCTGGCGCCGATCATGCGGGAAAACGGCGGCGGGTCGATCGTCCACATCGCCTCGGTCTCCGGCATCAAGGGCAATCTCGGGCGTTCCGCCTATGGCGCTTCAAAGGGGGCGCTGGTGACGCTCACCAAGATCATGGCGGTCGAACTCGCCGACGACCTGATCCGCGTCAATGCCATTGCGCCGGGTCCGATCGAGACGCCGATGGTCAAGGAAAACCACACCGCCGCGACGCGCGAGGAGTGGAAACGCACCGTGCCGATGCGCCGCTACGGCCGGCCGGAGGAGATCGCCACGGCGATTGCCTTTCTCGTCGACGAACGCCAGTCCTCCTATGTGACCGGCCAGATCCTCGCCGTCGACGGCGGATTTACGGCTGCCGGGCTGATGGCCTGATCCGTTCCGGCACGACGTTCGTCATATGACAATCTCTTCATGAAAATAGGCGGGCCGACGCATCGACGCTCGTTGACAAGTCACGGGATAGATTAGAAAACTGCCAGCTTCCGACGGCAGCCACGGGGGGACTTCCATGTCTAGGCGCGCGTTATTCGGCTTTCTCGCTCTCATCGTTTCCGCATTCGCTTTCGCCTCGCCGCTGACGGCGGCAGATCGGCGGATCGAAAGCACTCCGAACAGCGATTATCTCGGCTTCGATCTCAGAACCGTGAAGAATGTCAGCCAGCCCCAATGCGAGGCGGCCTGCATCGGCGACAATGCCTGCAGGGCTTTCACCTATAACGAGAAGGCCAAGTGGTGCTTCCTCAAGTCGGATTACAGCCAGCTCAACCTGTTCCAGGGCGCAACAGCCGGCAAGATCGTCGTAACGGCAATCGAACCGGATATCGGCGCCCCGGCGAAACTGTCCTTCCTCTCGGAAGAGGTTCTCCAGCAGGCGCGTGATCAGAAGGATGGCCTGACGCTCGGCGACAACCAGCAGGGTTACGGCGTCGAAAGCCTCAAGACGATCGCCCAGGGCCAGCTGCTCGCCGGCAATGTCGATACGGCGATCTACAATTTCAAAGGCGCGCTCTCGATCATTCCCGATGACGGCGCGCTGTGGATCGAGCTTGCGCGCGCCGCCGGCACCGCCAAGAACAACAGCAGCGCCGATGGCGAAGGCACGCTTGCCGCCGTCAACGGCTACCAGCTTTCGCGCACGACGCAGACCCGGGCGGATGCGCTGGCGGTTCTGGCCGCAGCGCTTGCCAAGCAGCAGAATTATCGCGCGGCGCTCAATGCTTACAAGGCAAGTCTTGCGCTGGTGAACGCCCGCACCGTGCAGGCCGCCTATAACGACCTGCGCGAACGCAAGGGTTTCCGCATGACCGGCAACACGGTCGATGCCGATAGCGCCAACCCGCGCGTCTGCGTGCAGTTCTCCGAACCGCTGGTGAAGATCGGCGTCGACTACGCGCCCTTTGTCGTGCTCAACGGCCAGGCGCCGAAGGCGATGGAAGCCAAGGGCAACCAGATCTGCGTCGAAGGCCTCACCCATGGCCAGCGCTACAAGTTGTCGCTGCGCCGGGGGCTGCCGTCTTCCGTCGACGAGCCGCTTGTTGCCCAGGTCGATATCGACGTCTACGTCAAGGACCGCTCGGCGACCGTGCGGTTCACCGGCGACAGTTTCGTGCTGCCCTCGACCGCACGCCGCGGCATTCCGATCGTCTCGGTCAATACCGAAAAGGCCAATCTGAAACTCTACCGGGTCGGCGACCGCAGCATCGCGGCACTGCTCGCCAATTCGCAATTCCTGACCCAGATGGACGGCTATAACGCCACCCAGATCGAGGAGCAGAGCGGCGAACTGGTCTGGCAGGGCACGATCGACATCGCCCAGGACCTCAACAAGGACGTGGTGACCAGCTTCCCGGTCGATGAAGCCCTGCCGACCCGCAAGCCCGGCGTCTACATGCTGACGGCGGCAGCCGCCAATGCGACGAGCCAGGAATACGATACCAAGGCGACGCAATGGTTCGTGGTGTCCGATATCGGGCTCACCACCTATGCCGGCACGGATGGCCTCAACGTCTTCGCCCGCTCGCTCGGCAGCGCCAAGCCGATGGCCGGCGTCGATCTGCAGCTTCTCGCCAAGAACAACGAAATCCTCGGCACGGCGAAGACCGATGCGGACGGCCGCGCGGTGTTCACCGCCGGCCTGATGCGCGGCACGGCGGCGATGGTGCCGGCGGTGCTGGCGGCCCAGAACAACGGCCAGGACTATGTCTTCCTCGACATGGCCCGTGCCGGGTTCGATCTGTCCGACCGTGGCGTGACGGGTCGCCCCGCACCCGGCGCGATCGACATCCTGCCATGGACCGAACGCGGCATCTACCGCCCCGGCGAAACCGTGCATGCCTCGGCGCTTGCCCGCAATATCGATGCGACGGCGATCGAAAACCTGCCGCTCACCTTCGTCTTCCTGCGCCCCGATGGCGTCGAGGATCGGCGCGTGGTCAACAACGGCTCGCTCGGCGGTTATGCGCTCGACCTGCCGCTGCTGGCGACCTCGATGCGCGGCACCTGGACGATGCAGATCTTCACCGATCCCAAGGGCTCGGCGATCGGCGAAAAGACCTTCCTCGTCGATGATTTCGTGCCGGACCGCATTGAGTTCGACATGACCAGCGACGCCAAGGAAATCGCGGTCGGGCAGCCGGTGCCGGTCAATATCGACGGCCGCTATCTTTATGGAGCGCCGGCGGCAGGCCTCAATCTCGAAGGCGAGATCGCGCTGAAGACGACGCGCGAAAATCCCGCCTTCCCGGGTTACCAGTTCGGCCTCGTCGACGAAGAGGCGAGCGAAGCGGTGCGCATTCCGCTCGAGGAGCTCGAACCGCTCGACGACGACGGCAAGGCGACCTTCGACGCGACCGTTGCCGAGGCACCCTCGACGACGCAGCTTGTGAATGCCGATATCGTGGTGCGCATGCAGGAGGCGGGTGGCCGGGCGATCGAGCGTTCGATCACACTGCCGGTCAAGGCGGAAGGTGCGCGGATCGGCATCAAGCCGGAATTCTCCGGCGATCTCGGCGAAAATTCGGTCGGCAACTTCACCGTGATCATGGTGGACGCGGCCGGCAAGAAACAGGCGGTGCAGAACCTGCCCTGGAAGCTGATCAAGATCGACCGCGATTATCAATGGTATCGCGACGGCTCGTCCTGGCGGTATGAGCCGGTGACCCGGACCAGCCAGGTTGCCAACGGCACCGTGAATGTCACGGCAGACGGCGGCAAGGTTTCCGTGCCGGTCAACTGGGGCCGCTACCGGCTCGAGGTCGAAACCGCCGATATCGGCGGGCCGACATCGAGCGTCGAGTTTGATGCCGGCTGGTTCGTGGCCGCGACCTCGACCGAAACTCCGGATGCGCTGGAAATCGCGCTGGACAAGCAGAGCTACAAGGTCGGCGAGACGGCCAAGCTCAAGGTGTCGTCGCGTTACGCCGGCGAGCTGATGATCACCTCCGGTTCCGAGAGCCTGATTGCGGTCAAGACCGCGAGCATCGGCGCGAATGGCGGCGAAGTCGACATTCCAGTCACCGCCGCCTGGGGCGCCGGTTCCTATGTCACGGCGACGCTTTATCGTCCGGGCCAGGCGCAGGAAAGCCGCATGCCGATGCGCGCCATCGGCGTCACCTGGCTGAAGGTCGATCCGGAAAACCGCGATCTGCAGGTGCAGATCACCGCTCCGGAAAAAACGCTGCCGCGCCAGCCGCTGAATATCTCGCTGCAGGTTGCCGGTGCCGGCGCCAATGAGGACGCCTATGTCACCGTTGCTGCGGTGGATGTGGGCATCCTCAATCTGACGCGATACCAGCCTCCGGCACCGGACGACTGGTATTTCGGCCAGCGCCGCCTCGGCCTCGAAATCCGCGACCTCTACGGCCGCCTGATCGACGGCTCGCTCGGCGCCACCGGGCGGCTGCGCACCGGCGGCGACGGCGGCAGCACGGCGCTGCAGAGCAGCCCGCCGAAGGAAAAGCTGATCGCCTTTTTCAAGGGGCCGGTGAAGCTCGACGCGCAGGGCAAGGCGAATGTCTCCTTCGACATTCCGCAGTTCAACGGCACGGCGCGTGTCATGGCGGTCGCCTGGTCGAAGACCGGCGTCGGGCATGGCGTCAAGGACGTGGTGATCCGTGATCCGGTCGTGATCACCGCCAGCCTGCCGCGCTTCCTGGCGCCTGGCGACCAGACCAATCTCAGGCTCGATATCGCCAATACCGATGCGCCGGCGGGCGACTACCAGCTCGCCATCACCACCAACAAGCCGGTTGCCGTCGATCAGAAGGGGACCGGAAAGATAACGCTGGCCGCCGGCGGCAAGTCGGATGTCACGCTGGCGCTGCGCGGTGTCGAGCCAGGCGACGGGTCGATCCTGGTCCGCCTTTCGAATGCGTCGGGCATGTCGCTGGACCAGGTGCTCGATATTCCGGTGCGGCCGGCCGCCATGCCGATCACCCAGCAGCGGCTTGTCCAGCTGAAGCCTGGCGCCAGCGTGACCGTCGATTCCAACCTGCTTGCCGACAGCATCCTGCCGGGTGCCTCGGTCAGCGTGAACGTCAGCCGCTCGACCGCCTTCGACATTCCGGCGCTGCTGATGAGCCTCAGCCGCTATCCCTATGGCTGCGCGGAACAGACGACCAGCCGGGCCCTGCCGCTTCTCTATCTCAGCCAGATGGCGGTGCAGAACGGCCTTGCCGACGATACGGAAGTCAAGAAGCGGGTCCAGGATGCGATTTATCGCGTGCTCTCCTACCAGTCCTCGGCCGGAAGTTTCGGCCTCTGGGGTCCGGGCGGCGGCGATCTGTGGCTCGATTCCTACGTGAGCGACTTCCTCAGCCGGGCCCGCGAGCAGGGCTACGACGTGCCCGAACAGGCGCTCGTCCAGGCTCTCGACAGCCTACAGAACTCGCTCGGCTTCACCAACAACGTCAAGGATCAGGGCAACGAGATCGCCTATGCGCTCTATGTGCTCGCCCGCAACCGCAAGGCCGCGATCAGCGACCTGCGTTATTACGCCGACACGATGCTGAACGACTTCCCGACGCCGCTCGCCAAGGCTCATATCGCCGCGGCGCTGGCGCTTTACGGCGATGCGCAGCGGTCAAAGAACATCTTTGCGGCCTCGCTGCAGATGTCGGAAGCCGCCCAGATCCAAAGGGTCAGCCTGTCGCGCTCGGACTACGGCTCGTCCTTGCGTGACGGTGCCGCTGTTCTGGCGCTTGCCGCCGAAAGCCGGCCGGTACCGCCGATCGTTCCGGCGCTGGCCACCATCGTCGCCAAGGAATGGGGGCAGAAGAAATATACCAGCACTCAGGAACAGACCTGGATGCTGCTCGCCGCTCGCGCGCTGCAGAACGGTGACGACGGCCTGCGCCTGCAGGTCAACGGTGCCGACCATCGCGGCACGCTGATGTCGCAGATGACCGGTGATGCGCTGATCGGCCATCCGCTGACCGTCAAGAACAACACCGCCGATCCGCTGTCTGCCTCGATCACCACGGTCGCGGCGCCGGCTCAGCCGCTGCCGGCCGGCGGCGACGGGTTCCAGATTACCCGCACCTATTACTCGATGGACGGGGAGGAGACGAATGTCAGCGAAGCGCAGCAGAACCAGCGTTATGTGGCGGTGATCACCATCACCGAGAGCAACAGCTGGCCGTCGCGCATTGTCGTCACCGACCTTCTGCCGGCCGGGTTCGAGATCGACAATCCGAGCATCGTCAACAGCGCCAGCCTCGCCAATTTCGACTGGATCGAGGAAGTGCAGGCGGCCCATACCGAATTCCGCAACGACCGTTTCGTTGCGGCCTTCGACCGGAGTTCCGGCGACAACCGCGAGATCACGCTCGCCTATGTGGTCCGCGCCGTAACCCCCGGCGTTTACGATCACCCGGCTGCGCAGGTTGAGGACATGTATCGTCCGCAGTTCTCGGCCCGTACCGCAATGGGCAAGATGGAGGTGCTTGCCGCCCAGTAAGCGGCAGCTCGTTCCGATGAAGCTCAGGTGGAAACTTTCGATCGGTCTGGGTATCGGCCTCGGCGTAGCGGCGGGGCTGGTGGTCGGCCTCGATGCGGCCGACAGGGCCTATCCGCCGCCGCTCGAAAGGGCGCGGGTGGTTTCCGCCGAAGTGCTGGATGCGGATGGCGAACTGCTGCGGGCCTTCGCGACGCCCGAGGGGCGTTGGCGGCTTCGCACGAATACCGAAAACGTCGATCCGCGATTCCTGAAAATGCTGGTCGCCTATGAGGACCAGCGTTTCTACGAGCATGCCGGGGTCGATCCGTGGGCGCTCGGCCGAGCGATGCTGCAGCTTGTCACCAACGGTCGCGTCGTTTCGGGCGCTTCGACGCTGTCGATGCAGGTGGCTCGGCTGATCGAACCGCGCGAGAGCCGGTCCGTTGCAGCCAAGCTCCGCCAGGTCGTGCGCGCGGTCCAGATCGAGCGGCGACTGTCCAAGAAGGAAATCCTCGAACTCTACCTCACCCATGCGCCCTATGGCGGCAATCTCGAGGGCGTGCGGGCTGCGAGCCTTGCCTATTTCGGCAAGGAGCCGCGGCGGCTGACGGTGGCGGAAGCAGCACTTCTGGTCGCCCTGCCGCAATCCCCGGAGGGCCGGCGGCCGGACCGGCATTTCAAGGTTGCCCAGGCGGCTCGCGAGCGGGTGCTGATGCGTTCGGCCGTTGCCGCGGTGACCGGCGACGGCGAGTCGGAGCGGGCGGCACGCGATGGCATCCCGGCACGCCGGCTGCAATTGCCGGCTTATGCGGCGCATCTCGCCGAAGCGGCGATCCGCAAGCAACCGAAGACCGAGCAGCACAAGACGACGCTGAAGCGCAGCATCCAGCAGGGGCTGGAACAGGTGGCGAGGGAGGCTTCGGTCAAGCTCAGCCCGAAGGTCTCTGTCGCCATGGTGATGGCGGATATCACCACCGGCGCGATCGTCGGCGAGGTCGGTTCGGCCGATTATTTCGATGCGAGCCGCTCCGGCTGGGTGGACATGACGCGGGTCAACCGCTCGCCGGGCTCGACGCTGAAGCCGTTCATCTACGGCCTCGCCTTCGAGCAGGGGCTGGTGTCCCAGGAAACGATCATCGAGGACCGGCCGGCGGATTTCTTCGGTTACCGGCCCAAGAATTTCGACATGACCTATCAGGGCGATGTCAGCGTCCGCCAGGCGCTGCAGCTGTCGCTCAACGTGCCTGCGGTGCGGCTGCTGGATGCCGTCGGCCCGTCGCGGCTAATGATCCGCTTTCGTCGCGCCGACGTACGGCCGGTTCTGCCGGCCAATGAGGCGCCGGGCCTGGCGATCGGCCTCGGCGGCGTCGGCATCACGCTCAAGGATCTGGTGCAGGCCTATGCCGCGCTCGCCAATCGCGGCAATCCGATGCGGATCGGCAATGGCATTGAGGACCAGCCGGGCATGATCGACGGCGAGCCGCTTCTCGATCCGCAGGCGGTGTGGAACGTTGCGGACATTCTGTCCGACGTTCTGCCACCGCAGGGCAGCCGAAGGCTCGGCATCGCCTACAAGACCGGCACGAGCTACGGTTATCGCGACGCCTGGTCGGTCGGGTTCGACGGACGTCATGTGCTGGGCGTCTGGGTCGGGCGGCCGGACAATGGCGCGGTGCCGGGCATTGCCGGTTATCAGACCGCGGCGCCGATCCTGTTCGAGGCGTTTTCCAAATCCGGCGTACCGATCACGCCGCTGCCATCCGCGCCTTCGGGTGCCGTCCGCATTGCGCAGGCCGAACTGCCGATCAGCCAGAGGCGGTTCTCGATGACCGCGAACGGGCTTTTTTCCGCCTCGACGCGGGAGCCGGCACCACAGATCGTTTATCCGCCGGAAGGCGCACGGGTCGATCTCGGGGCGTTATCGGGCGATATCTCGCCGCTGGTCCTGAAGCTGCAGGGCGGCCGCGCGCCGTTCCGCTGGCTCGCCAACGGCAAGCCGCTCAGCGAGCTGTCCCGCCGCCGGACCAGCGAATGGAAACCGGATGGTGCCGGTTATTCGACGCTGACGGTGATCGACGCCGCCGGCCGTGCCGCGAGCGTTCGGGTTTTCGTGGAATAGAAATGTTGGAGCTTCCGCGAGGAAGGCGTCCGCTTGGCTTCGGCCAACACTCCGGAGCCCCGCGCAGTCGCCTGCCGTGGTTTTCAAAGATCGGAGAGCCCACACGAATGCGGAACCTCGATTGACTTTTTGAATGGTGGCTCCGCATTCGCGTGGCCTACGGCGTCTTTTCGAGGCTTCCGGCCTCTACGGGTGATCATCTCGCCTCGCTGCGTGGCTTTATTCGCGATCTCCTTTCGGGAAATCCTGCCACTTGCACGGCTCAACCGAACCCGGCCTGGCGGCCAGGGGGAGGCTTGATAGGGAGACTTTCATCTCCCATGGCTTTCACCTCTTCCACCGTCCCCGCACGTTACGGTTCCGATGAAAGCGCCGGCCTCCGCCTGCCCGCGAACGTCTCGCGAAACACTCCGGCGACGGAAGCGGGGGATTGTAGGCATGGGCTGGGAG
>NZ_PVBI01000019.1:0-57982 GCF_002968675.1 Neorhizobium sp. T25_13
GCGGAGTAGAGCTTCATGATGTGCCAGAGGATCGGCCGTCCGCCGATTTCGATCATCGGCTTGGGCTTGAGATGCGTCTCCTCAGAGATGCGGGTTCCCAACCCACCGGCGAGAATTACAGCTTTCAATTCCGTCTCTCCGTAACTGACGGCCTATCCGTTGAACGACGACCGTCAGCAAACCATGCGAATGGGGCTTCTCCGGCGATCGGGCTAAACGCCTTCGTGCGCTAAAGCAAAATGGTCCTGATCAGATCGTCCTGGGCGAACACGAGGTTGGGCAGATAACCCATCTCAACGAAACGGGCCCGCTCTTCCGGCAGATGCACCAGGATCGCCGTGTTCTCGAGTTGCGCGGGCGTAGGTTCCGCCGGCTCGTCGATGATCTCCAGTCGCGAAGGGAGCCTCACCCTTTGGAGCCGTTCCTTGAGAGTTACGATGTCCGGATATCCGGAGATGACGAGGTTCTCGATGCCCGCGGTCACCCCCAACTGCCAGGAAAGGGTCTGCAGTGCCGTTGCGAGCAATCCGCCTTCCTTGAAGGACATGACTTCCGGATGCTCGTCGAAGCCTCCGAAGACCATTCTCGTATAGACCTCGTACGCCTTCACGTATTCGCGCATGCCGACGAGCAGTCGCATCGAGACGGCCATCCGCTGCAGCGTGAAGTTTCTGCAGAGATGCTCCTGGGTCGCGCGTTCGTCGGGCGAGGTGCCGACCTTACCGCGTTTCGATGCGAAGTAGAGGAAGTATTCCAGGCCACCGCGATACTGGTCCCATCCTGTTGCCGCGATCTGAGCGCCCCCCTGAACACGATCGCGTTCGACGTTGGATGCGATGACCTGGCGATAGAAGGGCGTTCTCCGGAAGGCGATGTCGCCCTGGTCCAGGAAGTGGGCAAGCATGGGGAAGGGGTAGAAGCAGATATCCCTGGGAACCCATGAGGACCGGAAAGCGCTGGCGCGGTAGATGCCGATTTCAGGGAAGATGTGGCCCCGGAACATATAGTTGAAAACTTCGGCGAAGCTTTTCTGCGGAAAAACCTTGTCTTCGTTGACCGTGTAGAACAGTCCGCCTTCGACTTCGTTGATGCCGTCATACATCGCCCACGGCGCATGGCAGACGGTGATATTCGGATTTTCGTCGAGGTAAGCAACGATATTGGCGACTTCCTGCGGGATCAGGCGATCGTCGTCGGCGAGGTAGAGGAGGTATTCGCCGCGTCCCAGCCGCAGGGAGCTGCTCATGTTGGGGATCATCCCCACATTCTCCGCGCCCCTGACGTAGCGGATCGGCATCCCCCGCTCGATGAATTCCTTGGCTACCGCGCCGGTATTGTCCGTCGAGGCGTTGTCGGAAATGACGATTTCATAGGGGAAATCGAAGCGGAAATCGCGATGGCACCGTTCCAGGCAATCGTGCAGGTGTTTCTCACGGTTGTAGGTGGGGATGCATATGCTGAGTTTGATGGAAGACACCGAATTTCCTCGACCTGATTTGTTCGAAAGCGCAGCGGGTTCGCCGCAAGCAAGGGACGCTCAGCGGCAGGTTTCCGAGGCGCTTCCGATCGACGTCAGAGCCAGCATGGGACTTTTCCAGGCTCTGTACGTCCATTAGCTATTCCTGGATTGAGGCTATGCGACCAGACTTGCGCCAAGCTGAATGATGGTCGCGTAGGCAGCCCAAGCATCGTGGTTCGGCCAGGGCGGTCTCCTTTCTGTGTACGAGTCCCCGCACGCGGCCCGCAGGTGTTGACCTGCATTGGTCCGGGTGACTATCGAAGATGACGCAAAGGACCTTCGTGATCGCATGATTCGGCTGATCTACCTGTTCGTCGCTCTGATGGCGGCACCCGGGCTCGCGCTCGCCCAGCAATCGCCGGCGGATCTTCTCAATCTGCCGGTCGATGGTTCCGCAGCCGCGTGGATCATCCGGACTTTCGGGCTGTTGACGGTTCTGTCCGTCGCCCCCGGCATCCTGATCATGGTCACGAGCTTTCCGCGGATCGTGATCGCCTTCTCGATCCTGCGCTCGGGCATGGGCCTGTCGACCGCGCCGTCGAACATGATATTGGTCTCGATGGCGCTGTTCATGACGTTTTATGTCATGTCGCCCACCTTCGACAGGGCGTGGAACGAGGGTGTCCAGCCGCTTCTTCAGAACCGGGTCACCGAGGCGGAGGCGGTTCAGCGGATCGCGGAGCCGTTCAGAGTGTTCATGTCAGCCAATACGCGCGACAAGGACCTGGAACTCTTTGTCGAAATTGCCCGGGAGCGAAACCAGTCCGTCGGCACGCCGCAGGCCGTCGATTACCGCGTCCTGATCCCCGCTTTCATGCTCTCGGAAATACGGCGCGGTTTCGAAATCGGCTTCCTGATCATCCTGCCGTTCCTGGTCATCGACATGATCGTCGCTGCAATCACCATGGCAATGGGTATGATGATGCTGCCGCCGACATCGATCTCGCTGCCCTTCAAGATCCTTTTCTTTGTCCTGATCGACGGCTGGAACCTGCTGGTCGGCAGTCTGGTTCGTTCTTTCAACTAAACGCAGACCTGCTGAAATGGAAACGGCGGGAAATTTCCCGCCGTTTCTTTTTGGTTCGGATATCAGCTTTTGCGGAAGCTGAACGGGCCTTC
Source organism: Neorhizobium sp. T25_13 (assembly GCF_002968675.1). Classification (NCBI taxonomy): domain Bacteria; kingdom Pseudomonadati; phylum Pseudomonadota; class Alphaproteobacteria; order Hyphomicrobiales; family Rhizobiaceae; genus Neorhizobium; species Neorhizobium sp. T25_13. The sequence continues at coordinate 2,639 of NZ_PVBI01000019.1, forward strand.
CCGCGGGGGGAGGGCCGGGACGCTGAAGTGATCGGGCTTGATCTTGGCCTTGGCCTTCTCGGCCATCATCGTGTAGGCGGTCTCGAGATGCCGGCAATATCGTTCGGCGTCGAAAAGCGGATGCGTGAAGCGGTTTGCCTCCAGCCGCTTGCGCACCTCGGCGAGCTCCTCGCGGTTGTTGTAATAATGGACCGCCCGGCGAACGAAGTCATCCCGATCATCGGCGACCATTTCCGGCAGGCCGAGTGCATTCAGCAGGCTTTCGCTGACGCGCGATGCGAAGTTCTTACCCTTGTGGGTCAGCATCGGCAGCCCGGCCCAGAGCTTTTCGGAGGTCGTCGTATGGCCGTTATACGGATAGGTATCGAGGCCGAGATCCGTCAGGCCGATACGGTTGATATAGGCCGCGTAATTGTTGACGCGATCGCCGAACATCAGGCGGTTCTCGGGGATTCCCGCTTCCGCAAAGGCCTTGATCAGGTTCTTTCGAGCACCGAACCGTTCGCGGCAGATCAGGAACAGATAACTCTCCGGCGTTTCCTTGAGAACGCGGACCCAGAGGTCGATGGTTGCGGGCGTGAACTTCCAGTGACTATGGAAGCACGAGAAGATGAAGGCGTCCTGGGGCATGTCGCAGAGCGCCCGATCGATCGGCTGCGGCATCGGGCGGTGAACCGCTTCGTTCGGGAAGAACGTCTCGGGCATCCAGCAGACCTTCTCGTAGTAGTGCTGGAAGGAGCTTTCCGGCACTACCGTTTTGTCCGCGATGAGGTAGTCGATGTCGACGTTGACCACAGTACCCGGATAGCCGAGCCAGGTCGCATGCACCGGTGCGGTCTGGCGGTTCATCACGAATACCCGGTTTTCTGCGGTATGCCCCTGCAGGTCGACGAGGATGTCGATGTTCTCAGCCTTGATCGCCTCGGCGGCCTCGTCATCCGTCATGCCCCGGATCCGGACAACCCTACCCCATTCCTCGCGGATGGCGTTGTTGTCGTTGCGCAGCCGTTCGGCGGGAGCGTTGCAGAAGAGCGTGACGTCGAAACGGCTCTTGTCGTGCGATTCCAATATGCCGCGAAGCGCCTTCATGACGGCGTGTTCCGTCCAAAGGTCGGCCGAAAGATAGCCTATGCGCAGCTTGCTGCCCCAGCGGTGCGGCATGTTGTGCCTTTTCGAGGCGGCGTTTTTGGGCTTTCTCTCGCCCATTCTGGAGCCCGCGATGGCGTTCGTTTTTTCATCGTCGCACCAGCGCAGATTGAAGAGCGACACCTCGTCGGCGATCGCTTCGAATTCGCCTTTGGCGATTTCCTCGAATTGGATCGGCTCGTATTTGCGGATGATATCGTAATCGAGGGCGTCTCTCATGGCTGAGAGATAGAAATTGCGCACGATCCGATCCTCGGGATCTTTCTCGAAGATCTCCAGGATGCACTTGTTCTCTTCGTCGCTCCGATCCTGGAGCCGGATCGAGCGGGCTGCGAGTTGGCGGTGTGTCGGCTCGTCGCTTCGCGCGAGCGTGTTGCGGAAGGCTTCGGCGCCTTCCAGTTCCTGGCGCATCAGAGCGCCGGACATCAGGACGGCCATGTCCGGATCGGCAATCGCCTCTTTGAGAATGCGCGCACCGAGGCGCAGGACGTTGATGTCGTCGTTATTGGAGAAATGAAGGCGCATGGCTTCGCGCGTGTACTTGAGCTTATGCGGAGATTCCATCTCGCCGGCAATTTGGAACGCCTGGGCGGCCTCGGTCTTCATCTTGAGCTTCAACAGAGTTGCGCCCAGGAGTGCGTAGTGCCTCGGATCCTTGTGAACATCCAGCAGCTTGTTCAGGATGCCCAATACATCGTGATATTCTTTTTTGTCGAAGTGATTTTGTGCTGCGACGTATTGCCGTTGTATCTTCAGGGGTTTCAAGGCTTCCCGCTCCAGTAAAGTTGTGCCGGCGTCCCGGCAAATCGGCTTCACCGCGCATCGTGGCAAGCCAAGCTTGCATGAAGCCGACCTCCCGGAGGCCGGGCGCTTCGTACACCCTTCGTTAAGGATACTGGCCGAACGGTTTTCAGGTCGTCGTGTTGTTTAAAGAACTTAGCAAGGATTTGCTGCGAGATTTGGCTCACACGACGGGTTTGGTGTTCCTTCAGATTGAAGAGACCGAGTTGGCATGATGCCGGACCGAAGTGCCGGTAAAATATACAGTCCGGTATGTCCCCCTCCATGTATTTCGTTCAAAGGGACAATCAACTATGGCTAGCATTCTCACTAACGTGTCGGCGATGGCCGCGCTCCAGACGCTGCGCGGCATCAGCAACGACATGGAATCCACGCAGAGCCGCGTTTCTTCCGGTCTGCGCGTCGGCTCTGCTTCCGACAACGCTGCCTATTGGTCGATCGCGACCACCATGCGTTCCGACAAGGGTTCGCTCTCGACGGTTCAGGACGCTCTCGGCCTCGGCGCTGCCAAGGTCGACACTGCCTATGCCGCCATGGAATCGGCGATCGACGTCGTCACCGAAATCAAGAACAAGCTGGTTGCCGCTTCCGAACCGGGCGTCGACAAGTCCAAGGTCCAGGAAGAAATCACCCAGCTGCAGAGCCAGCTGAAGAGCATCGCTTCCTCCGCTTCGTTCTCCGGTGAAAACTGGCTGCAGGCCGAAATCGGCGGCACTCAGAACGCCACCACCGGCATCATTCAGGCCGGCACCGAGATCACCAAGCAGCTCATCGGTTCGTTCGTTCGTGACAGCGACGGCAACGTCTCGGTCAAGTCCATCAACGTCGTCCTCGACGAACAGAACGTCCTGTTCGACTTGAGCGGCGGCCGCGGCGGTCTTCTCGACCAGAATGCCCTCAACGGTTTCCGCGCCATCGAGTTCGACGACGGCACGACGAACCAGAAGGAATACTTCGGCAAGATCAACACCTCGGCGATCTACTCGACCACTGCCCAGTGGAAGGACATCGGCGGCGGCGTGTTCATGAAGGGCGACACCAACGGCGTCTACTCTTCGGGCTCCAACGGTACCTACATGATCAAGGTTGGCGGCGCTTACATCGACGCAGTCTACACGACCAAGGGTTACGACTTCTCGGCTGGTGCGACTGCAACCGCCGGCATCAAGTACGGAGCGGACATCTCGGTTTCCGACCTCGACATCACCAAGCTCGAAGACTATCGCGACTCCAGCGGTGTCAGCTATCTCGGCCTCGGTACCAAAGCCAGCGATGAGGATCTCATGCAGGCATTGACCTCGTTCGTCGATGGCCAGCTGGAAGCGATGGGCAGTGCTGCGGCCAAGCTCGGTGCGGTCTCCAAGCGCATCGACATGCAGTCCGACTTCGTCTCCAAGCTCACCGACTCGATCGACAAGGGCGTCGGCCGACTGGTGGATGCGGACATGAACGAAGAGTCGACCAAGCTCAAGGCACTGCAGACCCAGCAGCAGCTGGCGATCCAGTCGCTCTCGATTGCCAACTCCGACTCGCAGAACATCCTGTCGCTGTTCCGTTAATCGACACAGGGAAAATGGCGCGGCGGCTGACCGCGCCATCGACCTTCAAAAAGGGCCGCGTCCGAATTCGGGCGCGGCCCTTTTTATTCTCTGGATCACTTCAATGTTCCTTAATCATATTGCTTCATTCTTTGGTCATCGAAACGGTGAGTTAACCAAGAAAATTAAATGGTTAACAAGCATGATGCTGACCGCTGTTCCCGGTGAAGTCCGGAATGTCCCTTCCTACAATTAGCCATTCAAGGGGCAATCAATATGACTAGCATTCTCACCAACGTTGCAGCTATGTCTGCTCTGCAGACGCTGCGCGGCATCAGCAACGACATGGAATCCACGCAGAGCCGCGTCTCTTCCGGTCTGCGCGTCGGCTCTGCTTCCGACAACGCTGCCTATTGGTCGATCGCGACCACCATGCGTTCCGACAAGGGTTCGCTCTCGACGGTTCAGGACGCTCTCGGCCTCGGCGCTGCCAAGGTCGACACTGCCTATGCCGCCATGGAATCGGCGATCGACGTCGTCACCGAAATCAAGAACAAGCTGGTTGCCGCTTCCGAACCGGGCGTCGACAAGTCCAAGGTCCAGGAAGAAATCACCCAGCTGCAGAGCCAGCTGAAGAGCATCGCTTCCTCCGCTTCGTTCTCCGGTGAAAACTGGCTGCAGGCCGAAATCGGCGGCTCGCAGAGCGCGACCACCGGCATCATCTACGCCTCCAGCGAAATCACCAAGCAGCTCGTCGGTTCCTTCATCCGTGATGCCGACGGCAACGTCGCCGTCAAGACCATCAACGTCCTCCTCGACGAACAGAACGTCCTGTTCGACTTGAGCGGCGGCCACGGCGGTCTTCTCGACAGCAACGCCCTCAACGGTTTCCGCGCCATCGAGTTCGATGACGGCACGACGAACCAGAAGGAATACTTCGGCAAGATCAATACGTCGGCGTATTATGCGACCAACGCTGTCTGGAAGGACATTGGCGGCGGCGTGTTCATGAAGGGCGATACCAACGGCGTCTACTCTTCGGGCTCCAACGGTACCTACATGATCAAGATTGGCGGCGCTTACATCGACGCGGTTTACACGACCAAGGGTTACGACTTCTCGGCTGGTGCGACTGCAACTGCCGGCATCAAGTACGGGACGGACATCTCGGTTTCCGACCTCGACATCACCAGGCTCGAAGACTACCGCGACTCCAGCGGTGTCAGCTATCTCGGCCTTGGTACCAGAGCCAGCGATGAAGACCTCATGGCTGCACTGACCTCGTTCGTGGACGGTCAGCTGGAATCGATGAACAGTGCGGCGGCCAAGCTCGGTGCCGTATCGAAGCGCCTCGACATGCAGACGGACTTCGTCTCCAAGCTGACGGACTCCTTCGACAAGGGCGTCGGCCGACTGGTGGATGCGGACATGAACGAAGAGTCGACCAGGCTCAAGGCACTGCAGACCCAGCAGCAGCTGGCGATCCAGTCGCTCTCGATTGCCAACTCCGACTCGCAGAACATCCTGTCGCTGTTCCGTTAATCGACACAGGGAAAATGGCGCGGAGGCTGACCACGCCATGGACTTAAAAAAGGGCCGCGTCCGAATTCGGGCGCGGCTTTTTTCAATTTCCTAATCGCTTTTCTCAATTTCCCGATCGGCTTCAATATTCATTAACCATATTGCGGTTACCTAACAGCATCGAAACAGTGAGTTAACCAAGAAAATTAAATGGTTAACAAGCATGATGCTGACCGCTGTTCCCGGTGAAATCCGGAATGTCCCTTTTCGTAATCAGCCACTCAAGGGGCACCTAAAATGACAAGCATTCTTACCAACATTGCAGCTATGTCTGCTCTGCAGACGCTGCGCGGCATCGCGACCGATATGGAATCCACGCAGAGCCGCGTTTCGTCGGGCCTGCGCGTCGGTACTGCTTCCGACAATGCTGCCTATTGGTCGATCGCGACCACCATGCGTTCCGACAACGGCGCTCTTTCTGCAGTTCAGGACGCTCTCGGCCTCGGCGCCGCCAAGGTTGACACTGCCTATTCCGCCATGGAATCGGCGATCGACGTCGTCACCGAAATCAAGAACAAGCTGGTTGCCGCTTCCGAACCGGGCGTCGATAAGTCCAAGGTCCAGGAAGAAATCACCCAGCTGCAGAGCCAGCTGAAGAGCATCGCTTCCTCCGCTTCGTTCTCCGGCGAAAACTGGCTCCAGGCCGAAATCGGCGGCTCGCAGAGCGCGACCACCGGCATCATCTACGCCGCCAGCGAAATCACCAAGCAGCTCGTCGGTTCGTTCATCCGTGACAGCGAAGGCAATGTCACGGTCAAATCCATCAACGTCGTTCTCGACGAAACCAACGTCCTGTTCGACTTGAGCGGCGGCCACGGCGGTCTGCTCGACAGCAACGCCCTCAACGGTTACCGCGCCATCAAGTACGACGACGGCACGACGAACCAGAAGGAATACTTCGGCAAGATCAACACGTCGTCGTATTATGCGACCAACTCCGTCTGGAAGGACATCGGCGGCGGCGTCTTCATGCGCGGCGACACCAACGGCGTCTACTCTTCGGGCTCCAACGGTACCTACATGATCAAGGTCGGCGGCGCTTATATCGACGCTGTCTACACGACCAAGGGTTACGACTTCTCGGCCGGTGCCACGGCGACGGGCGGCATCAAGTACGCTTCGGACATCTCGGTTTCCGACCTCGACATCACCAAGCTCGAAGACTACCGCGACTCCAGCGGTGTCAGCTACCTCGGCCTCGGCACCAAAGCCACAGATGAAGATATCATGGCGGCACTGACCTCGTTCGTCGATGGTCAGCTGGAAGCGATGAACAGTGGGGCGGCCAAGCTCGGCGCCGTTGCGAAGCGGCTCGAGATGCAGTCGGACTTCGTCTCCAAGCTCACCGACTCGATCGACAAGGGTGTCGGCCGACTGGTGGATGCGGACATGAACGAAGAGTCGACCAGGCTCAAGGCACTGCAGACCCAGCAGCAGCTGGCGATCCAGTCGCTCTCGATTGCCAACTCCGACTCGCAGAACATCCTGTCGCTCTTCCGCTAATAAGACGCGTCATTCCGCACAAAGAAGTCGCGCCCTTTTGGGGCGCGGCTTTTTTTATGTCCCGGTAGTTTTTGTTAACTTTCGTAAATTCCATTTAACCTTTGTTAACCATTTCCACCTTAACTGAGCTCATCGAAACGATGGGTTAACCAAGACGAAGAAAAGGTTAACAGGCATCAGGCCAAGCCAACGTTCACCGGTGTAATCCCGGAAATGTCCCTTCCATCTAGCCATTCAAGGGGCAAACCAAAATGACCAGCATTCTTACCAATATCGCAGCTATGGCTGCTCTCCAGACTCTCCGTAACATCGACGGCCAGATGCAGACCACCCAGGACCGGGTTTCCTCTGGCCTGCGCGTCGGCACCGCGTCCGACAACGCCGCCTACTGGTCGATCGCGACCACAATGCGTTCTGACAACGGCGCTCTTTCCGCAGTTCAGGACGCCCTCGGTCTCGGCGCCGCCAAGGTTGATACCGCCTATTCCGCAATGGAAAGCGTTGTCGACGTCGTAAAGGAAATCAAGAACAAGCTCGTTACCGCCTCGGAAGCCGGCGTCGACAAGACGAAGATCCAGGCAGAAATCTCGCAGCTGCAGGATCAGTTGAAGAGCATCACTTCTTCTGCTTCGTTCTCCGGTGAAAACTGGCTGCAGGCCGAAGTCGGCGGCGCCTCCAACCCCACCACGGGCGTGATCTATGCGGCCAGCCCGGTCGTCAAGCAGGTTGTGAGCTCGTTCATCCGTGATCCCGATGGCAACGTCGCTGTCAAATCGGTGGATGTTGTTCTGAACGAAACGAACGTCCTGTTCGACTTGAGCGGCGGTCACGGCGGCCTGCTCGACGGCAATTCCTTCAACGGCTTCCGGGCGATCAACTTTGACGATGGCACGACCAACGACAAGGATTACTTCGGCAAGATCAACACTGCCGCGTTTTACGCAACGGACGCGCTCTGGAAGGATGTCGGCGGCGGCGTCTACATGAAGGGCGACACCAACGGCATCTATACGTCCGGCACCGGCGGCACCTATCTCATCAAAGTCGGTGGCGCCTACATCGACGCTGTCTACACCACCAAGGGATACGATTTCTCGGCTGGTGCGACTGCAACCGCAGGCATCAAGTACGCCTCCAACATCTCCATCTCCGAACTGGACATCACCAAGCTCGATGACTATCGCAACTCGAACGGTGTCAGCTATCTCGGGATGGGAACCAAGGCCAACGATGCCGATCTCATGGCCGCTCTCAACTCGTTCGTCGACGGTCAGCTCGAAAAGCTCATCAGCGCAACGGCAAAACTCGGGTCGATCAACAAGCGCATCGACATGCAGGAAGCTTTCGTCTCCAAGCTGACCGACTCCATCGACAGCGGTATCGGCCGACTGGTGGATGCGGACATGAGCGAAGAGTCGACCAGGCTCAAGGCCCTGCAGACCCAGCAGCAACTTGCGATCCAGTCGCTCTCGATTGCCAATACCAGTTCCGAGAATATTCTGTCGCTCTTCCGTCAGTAAGCGGCGCTCTAGGCTAGGAGCGGTTTCGTCCTGCTCTGCTGGCGTGATAGCAAATATTCCGGAAAGAAGACCGCGTCTCGAAAGAGGCGCGGTTTTTCCGCGTTTGGCGCGTGGCTTGCGCGAAACCTGCACCGTTGTCGGATAGGTCGTTAAGACTTCATTAACTTCTTGCCAATCCTCGACCGGGTTTGATAACTGTCGATTTAACGATTTGTTAAGAACGACAGACCGCCCGCATCTGTGATGCTGAGTGGCGGTACGCATGATGCCTCTCGTCGTTTCCGGTGAAGTACTCCGGATTTCCAGACCAATTGACCGAGGCACGGCCGATGACCAGCATCTTGACCAATCCCGCCGCTATGGCTGCCCTGCAGACGTTGCGCTCGATCGATCGCAACATGGAAATCACTCAGGCGCGGGTTTCCTCGGGCATGCGTGTCCAGACAGCCGCGGACAATGCCGCCTACTGGTCGATCGCAACCACGATGCGTTCCGACAATCATGCGCTCTCGACCATCCAGGACGCGCTTGGCCTCGGCGCCGCCAAGGTGGACACAGCCTACACGGCAATGGAAAGCGCGATCGACACCGTCGTCGAGATCAAATCCAAGATCGTTGCGGCTTACGGCGTCGGCTCCAATCGCGGCAAGATCCAGGAAGAAATCGCCCAGCTCCAGGAACAGCTGAAGAGCATCTCGGACTCGGCGACCTTCTCCGGCGAGAACTGGCTTCAGGACTATATCAGCGACGGCGGTACCAACGCTCAGGAAAGACCGGTCGTCAAACAGGTGGTTGCGTCGTTCACCCGCACCGCCTCCGGTGATGTCGCGGTCAAGACCGTCGATTATACGCTTGATTCCAAAACGGTCCTTTTCGACCTCAACGGCGGCAATCTCGGCATCTTGGACTCGTCCGTGAAGTTCGTCGCCGAGAGCGAAGTCGCCGTCGACATGATCACCTCCAACGGCACGATGGGTTCAACGAGCGCGTCCTACGCGGTCTCGGTTCTCGCCGAAAGCCAATTGATGGCGCTGGGCGCGGATACGAATACAATCGACACGAGCATCTATGCTGTCGGCGGCAATTTTTATCTGAAGGTCGGGGAAGGCAAATGGGCTCAGGTGACGACGACCGATCCGGCTGGGGCACCGGCGGTAACGACCCCTGCTCACGACGACGGCACCACAAAATATTATTTCGTTGTGACCGCTGCGAACAATCTCAATAACCGAAAACTTGGGATGTCGGTCACCACGGTCGACATCAACAAGCTGAACGACCTCGTCGTAAAGATGAACACGATGGTCCCAGGCTCGGCGCCGAACACTGACGCGGTGCTTGATATGATGGAGCGTTTCCTCGACAAACAGCTTCTGGCGATGACGAGCGCCGCTTCGAGCCTTGGCTCGATCCAGAAGCGCATCGATCTGCAGGAAAGCTTCGTCGCCTCCCTGACCGACGTGATCGACAAGGGTGTCGGCCGTCTGGTCGATGCGGACATGAATGAAGAATCGACGCGGTTGAAGGCGTTGCAGACCCAGCAGCAGCTCGGCATCCAGTCGCTCCAGATCGCCAACACCAACGCCGAAAACATCCTGCAGTTGTTCCGGCAGGGTTAAGACTGCGCGGCGCCGGTCACCCGGCCGCCGCCCTTCATCCTCGCGCAAGTTTAACTTCCTACCGTTCCGCTAAAGTCCGGCGAAGTGTCTTGTGTCGCCGGGACAAACGAATGGCAACCTTGTCGGGATGATACGATGATTGCAGCGGTGACGATTTGCGCTTTCGGGAGGCTCATGACGAGCCTCGAACGAAAGGCGACGGCAGGGCAGGGGGATGCTCGATGAGTGCTTCGCTCGCCCGCTACCTGAAGGATTTCAGCGAGCCGCAGGCCCCACCACTGCCCTTGCTGGCCGATGGTTTCGGCGATGGCTTCGAAGACGATCAGGCATTTCCCACTGTTGTCGAGGAGCCTGTTGATATCGAAGCCGAGCGCGCCGAAGCCTATGCAAAAGGCCATGACGCTGCGTCCGAGGAGCTTCAACAGCGTTTTGATGAAGAGCGGCAGGCGCTTCTGACCGCACATGCGGAAGAAATGGCGGCACTGCGCGAAAAATATGAAACCGAAACGGCTGCGGTGATCGCGGCCGGACTTGAGGGCATTGCCGGATTGACGGCGCAGGCGGTCAGCGATCAGACGGCAAGGATCCTGTCGCCTCTTCTCGACGAAGCGCTCGTCGCCAAGGCGATCTCCGATATGGCGGATATCATCCGCAGCGCAATACTCGAGGGCGACGTCGGGACCTTGACCGTCCGCGGCCCGCTGCATCTGTTCGAAAAACTGAAAACGGCGCTTGGAGAGCCCACCCCACTCCTGCGCCACATCGAAGCGCCTGACCTGGATATTGCAGTCGACATCGGCGAGAGCGCCCTTGTGACCCGGATGTCCGCATGGCTGGCGAGTCTGAAGAAGGTATTGGGATGAGCGAAGGCGAAAACCATCACCACGGCAAGAACGAGGTCGTCATCGTCAAGCGACATGGCGGCGCACACGACGACGGCGTCCATGGTGGCGCCTGGAAGATCGCCTATGCCGACTTCATGACCGCGATGATGGCGTTTTTCCTCGTCATGTGGCTGGTCAACGCCGCCAACGAGGAGACGAAAGCCTCGATGGCGAGTTATTTCAACCCGATCAAGCTTTCCGACGAGACCCCGGCCTCGAAGGGATTGGAAAAGCCGGTCGACGCGGCCGAGGGCCAGGAAAACGGCGAGAAGTCAAAGGTCAAGGCCGAGGGCAACGTTCAGGGCTCTGCGGCGGCGACCGGCGAGGACATGACCTCGACGTCAGGTGACGAGCCCAATTACTCCGAAGCGGACTTCTTCGAAAACCCCTATTCCGTTCTTGCCGAGATCGCTCAGCAAGTGGGCCAGCAGGCGAATGTCAGCGCCAAGGGCGAGGGCGGTGCCAGCGATTCCGGCCCCGCGACCGGTGCCGACGGCGGCCAGGCCTACCGCGACCCCTTCGATCCGGACTTCTGGACCAGGCAGATGCAGATGTCCAACGCCGAAGGACCCGAGCAGGCTGTGAAGACCACGGCGAGTGACGATCCGCTCGCCCAGATGGGGCAGGCGCCGCAATACCAGCAGGCGCGGCAATCCACGGAAGCCAACACGCAACTGCAGCAGACCCAGATGGCGGTTGCCATTCCCATCCCGCGTCCCGACCCGACGCAGATGGATAAACCGCAGGCGGCCTCGGATGCGCAGGCGACGAAGCCTGCCAACCTCAACGGACAAAAGCCGGAAGACGGTGCGAAAGCGGAAGAGCAGGCCGAACTGAAGGCTGCGGACGAGCTGAAGAAGGAAATCCAGCAGCAGATTTCCGGTATCGCCGGCAAGCTCGCGGAAGGTCTCGTCGTGACGCCTGCCGAAGGCGGTCTGCTGGTGTCGATCTCCGACCAGGCGGATGATCCGATGTTCAACATCGGTTCGGCCGTGCCGCGCCGCGAAATGGTGCTGGCGATGGAGAAGATCGGCCAGATCCTCAAGGATCGGAAGGGCAGCATCGTCCTGCGCGGACATACGGACGGCCGTCAGTTCAAGGGTACCGAAAACGACAACTGGCGCCTTTCCATGTCCCGTGCACACAGCGCCTATTACATGCTGGTGCATGGCGGCCTGGCGGAAGATCGCATCAAGCAGGTTTCCGGCTTCGCTGACAGGCGCCTCCAGGTGGCGGACGATCCGCTCGCAGCCGCAAACCGGCGTATCGAAATCCTGCTCGAGGCGGACGAGGGATAGTGATGGCTGTGGGCATAAAGTCCTTGATTGCGGCCGGCCTCGTTTTCGGGGTCGCGTTCGCGCCTGCGGCATCGGCTCAGGATCGTACGGACCTTGCGCCCTATGCGATGCTTCGGTCCCTGCAATTCGTGCAGGATTCCGTCGTGCTCGGCGATCATTCGGCGGCGGAAATGCAGCGCTTCATGCTGGGGACGATCGACCAGCGCCTGCGGACGGCGCCCCCGTCCATCTTCGAAGATCCGCGCAATGTCGACGCGGCGCTGATCTACGCCATGAGCGGCGGCAATCCCGCCACGCTCGAATTTCTCGCCTCGCGCGATGTCGCCGGCAATTTCGATAACCGTGTTGCCGACGGGCTGAGAAAATACCTCGGCGGCCGCGGAACTTTGATCGAAAAAAGCCTCAGCGAAATGGCCAAGGAATACCGGGACGAGAAGATCGGTCCCTACCTTTCGCTCGTCAGCGGAAACGTTTTGGTCGCCAAGGATCCGAAGGGCGCCTTGGTTTTTTATGATTGGGCACGCTTGACGGCGCCCGGCACGATCATCGAGGAAGCTGCGCTGCGTCGATCGGTGGCGATCACCGTCGATGCCAATATGGTGGCGCCGGCGCTCTCCTATTCGCGGAAATACGCGCGGCGTTTCATCCATTCGCCCTATGCCAGCCAGTTCGCGGATTTCTTCGTGCAACTGGCCGTCGGCCATTTCGGTGAGATCACCGAGGACGATATCGACGGAGCGCTGGAATTCATGGACGCCGACCGGCGCCGTGAGATTTTCCTGCGCATTGCGCGTTCGGCCGCGATCGCCGGCAAGAACGATCTCGCGCGTCTCGCCTCCGCAAAGGCCGAAGCGCTTGCCAAAACTCCGACGCCCGAGGCGCTTGCGAAGCTTTATGGCGGATTTGCCAATATCCCGACGAAGGACATCGGGCAGGCCATTCAGGCGATAACCGACGTTCCCGAAGAAACGCTCTCACCGCGCGACCGTGCTTTGCGGCAGGCCGCAAAAGTGGTGGCGGAGCAAGTCGTTAGCCGGCCTACGGTCGACAGCCTCGCACAAGATAAAGCTATCAAAGTGACCAATACAGAAGACGCGAAATCTCCAGTCGCGTTGCCCAGGAATGAGATCGCTGGGCCTGCCCCCGCCACGGAAAGTCCGATGGCCGGCACCGCTGCCAAATTCGATCCGGCCTTCCAGACATTCGTCGATAGCGGTCGTTCGAAATTGAATGCTATCGACGAAATGCTGAAGGAGGAGAACGCTTCCAAATGATTACTGACATTCTTGGTGGTGGTAAGACTGGCGCAGCCGACGCGGCTTCGGCCACGAAACAGGGCGTTGCCGGTCGCAAAGGTGCCGACGGTTCAGCTGGCGGCTTCTCCGACGCTCTTTCCGGTTTTGACCGCGATGCGGCTTCGGCTAATGCCGACGACGTGCCGGATGAGGACGCCCGCGCGTCTTCAGCGGAAGAACGCATGGCTGGCGACGTGAAGCAGGGCAAGCCAAAGCCGATCATCGATATCAAGCCGCAATCCCTCCGCCGCCCGGTCGAAGAGGCGGAAGATCCCGCCGGCGCCCTGAAGCAGGCGCCGGTGAACGAGCCCAAAGAAAAGCAGATGACCACCGCCGAAAGGAAGCTTCGCGAGGCCCTCGAGGCCGCGAAAGCCGTCGCGCGGAAGTCGGACGAGGTTCAGGGCAAGCGCGCCGCCAGATCCGAGAAGGACGCGGAGACCGAGACCGAGGGCGGCGAGGATCTCGACGTCTCCATGCTGGTCGCAGACGACGCCAAGATCACCGACATGCTGTCGCTTTTGACGAGTGGTGAGGCGACCGGCGCCATCAATGCGATGGTATCGAAGAATGCGCCCGGGCAGCAGAACAAGCGGATCAAGGGTCAGGATGGTGATGGGCGTGAAGTCGATGCCCTCGACCTGAAGGATGCCAAGCACGCAGGCGCCGGCGGCGCGGAAGCGGACCCGCTTTCGACGCCGGTGGATGCGGACCGGAGCGCTCCCGGCACGCGCGTCTTCCGTTTCAGCAACGCGCGCACCGACCAGCATGTCGATATGGCCGTCGGTGGGCGGGGCGAGCGCAGCACAGCGGAATTCAGATCGTCGTCGGGCGGTGCCGCCGAAAACATCACCGTGCTCGACGCACGCCGCTTCCTCGGGCTCGCACCGAATTCGAACGGCGCCAATCTCACGGCGATGCTGTCGGGGGATGCTGATTGGGCGGGCGCCATGAGCCCGAGTTCGGCGCTTTCGAATGCGGCGGCGCAGAGCAGCACCGGCACAGTGGTGAATACGCTGAAGCTGCAGTTGAACCCACACGATCTCGGGGCGGTGACGGCCACGCTGCGGCTTCACGGCGAAGAACTCAATGTTCATCTGACCGTCGAGACCCGAGCAGCCTATCGCCAGCTCAGCGAAGACAGCGGCGGCATCCTGGATGCGCTGCGTGCCCAGGGCTTCGCAGTCGAGCAGGTGACCATCAGCATCGCGCCGACGGCGGATTCCGACGGCACCAGCAGCCAGCAGGGGCAACCCGGCCAGAGCGGCCAGCAGGCCATGGCCGAGGGCGGGCGTCAGGGCCAGGCTGCCGGCCGCGGCCAGCAGCAGAATGGCGAGCGCGAGGCCGCAGATCAGGGAACGAGGAACGCAAATGACGCGGCATCGGACAATGTGGCTGGTATCGCTCCTGGCGCTCGTCCTGGTCAGCTCTACCTCTGACGCCGACGCCGGATCGCTCTTCAGTTCCGGAGGTTGGGGAGCGCAGCAGGGCGCTGCTGCGCCCGCCACGCCTCCCAGCAGGGCTCCAGCGACGCCGCGCACGCCGGTCAGAGCGCCCGCATACAACGCACCGAAGGCCAGCGCGCCTTTGAGTTCCGGCGTCTGCGAGCGGGAAATACAGGCTGCTGCGGCGAGATACGGCGTACCGGAAGGCATTCTTTATTCGGTCGGTCTCACCGAGACCGGCCGCAAGGGCAGCCTCAGCGCCTATGCCATGAATGTCGAGGGAAAGGCTTATTTCCCTCCCTCGCAGCAGGCGGCGATGACGACCTTTTACGACGCAAAACGGCAGGGCAGGAAGCTCATCGATATCGGCTGCATGCAGATCAATCACCATTTCCACGGTGAGAATTTCTCCTCGCCGGAAGAGATGTTCGACCCGAAACGCAATGTGGAATACGCCGCAAAGTTCCTCCGGAACCTGCACGACAAACACGAGACCTGGACGATGGCGGTGGCACGATACCATGCCGGACCGAACAACAATCCCGCCCAGAAGCAATATGTCTGCCGGGTGATCAGCAATCTCGTCGCCACAGGCTACGGAGAGTGGACTTCCAACGCTTCCCGGTTCTGCGCCAGTTAGACAATCACCAGTTGAATCGCAGAAATAAAGAATCGCAAAATTGCAGGGACTTGCATTTATGGCAAAAATGGCCATGCAAGTCTTCTTTTAGGATGCGTTAATTTTTCCACCGGAAATTTGTGTCAGAATTTGGTGTACCCACTACATCTAGTGCAAATCGCGGTGCGGTTGTTAATCAACTATTAATTTGTTTGGTTAACTTCACACAGCTTGTCTCGGATTCCGCCGATTCGTACCCATAGACATATTGAAGCACCACAAGTGATTCGGAGGCGGACGAATGATCGTAGTGGTTGATGAGCGTGAGCTCGTGAAAGACGGTTACACATCTCTTTTTGGGCGGGAAGGAATTCCTTCCCAGGGGTTCGATCCAAAAGAATTTGGCGAATGGGTGAGTACGGCGGCTGACTCGGATATTGCCGCGGTCGAAGCCTTCCTGATCGGCCAGGGCGAGCGTACGCTCGAACTGCCGCGGGCCATCCGGGACCGGTCCATGGCACCGGTGATCGCAGTCAGCGATCAGCCATCCCTGGAGGCGACCCTCGCCTTCTTCGACAGCGGCGTGGACGACGTGGTGCGCAAGCCCATCCATCCCCGTGAGATTCTGGCACGTGCCGCTGCGATCCGTCGCCGGTTGAAGGCGATCTCGAATTTCACCGATATCGGTTCGATCCGGGTATTCTCCGACGGTCGCGATCCGGAAATCGACGGCGACGTCTTTGCGTTGCCGCGCCGCGAGCGCCGCATCCTCGAATACCTGGTCTCCAATCGCGGTCGCCGCGTTTCCAAGACCCAGATCTTCAACGCCATCTACGGCATCTTCGACGAGGAAGTCGAAGAGAATGTCGTCGAAAGCCATATCAGCAAGCTGCGCAAGAAGCTGCGCAAGAAGCTCGGCTTCGATCCGGTCGATTCCAAGCGTTTCCTTGGTTATTGCATCGACTGGAGCTGATTTCTTAACAGGGCCTTGCCGCAAATTTTCGGCGGGAACCGTAAGCAGACAGCTTCACGCAAGGCCCGCCACTTACTCTCTCCATCAGACAAAAAGGAGATTTTCCTATGAGTATTTTCGGCACGATGAAAACGGCCGTCTCGGGCATGAACGCTCAGGCAAACCGTCTCGGTACCGTTGGCGATAACATCGCGAATTCGAGCACCGTCGGTTACAAGCGTTCTTCCACGGCGTTCTCCACGCTGGTTCTGCCCTCGACTCAAGGGTCGTATTCTTCCGGTGGTGTCGAAACCAACGTCCGCTACAGCATCGCAGACCAGGGCGGCATTCAGTATACCACGTCGTCGACCGACCTTGCCATCCAGGGCGAAGGCTTCTTCATCGTCAGCGACCCGAACGGTACTCCTTATCTGACCCGCGCCGGTGCCTTCGTGAAGGATGCGACGGGCTTCCTCAAGAACACCGCCGGTTTCAACCTGATGGGTTATCCCTACGGCACGAACCCGCCGGCCGCCGTCGTCAACGGCTTCAACGGCCTCGAGGAAATCAACATCAACGACTTCGGCATGGTGTCCTCGCCCTCGACCGCAGGCAGCTTCCCGGCCAACCTGGACAAGGGAGCGGCTATCGTTCCCGCTGGCAGCAGGCCAAGCGATAACGTTGCCGGCAGCGTCATCACCAACAAGAGCTCGCTGACGGCTTACGATCATGCCGGCGCGAAAGTTCTCTACGACTTCTACTACACTAAGACTGCCAACAACCAATGGGAAGTCACGGTCTACCGTCAGGATCAGTCCACAAATGGCGGCTTCCCTTACGTGGGGGTTCCAGCTGCCAATCTGGTGCAGGAGACGGCGAATCTTGTATTCGATCCGAATACTAACAAACTCCAGGCTGGCCCCTATGTCGTTGGTCCTCCGGTAACCGGTTCCGACAAGTCCATCACTTTTACCGACTTGACCGACGGCGCTACCCCTGCACAGTCGATCGAGATCGACCTCTCGGATATGACGCAGTTCGCGACCGCCTTTACCCCGGGCAAGGGCATCATCGACGGCAATGCGCCGAGCCCGATCACCGACGTCGAAATCGGTGGCGACGGCCTGGTCACGGCAGTCTATCAGGATGGCGGTCGTCGTCCGATCTACCAGGTTGCCCTCGCAACGGTCCCGAGCATCGACAATCTGCTTCCGCAGAACGGCAACGTCTACCTGCCGACCAACGACTCGGGCGTCGTCACCATCGGCTTCCCGCAGGCTGGCGCCTTCGGCCAGATCTATTCCGGCGCGCTTGAAAGCTCCAACGTCGATATCGCCAGCGAACTGACGGAAATGATCGAATCGCAGCGTGTCTACACCGCGAACTCCAAGGTCTTCCAGACCGGTTCCGACCTGATGGACGTCCTGATCAATCTGAAGAGATAATCGGACCGACGATCGAGAGAATAAGTCTCAAGAGGTTAGTAAAAAATGTCGCTCGCATCAGCATTGTCTACGGCACAGTCGATCTTCACCAACTCCGGCACGCAGTCGGCTGTATCGGCGAAGAACATCGCTAATGCACAGAACCCCGATTACACCCGCCGATCCGCAATGGTCGTGACCGGCGGCAACGGGGCCATTATCGGCGACATTACACGATCCTTCAGCGAGCCGCTGCTGCGCCAGACGATCGCAAGCTCATCGATCGCCAGCGGCCAGCGGACGGTGCTGGACGGCCTGCAGGAAATCAAGAACCTGATGGGGGGGAACGACAACGAGCTCTCCCCCGCCAAGCTGATTGCCGCCTTCCGCAACAGCCTTGATGCCTTCGCCGGAAAGGCGAACGATACCGGCATCGGCATTGCCTTCATTTCAAGCGCCCGGGACGTTGCGGCCGGCCTGAATATCGCCTCCGACAAGCTTCAGCAGATCCGCAAGGATGCGGACGATCAGATCAAGCAGAACGTCACCGATCTGAATGCGCTGCTTGCGAAGTTCGAGACTGTCAACAACCAGGTCAAGAATGCTGTCTCCAGCGGCGCGGATCCGAACGACTCTCTTGATGAGCGCGACGGCCTCGTCAAGAAGATCTCCGAAATCGTCGGGGTCACGTCCTATACCCGCGGCGGCAACGACATGGTGCTCTACACCACGGACGGCACGACGCTGTTCGAGGCGGTGCCGCGCAAGGTAACATTCCAGTATACCGCAGCCTTCGACGCATCGACGACCGGCAACGGCGTCTATATCGACGGCGTGGCGCTCAAGGCCGGGGATTCGGGCAATACGACCGCCAAGGGCTCGCTCCAGGCGCATATGCAGATTCGCGACAAGATCGCGCCGACCTTCCAGAGCCAGCTCGACGAAATCGCCCGGGGTCTCATCACCTCGTTTGCGGAAACCGGACCGACCGGCGCACTGCTCCCGCAGACCGGCCTCTTTACATACAAGGATGGCGCAGGCGTCCAGCAGACGGCCATTCCTCCCGCCGGGACGATCGTTCCGGGCCTCGCCTCCAAGATCTTCGTCAATCCGGTAGTCGTTCCCCCGGCAGGAACGCCCGACAAGGTGCGCGACGGTGGCATCAACGGCCTGACCTACGTCGTCAACACCGGCGGCAGCAGCTACGGGGACCTCCTCGACAAGTACAACCAAAACCTGGCCAGCCCGATGGCCTTCGATACGGACACGGAAATCGCCGATGCGCCGGACGTCCTCTCTTTTGCCGCGGACTCCATGGGCTGGCTCGAGCAGCTTCGCAGTACGGCGACCGCCGCAGACGAGACGAAGACGGCCATGCTGTCGCGCAGTCTTGAAGCGTTTTCCAGCAACACGGGCGTCAGCCTCGACGAGGAACTGTCCCTGCTTCTCGATATCGAGCAGTCCTACAAGGCCGGCGCCAAGCTCATGTCGACGGTCGATGATATGATGAAGGCCCTCTTGGATATTGCGAGCTGATCATGAAGACCTCTTTCATTTCCACATTGTCGATCCAGACCACGATGCGAAACTCCATCTCGAACGTTCAGCGCGAGATGGTGAAGGCGAACCAGGAGGCCGTGAGCCAGAAGCACGCCGATCTCGGCGTCGCGCTTGGCGCCAACACCTCGCGGGCTATCGATCTTTCCCGCGACATCACCCGCACCGACTCGCTTCTGACCACGGCCGCGCTCGCGACGCAGCGTCTCGAAACTGCTGAGCTTTCGCTCAAGAGCATGAACGAGCAGGGTTTGAAGATTCAGAGCGCGATCCTGACGCTTGGAAGCTCGGCCGACGAGACGAGCCTGTCGACGGCGCGCATGGCCATGTCCGACGCGCTGGACGCGTTCACCAACTTCGCCAACACTGCCGTTCAGGGCGAATATATCTTCTCCGGCATCAATTCCGACGTGAAGCCGCTCGATGATTATTTCGCGCCGGCATCACCGGCCAAGGCCGCGGTCGCCGCCGAACTCACTCACTACCTTTCGGTGAATGCGATCCCGAGCAAGGAGCAGATGACGGGGGCTCAGATGAACGGCTTCCTGGATAACCTGGAAGCCAAGTTCAACGGCTCGGCACCACTGACAAGCCCGCCGCATCCGGCGGCGGTTGCCGGCCAGGACTTCTGGAAGACCTTCTTCTCTGATGCCAGCGACGAAAACATGAAGAGCCGCATCAGCCCGACGGAAGTGGTCGAAAGCTCGACCAATGCCAACAGCCAGGGCATGCGCAACTTCGCTTTCGCATCGATCATCTCGATGGAATACCTGCAGACCGGGATGGACAAGGATGCCCGCGCAGCCGTGGCCACGCGTACTACAGGTGTCATCAACAAGGCGATGAACAGCGAGGGCAGCATCAACCAGCAGCGCACGTCGATCGGTATCTATACCGAACGCGTCTCCAAGGCTGAGGAAAGGTTGCAGGCGCAGAAAGATATCCTGAAGACCAGCCTTGGAAGCATGGAGAACGTCAACCCGGAAGAGGCGGCAACCCGTCTCAACACGATGAAGACGCTCCTCGAAACTGCCTATACAGTAACGGCAAAGATACAGCAGCTGAGCCTGGCCAACTTCCTTTGATGAATAAAGGAAGGCTCGTGACGAAGGATACATGAATGTACCAATTTTCATATGCCGAGATCATGGAGGACGGCGTTGCCAACGCCAAGGATCGCGAGCGGCAGGCCCTGGATCGTTCTATCGATCTTCTGATCGCGGCTCGCGACGAGAAGAACTATACGCGCACCACGGTTGAGGCTTTGTTCTACACCCGGCGTGTCTGGATCCGCTTTGTCGAGGATCTGAAGCATCCGGATAACGAGTTGGCCAATGAACTTCGTGCGGATCTGATCTCGATCGCAATCTGGATACTGAAGGAATGCGAAAAGATCAGAAACCGCGAATCGACGAATTTCCAGGGCATTATCGATGTGACCACCATCATCAGGGATGGACTTAAATGAAAAGTACGCTTCGCATCTCTTTGAAATCCGGCGAGCGGATATTTATCAACGGCGCGGTTCTGCGCGTTGATCGCAAGGTCGCGCTGGAATTTCTCAATGACGTCACGTTCCTTCTGGAGAACCATGTTCTTCAGCCGGAAGATGCGACGACGCCGCTTCGGCAGCTCTACTTTATCGCCCAGATGATGCTCATCAACCCGGATGGCAAGGAACAGTCGACGACATTGTTCCGCAAGTCGGTGGCAATGCTGCTGACCTGCTTTACCGACGATGAAATGCTGGCGGAACTCAAGCGCATCGACGGCATGGTTGCATCTGGCCGGGCCTTCGACGCTCTGAAGGCAATCCGCGCGCTCTACCCCATCGAAGACCGTATCCTCAACAATCGGGAACTCGCGCCGGCAACCGTCGAGCGGATTCGCAAGGAGATAGCACCGTGGCGGTAGACCCGATCAACAACAACAACCCTTATGCCTCCGGCAACGGCAAGACGCCGTCGTCCGACCAATCGGCCGCAGGTCTGAACTACGACAACTTCCTGCAGCTTCTCATCGCCCAGATGAAGTATCAGGATCCGACCGATCCGATGGACGCGAGCGAGCAGATTGCCCAGCTCGCCACCTTCTCGCAGGTCGAGCAGTCCGTGAAGATGAACTCGAACCTGCAGTCGCTCATCCAGGCGAATTCGTTCTCGCAGGCAGCCGATATGATCGGCAAGTACGTCACCAGCGCCGACGACAAAACCACGGGTATCATCAAACAGGTGGAAATCTACTCCGACGGTCTGGTGGCGATCACCGAGAAGGGTGATAAGGTCCTCATACAGCCCGGCATCATTCTTTCGAATCAGCCTCCGGCGGAAACTCCGACAGACGAGACCGGCGACGACGACGCCTCGGCATGATGCCGGGAATTTAAAGCAGACGGAGCCGGCGCAATGAATGAAGCCGATGCCCTTGATATCATGCAGGCGGCGATCTGGACAATCCTGATCGCCTCCGGTCCCGCGGTCATTGTGGCGATGGTCGTGGGCGTCCTGATCGCATTTCTCCAGGCTCTGACGCAGATCCAGGAGATGACGCTGACTTTCGTGCCGAAAATCGTCGCCATCATGATCACGATCGGCATTACCGCGCCGTTTATCGGCGGCCAGATCAATCTTTTCGCCAATCTGGTATTTTCGCGGGTGCAATCGGGGTTCTGACCCGGTTGCCGCCCGCCTAGCCTTTTTCATCTACCCACCTTCGCGCAAGCTTCGCCCTTTAGGCAGGACATGAACTGGTAGGAGTATTTCCTGCCGCCATCTCATGAAGAGACGGGAAAGTCATGGCGCAACCACCTTCACTATCCATTCCGAAAGTAGCCCCGAACGGTCGCGACCTCGGATTTGCGGGCGGCATCGTCGCCATCCTCTGCATCCTCTTCCTGCCGATCCCGGCGTTCCTGATCGACCTTGGCCTGGCCTTCTCGATCGCCTTCTCTGTCCTGATCCTGATGGTGGCGCTGTGGATCCAGCGGCCGCTGGACTTCTCGTCCTTCCCGACCATCCTGCTCATCGCCACCATGGTGCGATTGTCGCTCAACATCGCGACGACGCGCGTGATCCTGTCGCATGGCCACGAGGGCCATGGCGCGGCCGGTAACGTGATCCAGGGCTTCTCCGGCCTCGTCATGTCCGGCGACTTCGTGATCGGTGTGATCGTCTTCATGATCCTCGTCACCGTGAACTTCATCGTCATCACCAAGGGCGCCACCCGTATCGCGGAAGTCGGCGCCCGCTTCACCCTCGACGCCATCCCCGGCAAGCAGATGTCGATCGACGCGGACCTTTCGGCCGGCATCATCGACGAGAAGGAAGCGCAGCGCCGCCGCTCCGAGCTGGAAGAGGAAAGCTCCTTCTTCGGGGCCATGGACGGTGCGTCGAAATTCGTTCGCGGCGACGCGATCGCCGGCCTCATCATCACCGCCATCAACATCTTCGGCGGCATCATCATCGGCTATTTCCGCCACGACATGCAGATCGGCGAAGCCGCCGATGTGTTCGTCAAGCTGTCGGTCGGCGACGGTATCGTCACGCAGATCCCGGCCCTTATCGTTTCGCTCGCCGCCGGCCTCCTGGTCACCCGCGGCGGCACGGCAGGCTCCACCGACAAGGCCGTCGTCGATCAGCTGAGCGGCTATCCGCGCGCCCTTTCGATGTCGGCCGGCCTGATGGCGCTTCTGGCGATCATCCCCGGATTGCCCTTCCTGCCCTTCATGGCACTCGGCGGCCTGATGGGCTTCGGCGCCTGGCTTGTTCCGCGCCGTATCGAGGCTGAGAACAAGGCTCGTCGCGAAGACGAAGAGCAGAAGGTCGTCCAGACCAAGGAAATGGAGAAGGACTCGGTGAAGTCGGTTCTCAAGACGTCCGAAATCGAGCTCGCTCTCGGCAAGCAAGTCTCCACCCGGCTGCTTGGCGCCCACCAGGAACTCGCCTTCCGCGTCGGCAAGATGCGCAAGAAGTTCGCGACGCAGTACGGTTTCGTGGTGCCGGAAATCAAGGTTACCGACGACATCTCGATCCAGGAAAAGTCCTATCAGATCCGTATCCATGGAACGACGATCGCGTCGAACGCCCTGCGGGTCGGCGACGTCCTGGTGGTCACCGGATCCGGCCGCAAGCCGAGCATCCCGGGCGACGAGATTCGCGAACCCGCCTTCGGCATGCCGGCGGTATCGATCCTCGAAACCTTCGCCGAAGACTTGAAGCGCGAAGGCTTCCACCCGATCGATAACGTCTCGGTCGTGCTGACCCACTTGTCGGAAGTCATCCGCAATAACCTGCCGCAGCTTCTCTCCTACAAGGACGTGAAGATCCTGATCGAGCGTCTCGATCCTGAATACAAGAAACTCGCAGACGAGATCTGCTCGTCGCACATGTCCTATTCCGGCCTGCAGGCGGTGCTGAAGCTTCTGCTCGCCGAGCGCGTTTCGATCCGCAACCTGCATCTCATCCTGGAAGCAGTGGCCGAGCTCGCCCCGCATGTGCGCAAGACGGAGCAGATCGTCGAGCACGTGCGCGTTCGCATGTCGCAGCAGCTCTGCGGCGATCTCGCCGACAACGGCGTGCTGCGCGTGCTCCGCCTCGGCAACAAATGGGATATGCTGTTCCATCAGGCGCTCAAGCGCGACGGCAAGGGCGAAGTGGTCGAATTCGACATCGACCCGCGCACGCTCGAAGAGTTCAGCGAACAGGCGACGAAGGTCATCCGCGAATTCATGGATCGCGGCCTGCCCTTCGTGCTCGTCACCTCGCCGGAAACGCGTTCCTACGTCCGCATGATCATCGAGCGGCTGTTCGCAACCCTGCCGGTTCTGTCCCATGTGGAACTCGCCAAGGGCCTCGAAATCAAGATACTGGGCGCCATTTCGTGATAGACTGTCCGCAAAGGACGATTCTCGCATGATTACAGACCCGCAGGGGACCATTCTCGCACTTTTCCTTGCGTTTTGCCGCATGGGTACGTGCGTGATGGTTCTCCCGGGACTGGGAAGCGGCCGCGTGCCGGTTCAGGTGCGATTGTTCGTGGCGGTCGCCCTGTCCATGGCCGTGCTGCCGGTTCTTTGGGATCAGATTTATCCAAGGGCCTCCGAACCCACTGCCACCTATCTTGGCCTGATCTTCACCGAAGCCTTGATCGGCGCGGTTTATGGATTGATCGCCCGGCTCTATACGCTCGGCATGCAATTTGCCGGTACGATCCTTACCATGTCGATCGGCTTCACGGCGCCTGGCGGCCATGACATTTTCGAAGACTCGCAGGAAAACCAGCTGACCATTCTGCTGACGCTGAGCGGCCTGCTGCTCCTGTTCTTGATGGATTTCCACCACATCGTGTTCCGCGCGCTGGTCGATTCCTATACGGCGACGCCCGTCGGCGCGCTGATCGATCCGCAGAAGATACTGATCACGCTGACGGACACGCTGCGCGCGTCGACCATCATCATGTTGCGGCTGGCAAGCCCGTTCCTGATCTTCGGCCTGATGTTCAACGTGGCGATCGGCCTCATCAACAAGATGGCGCCGCAGATCCCGATCTTCTTCATCTCGACGCCCTTCCTGCTGATGGGAGGGCTTTTCCTTCTCTATCTGTCGATCGCCGCCTTTATCCGCCAGTACGCGGATGGTTTTGCGCCGATCTTCAGGTCCTTCTAGGAGATCGCAATGGCAGGTCCAGTCAAGCGGTCGGACAAGCTCAAGCGCCTCGTGGCGGTCCAGCGGCATCTCGAGACGATGGCTGAGCACGAGCTTGCCGCGACGACCAGGTATCGCGCCGAGGTCAATCAGTCGATGGAAGACGTCATCGATGCGATCGGCTCGATGAACCCGGTGCATCGGCAGTTCTCTCAGCATTATTCGGAACGCTTCGGCCGCCTGACCACGAAGGAACGCCAGCTTGCCGGCGTTCAGCAGATCCAGGAAATGAAGGTGCTCAAGGAGCGGACCAAGGCCGACCGCCTGGAAGAGCACATGAAGGACGCCCGTGATCACGAAGACCGCGAAGTGGCCGACGATGCGATCTACGAGCTGATTGACATCACGCTCGCCCTCGAGCAAGTCAAATAGACTGGCCAGCCTCCAGCAAGCTTCGACCTTCATAGTCTCGTCATTGCACTGATTGCCGGTTCGATCGAGGTCGGGCGGGATCATGTGCCATTTCAAACTGTTGCTGCGCTCTTGCACCTTTAGGATGCGGCTCGCGGCAGTCATGAAAGGAGCTGACGTGGCGATTTCACCTCCGAGCGATCTGGTCATGGACGTCGTCCGCGCTGCGGACCCGACTGCCGTTCAAGAAGCGCAGGCCAAGCTGAAGGCGAACAAGGCGGCCTTTGCCGCGACCAGCCTTGCCGAAGTTGGCAAGGGTTTTGGTGCAGCCATGAAATTCATCGACACGCCCGGCACGACGGCGGGTCTCGGCAATCCGGAAGCACCGAAGAAGGTCGCCGAAATGCCGGAGGAATACCGCAAGTTCGAAGCATCGGTTCTTTCGACATTCGTGAATTCCATGCTCCCGAAGGAGACCGAGGAAGTTTACGGCAAGGGCTCAGCCGGTGAATTCTGGAAGGGCATGATGGCCGAGAAGATCGCCGACGAAATGTCGAAAAAGGGCGGTGTCGGCATCGCCGAGCAGATGTACTCGCAGGCGCTCGCCCGCGCGGAGCGTCAGGCCTCGGTCAATCCGACCACCAATGAGACTGATCGCAGCCGCGCAATGAGCATGATCACCGATTTCGAGCGGCAGGTTCTCGGCGTCGATAAGAAGAGTGAGGCCTGATATGCATCAGACTGGGGCAGAAAATATGGAAGTCATTTCGAATGATTATCGCATCAAGACCGTGCTTGGCCGGTTGGAGATGATAATCGACAACGAAAATCAGCGCATCGGCCGCGATCCGGAATTCGACCTGAAAGTGTCGAACGCGCACAAAAGCCGCTGCCTCTACGAATTGACCATGCTGTTCCGCGGCACCGATCCGAAGCAGCTTGCCACCGGCCATATCGATCAGATGCACGGGCTGAAGAGCAAGCTGGCGCTCAATGCCCGCCGGGTCGAGGCACATCTTCACGCTGTTCGCGCCGTCGCCGATCTCTTGAAGAACGCTGCCCGCGACGCGGACGACGACGGTACCTACACCCAAGAACAGTTCACCTACGGCCAGGCCTGATGGTCAAGCTCCTTCTCACTGGTCTGTGGGTCTGCATCGTCACGCTTGGGGCGGTGTATTTCTCCGTGCAGATGTCCGCAGCACCTGCGCCGGTCGACGAAGAGGCCAGGCGGAAGGAGCTTCTTCAACTGGTGCGCGGGGAATCGATCACCATTCCGATGATCGCGGACGGTGCCATTACCGGTTATTTCTTGAGCCGTGTCTCCTTCATGATGGACAAGGAAAAGATCAAGAATACCAAGCTGCCGATTACCGAACTGACGACGGACCAGCTTTTCACGCTGCTGATCGGCAACCAGATGGTCGATCTCAGCAAGCCCGGCGCGTTCAACCTCGAAAAATTCCGCACCAGCATCAAGGACAACTTCAACAAGAAGCTCGGCGAGGGCCTGGTGGCGGAGGTGCTGGTCGAACAGCTCGACTACCTCTCCAAGGAAGACATTCGCAACAACGCCTCGCGCGGCAACAAGAACCCGAACCCGGGCAAGAAGATTGTCGAGGGCGTGAAGATCGAAGATCCGAAAGCTTCGCCCACGGCCGGCCACTGACGGCCGCTACCGCGACAACACAACGAATATAGGCCGGCCTTCATGGTCGGCCTTTTTGTTGCGAGAGCCTCGGAAATACGGGCATCGTTCGCATTTTACCAATCGATTTAAAGGCGATTTCAGAGCGCGCTGCTAGACCTTGGGGACGAATTGGTCTTGCCCCATGGGGAGCGCATCGATGAACGCATCCGGAGACTTCCTGACATCCGCGTCACCCCGGACCCTGTTCGGCCTGCGTGTCTGCGATCTCGGATGGAACGCAACGCTTGGCCTCGTGGAAAGCCTGATCGCGCTGCGCGGCAACCGCACGACACTCGGCTTCCTGGACGAGCGGACGGCTTTCCGTCAGATGATCGATCCCGCCTACCGCAGTCAGTTGGGCCGCAGGGTGCTTCTGCCGGGTGGCGGCCGCGCCTTCGGCATCCTCGCCAAGGCGCGGCATGAAAAACCGACACCGGTGCGTTTTTCGGCCAGGATGTTCGTCCCGGCCCTGTTGAGCTTTCTGGAGAAGGGGCATCGCATCGGCATAGCCG
Organism: Neorhizobium sp. T25_13; assembly: GCF_002968675.1. Taxonomy (NCBI): domain Bacteria; kingdom Pseudomonadati; phylum Pseudomonadota; class Alphaproteobacteria; order Hyphomicrobiales; family Rhizobiaceae; genus Neorhizobium; species Neorhizobium sp. T25_13. Next base: position 30,073 of record NZ_PVBI01000019.1, read on the forward strand.
GCGAGGATCCCGCGCGGGTCGAAGCCCTCCGCGAGCATTTCGCCCGCCATGCCCCCTGGCATGACGTGGCGGTCGTACCCTTCGACCAGGATATGCCGCAGCGTTTCGACCTTGTCCTCGTCGATGCAGCGGGCCTTGGCCAGGAGCGGCGGATCGAGCGCCGGCTGGCTTCGGTCCGCACCGGATTGGTGGTGATGACCGGGGCGGGGTTGTCCACCTTCATCGAAGGCAAATCGGCGCCCGCAGTGCCCCAGGCGACAGTCCCGTCCCGGCTGCCGTCTTTCGCCTGACAAGTTAACCCTTTCTTTGCCATGAAATTTTAGACTGCCTTAATCAGAGGGCTGCCCGCGGGATGCCGGCGGCCTCAGATTAGCGCGGTCTTCCCATGTATCAGTCGGTGAAAATCGAAGACGACCGAAACCCTGACCCGGCAGCAATGCTCGCCGGCACCGGTTCCGTGTTCGCCGGATTGCGATCCGCGGCCCTCAAGGTTGGCGCCCTCACGGTGATCGGCGCTCTTTTGCCGCTGCTGTTTGTTGAGACGGTTCCGCATCAGTTCAGCGCCGAGACCCGACTGAAGGTCGAGGCGGCGAGCGAAGGCGCGATCAACACGGCTGCTGCTGCGCTTCGCTCCAGGACCAGCCTCGACAATGTCATCCGTGCCCTCAATCTCGGCCGCGACAGCGAATTTTCGGTCGACCGCCCGAGCGTCGTCAGGATCGTGTCCGATATCGTCTCCGGTGAGGCGATGACCGTGTCCGAGGCCGAGAACCGGCTGCGCGAGCGACTTTCCCAAGCGATCGTAACGAGCTACGACCGCCGCGCCGGCCAGCTTGCGATCTCAGTCACGGCGGGAGAGCCTGAAGAGGCGGCCCGCATCGCCAACATGCTCGGCGACACATTCCACGACGAGATAGCATTCTCCGGCACAAGGTCGTCCGGCCCGGTGGTGGAGAAGCTGCGCCAGACACTCGAGCATGCGCAAGCCGCTCTTTCCGGCTTCATCGCCGAGACCGACGCGCAGAAGCTTGCCGAACTGCGCCGGACCGAGGGCGACGGACAACAGCTCACCGCGGAAATAAACGAGGCGACGGCGCAGCTTGGCGAGCTGAAGCAGAAGGCGGCCCAGGCGTCCGCCATGAAGCTCTCGGACGTACTGAGCAAGCCCCTACCGGACAGTCTCGAATATACCGGCCTCGACTATCAGCGGCAGAGGCATGTCGAGGCAAAGCTCGCCGTCGACCAGCTTTCGAGCGATCTCGGCCCGCGTCACCCACGGCTTGCTGCGGCTCAGGCGGCGCTGGCGGATGTGAAGGACGACATTCAGGACGCGCTGAAACAGCTCGGGACCTCGCTTCGTCAGCAGGAGGCCGCCGCAGCCAAACATCTGGCTGAGCTCAAGGCGAAGCATGCGAAGAAACCCGACGACAAGGAAATAGCCGATTCCGGAGCAAGGCTTGCGGCTCTCGAAGCTGCCGTGGACGAGGCACGACGAAATTACCTCGAAGCGCTGCACGGAACCGAAGCCAAGGCATCGCCGGGCAAGGTGTCGGTCGTCGTTCCGGCCGTGGCGGCATCCGCGGCCGTGCTGGGTCCCTCATCCGCCGAGCTTTCGGGCATCGGTGCCCTGATCGGGCTCTCCCTCGGCGTCGCCCTCGTCTTTCTGAGGCGTCGCGTGCCGCGGCCCGCGACCTCCGCCGACGAAATGGATCCGGCCGACGAGCCTGCGCTGATTGTCGATCGGGACCTGCTGGCGGAGCATCTGGACGAGCGGGATTTCCTCCCCGAGGAGTATGATCCGGCTTACGATCGGCCGACCTGTGAGCCGCAGCCGTCCTGGCGCCCGCGCCATCCGGCGCCCGCCAATGACACTCCGCTTGCCGATCACATCCGCGAAATGCTGATGGTCAATCGCCGTCCGGCCCCGGAGGCGGAGCTTCCTTCCCTGGTCGCGGCCGTCATGGCGGGCCGTCTTGCCGATGGACCGTCCTATGGTGCACCTCGTCGTCCGGTTCCGTCGCCGGAGGAGGTCCGAAAGGCGGAGGAACTTCGCGAGCTTCGTCGTAACATGGCGGAGTTGCGCGAACGGGTTCAGGTCTATTCCGACCGCCGGAACGCCTCCCGAGGATAAGAAGCCTGCGACATCGAATCCGCTTGCATTTGCCGTCTGCGACCAGCATAGGCGTTGGTGGGCAAATTCAGAACATGCTCAATGTATACATTGGCGGCGGTTTCAAGCGGGAGGTGCGCATGGCTGTGGTGATCGATGGTAAAGAGGCGGCAGCATCGGTAATCACCGCGGTGACCGAGGCTTCGGGTTCGCTCGAGAGGGGAACCGGCGTGAAGCCAGGCCTTGCAGTCGTCATCGTCGGCGACGATCCGGCCAGCCACGCCTATGTCAGTTCCAAGAGCAAGATGGCCAAGCAGTGCGGTTTCAAATCGATCCAGCACAGTCTGCCCGAGGACACCACTCAGGAAACGCTTGAGAAGCTGGTTGCCGAGCTCAATGCCGATCCGTCCATCCATGGCATTCTCGTCCAGCTGCCGCTGCCGAAACACCTGAACGCCGAGCCGGTCATCCTGTCGATCTCGCCGAAGAAGGACGTCGACGGTCTGCATGTCGTCAATGCCGGCAAGATCGCGACCGGCGACCTTGAGAGCGGCTTGATTTCCTGCACCCCTGCCGGGGCGATGTTGCTGGTCAACCGTATACATGGCCGTGACCTTTCGGGTCTCAACGCTGTCGTTATCGGCCGCTCCAACCTGTTCGGCAAGCCGATGGGCCTGCTGCTCCTGGCCGCTAACGCGACCGTTACCATGGCGCATTCCAAGACGAAGGACCTCGGGTCCGTATGCCGCAACGCCGATATCCTGGTTGCCGCCGTCGGCCGGCCGCAGATGGTCAAGGCTGACTGGGTGAAGCCCGGAGCAACCGTCATCGATGTCGGCATCAACCGTGTGGCTGCGCCCGATAAGGGCGAGGGCAAGACCCGGCTGGTCGGTGACGTGGCCTATGCGGAAGCCGCTGAAGTTGCTGGCGCCATCACCCCGGTCCCAGGCGGCGTCGGCCCGATGACCATCGCCATGCTGATGGCCAACACCGTCATCGCGGCCTATCGCACGGCCGGCAAAACCGCACCCAGGTTCTGATCCTGCGGGGACAGATTGTTTCATTTGTTCCACACCGGCTGCGCGGGGGTTGACTCCTCCGCGAGAGCGTTAAATCTCTCCCATGTTTTGGAACTCCCGGCAGGGTAGAAAAAGCCGGGACAGTGGGAGGATATTTCAATGAAGGCATCATTTTGGATCGGTACGGCGCTGGCAGCGCTTCTTGCCGGTGGCGCGGTCGCCCAGGAGCTGAAATTCGCGCCCGGCCAGGATTCGAAATTTAACTGGAAGAGCTATGAGGATTTCAAGGCTGCCCACGCCAATCTCAAAGGGCAGAACCTCACGCTCTTTGGCCCCTGGCGCGGCGAGGACGAGGTGCTGTTCAACAGCGTTCTCGCATATTTCAATGCCGCGACCGGCATCAATGGCCGCTATTCCTCCTCGGAAAATTACGAACAGCAGATCGTCATCGACACCCAGGCCGGTTCTCCGCCCAACATCGCCATCATTCCGCAGCCCGGCCTCCTGGCCGATCTTGCCGCCAAGGGATTCCTGACCTCGCTCGGCCAGGAGAACTCCGACTGGGTCAAGACCAACTACGGCTCGGGCGGGGACTGGATCCGTTACGGCACCTACAAGGGCAAGGACGGCAAGGAGGCCTATTTCGGCTTCCCCTTCAAGGCCGATTTCAAATCCATGGTCTGGTATGTGCCCGAAAACTTCGAGGAAGCGGGTTACGAGGTTCCGAAGACCATGGAGGACCTGATCAAGCTCAGCGACCAGATCGTCGAGGATGGCGGTGTTCCATGGTGCATCGGTCTCGGCTCCGGCGGTGCGACGGGCTGGCCGGCGACGGACTGGGTCGAGGACATGATGCTGCGCACCCAGAAGCCGGATGTCTACGACAAATGGGTGAGCAACGAAGTCAAGTTCAATGATCCGGCTGTTGTTGGCGCGATCGATGAATTCGGCAAGTTCGCCAAGAACCCCAAATATGTGAGCGGTGGGGTTGCGGCCGTTTCCTCCACCGACTTCCGCGACAGCCCGAAGGGCCTCTTTGGCATTCCGCCGAAATGCTACCTGCATCATCAGGCATCCTTCGTTCCGTCCTTCTTCCCGCCGGAGACTAAACTCGGCACCGATGCCGACTTCTTCTACCTGCCCACCTATGCTTCGAAGCCGGACCTCGGAACACCGGTCCTCGGCGCCGGCACGATGTTTGCCATCACCAAGGATTCACCCGCCGCCAAGGCGTTCATCGAATTCCTGAAGACGCCGATCGCCCACGAGGTCTGGATGGCGCAGTCGTCGTTCCTGACGCCGTTCAAGGGTGCCAATGCGAATGCCTACGCCAATGAAGTGCTGAAGAAGCAGGGCGAGCTTCTGACCACTGCCACGACATTCCGCTTCGATGCCTCCGACCTGATGCCCGGCAAGATCGGCGCCGGCGCGTTCTGGACCGGCATGGTCGACTATGTCGGCGGCAAGGACGGCAAGACCGTGGCGACCGATATCCAGAAGGCGTGGGACGGTTTGAAATAAGTCTCCCCCAGTGGGCTCTTGAATACGACCGCGCCGGACGCCGGCGCGGTCCAATAAAAGCTACGCATAAAACCGTGAAAAGGGGAGAGCCATGATATCGCAGATCGTTTCAGCCGTCGGCGTCGTGATCGCCGGCGTTTTCGTCTGTGCCTTATACTACTGGCTCTCCGACAAGATCCTGCAGATCGTCTTTCCCGTGCCGGTCGATAATGTCCGCGCCGCCTCCGTCAATCTCAACCGCCGCGCCATGGTGCGCCCCTGGTTGTTTCTCGGCCCGGCGCTGCTCCTGCTGGTCGTCTATCTCGTCTATCCGGTCGTCGCGACCTTCATCCTTTCTTTCTACGATCGGTCGGGTGGCAATTTCGTCGGTCTTGCGAACTATCGCTGGGCCATCCAGGACGCGCAGTTCCGCCAGTCCATCTTCAACAACATCCTCTGGCTCGCCGTGGTGCCGGCGGCGTGTACCTTCTTCGGCCTCGTCATCGCGGTGCTGACCGATCGCATCTGGTGGGGCAACCTCGCCAAAAGCCTGATCTTCATGCCGATGGCGATCTCCTTTGTCGGCGCTTCGGTGATCTGGAAGTTCATCTACGAATATCGCGGTGGCAGCGAAACGCAGATCGGCCTGCTCAATGCCATCGTGCAGGCCATTGGCGGCTCTCCGCAGGTATGGATCTCGCTGCCGTTCTGGAACAACTTTTTCCTGATGGCGATCCTGATCTGGATCCAGACGGGCTTCGCCATGGTCATCCTCTCGGCCGCACTCCGCGGCATCCCCGAGGAGACGATCGAGGCCGCGGTCATCGACGGCGCCAGCGGCTGGCAGATCTTCTGGAAGATCATGGTGCCGCAGATCTGGGGCACCATCGCCGTGGTCTGGACGACGATCACCATTCTCGTGCTGAAGGTCTTCGATATCGTGCTGACCATGACCAACGGCCAGTGGAACACCATGGTTCTCGCAAACCTGATGTTCGACTGGATGTTCCGCGGCGGGGGCGACAGCGGCCGAAGTGCGGTCATAGCGCTGGTCATCATGGCCGCCGTCACGCCGATCATGATCTGGAACATCCGCCAGGCGAACAAGGAAATGGGAGGCCATTGAGATGAGTGCAGCCGCAAGCCTCCGCCGTATCGGCCTTCCGCGCCTTATAGTCCACGTCTCCGTGCTCGTCATCTGCATCATCTGGCTCATCCCGACGCTCGGCATCCTCGTCACCTCCTTTCGAGAAGCGGGCCAGATTACAGCCTCGGGCTGGTGGACCGCCTTTACGGGCGCCGCCGAGACGAGCGCCGCCCGGCTCGGCGAGCCTTCAACCGCCAAGCAGAATGGTACGAACTACGTCATTTCCGGTTCCGTTTTCGAGGGAGGGAAGGGCGGCACCGTGCGCGCCTTCGGTACCCGCGTTGCCGCTCCAACGGAATTTACAGCGGGGCAGCCCGCCGATATCGGCAATGGCGAGACGCTGACCGTCAACGAGGACGGCAGCTATACCTATTCCAAGAACGCGCCTTTCGAGGGCCGCGGCAAACGCGTCTACTTGTCCGTTGCCACTCCGCCATCCTTCACCACCGAAAATTACCGCACGGTGCTGACCTCCCAGGGGATCGGCCAGTCCTTCGTCAACTCGCTGACGGTCGCGGTGCCGGCAACGATCATTCCAATCCTGATCGCCGCCTTTGCGGCCTACGCCCTGTCCTGGATGGAGTTTCCCGGGAGGGCCCTCATCATCGCCCTGGTGGTCGGGCTGATTGTCGTGCCCTTGCAGATGTCGCTCATTCCGCTTCTGAAGATGTATAACGAGATCGGCAATTTCTTCGGCGTGCCGTCTCGCAGTTATGCAGGCATCTGGCTTGCGCACTCCGCTTTCGGCATGCCGCTCGCGATCTATCTTCTGCGCAACTACATTTCCGGGCTGCCGCGGGAAATCATCGAATCCGCCCGCGTCGATGGAGCCAGCGATTTCGAAATCTTCGTCAAGATCATCCTGCCGCTGTCGTTTCCGGCGCTCGCATCCTTCTCGATCTTCCAGTTCCTCTGGACCTGGAACGACCTCCTCGTCGCCATGGTCTTCCTTGGCACCGGCAAGGATCAGCTGGTTCTGACCGGCGCGCTGAACGCGCTTCTGGGCTCAATGGGTGGAAAGTGGGAAATCCTGACAGCTTCGGCCTTCATAACAATCGTCGTGCCGATTATCGTCTTTTTCGCCCTTCAGCGATATCTCGTCCGCGGACTGCTTGCCGGCTCCGTCAAGGGCGGCTGATCAACATCGAACGACAACAGGACATTGAATGAGCGTTTTAGCAGAAGCCCCCGCAGCACCGGACAAGGACTGGTGGCGTGGGGCCGTTATTTATCAGATTTACCCACGCTCCTATCAGGACTCGAACGGCGACGGCATCGGCGATCTGAAGGGCATCACCGCCCGTCTGCCGCATGTCGCGGCCCTTGGCGCAGACGCCATCTGGATCTCGCCCTTCTTCCCGTCGCCGATGCGGGATTTCGGCTACGACGTCTCGAACTATACGGATGTCGATCCGATGTTCGGCTCGCTGTCGGATTTCGATGGTCTGATCGCCGAGGCGCACCGGCTCGGCATCAAGGTGATGATCGACCTCGTCATGTCGCACAGCTCCGACCAGCACGCCTGGTTCATCGAAAGCCGGTCGAGCCGCTTCAATCCCAAGGCGGACTGGTATGTCTGGTCCGATGCCAAGCCGGACGGCACGCCGCCCAACAACTGGCTGTCGATCTTCGGCGGATCGGCCTGGCATTGGGATCCGACCCGCATGCAGTACTACATGCACAACTTCCTGACGTCGCAGCCGGATCTCAATCTCCACAATGCGGAAGTCCAGGATGCGCTGCTCGACATGACCCGCTTCTGGCTGAAGCGCGGCGTCGACGGCTTCCGCCTCGACACGATCAACTTCTATTTCCACGACAAGGAACTGCGCGACAACCCGGCACTCGATCCGTTGCGCCGGAACGCCTCCACCGCGCCTGCGGTGAACCCCTATAACTTCCAGGAGCATCTCTACGACAAGAACCGGCCGGAGAACCTGGAATTCCTCAGGCGCTTCCGCGCAGTGCTCGACGAGTTCCCGGCGATCGCCGCCGTCGGCGAAGTGGGCGACAGCCAGCGGGGTCTGGAAATCGTCGGGGAATATACGTCCGGCAATGACAAGATGCAGATGTGCTACGCGTTCGAATTCCTGGCGCCTGATCCGCTGACGCCGGCGCGTGTCTCCGAGGTGCAGAAAGCATTCTCGGTCGCCGCACCGGACGGTTGGGCCTGCTGGGCCTTTTCCAACCATGATGTGGTCCGCCATGTCAGCCGCTGGGGCCATGACGTTCTCGACCGCGACAGCTACGCCAAGATGGCGTCGGCCATCCTGATGTCCCAGCGCGGTTCGGTCTGCATCTATCAGGGCGAGGAACTCGGATTGACCGAGGCCGATATCGCCTATGCCGACCTTCAGGATCCCTACGGCATCCAGTTCTGGCCGGAATTCAAGGGCCGCGACGGTTGCCGCACCCCGATGGTCTGGGACAGCCAGGCATTGCAGGCCGGCTTCTCCACGGCTGAGAAAACCTGGCTGCCGATCCCGGTCGAGCATCAGCTTCGGGCCGTCGGCGCTCAATACGGCGATCCCGCATCGGTTCTGGAACAGTACCGACGTTTCCTCGCCTTCCGCAAGCAGCACCCGGCCTTTGCCAAGGGCGATATCGAATTCCTGGCCGAGCACGTCACGGTGCTCGGCTACAAGCGCCAATACGGCAACGAGACGCTGCTCTGCCTGTTCAACATGAGCCCGGCGGAAACGGCAACCGAGCTGCCGGCCGGCGATTGGGAAGTGCTGACCGGCCACGGCTTCGAAAGCGGGCTTGAAGGCAGGCGTGTCGAACTACCGGCTTGGGGGGCGTTCTTCGCCCATCACGCGTAACGAGAACAAAGGGGAGGAAAGCATGGCTGGTGTCGTTCTGAAGGATATCCGCAAGGCCTATGGCCAGGTGAAGGTGCTGCACGGCATCGACCTGGAGATCAGCCAGGGCGAGTTCGTGGTGTTTGTCGGGCCATCCGGCTGCGGCAAGTCCACGCTGCTGCGGATGATCTCCGGCCTCGAAAGCATCACCGGCGGTGAGATGTATATCGACGGCCAGCTCGTCAACGAGGTGCCGCCGTCGCGGCGCGGCATCGCCATGGTCTTCCAGTCCTACGCGCTTTATCCGCATATGACGGTCTATGACAACATGGCCTTCGGCATGCGGATCGCCAAGGAAAGCCGGGACGAGATCGACCGCCGGGTGCGTGCGGCGGCCGATATCCTCCAGCTTACTCCCTATCTCGACCGCCTGCCGAAGGCGCTGTCCGGCGGCCAGCGCCAGCGTGTCGCCATCGGCCGAGCCATCTGCCGCGACCCGAAAGTCTTCCTGTTCGACGAACCGCTTTCCAATCTCGACGCGGCGCTGCGTGTCGCCACCCGCATCGAGATCGCCAAGCTGAAGGATTCGATGCCGGACACGACGATGGTCTACGTGACGCACGACCAGGTGGAGGCGATGACGCTCGCCGACCGTATCGTCGTGCTTTCGGCCGGCCGTATCGAACAGGTCGGCGCCCCGCTCGAACTCTACGAGCGGCCCCAGAACCTCTTTGTCGCCCGCTTCATCGGCTCGCCGGCGATGAACATCATCCCGGCCACGGTGACGGAAACCGGCGAGATGACCACGGTTGCGCTGAAGGGCGGAAAATCGGTGCGCCTACCGGTGCCGACAGCGGCTTCGGAAAAGGGCAAGACGACCAGTTTCGGGGTGCGGCCGGAAGATTTGTCGATTGCCTCGGGCGAGGACTATCTCTTCGAAGGCCAGATCGGAATCATCGAGGCGCTCGGCGAGGTGACGCTGCTTTATATCGAAGGCTTGGCTGACCAGGAGCCGATCATCGCCAAGATCCCTGGCATTCTGCAGGTGAAGAAGGGTGAGACGATGCGCTTCTCAGCAGACCTGAAGAAACTGCACCTTTTCGATGCAGAAGGTAAGGCCTATCGCCTCTAGGAGTAACTATCCGTTTACTATGGTTTTGCGATATGCAATTGGAGTTGTTCTGATTTGGGACTTAAAAACACTCTGTTAAATTTCGCCGGCTAGGCTTCCTTCCATTAAGCAATGGAGGGATGTCGTGAGTGCGACTCCAAGTAACAAAAATCACTTTTTGAACAAGGAAGAGTCTTTCATGTACGACCGGGAAGCCCGGTTCAAGATGGAAGATACGATGAATGCGGCGCGTATCGAATATACGGAAAACGGCGTGATGAACATGGCGCAGCGCCGCTGTGACGTCATCCGTATCTCGATGAGCGGCGCCGTCCTCGGCATCCTGACCCAGTATAATCTGCCGAAGCAGTTTTATCTCGATATTCCCGACGCGCGCATTTCCAAGGTCGGCTGCCTGCTGATGCGCACCAACGCCAACAACACGATCGAGGTGCGTTTCCTCTCGCTGCTCAAGCAGAAGGAACTGGATCGCATCTTCATATTCTCGACCCATCCGAACCATCGCGACCGGACGCTGGATATCCGCTCCTGGTAACCCGGTTCATGACCTGAAAAAGGAAACGGCGGCTCCATGGCCGCCGGTTTTGTTTCTGCCGGCACTCAGCCTGTTTACGCAAACACGCTGGCGCCCATGTCCGCGGTGCCGACATGGCGGCGGAAGGGGGCGAAGAGTTCGCGGCCCATGCCGAACTCGTTGTCGGAAAGATCGACGACGACAGCTGTGCGAGCCCCAAACTCCGCAGCATCCACCAGCACTTCCAGCGTTCCGGCAACAGCGTCGAGGCGGATCATGTCGCCGTCCTTGATCTTGGCGATAGGCCCGCCGTCGCTGGCCTCCGGCGTGATGTGGATCGCTGCCGGTACCTTGCCGGAGGCGCCGGACATGCGGCCGTCGGTCACCAGCGCCACCTTGAAACCGCGGTCCTGGAGCACGCCGAGCGGCGGGGTGAGGCGGTGCAGTTCCGGCATGCCGTTCGCCTTCGGTCCCTGGAAGCGCACCACAGCGATGAAATCCTTGTTGAGCTCACCGCGCTTGAACGCTTCCTGCAGCCCCTGCTGATCGTGGAAGACGATCGCCGGCGCTTCGACGATATGGCGCTCCGGCTTGACGGCCGAGATCTTGATGACGGCCTTGCCGAGATTGCCCTTCAGCATCTTGAGGCCGCCATTCGACTGGAAGGGGGTCTCGATCGGCGCCAGGACCTTGAGGTCGCCGCTTTCATTCGGGGTGGGTTCGCGAACGACGGCGCCGTTGGCGTCCAGCTTCGCCTCGACCGTATAGGCTTCCAACCCATGGCCGAAGACGGTGCGCACGTCGTCATGCACCATGCCGGTCTTCAGGAGTTGCTTGATCAGGAACCCCATTCCGCCGGCGGCGTGAAAATGGTTCACGTCGGCAAGCCCGTTCGGATAGACGCGGGCAAGCAGCGGCACGACGTCGGAGAGCTCGGAAATATCCTGCCAGGTGAGCAGGATGCCGGCGGCACGCGCCATTGCGACGAGGTGGAGGGTGTGGTTTGTCGAACCGCCGGTCGCATGCAGGCCGACGACGCCGTTGACCACGGAGCGCTCGTCGATCATCTCGCCGGCCGGGGTAAATTCGTTGCCGAGTGCGGTGATCGCTAGCGCCCGCTTGGCGGCCTCGCGGGTCAGTGCTTCGCGCAGCGGCGTGCCCGGATTGACGAAGGAGGCGCCGGGCATATGGAAGCCCATGATCTCCATCAGCATCTGGTTGGAGTTTGCGGTGCCGTAGAAGGTACAGGTACCGGGGCCGTGATAGGACTTGGATTCCGCCTCGAGCAGTTCCGCGCGGCCGACCTTGCCCTCCGCATAGAGCTGGCGGATGCGCGACTTTTCGTCGTTCGGAAGCCCCGTGGTCATCGGGCCGGCGGGAATGAAGACGGAGGGCAGGTGCCCGAAGCTGAGCGCCGCGATGACGAGGCCCGGCACGATCTTGTCGCAGATGCCGAGGAAGACGGCCGCGTCGAACATGTTGTGCGACAACCCGATGCCGGCCGCCATGGCGATCGCGTCGCGCGAGAAGAGCGACAGCTCCATGCCAGGCTGGCCTTGGGTAACGCCGTCGCACATGGCCGGCACGCCACCGGCGACCTGCGCTATGCCGCCGGCTTCCCGCGCCGCCTCGCGAATGATCGGCGGGAACGTCTCATAGGGCTGGTGCGCCGAGAGCATGTCGTTATAGGCGGTGATGATCCCGAGGTTCGGGACGACGTCGCCTGCAAGCGCGTCCTTCTCGGCGGGGGAACAGACCGCAAAGCCATGGGCGAGATTGCCGCAGGAGAGCGTCGATCTGTGCGGGCCGCGCGTGGCCGCCCGCCGCACGCGGTCGAGATAGGCTTCACGGTGGGGTTTCGAGCGTTCTACGATACGGGCGGTGATTGCCTCGATGCTGGAATGAGCGGCCATGGTCTTGTCCTCTTGTGCTCAACCCCGGCTTGGGAGGGACAGGACCTTCGGGAGGGCCCTAAGCCACCGGGATTGCTCGCGTTGAAAAGTCGGCGCCTTAAGGCGCCCAGAAAATCTGCAGCGGCGACGCGGCTCGATTGAGCACGGCGCGGATCGGCATGTCCGTTTCGTCGGAGCCGGCCTTTGCCGCCTCGAGCACGTCCTTCTTGCCCTGGCCTTCGATATGCAGCACCAGGAAACGCGCATCCGAAAGGCTGGCGAACGAGAAGGTCAGCCGCTCTTCGCCGGCACCTTCCGCCTGCATGGTCAGAACGCCGCGGGGGCCGGAAAGATCGAGTGCTCGGGCAAGATTATTCCCATGCGGGAAGAACGAAGCCGTATGGCCGTCGCCGCCCATGCCGAGGATCGCCACGTCGAACGGATTGCCGATGCCGGACGTCTTTTCGGTCGCGATCACGGCCGCTTCATCGATCGACGGCGCTTCGTAGTAGAGAGGTATGAACTTGGCGGCAGCCGCCTTGTCTTTCAGCAGATGCGCCGACACCAGAAGGTGGTTGGAACGCGGGCTGTCCGCCGGCACGAACCGCTCGTCGACCAGCGTCACGGTGACCTTGCCCCAGTCGATATCGCGGGTCGCCAGTGCCTCGAAGAACTTTTTCGGGGTAGAGCCGCCCGAGACCGCGATCGAGGCGGTGTCCCGGTCGCGGATCGCTGTTTCAAGATGTGCCGCAACCTCGTCCGCCAGGCTGGCGGCGAGGGCTGCGGCATCCGCAAATTCAAGCATGTTCGCGGTCATGGCCCTTAACCCTCATGCCATGTCCGGCCGTCGCGCTCGATGAGGGCGATCGCCTGGCTCGGACCCCAGGTGCCGGCGGTATAACCCTGCACCTGCTGGCCGGCGGCTTCCCAGCCTTTGAGGATCGGGTCCACCCAGCGCCATGCGGCTTCCACTTCGTCGCGGCGCATGAACAGCGTCTGGTTGGAGCGGATCGTGTCGGTGAGCAGGCGCTCGTAGGCATCCGGATTGCGCACCGAGAAGGCTTCCGCAAAGCTCATGTCGAGCGACACGTTGCGCAGGCGCATGCCGCCTGGGCCCGGGTCCTTAATCATCAGCGACTGCTTGACGCCTTCGTCCGGCTGCAGGCGAATGATCAGCTGGTTGGCCGAAATGCGACCGGCAGCCGCGTCGAAGATGTTGTGCGGGATCGGCTTGAAAGTGATGACGATCTCGGACATGCGCGCTGCAAGCCGCTTGCCGGTTCGGATGTAGAAGGGAACGCCGGCCCAGCGCCAGTTGCCGATCTCGGCCTTGATGGCGACGAAGGTCTCGGTGTTAGAAACGCCGCCTTCGAGCTCGTCGAGATAACCCTTCACCGGGCCGCCTGCGGATGCGCCGGCGCGGTACTGGCCACGCACCGTCATCTGCTCGACATTGGCCTCGGTGATCGGCTTCAGGGCGCGCAGAACTTTAAGCTTCTCGTCGCGCACCGATTCCGAATTCATGGAGGAGGGCACTTCCATGGCGACAAGGCAGAGGAGCTGCAGAATGTGGTTCTGCACCATGTCGCGGAGCGCACCCGCCGTATCGTAATAACCGGCGCGGCCTTCGAGGCCGACGGCTTCGGCGACCGTGATCTGCACGTGGTCGATATGATCGGCGTTCCACAACGGCTCATAAAGCGCGTTGGCGAAACGCAGCGCCATCAGGTTCTGCACCGTCTCCTTGCCGAGATAGTGGTCGATGCGGAAGATCTGGTCTTCGTGGAAGGCTTTGCCGATCATGTCGTTGAGCTGCAGCGCCGACGCGAGGTCGCGGCCGATCGGCTTTTCGACGACGATGCGGGTCGACCGGGTGATCAGCTTGTGGTCGCGGATCTTTTCGGAAATCGGGCCGAAAATGCCGGGGGCCACGGCGAGATAAAAGACGCGGATGCGCTCCTTGCCGTCGTCGAGCAGCTTCTTGAGTTCGGCCCAGCCACCTTCGGCCTTTGCGTCGACCGAAATGTAATAGATCCGCTGGAGGAATTTCTGGACTTCCGCCTCGTCGTATTCGCCCTGCTTCAGATGCTCTTTCAGGGCATCCTGGGCGAATTTGCGGTAATCCTCATGGGAAAGCGTACTGCGCGAGGCGCCGATGATGCGGGTTGGTTCGGTGAACTGGCCCTCGATTTGCCGGTGGTAGAGGGCCGGAAGGAGCTTGCGTTCCGCAAGGTCGCCGGTACCGCCGAACACGATACAATCAAAGGGTTCAACTGGGATGATCTGGCTGCTCATCGCTGTTCTTTCGTCCTGCATGGTTGGGTGCATACTTATTCTAATCGATTTAAAAACGCTAGCCCGAATTGGCTTCCGAAGTGTTTACGGACTGCTTGTCAGAGCCTGTCGCGCAGCGCAAACCACGTGAGGGCAAGGAAAAGCAGCGGAGTCCGCATGTGACGCCCGCCGGGGAAGGCAGGAATTTTGAGTGCGGCAAGGTGGTCGAGATCCGTTGCCTTGCCGCCGACCATATCAGCATAAAGTTTGCCACAATAGTTTGACAGCATCACGCCATGGCCGGAATAACCGCCGATCGACGTGACCCCGGGCATGACCTCGCGCACGAAAGGCTGGCGCGGCATGGTGATCCCGACATTTCCGCCCCAGGCATGGGTGATTTCGACGTCTTTCAGCGCCGGATAGGTGTCGACGATCTGCTTGCGGATGGCGTTGGCCGTGTCCGTGGGATTGCTTGAGGTATAGACTTCCCGGCCGCCGAACAGCAGCCGATTGTCCCGGCTCTTGCGGAAATAGCGCACCACGAATCGCGAATCAGCAACGGCCTCGCCACCGGGGAGGATACCGGGGAAATCGTCGAGCGGCGCGGTGGCGGCGATGAAGGAGCCGATCGGCATGATATGCGCTGATGTAACCGGTTCGAGATCGCCGATATAGGCATTGGTGGCGATCAGCACCCGATCGGCAGTCAGCGTGCCCTTGGGCGTCCGCACCAGGATCTTGCCGCCCGGTCCATTTCTCGTTTTCTCGATGCCCGTCGCGCGGGTCATCTCAAAAATCTGCGCACCGGCCGCCTGCGCCACCCTGGCAAGCCCGACCAGCAGCTTCAGCGGATGGACGTGGCCGGTACCGGTATCGCGCACCCCGCAATAATAGTCTTTCGTGCCGAGCCGCTCTGCGGTCTCTCTACCGTCCATGAAGGAAATATGAGGATACCCGTAACGCTGCGCTGCGATCTCGGCGGTCGCCCGATAATCCTTCTCGTGGCCCCGTTTGTGCGAAACGTTCATCTGTCCCGGCATGTATTCCATGTCGATGCCGTGGATTTCGGCAAAGTCGAGGAGATGCCGCTTGGCGTTCTCGGCCATGTCGAACAGTGCCTTGGAGCGCTCGTAGCCGATCTCCTTTTCAAGATCCTCCGGCCACCAGCGCTGCCCGGTACCCATCTGTCCGCCATTGCGGCCAGAGGCGCCGTCGCCGAACCGGCTGGCCTCGATCAGTGCGACGGAGATGCCGGCCTTTGCAAGATTGTAAGCCGCCTGCAGGCCGGTATAGCCGCCGCCGATGACCGCCACGCCGACCGATCTGGATCCGTCGAGCGCCGGATAGGTCGGTCGCTCGGGGACTGTTGCCTGATACCAGGAAATTCCCGGTGCGATCGGGCTCTGCCATGCATCCAAGGCGCAGCCCTCACACGTTGAGAAGCAGGAATTCCCGCTCCCAGGGGCTGATCACCTGCATGAAGGTTTCGAACTCCCCGCGCTTGACGCCGGCATAGAGGCCGATGAATTCCGAGCTGAAGACGCTGGCCAGCGCCGGATCGGATTCGAGCAGCGACACGGCTTCCAGCAGGCCGCGCGGCAACTCGATCGACCCTTCGTTGGCTGTATCCTCGGTCGGCGGTCCCGGCTCGATCGCGTTCATGATGCCGAGCAGGCCGCAGCCGAGCGAGGCCGCGAGCGCCAGATAGGGATTGGCGTCCGAGCTCGGCAGGCGGTTTTCGACGCGCCGGGCGTTCGCATCCGAGACCGGAACACGGAACGCGGTGGTCCGATTATCGTAGCCCCAGGCATTGTTGACCGGCGCCGACATATCGGGCGTCAGGCGGCGGTAGGAGTTTACATAGGGGGCCATCATCGCGAGCGTCTTCGGCACAAAGGTCTGCATGCCGCCGATGAAGTGGAAAAACTCCTTCGAGGCGGAGCCGTCCGGGTTCGAGAAGACGTTCTTGCCGGTCTTGATGTCGACCACCGACTGGTGGATGTGCATCGCCGAACCCGCCTGGCCCTGCATCGGCTTGGCCATGAACGTGGCGTAGATGCCGTGTTTCATGGCCGCCTCGCGGATGGTGCGCTTGAACATGAACACCTGGTCGGCGAGTTCGATCGGATCGCCATGGCGCAGGTTGATCTCGAGCTGCGCCGGGCCTTCCTCGTGGATCAGCGTATCGATCTCGAGGCCCTGCTTTTCCGAGAAATGGTAGATGTCGTCGATCAGTTCGTCGAATTCGTTGATGCCGGCGATCGAGTAGCCCTGGCCGCCGAGGATGGACCGGCCGGACCGGCCTTTCGGCGGGTGCAGCGGATAGTCCGGATCATCGTTCTTGGCGACGAGGTAGAATTCGATTTCCGGCGCCACGACCGGCTTCCAGCCCCGCTCCTCATAGAGCTTGAGGATGTTCTTCAGCACGTTGCGCGGCGTATAGGGGACAGCCTTGCCTTCGGTATCGACGATGTCGCAGATCACTTGCGCGGTCGGGTCGGTTTCCCAGGGCACCACCGCCAGGGTCGAAAGATCCGGCACCAGCTTCAAATCGCTGTCGCGCGGCTCGTAGCGGAACGTGCCGGTTTCTTCGGGGTATTCACCGGAAATGGTGTGGCGGTAAAGGGCGGACGGCAGCGCCAGCGAGGTGTTCGAGGTGAACTTCGAAGAGGGCATCATCTTGCCGCGTGGCACGCCGGCGAGATCGGGCGTGATGCACTCGATATCCTCTATCCCTCGAGCCCGAAGCCACGCGGCGGCCTCCCGCCAGTCTGCGACACCTCTGAGCGAAGTGAGCGTCGGCTGGGCAGTCGCGGCTTTCGCCACAGTGCCGGTTGCAAGGGCGGGAGCGGTTTTTTTGCGCGGCATGACACATCGGGGTGAGGTTGATCGGATGTTCCATCATAACCACGGATTGGCGAATGGCGAGGGGGAGACGCCATTGACTTTGAGTTGCCGATCGAAAACAGCAGATATTGAAACAAGGAGCATGCGGTGACGCGGAAATTCGATGTGGTGGTCCTGGGCGCCGGCGGCGCGGGCATGATGTGCGCCATCCGTGCGGGCGGACGCGGCCATTCGGTGCTGGTCCTCGATCACGCCAAGGCGCCGGGCGAAAAGATCCGTATTTCCGGCGGTGGCCGCTGCAACTTCACCAATATCCATGCGACCGCCAAGAACTACCTCTCAGCCAATCCGCATTTCGCCAAGTCGGCGCTTGCGCGTTATACGCCGCGCGATTTTCTGGACATGGTCGAACGCCACGGCATTCCCTGGCACGAAAAGACGCTCGGCCAGCTCTTCTGCGACGACAGCGCCAAAGACATCATCCGTATGCTGCTGTCCGAGATGAAAGCGGCGAACGTCGTGCTCGAACTGCAGAAGCAGATCACGTCGATCGAAAAGACGCCCGACGGCTTCCGCATCGGCACCTCCGACGGGGCGGTGGAGGCGCGGTCGCTGGTGGTTGCGACCGGCGGCAAGTCGATCCCCAAAATGGGCGCCACAGGTTTTGCCTACGACGTCGCCCGGCAATTCGGGGTGAAGATCGTCGAGACGCGGCCGGCGCTCGTGCCGCTGACGCTCGATCCGAACCTGCTCGAAAAGCTCTCGCCGCTTTCCGGCATCGCGGTGCCGGCCGAAGTCCGTCACGGTAGGACTGCCTTCCGTGAGGCGTTGCTGTTTACGCATCGTGGCTTGAGCGGCCCGTCGATCCTGCAGATCTCCTCCTATTGGCGGGAAGGCGATGACGTGACGCTGGTCATCGAGCCAGACCTCGATATCGCAGCGATCCTCAAGACGGCCCGCAAGGCAAATGGAAGGCAGGCGGCGCAGACGGTACTGGCGGAGGTGTTGCCGAAACGGCTGGCTCAGTTCTTCGTCGAAAACCGCGGCCAGACCGGGCATCTCGCCGATCTTCCCGACAAGGCGATCGAGGGGCTGGCCGCCTCGATCCAGACCTGGGCCATCCGGCCCGCCGGCTCGGAAGGTTACCGGACGGCCGAGGTGACGCTCGGCGGCATCGATACATCCGAACTGGACTCGAAGACGATGCAGGCCAAGGCGGTGCCTGGCCTTTATTTCATCGGCGAATGCGTGGATGTGACCGGCTGGCTCGGTGGCTACAATTTCCAATGGGCATGGGCCTCGGGCCATGTTTGTGGGGAGGCTTTGTAGTATAGGTTGATTCAGCAGTTGTTAATGTGAGCGCCCCATCCTGCCTTAATGCCAGCCAAATCCTGTGTTTTAAGGCGGGCATGCGCTTCCTGCCGGTGGCGGCTGGAGCGCCAGAGCAACTTGCCTTGGAGTGCCGTTTCCATGCAGAGACCCAGCCGTGCCCGTGCAATCGCAATCGCTAAGGTTCAGGAGAACCCGAAGCTTATTCGCCTTCGTTTTCTCGCGATCGCCATCGGTGCAACGGCCGCGCTCCTCGCGCTTCCGGCCCTCTTTTTCTAAGAGCTTCCACTCTTCGAGTTCACCGCGCGCCTGAACGGCGGTGGTCTTCAGTCACGCTCGCGGAGCGTTGGCCTGTTTATTCTCGCGCATTCCTGAGCTCGGGTTCGCGTCAGTTCCGCGCCTCCGGGGCCTCTTTAATTCACTACATTCAAATTTAGTAAATTTTCACTTCCGCCGGCGATACTAGATTTCAGTACATAGTTTTGCGGGGAAGCTGGCCTAAATGATCAAAATCCTGCCGTCGTCCGTGGTATCGCGGATCGTTCTTCTTTGCCTCTTCATGATCTTCGTTGCGGTCATAGCGGTAGGTGGCCTCACCTATAACTACCTGCGCGGCGATATCATGGATACGGCGAAGGACGATGCGCGCAAGGCGATACGCACCATGAGCCTGCTTTACGATCTGGAACTGGACGGCGCCAAAACCGAGATCCGTGACGGCGCGGTCATCCGCGTCAGTCAGGCCGAGGGTGTGGTGAAAGACCATGACATGGTCGATCGCACGGCGTCAGCCATCGGCGGTGTCGCGACCCTGTTCGAAAAGAAGGGCACCGACTATGTCCGGATATCGACCAATGTGAAGACGGAAAAGGGCGAACGGGCAGTCGGCACCAAGCTTGCAGCGGAGCACCCGGCGCAGCCGTTCCTGGCGCGCGGGGAAGCTTATTTCGGCCCCGCCGTCTTGTTCGGCAAGGATTTCATGACGGGGTATTTCCCCATCACCAACGCCTCGAACGGCGTCACCGGCCTGCTTTTCATCGGCATTCCGATGGAAGTCTATTTTGCCCATATCGCCACCGCGGGTTATATCGTCATCGGCACCTCGCTTGGCGCTCTTCTCGTCGTCGGCATCGCAAGCCTTTTCGCCCTTCGTATGCTGCTCCGGCCGCTCGGCGTGTTGACCGGCGTCGTGCATGCGCTTGCCCAAGGCAATGACGCAACCGAAATCCCCTATGCCGAACGCCGCAACGAATTCGGCAACATCGCTCGCGCCCTGGAAGTCTTCCGGGAAGCCGCGCGCGAAAAACAACGGCTGGAGAGCCGCAGCGCCGAGGATCGAGCCGAAACGGAGGCCGAGCGCCGTCGCAACGATGCCGAAAAGCAGCGTGTCGACCGCGAGATCGACACGGCAGTCAGCGAACTGGGTGCGGCTTTGGCCCGCCTGGCTCAGGGCGACCTGTCGAGCACGATCGAGACACAGTATTCCGGCCGGCTGGAGCAGCTCCGCACCGACTTCAACGGCTCCATCGTCCGGCTGCGGGACACGCTGTCTCATATCCGCGAAAGCACGCTCTCCATCCAGAAAAGCAGTGCCGACCTCAGCCACTCCTCGACCGAACTTTCGCGCCGTACCGAAACCCAGGCGGCTTCTCTCGAGGAGACGGCCGCCGCGGTCGACGAGATCACCGCGACGGTCCGTTCTTCGGCCGAGCGCGCCCGGGAGGCGGATTTGGCGGTCGCCGTCACCAAGAAGAGCGCCGACAGCTCCGGCACCGTGGTGAGCAACGCGGTCGCTGCCATGGGACGTATCGAAGAGGCGTCCGGCAAGATTGAGCTGATCATCGAGGTCATCGACGACATCGCTTTCCAGACCAACCTCCTGGCCCTTAACGCCGGCATCGAGGCAGCCCGTGCCGGTGAGGCCGGCAAGGGATTTGCGGTCGTCGCGCAGGAAGTTCGCGAACTGGCGCAACGTTCCGCCGGTGCGGCAAAGGAAATCAAGGACCTGATCACCCAGTCGAGCCGGGAAGTCGGCTCCGGTGCCGGCCTGGTGCAGCAGGCGGGCGAAGTGCTGGCAGCGATCAGCCAGCAGATCACCGGCGTCAGCCAGCACGTGGAAATGATCGCGACGGCCAGCCGCGATCAATCGGCCGCGTTGCAGGACATCAACAACTCCGTCAACCGCATGGACCAGATGACCCAGCAGAACGGTGCGATGGTCGGCGAGACGACGGAAGCAAGCCGACGTCTCGCAAGCGAGGCAGATGCCCTGCTCGAACTGGTAGAGCAGTTCCGCATCGACGCGAACAGTCGCCGCTCGGGTTATTCCCGCGCAGCGTAATATCAGCCCACCTCAAAGCGACCGGGGCCGGGCGCCGCGGAAAATCGGGTGCCGCACCGCTCCGGCACTGCCCGGTAATCTTGCCTGGGGCGGCAGCGGTCGGAGGTTTGGTCTTCGCCTGCGCCGCCGGATAGACTGGAACCAATCTCCTGGGCGGCAGCGATGCCGCCCTTTGCCGTTTTATGTCTATCCGTCACCCGCTGCAGGCTGACGAGCCAGCGCGGGTAGGGATGGGCGTAACGCTCATAGAAATCGTTCTCCGCTGCGGTATCGCGACGGATGGGACTTGTTCGGAAGAGGTACGAATAGGCGGCTGCGACGATATTCTCATGCATCGGAATTGCTCCGTTTGTGGAAATCGTCTCCTCTATTAAACCTCAAAAACTGCTTCTTGTACCGCCGAATTCCGGCTATGTCTTTCACCTATGAAAAACATCAACTGGGATGCCTACGAGCTTTTCATGCAGGTTGCCCGGCTTGGCGGGCTGTCCGGTGCTGCCGGCATCACTGGATTGAGCCCCGCGACGATTGGCCGGCGGATGCTCGATCTGGAAGAGGCCGTCGGGCGTCCGTTGTTTTTACGCAGCCGTACCGGCTATCAGCTGACCGCCGATGGGTCTGCGTTGTTTGCCCAGATTCTGGAGATGGAAGGCGCTGCCCGCCGCATCGAGAGCTGGAAACGGGAAGGCGCCGGTTCGACGCTGGTGCGGGTTGCCTGCGGCACCTGGCTTGCCTGGATGTTCACCCGCAATCTCTCGCTTATCCGCACTGAGCGCGATGACTTCCGCCTCGATTTCTATGTCGCCGAACGACGGGCGAGCCTGACGCACCGGGAAAGCGATATTGGCATACGTGCCTTCGAGCCCGAAGAGCCGAACCTTGCGGCAACCAGGCTCGGGGAAGTCGCCTATGCGGCCTATCGTGCCCGCAACGCCCACCCCTCGGTTGCCGACCGCTGGCTTGCGGTCTCGGAGGAGGATGCGATTTCCGCCTATCTGCGTTGGCCGCATCAGGAACGGCCATCGCAAGTGGCGGTCACCATCAACCGCCCGCGCTCCCTGCGCGATTTGGCGCTGGGGGGTGCCGGAACCGCAGTCCTGCCCTGTTTCGTCGGCGACCAGGACATGCGGCTGGAGCGGGTCGGCGACGAGATCGAGAGCCTTCGGCACAGCCAGTGGATCGTCATGAACAACGACGATCGCCACCGCCGGGATATCCGCACGGTGGTCGATCGCATGGTAAAGTTCGCCCGCGGCCACGGCCCGCTATTTGCCGGCCGCCAACCTTAGACCAGTCCTCCAGTCACTGCACCCGGTTGGTGACGATGACCGGGATCATCAGGTCGCCCCAGTGGCCGTCGCCGCCGTGGTGCCGGGCGGAACGGACGAGCTCCACCGAAACCCCGGCCTCGACCGCCTTCATGATCGCATGGTTGAGGCGATGCAGGTCGTTGGCGAGCGAACGGATCGCCGCCTGCTGGTCGGGCGTCATCGCCGTCGACTGCTCTTCTGCGCGTTCCTTGACGTGGGTCTGGATGTTCATGTCGGTTCTCCTCTTGGTGATGAGTTTGTGAGGCCTATTCCGCAGCCGGCCGGAACTGGTCGTGCTCGGTGGATTCCTTCATCGCGGTGGTGGACGAAAGTCCGCCGGTGATGGCTACGGAGACGGCGTCGAAATAACCGGTGCCGACCTCGCGCTGGTGTTTCGTGGCGGTGTAGCCGTTGATCTCGGCGGCGAATTCCGCTTCCTGTAGCTCCGAATAGGCAGCCATCTGGCGGTCCTTGTAGCCACGGGCGAGCTCGAACATGCCGAAATTCAGCTGGTGGAAGCCCGCGAGCGTGATGAACTGGAACTTATAGCCCATCGCACCCAGTTCCCGCTGGAACTTGGCGATCGTTGCGTCGTCGAGATTCTTTTTCCAGTTGAACGACGGCGAGCAGTTATATGCGAGCATCTTGCCGGGATGTGCCTTGTGGACGCCTTCCGCGAACCGGCGCGCCTGTTCGAGGTCCGGCTTCGACGTCTCGCACCAGATGAGATCGCAATAGGGTGCATAGGCGACGGCGCGGGCGATGCAGGGTTCGAGCCCGTTCTTCACCTGATAGAAGCCCTCGACCGTGCGTCCTGCATCGTAGTCGACGAAGGGACGGTCGCGCTCGTCGATATCCGAGGTGAGGAGCTTTGCCGCTTCCGCGTCGGTGCGGGCGATCACCAGCGTCGGCGTGCCCATGACGTCGGCGGCAAGCCGCGCGGCCGTCAGGTTGCGGATATGTGCAGCGGTCGGGATCAGGACCTTGCCGCCGAGATGGCCGCACTTCTTTTCGGATGCGAGCTGGTCCTCGTAGTGGACGCCCGCTGCACCCGCCTCGATGAAGGCCTTCATGATCTCGAAGGCGTTGAGCGGCCCGCCGAACCCGGCTTCCGCATCAGCAACGATCGGCGCGAACCAGGTTTCGACCGAAAGGCCCTTGCCTTCCGCCGTTTCGATCTGGTCGGCACGCTGGAGCGTGCGGTTGATGCGCCGCGCCAGTTCCGGCGCGGCATTGGCCGGATAGAGCGACTGGTCCGGATACATGGCGGAGGCGGTATTGGCGTCGGCTGCGACCTGCCAGCCCGACAGGTAGATTGCCTTCAGCCCGGCCCGGACCTGCTGCATGGCCTGATTGCCGGTCATCGCGCCGAGCGCGTTGACGAAGTCCTCGCGGTGCAGCAGCGACCACAGCCGGTTGGCACCCATTTCGGCGAGCGAATAACGGATCTCCGCCGAGCCGCGCAGCCGCTTGACGTCGTCTGCGGAATAGGGGCGTTCGACCCCCTCGAAACGGCCTTTTTGAGCGCCTGGAACCAGCGTGTAAAAATCTGTCATCGTCATCCTCCTATGTAAATGCGTCAGCCGCTCGATGCGGGTTTGATGTGACTATATTTACAGAACAGAATGCTGCACCGCCAGAAAAGATGCGGAATTGTTGTCCTAAAAGGGGTTAGGATGTCTTGTCTTTCACAAGTGCTTCTGTGAAGATGTCAATTTAGTAAAAGAGGCTGGCTGGCAGCTTTGTAAAAACGGTGACAAATGGCAGAGCGAAAGATTTTTGCCGGCCCGCGGGTGCGGCGGGTGCGATTGGGCCTTGGGCTCACCCAGACGGCCATGGCCGAGGCGCTCGGCATTTCGCCTTCCTATCTCAATCTCATCGAGCGCAACCAGCGGCCGCTGACCGTCCAGCTCCTCTTGAAGCTCGCCTCCGTCTACAAGGTCGATCTCGATGCACTGCAGGGTGAGGGCGGCGGTCTTGCGGGGCGGCTACGCGAGGTGTTCGCCGATCCGCTGCTGGCCGGCGAAATCCCCGGCGACCAGGAAATCATCGAGGTGGCGGAGGCGGCCCCCAATGCGGCGCTCGGGCTGATGAAGCTTTATCGCGCCTATCGCGAGCAGGCGGCAAGGCTTTCCGATCTCGCCGAGCTTCTTGCGCGCGAGGGTCACGAAACATCGATTGCCGGCACACGCCTGCCGATCGACGAAGTGCGAGAGACGCTGGAGCGTCGCCCCAACTTCTTCGCGCGCATCGAGGATGCGGCGGAAAACTTCGCGGCGAAGCTTGGAACCGGCGACGAGCTGCCCGGCGCCCTGAAGGCCTGGGCGAAGAACGAGCACGGCATCGTGGTGCGCACGCTGCCCGTCCATGCCATGCCGAACCTGCGCCGGCGTTACGACCGCCATTCCATGCGGCTATTTCTCTCGGAGAGGCTTTCGCCCTTCGATCGGACCCGCGAGCTTGCCATGGAAGTGGCGCTTCTGGCGCTGGGCCAGGAGATCGCCGCCGAACTCGAAGACCTCAACCTCTCCACCAACGAGGCGCGGCGCATCGGCCGCTTCGAACTCGCCCGTTATGCCGCCCATGCGCTGATGATGCCCTATGGTGCTTTTCTCGCGGCAGCTCAGCGCGCCCGATACGATCTCGACGTGTTGCGCTCGCGCTTCGACGTGTCGTTCGAGCAGGCCGCCAACCGCCTGACGTCGCTCGCGCGGCCCGGCGCGCCGGGCATTCCGTTTTTTCTGATGGAACTCGACCACGCCGGCAACGCGATCCGCCGCGCCGGCGCTCAAGGGTTCCCGCAGGCCCGTTTCGGCGGGCTCTGTCCGAAGCTTGGGCTCCATTCCGCCTTCCTCCAGCCGGGCCAGGTCCTCGTCGATCGGGTAGAAATGCCGGATGGCGGGATGTTCCTGACATTGTCGAGGACGCTCGAAGGCCCGCAGGCGGGGTTCGGCGAGCGGATCCGGCGCACCGCGATCCTTCTCGGCTGCGATCTGTCGAGCGTGGGAGACACCGTCTATGGCGAGGCCCTGCCGGGGAACGCGGCGACGGTACTTGTCGGCACCGCCTGCCGGCTTTGCGAAAGACAGGGTTGCCTTTCCCGTGCCGAACCGCCGGTCACCAGACCGCTCGGACTGGACGAGATGGTGACCGGCCTCAGCGCCTTCGATTTCCAATGAGTTTTGCGGCGGCGCACATTCCCCCTTGTGGGGTGTAAAATTACTTTTTACTCTCGCGAAAAATATAAGGGAACTAGGCGTGATTTGACGATTGCGCAGAAAAAACTGGAACAGGAGAGATCATGAAAAGTCATTTGCTCAGTCTTGCCGCTGCAGTTGCCGCCACGGCCTTCGCCGCGACGGCCGCTCTGGCCCAGGAGCGCGAAGTCCGCGTCTACAACTGGTCGGACTATATCGATGAGTCGATCCTGGTCGATTTCACCAAGGAGACCGGCATCAAGGTCATCTACGATGTGTTCGACAGCAACGAGATGCTGGAGACCAAGCTTCTGGCCGGCGGTTCCGGTTATGATGTCGTCGTGCCAACCGGCCCGTTCCTCGCCCGCCAGATTCAGGCGAAGGTTTTCCAGAAGCTCGACAAGTCGAAGCTGCCGAACCTCTCCAACGTGTGGCCGCTGGTTTCCGAGCGTCTGTCGAAATACGATCCCGGCAATCAGTATGCCGTCAATTACATGTGGGGCACGACCGGCATCGGCTATAACGTCGACAAGGTGAAGGCGGCACTCGGCAATGTTCCGATCGACAGCTGGAATGTCCTCTTCAAGCCGGAAAACGCTGCCAAGCTGAAGTCCTGCGGCATCAACATCCTCGATGCATCCGACGAGACCTTCGCAATCGCGCTCAACTATCTCGGCAAGAACCCTGACAGCAAGGAAACCAAGGACCTCGAAGCCGGCGGCGCCGTCTACTCGAAAATTCGCAAGTCGGTGAAGACCTTCAATTCGTCCGCCTATATCGATGAGCTTGCCAATGGCGACAGCTGCATCACGATCGGCTGGTCGGGCGATGTGCTGCAGGCCAAGACCCGTGCCGAGGAAGCCAAGAACGGCGTCAACATCGAATTCATCATTCCCAAGGAAGGCACCTATATGTGGTTCGACAACCTCGCGATCCCGGCGGACGCGAAGCATGTCGCCGAAGCGCATGCCTTCATCAACTACCTGATGAAGCCGGAGGTCATCGCCAAGGCCTCGAACTTCGTTCAATACGCCAACGGCAACCTGGCTTCGCAGAAGTTCATCGACAAGGAAGTCCTGGAAAATCCTTCCGTCTATCCGCCGGAAGACGTGGTCAAGAAACTCTTCACCATTTCGCCCTACGGGCCGCGCGAGCAGCGGGTCCTGAACCGGGTCTGGACGCAGATCAAGACCGGTAGCTGATCAAGGGCGGGGCAGGCGGAAACGCCTGCCCCGATTACTTTTGGGGCAGCATCCATCGGGCGAAATGGGGTAAGGGCATGGCGAAATCTCTTGGGCCGGTTAAGCGTAAATTTTCTCCCTGGACCGACCCGTCGGCGGTTCCGTTCATTCGTTTCGAAAACATCACCAAACGGTTCGGCACCTTCACCGCCGTCGATAACCTGACGCTCGATATCTACGAGCGGGAATTCTTTTCGCTGCTCGGGCCCTCCGGTTGCGGCAAGACGACGCTGATGCGCATGCTCGCCGGTTTCGAGGAGCCGACCGAAGGCCGTATCCTGCTGCAGGGCAAGGATATTTCCGGCGTGCCGCCCTACCGCCGGCCGACCAACATGATGTTCCAGTCTTACGCGCTCTTCCCCCATATGACGGTCGAAAAGAACATCGCCTTCGGGTTGGAGCAGGACAATCTGCCGAAGGGCGAGATCGCCACCCGCGTCGAGGAAATGCTGAAGCTCGTCAAGCTGGAGCAGTTCGCCAAACGCAAGCCGAACCAGCTGTCCGGCGGCCAGCGCCAGCGCGTGGCGCTCGCCCGTTCCCTCGCCAAGCGCCCCAAGGTGCTGCTGCTCGACGAGCCGCTCGGTGCGCTCGACAAGAAGCTGCGCGAAGAGACGCAGTTCGAGTTGATGGACCTCCAGACCAAGCTGGGCCTGACATTCCTGATCGTCACCCACGACCAGGAGGAGGCGATGACCGTGTCCGATCGCATCGCTGTCATGGACAAGGGCCTGATCATGCAGGTGGCGACGCCGGCCGAAATTTACGAAGCGCCGAACAGCCGCTACGTCGCGGATTTCATCGGCGACATCAACATTCTCGAAGGCACGGTCGCTTCGACCGACAGCGCACTCGGCGCGCCGGGCACGGTCAGGATCGATTGCGACGGCATCGCGGTATCGGTGGAGCAGGAATGCCAGGCGGTCGCGGGCGACAAGGTCGCCTTCGCGGTGCGGCCGGAAAAGGTCCGCATCTCGCCCGACCAGCCGGCGGGTGCCTCGGCCAACGCGGTCTACGGCGAAGTCTGGGATATCGGTTATCTCGGCGACTTTTCGGTTTTCCTGGTGAAGCTCGCGGATGGCCGGGTGGTGCGTGCGGCGCAGGCCAACGTTTCCCGCCTCGTCGATCGGCCGATCACCTTCGGCGATATGGTCTGGCTCACCTGGCCGCTCGATGCCGGCCTCGTGTTGACGCGTTGAGCGGGGGACAAGGAGATGGCAAATGTTTCCGAAACCCACCCCGCCAACAAACCCAAC
>NZ_PVBI01000001.1:0-721675 GCF_002968675.1 Neorhizobium sp. T25_13
TCCTTGTTGAAGAAGCTCCTCATGCTCTGCCCTTGCCGGACGACGTTCAATGCGAGCGCGACGTCCGGCCTGCGCTCTCTACCTCAACCGCAGGCGCCCTCCCGCGCAGCGGGTTCGTTCACCGGCCCCATAAAAGACCTTCCGAGCGTTACTTGGGTGCGGCCAATCCGGGAGCAAGGTGATGCCGAATCTTGGCGCGGCCTCGCGGAGACGCTCGATCTCCTCAGGCGTCGGCGTTCCTACGATTTCGTTCGGCTGCAGTTCGTGGCCACCCTCCTCGAGAAAGCGTTCAAATAGAGCGGGGGTCCCGATCAAGATGTATCTGCAAGGATTGCCGCTCATGTTTGTAAGCTGGTGTGGAATGCCGCGGGGCAGGAAGATGCTTTGGCCTGAAGTCAGGCGTCGAGGCTGGCTATCGAGCACCGCGGTCAGTTCTCCTTCTATGACGTAAACCGTCTCGTCGTCCCTGGTGTGGACATGGATCGGTGTCTTCGTGTTTCCGTCACTCTTGTTCTCGAAGAGGCAAAACTGGCCGGCGGTCTGTTCTCCGGACAACAGGCACTTCATGACGATGCCTGCAAGAACGAACTCCTTGCTTTCGATGTCGCGCATTGTCTGCTCCTTCCTCGAACGAATCGCCCAGGCAAAGGGTTGAGGAAACCATTCGATGCCTGGAGGACCTTCAAGCCGCTTTTCGCGCTTGGTAGGCTTCGATGACCCCGCTGGCAGCTTCAGTGTCTTCTATCCAGGGGAAGAGATTCTGCGGCCTCGAGAAATTCCCGAAGAACTTCTGGTCTGCGAACAGCCGATTGCGGCCGCATTCTCCCAGCACCGCGGCTGCCGGTTCCGTAAGCGGCTCCAGGAACATCTTGGTAAAAGCGTATGCCCACCGACCGTGGAACTCCCACCAGGCCTCGGACACTCCGGTCATCCACGCGGCGTCGAAATGGTCGCGCCGGGCAATAACGGCATCAGCAACGTACTTCGCCATGCGGTTGGCGTTGTTTGCTCCTTGTCCGGCGATAGGATCGAAGGTGATTGCGGTGTCTCCGAGCGGCATGAGCAGTCCTCCGGACGGCAGGAGGCCGAAAGCTTGGCGCACGGTCGGCGTGACACGCCCAACGAGCCAAGCGTGTTCGTGTTCGTCTCCATCAAGGAATCTCATGTCCTTGACTGCATCCCAATCCCAAAATGCATGCGCCTGGAGCAAGCTGCGAGAGATGTTGACCACCTCCTCGCCGGACTTGGCCTCGGTGAAACGGTCAAGGCAGGATCCAGG
Source organism: Neorhizobium sp. T25_13 (assembly GCF_002968675.1). Classification (NCBI taxonomy): domain Bacteria; kingdom Pseudomonadati; phylum Pseudomonadota; class Alphaproteobacteria; order Hyphomicrobiales; family Rhizobiaceae; genus Neorhizobium; species Neorhizobium sp. T25_13. The sequence goes on from NZ_PVBI01000001.1 coordinate 1,280, forward strand.
CTTTGCTTCCCACAGAACGCACCAGGTCGGACCGGCGGTCTTGTGGGTGTACGGCCCGAAGAAGGCTTCCCCAGCATCACCGTATATATTGAATTTCACCGGAACGAAGTCGACGAAATCATCCCAGCCTCGCACCCCGCTGACAATCGCCATTGCGAGGTGGCGTTGCGGCGCGTCATAGACACTCCTTCCCGGGTCGCGCGGAACAAGGTCGGCCAGCTCGGATCGACCGGCTGCCAGTACGGTGAGATCGGAATGGGTCGCAATCTCGTCAATTCGTTCGGCCGTAACGGACTCGACAATCAGTCGCCCACCGCGACAGTCCAAGTCACTGAGCCAACGATGGATGCGCATCCGGATGTCGATGGCACCTCCGTACGATCCAAAGGAGCCGGCAACCATCATCCGTTCGGATCCTTCGATGGCCGGCTTCATGTGGACCAGCGCGCCGCTCGCGCCCAACATGTCCTGTGACCAGTAGTCCATGCCCAGCTCGCGTTCGACGTCGATCGTCTCGCCAAAGAGGAAGGCGTTTCCCGTTGGTTTCGAATGATTGAGCCACTGGTCGGGTGTGCGATCGGAATACACCGCCACTTCATATCCCTTGCGCAACAATGCGTAGGCGAAGATTAGACCGGCCGTGCCTGCGCCGATCACTGAGATTTTTGTCATCGTATCAATCTCCTGGTCGATTGGAGGCATGCGCGAAAACCGCGCTGTTCATGGCGCCGTGAGGACGATTCCCACGCGGGCGTTTTCTTCCGGGCTGGCATTCCAGTAGCCGTAACGCTTCGAAGCCTGAAGAAAGCGTTCGAACGGGTCGAACGGCCGCACCTGAGGACCGTCACGTACCGGCGAACCTACTTCTTGGAAGAAGCGCCCGATCCTGTCGGTGCTGACGATCAGCATGATGGCCGGTTCGCCTGTCTGGTTGCGAAAAGCGTGCATGGCTCCGCCGGGCACGTGGAAGATGTCGCCCGGCCGGACCTCAATCCATTCGAAACCGTCTGCGGAATGGCTCAGTCCTTCCACGACACCGAAAATCATCATGAACGTCTCCGGGTCAGCATGAGAGTGAAGCGGCACCGAAACATGCAGCGGGATCGTGCCCCGCATGATGCACGGTTCTCCATCCCGCGGCTGTGTCAGGTATTCCACTGTCGGGCCGAAGACCTCGAAAGCCTCAATGTCTTCGCGCCTGATAACGTGCGCAACAGGTTCTATCGATGTAGTCTCACGCATTTCATCGCTCCTCGTTGAGTGGGACGTCCAGGCGTGTCCACGCGCCCACGAGTGGCGGCGGCATGATGCAGGCTGAATTCTCAGTGGCCTCGGCGCGCAATCGATCCGCGAGCGTATCGAGTTGCACCTCCTCGGACGAAGCAATCCCAAGCCGCTCCATGAACGGAAGCAGACTGCGCAAGGTTTCCGCGACATAGTCGTAGACGAAGGATTGCGGACCGCCTTCGACGCGCCCGGCAGCGATCATCTGCGGTGCCGGCAGTCCTGCTTCGAGAAAGGTCGTATGCAGCTTTGGCCCCATGTCCACCTCAAAGCCGCCGCGCTCGAAGGTTTCCAGAATCCAGCGCCTGCAGCGGCGGAACTCCGACCCGTCCGGGACGCTTCGCACCGAAGGCATCGCCATTTCTTGAAATGCCACTATTCCGCCGGGCCGAAGGCGATCGGCGAGCCGCCGCAGCGTTGCCCCGGGATTCGGCAGATACATCATGATCAGACGGCCGATGATCGCGTCGAACTTCCTGTCCGGATCGAAATCTTCAAGTTTGGCGACGTCGAACCGAACCCAATGGCATTGCCCACCTTCCACCGCCCGCTTTTCGGCGGTCTCGATGGCCTCCCTCGAGCGGTCGATGCCCAGCACCGCCCCAGAAGGCCCGACAATCTGGCCTGCAATCAGCGACACGTCGCCGACCCCGCAGCCCAGATCGAGCACCTGCATGCCACGCGCAAGCCCGGCTCGCCGCAGGAAATCTTCGGTGAGATCGCGAATGAACTCGGCCTGCAAGGCAAGCCGCCTGAGTTCGTGTTTCGAATAGCCCAGCGCATAGGAAGCCTCGTCATACGATCCAGGCCCGATGCCGTTTGGCCACCTATGATCAAGAAGAACCTTCTGCATGGTCCTCTCCCGTGTTCGTCTTTGGTTGGCGAAAACCACCGTCAACTCGGTGAGACAATGTCGCACATGTCTGCTACGTCCCGATTTCAGCGGCGAGGAATGAAGGTTACAGCTGCAACAGAGGCACTCTGCGCCCAAGTCCGCGTGAGACGGGAAGCATGTCGAACCTCATGCCTACGGGCCAACCGCATTAACCCGGCGCCTGCGGCACCATGACGATGTGGGGCGTCGAGGGACGCTGCCCGGGCGGCACGAAATCGGGAACGCTGCGATTGTCTTTCGGTAGCGAGCGGACGTAGCGGTGCATCGCGCGCAGGTCGTCTTCCGCAAAGGCCTGCAGATTGAACCAAGGCATCGGTGGCCGCGTCCGCAGCGAGCGGGCGTACCCCACCCATTCGTCTTCGGTCATTTTCGCGAGCAAACCGCGTAGATTGGAAGGGTAGGTGGTACCCCAGGGACCGCTAAATCCAATTGCATCTCCAACAAGCCAGTTTTCCTCCGGCACCTTGCCTGCAGTCGCAAGATATCCAGGGGTATGGCAATCGTTGCATCCGCCGATCTTCACGAGATAGCGACCGCGCTCGATGTCGGTTGATTGGGCCATGCCCTGAACCGAGCCGACGATCGCGAGGCCGAGAAGCCCATACAGAACGAGGCTTGTACCCAGTGTGGCGTAGCGGATCATCATCGGCTCCTTTCAATTCGGTTGAATAGGCTACGGCTGGCCGACGTCGTGTTGCAGGCCGACATGTGGCGATCTTACGGAGACGCGGCTACTTGGTGATTTCAGCGCAGGGGCTGTTGCGTTACGGATGTAACGGCGGAAAGGGTTCGTCGCCGGTACTGAGAACGTTGTTCAGGCGGGCAGTTGACGTGCGAGGCAATCGCCGAGATCTCTCGAGAGCAGCGGCTTCTTCAGTACTTCGCGTATCCCTGCGGCCTGCAATCGTTCGGGCTTGAGGGGCCTGGTATATCCCGTCATCAGCACGATCGGGAGGTCGGGACGGATGGTGTGTATGACACTTGCGAGCTCGGTGCCTCTCAACTCCGGCATGATCTCATCGGTGAGAATGAGATCGAAGCGTCCGGGATCGGCGCGGAATGCTGACAGCGCTGCCTTGCCATGCCCGAAGCCCACCGGCTCGTAGCCGAGCGCCGCGAGCATGTCTTCGCCGAGCAGCATGAGCGACTCGTCGTTCTCGACGATCAAGATCGTCTCGCCGTGACCGTGCGGGACGGATCGGTCGTGGTCAGGCTCCGGGTGCACCGTCGCCTCGATTTGCGGGAGGTAAACGGAGAATGTCGCGCCTTGTCCGGGTTTGCTTTGCACATCGATGGCGCCGTGGTGCGCGGAGACGATTCCGTGAACGGTGGAAAGCCCCAGCCCAGTGCCCTGACCGGCGGGCTTGGTGGTGAAGAATGGTTCGAAGATCCTCTCCATCGCCGTGGGGTCGATGCCGGGACCGCTATCCGAGATCTGTAGCAGGACATGGCGCCCGGCCTGCATCGAGCCATGCGACAGCTCGCGTTCGTGCGGCATGAAGACGGTTTTCAAAACGACCCGGACCGCGCCGCTGCCGTTCATGGCCTGAGCAGCATTGGTCGCGAGGTTCACGACCACCTGTTGCAGCTCCGTTCCGTCGCCCATGACGGCGGCATCGTGCACGGCCAAATCGACATGAAGGGATATGGTGGCGGGCAGCGACGCCCGCACGAGATCGACGGCCTCTGCCACGACGGTTCGCGCATCAAGGAGTTTTTGTTCGCGTTCGCGAAGGCGACCGAAAGCCAGGACTTGCTCGACGATATCCTGCGCCCGTTCGCCCGCCTTCATGATCTGCAGCACATATCTGCGTGCGCGCGAATCCTTAATCAGGATGGCCAGGGCCATTTCCCCGTAGCCGCGGATGGCACCCAGTATGTTGTTGAACTCATGGGCGATCCCGCCCGCCAGAGTTCCGATCGCCTCCAGCCGCTGCGAGCGATTGAGCCGCAGTTGCAGGTCTTCGCGCGCGGCCTCGCTGCGTTCACGGATCGTCGCATTGGCGAACACTTCAGCCACAGTACGAAAGAGCGCGACGTCGTCTTCCCCCCAGGCATGCGGGTGCTCGTGGAAAAGGAATACCGCACCCCGGCCTCTTGCGGCCATGTCTATTGGGATCGAGAGCAGGGACCGGATCCCAAGATGCGCCAGCGCCTCTTTCTCGTAGCCGTCAGGGAGTCTTGCGATGTCCGGAACATGAATGCTGCCTTGCGTTTCACGGCCATCCACGCGCCAGTTCTGGATAAGTCGAGCCAAGCTTTCGGTCCGGGCGATGCCGTCGGCAGGTTCGTGCTGGACGCCGTCGTAATCGTTCGGTTCAGGCAGAACGAGTTCGGCTCCAGTGATTTTCAGGTGAGATGCCAGATGCGCAAGCGCCCCCTGCGCTGCAGGCTCGATTTCACTGCGTGGCAGATTGATGAACCGGGTAGAGATCTCGGCGACTAGCCGCTCCAGTTCAAGCCTCGCCTTGAGCCGATCTCTGTTGGCGCGCAGCTGGACGAACAAGTAGGCGACATAGCCCATCAATACGACTGCGACGCCGTAAAGCAGGCTCATGAAAATGTTGGCTCGTCTGGTCGCGCGGGAATGCGCTTGGAGATAGGAGTCCTGGAGCAACCGTGCGGCACCGCCCAGCGGGGCAGACTGGATGTTGGCAACGAGACCGTCGACGCGCGGCAGTGTGCCAATGATGAGGCGGGCGTGGGAAATCAGCGAGTGGACGTCGCTTGTTGCTGGCGGCTCCACTGCACGACGCGCCAACGCATTGATCGAACTCGTGACTTCTTCCGCAAGATCCCGCCGGGGCGCGTTGATGAATCGAAGCATGGCTGCCGTCAGCATGCCGATCTCGCCCGCTACGCCCGTTTGTCCGTTTCGAGAGGTCAGGCGCTGGCTGAGGTGATTGAAATAGGACAACGAGTTCTGCAGCAGTGCGTTGTCCGACTTGAAGGATTCGACGAGCGCCTCCTGCTCGGCGACCGCTCTGGCGACCTCGGCGGTCTTTTGCCGTATGTCGGAGCTGGCATTTCCAATCCAACCGTCGTCGGAGGGTAGGTCGGCCGCAGCCACCCGCAAGTTGTTCATCGACTCGACAAGTGGGTCATAGTTCGGTAGCAGCCCCGCCCGCCCGAGCAGCACGTCCCTTTGAAGCTCGGCGTCATACAGGATGACCGATTGTAGCGCGTCCGCGCGTTCGTACCGCGGAGCATTGATGGAAGTGCCTTTGGCGAGGAAATAGGTCAGGACAACGAGGAACACCACCAGTGTGGCGGCGAGGAACGGAAGTCGTCTCATGGCTTTCGCCCTTCGCCAAGACGCCGCCCACGGTACTCGCCCGTCAGCGTGTTCAGGAAGCGAGTGATCGATGCGATGTCGTCTTGCGGCAATTCGCGACCCAGCTGCGCGCGCGCCATGATGCTGATCGCTTCCTCGAGCGAAGCGGTGCGGCCGTTGTGGAAATAGGGCGCCGTGAGCGCGACATTGCGAAGGCTGGGAACCCGGTACACATGACGATCCTGCTCCAGGCCCGTGACGGTAAAGCGGCCAAGATCGCTGTCGTCTTCGCTCGCGCGATCCGTCAAAGGATCGGCAAAGATGCCGAACCGCTGGAACAGGTTTCCGCCCACATTCGCCCCCTGGTGGCAGGCGATACAGCCATATTCCTTGAAGAGCTCGTAGCCGCGCAGTTCCTCGGAGGTGAGCACACCCTTTTGGCCCATGAGATGTCGGTCGAAACGCGCGTTGACAGTGATGAGGGAACGCTGGAAGGTGGCCAGTGCGTCGAGGACGCTGTCCCTTGTGGGGGCGGAACTGTAAGCAGCCGCAAATCTCCGGAGATAGCCAGCGTCGCCCTGCAGTCTTCGAAGCAGTTCATTCCAGCTCGCGCCCATCACGTCGGGATCGAGCAGGGCAGCCTCGTTCTGCTCCTCGATCCTGCGGAACTCGCCGCGCCAGTTCAGGCGAAAATTGCGCGAGACATTGAAGATCGTGGGGGCGTTGAAATCCAGCAGTTTGCCCTCGGCTCCGGCGGGACGCTCAAGGCCGTCGTCTCCTCCGGCGGTTAGGTCGTGGCAAGACGCGCAGGCGACCGTCCCGTCACCCGACAGACGCGCATCGTGAAAGAGAAGCTCGCCCAGCGACACCCTGGCGGCATCCGTTGCCTCCGAGGGCCGTAGGGGCGTAATGGGTTCTCCGGCATCCTGCGCGGTCTGGCCGAGCGCCACCATCGGCGGCCATGGCATCAAAGCGGTGAAGCAAAGGAGCAAGAGTCCGGCACCGGCCACGCCGATGGCCAGTGTTCTCATCGCCCGGTCGATTCGGGAGCCGGGCTGCAACCAGGCGAGGTGCATGACCATTTCAACACGAAACCGCCAAAAATCGGCGCTTTAATGGTAAAAGCGGCGCGAGCGATCGGAGCAATCATCATGACCTCCTCCGCAGCGAGCCATGTGCTGATCGTTGATGACGATCCGGACATGCGCAGTATGCTCGCCGAGTACCTGGAAGGAGAGAACTTCACCGTCAGCGCAGTTGCCGACGGGCAGGCGATGGAATCGGCCCTGCGGGAAAAGCCGGTCGACCTGATTATCCTCGATATGAAGCTAGGAGGCGAGGACGGGCTCGATCTGATGCGTCGCCTAGGCACTCCTCCCGAAGCTCCGATCATCGTCGTCACCGGACACCGCCGCGAGGAAACGGACAGGATCGTCGGTCTCGAACTCGGAGCCGATGACTATCTGACGAAGCCCTTCAGCCCCCGTGAACTGCTGGCGCGCATAAGAGCGGTGCTACGCCGTTCCGCCGCCGCTCAGCAGCGCCTGCGCAGCAACGAGCGCCGGGTCCGCTACTGGTTCGCCGGCTGGCATTTGGACATGCGGATGCGCCGCCTCGTTTCTCCAGAAGGAAAGCCGGTTCCGCTGACCGCGGGCGAGCTCAATCTGCTGACGGCATTCCTGCGTTCTCCGCAGCAGATGCTCACGCGTGACCAATTGCTGAGCGCCAGCCGCGTGCACGACGAGGAGGTTTTCGACCGCAGCATCGACGTGCAGATTCTGCGTTTGCGTCGCAAGTTGGAGCAGGATCCCAGCGACCCGAAGCTGATCGTCACAGAGCGTGGAGCAGGCTATTTGTTCACGACCCCGGTAACAATCTCCTAGCTAGGCGTGAGTTTTCATTGGGTTGGTCCATCCGGTCTCGACCGGGAAGCTGAGGTTGTCGAAGCTTCAGTGGTTCTCGGAGGACCGGATGAAAGTCCATAAGAATGCCCGGCGGCCGTCGGAATTCGGTTCGCTACTTCATCGACATCAGGTTCGTGATCAGACATGGCTTGATTTCAAATACTGGCGCGGGAACCTCGGAACAACCGATATCTCTCAGCTGTTCGGGGGACAAATGCGCGATTGCCCGACGTCTTGTGATGGTCAGTTGCCAGGTTATGAGAACCCGGATTACAGCCACTGTGGTTTTCAGCGCGAATCCAGGCGGGCGCACTCTCGACAACTTACGGCTGCTGCGGGTTTCGTTGTGAGGCATTTCGGCCTCCCATTTTTCCAGATCAGGGGCATATTCTTGGGGGTGGACGGCAGAACGCCTATTCCACTCCGTTTTACACCTTACGGCTTGCGGCCGATCACGCCGCCGCTGGCGGCGGGCGCGTCGAACCAGACCGTCTCGACGTGCCTAAATCCGGCTTCCTCGAGCCATGCCGAATATTCGGCCGGCGTGTAGTTTCGTCCTCCTTCCGTCTCGATCAGCATGTTGAGGCTCATCAGCGCGGCCGACACTGGCCCGGTCTTTTCGTCGTCGACAAGAAGCTCGCTGATGACGACGGCACCGCCGCTCGGCAAAGCCTCGAAGGACCGGCGCAGCAGGGCGCGGTTCGTCGCCTCGTCCCAGTCGTGCAGGATCATCGACAGAAGATGTACGTCATGCCCCTCCGGAAGACCATCGAAGAAGCTGCCGCCGACGGTATCCACGCGGTCAGCCATGCCGGCCTCGGCAATCTTGCCTGCGGCGATCCCGGCGACATGCGGCAGGTCGAACACGGTCGCACCAAGCTCGTCATATTGCTTGCAGAGCTCGATGTCGTAGGCGCCAGATCCGCCGCCGATATCCAGCAGCCGGCGGAAACGACTGAAATCCACGGCTTCGCCGAGCTTGCGCGCACTCATCGCGGACATCGAATGCATCGCTTCCCAGAAGTACGCCAGCATTGTCGCGTCCTCGCCGTCGAACAGCGAGGATTGTACCTCCGGGTCCCACGTGGTTGGCCGGTTCGTTCGCAGCGCTTCGGTAAGTTTGCCCCAGCCAGCGTAGAGCCGCTTGTCGGCCATCTGCACGAAGCCACCGAAGTAATATGGTGTCCCGCGCACTAGATAGGCTTCGCTTAACGGCGTATTGCGATAGCGCCCGTCCGTTTTCTCCAGAAGCCCGAGTGCAGCGCAGCCGGTCAACAGCATCTCGGCCGGGCGTGGTTTCAGACCAAGCTCTTCCGCCAGCCCGGCAACCGTAGTGCCGACGCCGCCCGCAAGGCGGCTAAAGAGGTCCAGCTCGTGCGCAGCGGCCAGGGTCTTGAAGGCCCAGAACCCGGTCGAAAGCGCCATCAGCGGGACGGCGGAAGGAAGCTCCGGCGTAGCAATCGGCTGGACGTTCGCGTGCTTGGCCGGACGTGTTGCCTGCGAAAATTGACTGGCCATGATCACCTCTCTTTCGGAGCATGTCACAGCCGCAACCGGCTGGCTTGTGGCCATCCATTCGGCGAACTGTGGCTCCTGTCTGCTCAGGTGCGAATCTGGGCGCGCAGGGCTACGCCACGATTTCAGAGGGAGAAAATTTGGTTACGGTTGAAACTTATGTCATTTGGCCGGAGCCGGCTGACTTGCGCATCAATTCTGCGCCGTAGGGTGCGCCGCTGGTCAAGTTTCGACCGGGGGTGTATAATCTTCACGCGTGCAGGTTCAGTCCTATGGCGCCGTTCCTAACGCGGGTATCCGTTGTGGTCGTTGTTGTCTGTGACAAGAATGGAGAGGAATTGTTATGGCACATTTTCACGTGATCGCGGGAGGCGCCAGGAAGGCGGCCTATCCCACCGTGCGGCGCATCAATGTGGCAGATGTCTTCACCTCGCTGCGTCAGGGGTTGGATGATTTCTGGACCAAGCCGTCGCACTACGTCTTTCTCTGCCTGATCTACCCTATGGCCGGTGTGGTCCTGGCGTATTGGACATCCGGTGCCAATGCGCTGCCGCTGCTGTTTCCGCTGATGTCAGGCTTTGCCCTGATCGGTCCAATAGCGGCGCTTGGTCTTTATGAGATCAGCCGCCGGCGGGAGCTTGGCCTTGACACCTCCTGGCAGCATGCGCTCGAAATCAGGCATTCCCCGGCGGTCCCGGCAATCCTTGCCATCGGCCTTATGCTGGCGGTGATTTTTATCCTGTGGCTTCTGACGGCGCAGTCGCTCTATGTCAGCCTGTTCGGGCCGGAACGGCCGGAATCGCTGTTGATTTTCGTCAATGAGGTGTTTGCGACGAGCAGGGGTTGGCAGCTGATCCTCTACGGAATTGCCGTCGGCTTCCTCTTCGCTCTGGCCGTGCTTTGCACCACAGTCATTGCATTTCCGCTGCTTCTTGATCGCGACACTGGTGCGGCGACAGCGGTTTATACTTCGATGAAAGCCTTCGTGGTCAATCCCATGGAATTCATGCTCTGGGGTCTCGTTGTGGCGGTGCTTCTGGTCGTCGGCTTTGCGATGTTCTTTGCGGGTCTGGCTATCGTGATCCCCGTACTTGGGCACGCGACCTGGCATCTGTATCGCAAGGTCGTTGAACCGGAATCCGTCTTGGGGAGCGGTACCGGTCGGTAGGTCGGAAAACCGGCTTCGGCACTGCCCGTCAGGGACCAGTGCCGAAGAAGGCGAGGCGGGTGAAGATCGTATAGTCCGCTTCCGATACCATCAGCGCGACGAAAACCAGCACCAGCAGCGGCGGCAGCAGGATGGCGTAGACGAGCGCCAGCCGCTCCCAGGCCATGTGCATGAAGACCGCAACGATCAGCCCGGCCTTCAGCATCATGAACAGCAGGATCAGTGTCCATCTGAGATAGCCCTGGAGGCCGAGATAATCGACCATATAGGAAAAGGCGCTGAGTACGAACAGCAGGCCCCAGACGAAGAGGTAAAGCTGGATCGGATGCTGCTGCCCGGTTTGGAGCTGCTGTCCAGATTGGATGTGTGCATGCGCCGTTGTCTCGTTCATGACGACCTCACCACAGATAGAAGAATGCGAAGATGAAGACCCAGACCAGATCGACGAAGTGCCAGTAGAGGCCCATGATCTCGACGGCCTCGTAGCGGCCTCTCCGGCTGGTGAAGAAGCCGCGCCGTTCTTGGTCGAAATCGCCCCGCCAGACCTTGCGGGCGACGATGAGGAGGAAGATGACGCCGATCGTGACATGGGTGCCGTGAAAGCCGGTGATCATGAAGAAGGTCGATCCGAACTGTGCCGCCCCCCAGGGGTTTTCCCAGGGGCGCACGCCTTCGGTGATCAGCTTCGTCCATTCGAAGGCCTGCATGCCGACGAAGCCTGCCCCGAGGAGCGCCGTCAATAGCATCAGCATTGCGGTCCTGTGGCGTTCCCGGCGATAGCCGAAATTGACCGCCATCGCCATGGTGCCGCTGCTCGAGATCAGCACGAAGGTCATGATCGCGATCAGGATCAGCGGCACGTCCTGGCCGCCGATATGCAGCGCGAAGACCTCGCTCGGATTGGGCCATGCGACCGGCGTCGACATGCGGGCGGTCATGTAGGCGATCAGGAAACAGCCGAAGACGAAGGTGTCGCTGAGCAGAAAAATCCACATCATCGCCTTGCCCCAGGAGGCGGTCTTGAAGGCGCGCTGATCCGATGCGAAATCGGCGGCGACACCGCGCAGGCCCGCCGGCCTGAGGTCTGGCTCGCCATGTGTCCCGATAGTCTGTGCCATCTGCAAATCTCCTGGTTGAGCTCCCTTGGTTCGGCCCCTAGGTCAGCAATGTGCGGCAGAGATCGAAGAAGTCATTCGCCCAGCCGGCAAAGAGCGCAAAGAGCAGGAGCCAGACGGCGAGCATGAAATGCGAATAGATGGCGGAAAGATCGATGCTGAGGCGCAGCCTGTCCGGCTGAACGTCGCTCGCGAATGCCCTGACTGTCGTCTGAGCGAGCACGGCGAGCCCGCCGAGGATATGCAGGCCGTGCAGGCCGGTGAGCATGTAGAAGAAGCTGTTGGCGGGATTGTCGGCCAGCACGTAGCCGGCCGCCGTCAGTTCCCGCCATGCCTGGACCTGTCCAGCGAGAAAGAAGAGGGCAAGGGCAAATGCGACAGCAAGCACCGGCCGCAGGCTTTCCATGTGGCCGTGCCCCGCTTCTCGTCTCGCCCATTGCAGCGCGACACTGCTTAAGCCCAGTGCTGCGGTGTTGACCCAGAGCAGCCGAGGAACGGGTGTGCCCCACCAGTCCGTCGATGCCATGCGCATGAAATAGGCGCTGACGGCAAGACTGAAGAGTGCGCCGACGACGCCGAGAAACACGAAGAGGCCGATTTTCACCGCCGGTACGGGCGGCTGTTGCCGATCGGCGCCGTGATGATCCGGCAGCTGCACGGACCCGGTTTCGAGCCAGGGTTTCGAGGCCAGCCGCTGTCCGGAAAGCCACCAGACAATGATGGCGGCGATAACGGCAAGGAAGATCAGCGTGACGCTCATGCCGGAACCTCGCGTGTGATGCCGCCGCTTGCCGGCACGGTCTGCGGAATGAAGTCCTCGGCCGCTCCCGGCACGCTGTAGTCATAGGCCCAGCGGTAGACCACCGGCAGCTCCTTGCCCCAGTTGCCGTGGGCAGGCGGCGTCTGCGGCGTCTGCCATTCCAGCGTCGTTGCCCGCCATGGATTGCCGCCTGCCTCCCTGCCGCGGAAAAGGCTCCAGACCAGATTGAACAGGAAAACCATCTGCGCGGCCCCGACGATCAGTGCCATGACCGTTATGAAGATGTTCAGCGTATGGGCCGAAGGCGGAACGAATGCCGTCTCTCCCATCTCGAAGTAGCGGCGCGGCACGCCGAGCAGGCCGAGGTAATGCATCGGGAAGAAGATCGCATAGGTGCCGAGGAAGGTGGTCCAGAAGTGGATCTGGCCGAGCGTCTCGTTCAGCATGCGTCCCGTCACCTTCGGATACCAGTGACAGATCGCCCCGAAGATGACGAGGATCGGCGCCACGCCCATGACCATGTGGAAATGCGCGACGACGAACATGGTATCCGACAGTGGCACGTCGACGACGACATTGCCGAGGAACAGGCCCGTCAGGCCACCATTGACGAAGGTGACGATGAAGGCGAGCGCAAAGAGCATTGGCAGCGTCAGGTGGATATCGCCGCGCCATAGCGTCAGCACCCAGTTGTAGACCTTGATCGCCGTCGGGACGGCGATGATCAAGGTCGTGGTGGCGAAGAAGAAGCCGAAGGCCGGGTTCATGCCGCTGACATACATATGGTGCGCCCAGACGATAAAGCTGAGCGCGGCGATGACGACGATCGCCCAGACCATCATGCGATAGCCGAAGATGTTCTTGCGCGCATGCGTGCTGATCAGGTCCGAAACGATGCCGAAGGCCGGCAGTGCGACGATATAGACCTCCGGATGCCCGAAGAACCAGAACAGGTGCTGGAACAGGATCGGGCTGCCGCCACCATGTTGCAGCTGCTCGCCCATTTCGACAATGGCAGGCATGAAGAAGCTCGTGCCGAGCAGGCGGTCGAACAGCATCATGACGCAGGCGACGAACAGGGCAGGGAAAGCGAGCAGCGCCATCACGGTGGCGGTGAAGATGCCCCAGACGGTGAGCGGCATGCGCATCAGCGTCATGCCGCGCGCGCGTCCCTGCAGCACTGTCACCACATAGTTCAGGCCACCCATGGTGAAACCGATGATGAAGACGATCAGCGAGGAGAGCATGAGGAGGATGCCCCAGTCCTTGCCGCCGGGCGTACCTGACAGGACGGCCTGCGGGGGATAGAGCGTCCAACCGGCACCTGTCGGGCCGCCGGGGGCGAAAAAGCCCGCGGCCAGGATCAGTACCGCCAGCAGGTAGATCCAGTAGCTCAGCATGTTCGCATAAGGGAACACCATGTCTCGCGCGCCGACCATCAGAGGAATGAGGTAGTTGCCGAAGCCGCCGAGAAACAGCGCAGTCAGGAGATAAATCACCATGATCATGCCGTGCATGGTGATGAACTGATAATAGTGATCGGCATCGATGAAGGCGAAATAGCCGGGAAAGGCAAGCTGCAGACGCATCAGCCAGGAGAGCACCAGCGCCACGAGGCCGATCGCGATGGCGGTCAGCGAATATTGCACGGCAATGATCTTGGCATCCTGGCTGAATACATATTTCGTCCACCAGCTTTTCGGATGATAAAGCTCGACATCCTCGACTTCGGCGGAGGGGATGGCGCCTGCGCTGCCGGATGGAATCTCGACCATGATGTCTCTTCCCTTTCCTTCCGATGCTGCCTGAAACCGTTTCACCGGTTCAGTTTGCCGGTCGCGGCTCTCCCGATGCCATAAGCTGGGTGAATGTCTGCTGCTGCCCGAGCCAGGTCTGATAGTCCGCCGCTTCCTCGACGACGACGGTCCCGCGCATTTGCGCATGGCCGATGCCGCAGAGCTCGGCACAGAGAATCTCGAAGCTTCCCGTCCGCGTCGGCGTGAACCAGAAATAGGTGATCATGCCGGGGATCATGTCCATCTTGGCGCGGAATTCCGGCACATAGAAATCGTGGAGGACATCGACGGAGCGCAGCAATATGCGCACCGGCTTGCCGACCGGCAGATGCAGCTCGCCGCCCTCGATAATCACGTCGTCGAGGCCGCTTGCGTCGTTCTTGTTCAGGCCGAGCGGATTTTCGGGGCTGACGTCGCGCGTCTCCGCACGGCCGAGCTTTCCGTCCGCGCCCGGCAGGCGGAAACTCCACAGCCACTGCTGGCTGACGACCTCGACCGGTACGGCATCGTCAGGCACCGTGATGAACTGGTTCCACACCACGAGGCCGGGCGCCAGCATTGCCGCGACGCCGACTGCCGTTCCCGATGCCAGCAGCCATTCCAGCCTGCGGTTTTCAGGCTCATAGGCCGCCTGGCTGCCTGGCTTGTGCCGGAAGCGGAAGACGCAATAGGCCATGAACGAAACCACCGCCACGAAGACGATGCCGGTGATCCAGAAGGTGATGACGAGCGTGCTGTCGATATAGGTCCAGTTGGACGCGATCGGCGTCCACCACCACGGGCTCAGCACATGGAACAGCACGGAGCCGACGACAATCAGGACGAGAATCAGCACAACAGCCATTTCCGCCCCTCCCTGAGCAGGTCGACCGTGAAACCACATTCTGCAGAAATACCGGGTTATTATCGCACGAATGGAAAAGATGGGCAATTACTGCAATTTAGGCATGTCCACCCGGTCGTCTCTCAGACTGTCACTGGGAATATTGCTTGAGATAGGCGATGAGATTGGTGATCTCCTGCTCGTCCTTCACACCGACGAAGGCCATCTTGGTGCCCTTCACCTTCGCTTTTGGATTGTGCAGATAGTCGCGCAACGTCGCCTCGTCCCAGACAAGACCACCGTCTCCGGCCGCCTTCATCCCGGTCGAATAGGCGAAATTGGGATGCGTTCCGGCCTTTCGGCCGAACAGCTTGTTCAGCGACGGACCGACCTTGTTCGTATCGGAATCGACGACATGACAGGTCGCGCATTTCTTGAAAACGGTGGCGCCCGCCGTCGCGTCACCTTCCTGAGCTAGGGCATCAAACGACGAAACGGCGACGATGGACGCGCCGATCAACAAAACAACACGATAGGTCATGGCAAACCTCATCCTCCTCAAGGTTGCCCAATTGCCACATCATCCGCCGTCATCTTCGCGCGGATATGTTTGCGATCACTAAAAGAGTAGTCCTCCGGGTTGGCAAGTCAACCGGCCCCACAAGAGGTCGCGGATCATATTTGGCTCAATGGCCTTTTGAGGATGCGATCAAGAAAGCCTGGACCTGTGACGGCTGGAAGCCCCGAGGCGTACACGTCGTGCCGCCTGTCAGAAAACCTTCAACGCGGGAACCGACACGCAGTGCAGCATGAGATCAATCAACGCTCTATGTGAGTAGATAGACAAGGATTGCGGCTCCCAATAACCAAAGCCCGCTCAGAAGGCCTAGAGAAACAGCAACCGTTCTGCGGTCAACCTGAACCCACGACCGCTTTGGGCCGCGCAGGCTCATAGCAGACGTGCCATTGGGCGTGGTCGGAACTCCGAAGGCCGATATGCTTTCCTCAGCAGAAGATGCTTTTGATGGTCTCGCGTTCATGCCAGTCTCATCCAATTTTGTCCGTGATTTTTCACCGAGTCCAACCAAATCCATTCGATTTCTCGACTTGAGGGCAATGGCCCCTGAACACGCCAGCGACGATTGCTGACCCGAGAGAGAGCTTGGCGGTCTCAAGCAATGTTGTGGCGCTGACCAAAGATCTCACCGCCGATCTCCGGAAGCTTCTCGTCAATTTTGATGGTATTCCGCCGGAGTTGATTGCCGGCGCGCTGATCCGGTACGCCGACGAGATCATGCGCCTGCAAAAGTTGTCCCAGTACTCGTCGGTTGTGGTAGAAATTTGCCGGATATTCGCTACACTTCCTGACCGAACTGGAAGACAGCGACAGCTGTGTGGAAGTTCCACTGTCGCAGGGCCGCCCCCAGCGGTTACCCCACTGCGGCAAGGGCTCGACGTGCTTTCCATACCGCCCGTCGAGCCCTTCGTGCCGCCCCCACTGCACCGTTCAGCGACCTCAACCGCCGACCATCATCCGATCGCGGTTCCCGCCTATTGATAGGTTTGACTTGATGTTTTGCGTGAGTGCTTGGTCGCCGTAACATCCAGGTCACCAGTAAGCTCCTTGGTGATCGCTTCAAGCGTCACGGAAAGTCCAGCCTCGACCTCGATCGATTTGAGGCCTTTTGCGATCTCTCTCGCGTAGATCACCAGCCTCGCCAGAGCGACGAGTTCTACTTCCATATCAGTTTGCAAATCCGAGTATGCCATGCACCGACCCCCAACTTGTGTGGGCAATCTAAAACTCTTTGAGGGTCGTCGGGCGTGACATCGCCGTGACACAACGCATGGCTGATGACGCTAGCCATCACGCCAGAGAGACGTTCGGTTAAATTCAAAGTGGGTGGAGGGAGAATACGTGTCGGCCCGGCGCAGAGCGTCGATTAGGGCTATGGCGTCCGCTCTTTTTTGGTCCACATAGTTGTGGCGAAGAATTCGCAGCACCTCGTTGGCGCGGGCACTCGCAATTTCCGGGCAGTTTGCCACGATCGCGTTCCAGCTGCGGACCTTGAAGAACAAAGATCGCGCGCTTTCTTTGAGATGTCGCGCCTCCTGACCGTCGATCAGGCCGTGCGTGCAACAGCTGACGACTGTTGCGTCGACATTGACCATCGGAATGGTGACGGCGACATATCCAAGCTCTTCCGGTCCATGCAGCAGTGCGACATCCGCATCGTCGATACGGGTTTCGCTCGCATAGGCCGCGAAGATTTCCCCGACGCCAGTCATGCCGAAGGCGTGACACTCTGCCGCCCGCAAGGCGCCCATGCTCGCCGCTCCGAAGACCGCCACGCCTTTCGAGAGACCGTAGAGAATTTCCTTATGCCAGACGGGGGCGACATATTCGAAGGCGCCGTCGATCAATCCGATAGCCCGCGCACCTTCGTTGACCGCCAGCCGCACGTCTCCCTGCATCGCCGGCGGCCTCACAACCGTATCATCAGCGACGAAACGTCTTGCCTCCGGCAGGCTTGGACCGACAAAGAGTACTTTCATGAGGTAAACGATGCTGTCATCGCCCTGTCGCCAAATCTGTGCCGTCGCTCTCCCTCAGGACTTTCCAGTCCCGGCACCAATATCTTGACGACCGCAAAAGGTGATGTCGGTTCGCTCAATCGGACGGCGATTGCCTGCGTGATACCCGACCGCTTCAAGTTCCCCAAGATTCCTGCGAGGTCGTTTGGACCGGGCAAGGGCACGCCGCGTGAAGGATCAGCAGAAAACAACTTTAGCAACCTCTCAGGCAGTGGTCGCCGATAGGTCTCATGGAATACGTCGTCACGTGCGCCACTGATATAGGTGACCCGGGACTGTGCGGCTTCCGTCAGCGCGCGCACTGCAGCGCGCTCGGGGGATGGGTGAGCACCACAGCCGAACGTCACGTCGACATAGCGTGGCGCATGGGACGCGAGCGCGGTTTTAGCCGCAAGGAAGGCGCCGATACACGGTATGCCGATATCGCTTGTCATGTCGAACATACGCAGCAGGAGGCCCGCATCCTCGATTTTCGCGATAAGGGACCTAACGTCCTCATCGCTGAATGCGTCGGGTTCCAGACACCTGGAGTGCTGGCGCGATTCGGGAAGAACCTGCCACAAGACATGAGCGTCGCGTTCGATACGCTCGAGAAGGCCGTGGAAAATTGCCTCGTCATGCGTGTTACCCGATGCAAGGCCATCCGAAGATTGCCAGTACCGGCAGTTCAACAGGCTCCGGTCGAGTGACACGGCTTCGGCCGGAACGTAGACGCGATCAAAACTGAAGAGGTCTTCACCCGCCGCAAATGCCATAGTGTCAGTTGCCCGGGGAGGGGACTGGTTCCGGCCAAGGAGCGGCACAAGCAAGTCGACACGCTCGCCTGCATCCGAAAAAGCTGACGCGGAAACATTCCTGATTGACAGGAACGGATCGCAAGCGACAGCCCGCTCGATAGCCTCCATGACCGCGGATGTTCTCGCATCGGCATCGGTAAGCCCTTTGCCTTGAGCAACCACGATCGATTTGGCGTTTGGAGTATAGGCGCACCAGACCGGAATACCGATATGATCTAGTCCGGTCTGGCGGCCAATGCGGGTTATCCCGAGCGTCTTCAGAAAAGGACGCACCCGCTCATAGGTCTCCTCGGGCGAGCAGATGCGGTCCATCGCTTACGCCGTCGGCAGCTTAGCCATCGAAGACACCAGAGAAAGCCTGTTCGGAGGAGGAGACTGCAACCGCCAAATTGACGTCTTTGACAATTGTTCCCCCTGCATTTCTAAGATCGTTTGCCGCAGCCAGCGGCCCGGAAACGGGCGGCTGCATCGGCAGGACCGTTCCCGCATCAATGTCCGCCAGATAAAGCTGATTGTCTCCGGGCAGCCCGATTATCACAACTCTTGCCATATGTTACCCCCTTGGTTTTTGGTACTAAAAATCTAAAAACCGGCTTTTACCAGGCCTTCCCGGTAGAGTTCCTTCTGCCATTGCTCTTTGACCGGCAGCACGGAGAGCCATTTGTCGAGATCGAATTGCGGGTTGAGCTCCTGAGCCTTGCGGCGATGGACGCGTGCCTTCGCGGTATCGCCAGCCATAGCATAACTCGCCGCAAGCAATCGCCGGGCCGACGAAGAGTCGTCCATTCGGTCGATGTAGCCGATTGCCTGATGAAACTCGCCCAGGAAATAGCTGGCGCCGGCCGCAATCCAGAAATAGTCGTCTGGGCATATCGGGTTGAGACGGATCGCTTTGTTGATCTTTGCCAACCCATCGGCGGGCTTCGATGCATGAACCAGAGCGTCGGCATAGCCGCATATTGCGTCGGCAAGGTGTGGGCTTAATCCCTCCGCGCGATCGAATGCCTCCAGGCTTCCGTCGACATCGCCGCGGTAAAGCCTCGATAGCCCAAGCTCGCGGTGCGCCGATGCCAGTTCCGGCTCCAAGGCCACCGCTTTTCTTGCCGTTTCTTCTGCCTGAACCAGCAGTTCGGTCTCTCCCCGTGCCGTCAAGACCCATTCCCAGGAGTAGGTACGGGACAAACCCGCCAACGCCGGCGCGAAATCCCCGCGCATTCTCAGCGTTTCTCGAAATGCATTTCTGGCCCGGCGCACGTCAGGGAGCGTGAACTTGTTGAGATGCTGGGCGCTTGCAAGATAGGACCTATAGACATCCGGATGAGCACGGTAATCGGCGAGCACAATTTCGGTGCGCTGGAGGTGGCCGCTGATTGCCATCACGATCATCTGCGCCACTTGTCTGCGGTGTGAAGCAAGTGAGCTGGCGTTGAGGCGGAAGCGTTCCGCCCACAAAACGCTGTCCGAGGGAAGGAAGATCATCTGCACGAATAGACCTTCGTTGCTGATGTTCGTGTCGAGGACGTAGGAGATGGAATGTCTCTCCAGCTGAGCCATCTTATCCGCATCCTGCCGGATGCGGGCAGCCGTATACGGAGCAACGACCGCCACCGTCCTCAAGGAGCAAAGACTTATCGTGATATCTTCCATCAATGCGCGGGCTGGATAAGCGGCGTTTTGCTCTGCTTCCTGGGGAGGAAGTAATACCAGCCGGGGCAGTTCCGTGGGCATTGAGGGGACGACTGCTGTCCCTACGGGCAACGTGAACTCAGCTCGACTGACCGATGATCTAGAGGATCCAATTTGGTCGTCGTGACGATGCGCCCCAAGCAGCACCTCGCGTACGGCGGAATCGCCCGGATCGTGTTCGAGGAGTTGTTTTGCGCTATCCTTGACATCGGCCCATTCCGACCGACTTGCCGCGGCGGCTTGTGCCTCGAAGAGCCCCGCGCGAAAACGTTGCCACTGGACCGACCGTTGTTTCTCGACCCATGGTTTTAGGCCGACGGGTAAATTGGCTTCGTCCAAAAACTGCCGCGTCATCAATTTCGACATCGCGTTCAATCGCGGCAGCGCTTCAAGATCACTGGAGAAGACGGAGAAATCCGCCTCAAGGGGCTCGGCGGACAGCTGTACGGTCGAAGCCGTGAAATCGAGTGGAGCGGGCCAGCCGTCCACGTTGCATTTGCGCACGCGCTCGGTCATTTTTCGAAAGTTGATCTTGGCGGCGTCTTGATCGCCTGCCCAAAGCAGCCGCGCCAGATAATCCCGCGGCAGCTCAAATTCACCGCTGGCCAACATATAGGCGAGGCCGAACAGTGCCTTCTGTGGCAGTGGCACTGTCCCTCGTTCCCCGTCAGCAAGCCAAAGGCCTCCGAATGTCACAAGCCGGAGCATCGGAACGGTCCGCTAACGCGTTGCGCCCGGATCCGCGTGATCGCGATCCAGACCTGACGGGGCCCCCAAGGATTTGACCAGTTGAACGATGTTTTGGCGCAGCTTCGCATTCGCCACCCTCTGGAATGCCAGATTGAGTTCCACCCCCTCGCGGGTTGCCAGAAAGGAGGTCACCGCGTCTTCCTCCTGCACGACAGGCTTGCTATCGGTCGTCGATGACGGGATTGGCGCATCGGCAAAGAAATAGCCAACAGGCGTGTCCAGTATAGTTGCAATCATTTGAAGACGACTGGCGCCAACCCGATTGGCTCCCTTTTCGTATTTCTGCACTTGCTGGAAAGTAATCCCAAGCCCGTCGGCCAGTTTCTCCTGAGACACCTTCAGCATGGCCCGCCTCAATCGGATCCTTGATCCCACATGTACGTCAATCGGGTTCGGCTTCTTCTGATCCATCACAGCACCCTCTGTCACCGCCACACAGTGGTATAAACGGAGACTTCGTGCAACTGGGACCTGCCGGCAAAGGTGTGCACTATGTAGATTCATGGCAAACCACGACCTGCGCGCCTTCCAAGCTTTTCCAGTGCGCCTGATCTGGGCGCGGAGTTTCTGTCGGACACTTCCGCCGGCGTCTTGTAGCCAAGGCTTCTTGACGGCGATGAGCATCTGCGTCGCCTCGCTTGCTCTCTAACTCGCTATTCCGCGCTTCGAAACGTTCCTAGCAATCTTTTGCAATTCCGAGATCCAGCTACCAGTATGCGATCTCTGCAGTCGCCGGGCATCAAGGGAGGGGATCATGGTTCGCTGGAAAAATTGGATGAGGAATGGCCTGGGTGCGGCGGCGGGGGTGCTGTTCAATACGGTGGGCGCCTGGGCAGCCGATCAGTATCCCATCTCCACGGTGCGCATGATCGTGCCCTACGCCCCTGGCGGTGGCGGTGACATAACCGGCCGTATGATCGCGGAGGAACTCAGCAAGCGTCTTAAGACCACGGTGGTCATCGAGAACATCGGTGGCGCCAGCGGCACGATCGGTACCGAAAAGGCGGCTCGCGCCAAGCCGGATGGAGGGACGTTGCTTCTCGCCGGCAGCGCCATTTTCACGACCGCACCGCATATCACCAAGATCGGTTTCGATCCGCTCAAGGATTTCGTCGCCATCGCCAATGTCAGTGAATCCGTGCGCATGCTGAGTGTGCCGGCATCGCTCGGGGTGAAAAGTTACCAGGAACTGGTGGCCTACGGAAAAGCCAATCCAGGGGTCCTGAACTACGCCTCGGTGGGTGTCGGTTCGACCGGGCATATTATCGGCGTGGATTTTCTGCGGACTGTGGGAGTCACCGCGCGGCATATTCCCTATAGTGGGGCCTCGCAGGCCGTTCAGGCCCTTCTCTCCGGAGATGTGCAGTTCGTCATCGACGCAATGGTCATTCCGCCGTCGCGCGAAGGCAAGCTCGTGCCCATCGCCGTGCCGAGCGAGGCACGCTTGCCTGACTTCCCCGATGTGCCGACGTTCCGGGAAGTGGGCTTGAAGGACATCCGCTCCGGTGGCTGGCAGGCTGTCATGGTGCCAGCCGGTACGCCGAAGGAACTTGTCGCTATGATCGAGAAGGCGTTGAAGGACGCCGATGCCAGCCCGGAATTCCGCGCAACTCTCACCCGCGCTGGCTTCTCGCCGCGCTTCCGCACCAGCGTGCAGCTTCAGCAGGAGCTTGAGGCCGAATATGCATATTTCGGCGAGCTGCTGAAGAGCATGGAGCTCCCCAAGAAATAACCCGTCGGAGCAATCCGGATAAGACAGCCACACCAACACGCGCGACCTGCTGGCGCGTATTGTTTTAGTATAGGCCAACAAGGATCCAAATATGCAGGAGAGACGCTCGACCGTCCCGACCCTGAGCGCCAAGGTGGCGGAATGGATGACGGGGTTTCCGCTCGATACGGTTCCGGCCGACGTCCTGGAAAATACCAAGTTGCGGATTTTGGACGTCGTCGGCGTGATTATCGCATCGAGCCGACTCGACTTAGTTTCGGCCGCACGGCGCTCCGTGGCGGAATCGGACGGCGGCCACGGGAGCGCCTTTTCCGTGATGGGCGCTGCGCCGTCGACACCAGCGAGTGCGGCCTTCATCAACGGGGTCATGTCCGCCGTTCTCGAATTCGACGACACACATATCCAGTCTAACATCCATCCGACCGGCGTCGTGCTGTCGGCCCTGCTGCCGGAATGCGAGCGTCTCGGTCTTTCGGGTAAGAACCTGCTGGACGCCGCGCTGATCGGCAGCGAGTTGTTGTGCCGTCTCGGCCTCGTCTCACCGGTGCGGATGCATGAGGTGGGGTTCCATCCCAGTTCCGTCTATGGCGTCTTCGGCGCGGTCTGGGGGCTTGCGCATCTGCGGCGCTTCTCGGTGGAGCAGACGGTGCATGCGATCGGTACGGCGGCCAGCCTTTCGGCGGGCTCGATTGCCTCGTTTGAAGACGCTACCTCGACCAAAACCTTGCATATCGGCATGGCGGCATCGTCGGCAATCCGCGCTGTCGCACTGGCGAACCAGGGCATTTCCGGTCCCTATCCGGTCTTCGAAGGCAAGTTCGGCTGGTTCAAGAGCTATTTTCAGTCCAAGCCCGAGTTCCGTTTTTCGGCCCTGACAGACGAACTCGGCGAGCGCTGGGAAGTGTTGAACATCGCCTCGAAGGCGCATCCTTGCGCATATACGATGATCCCGTTCATCGCCGCGGCGATCGAGCTTCGCGATGCTCATGGCATCAAGCCGGAAGATGTGGACGTCATCTATTGCGACATAATGCCCCGTTCCTTTGCGACCGTCTGCGAGCCAGCCGAAGAAAAGCGCCGACCGCGGACCTCCTGGCACGGGCGTATCAGCTTGCAACATACGGTCGCCGAAGCACTGGTGCTTGGCCGGATGGACAAGGATGCCTACGCGCCGGAGAACCTCGTCAACCCGGTCATCAACGCGATGGCCGACAGGGTCATCCACCGGCCGGATTTGGTGGCCGCACACGATATCAGCCGTTCGCGTGCGACGGTCTCCGTCCGCCTGAACGATGGACGCGAACTATCTCATACGATCGAGGATATGCCGGGCACCCGCCGCAACCCGGTCGCCCGCGAGGGCTATCTGCAGAAATTCCGGGCGAATGTTCGTGGCGTGATTTCCGACGCGGCGGGCCAGGAACTGGCGACAGCTCTGCTCAATTTGGAGGAAGCCGAGGAGATTGGCGCTCTGTTCCGAAAGCTGCGTGGGTAGTGCATCGTTAACATTCCTCGGATTTACGGCCGCCCGGAGGACGACGTAGGCCTCAATCGGCCGCTTCCTGTGCGCCTTTCCTTACAAAAGATGTGGTGGCAGCCAGCAGGATCGCGATGCCGAGGACCACGAAGGTGAGGCTGATCGGGCGGTTGATAAAGGTCATTGGATCGCCGCGCGACAGTGACAGGGCACGTCTGAAATTCTCCTCGAACATTGGCCCGAGCACGAAGCCGAGGATGAACATGGCAAGGCTGCAGTCGGCACGCTTCAGGAGGTAGCCGATGGCCCCGAAGATGACGAGCGTCAGGATCTGCAAGGATGAGAAGCCGATCGAAAAGACCCCAACGCAGGCAAAGGCGAGCACGAACAGATAGAGCCAGTGATAAGGCACCGTCAGCAGCTTCACCCACAGGCCGATCAGCGGCAGATTGAGGATGACGAGCATCAGGTTGCCGATCCACATCGATCCGACCAGTCCCCAGAAAAGCTGCGGATTGTTGGTAATCATGCTCGGCCCCGGATTGACGCCCTGGATCAGCAGCGCGCCGAGGAAGAGCGCCATGACCGGGCTGCCGGGCACGCCGAGCATCAGAGTGGGGATGAAGGCGGTCTGCGATGCCGCATTGTTGGCCGCCTCGGGAGCCGCAACACCTTGAACCGCGCCGCTGCCGAAACGACCGGGCTGTTTCGAAATGCTCTTCTCGACCATGTAGGCGGAGAACGAGCTCATCGCGAGGCCTGCGCCGGGCAGCATGCCGAGGAACGACCCGAGCGCCGTGCCGCGCAATACGGCCGGCCAGGCCTGACGGAATTCCTCGCGGTTCGGCCAGAGGCGGCCGACCTTTGAGGTGACCAGTTCCGGCGTCCCCGTGCTGCCGATTGTGGTGATGATTTCCGATACCGCGAAAAGGCCGACGGCAAGCACCGCGAAGTCGATACCGTCGCGCAGTTCCGCAACCCCGAAGGTGAAGCGGAAGACGCCGGAGGCGACATCGGCACCCGCCAAGCCCAGAAGCACGCCGAGAACTGCCGAGCCGATGCCCTTGACGAAACCGCCCTTGGCGATCGAGGCCGTGGCGACAAGCGCGCAGAAGACGAGGGCGGCGTATTCCGCCGAACCGAATTTCGCGGCCACCGAGGCCATGGCGGGTGCCGCAAGCGCGATCAGCAGCGTCCCGACGGTGCCGGCAAAGAAGGAACCAAGCGCGGCAATGGCGAGCGCCGAGCCTGCCCGGCCCTGACGTGCCATCTGGTAGCCATCCAGGCAGGTGACCGCCGACGACGCTTCGCCGGGGAGATTGAGCAAGATCGAGGTCGTCGATCCGCCATAGGCGGCGCCATAATAGATGCCGGCAAGCAGGATCACCGAACCTTCTGGCGGTAGACCGAAAGTCAGCGGCAGGAGCAGCGAGATGGTGATGATCGGGCCTACGCCCGGTAGGACGCCGATTGCGGTTCCGAGCGTGACGCCGAGAAAGCAATAGAAGAGGTTGTCGATGCTGGCGGCGACTTGCAACCCCAGCGCAATGGAAGAAACGAAGTCCAGCACGCTAGATGCTCCAGTCGAACAGGTGGAATGGAATGCCGAGACCGAAATGAAAGATGCCCAGGATGATGGCGACGATCGCGAGGGTCAGGGCGGGCAATTCCTTCAGCCGGCCGCGTTTATCCGCAAGCCAGCCGAGGCCGATCACTGCGGCGACGCTTGGCAGCAGTCCCACACGATCGATAAGCAGGCTGAAGGCAAAGAGCGCCGCGAGGATCGCCAGGAAGGGCCGGATTTCCTCGCGCGGTATGAGCGCAATGGCTGCCGCGCCCGCATTCGCCAGTGTGGCTTTCATCAGGAGCGTTATGCCGAAGACGAAGAGTGTCGTGCCAAGCAGCACGGGCAGGGCGCCCGGCCCCATTTCCGAAAGCTCGCCGAAGCCGTAGTCCAGGCCGAGATAGACGGCGATGCCGCCAGTTGCGGCGAACAGGATACCCACCGCATGGTCTGCATGAAATGTCATGATCGATCCCAATGTTCGAGGCCGGTGCCCAGGCCTATGTTCAAGCTATGCTGGCGTGCCCGATCTGCGCTGGAGATCTGTTGGCGGCCGACCAAATCCCAAGTTGCTCCCATCCCCTTCGCAATGATCTGAAGATATCCGCCGAGACAGATGGCTAGCCTAGAAGAGGGCGGCTATACAAAGATAAAGACGGCTCGTTCCGATGATCGAAACGGGCAGGCGCATATAGCACGGTATGGTGGTTTCAAGGCGTCGATGCGACCGACCGAAAGGCCGGCGGGAACCTCCTCGCTACCCGTCTCCCACGCTTCGATCCACGAGCGGTCGCACTGGAAGGTAGCCGCAAGGTTGATTGGCGTCCACCGGATGTGGTGCAAGCATTCGTTGAAACGGTGCGGACTCATCATGTCGCCCTTCGTATGTACGCCCCCGTTCAAGACGACGCCGCAAGCAAATTCAGGAGATTTGATACCGACGTCGACTGAGAGAGATCCAGGAGATTGTCGTAGAGATCATCGGTCGCATTTCCGGAGCCCCAATGAACGCATTCGAAGAATTTGCTTCGTCGCTGGCCGGCAGCGAGGGGGGCCTCGATCGATCCCTTGGCATGAAGCCGTTGGCTGGACAGGCCCGTACCGTCCCGCAGTGTCACAGTCAGCACATGCGGAAGACGATCATGACCGTACTCCTCGCCTGATGTGTAGGAATGCATCTCGATCCGCGGCATCAGCGCGAGGACGTCGGCCTGTCGAAGGGCGGCCGGGGCAAAGTCTGACAGGCTGAGCGTGTCCTGCAGCATCGCCCTCGCAAGGCAATACGGCATCGAGAAGCGGGCCTGCATCTCGTTCTCGGGCCGCGGATAAGCAAGATTGCGGGCGGCTGAAATCCCGACTTTGACGTCGATACGATCGATCTCACCGGCACTCAGCCGATATTCTTGTTTCAGGTCGAAAAGTGCGTCGATTGCCCGATGCGTCGAGGCGCAGCAGGGATGGCGCTTGGTGACGAGACCGCGGGTTTCAATGACATGGGCTTCATCCAGCCGCCAGTCCGCCCAACCTCGGGCTTCACCGCCGCCAAAGAGATCCAAAAAACCCTGCGGTCGCTCGAGGATGTCGAGCCGGCCGCCGCTGCCTGACATTGCCAGCAAGGCGGCTTCGACTGCATTGCGCGCCGCAATTCCGGCATGCAGCGGTTTGGCCGGGGTGCCGAACTGGCCCTTGGGGCCGGATGCCATCGAGGTGGCCAGGCTCATGGCCTGCGCCGTCTCCTCGATGTTGGCGCCGAGGAGGCGCGCGACGCCGGCGGTCGTTCCGATCGCGCCGACCGTGGAGGTGCCATGCCAGCCTCTGTTGTAATGGGAGGGGTTGACCCCGAAGCCGACCGCCGCCTGGGCCTCGAGCCCAGTGAGATAGGCTTCCAGAAACTGCTTGCCGCTGATCGGGCGCTGCGGATGTAGGGTGGCGAGCAGGGCCGGCACCAGAACTGCGGACGCATGAGCCCGGCCGGGATGAAAATTATCATCGAAATCGAGCACATGGGCCGCTGTGCCGTTCACAAGTGCCGCCACCGAGGGTGGCGCGTATCCGCCTGTGACAAGCCATCCGGAACCGCCGCCGGATATCTCACCGCCGAAAGCCGCGGTAACCGCCGCTACGCTTGGATCCTTGGTGCCCGCCATCATGCATCCGAGCGTGTCGATAACCGCATCGCGGGCGCGCTCCATGGCAAGAGACGAAAACACCGTCCGCGCTGAAAGCTGTCGTGCGATATCGAGTAGGATCGTGGTCATTGACGAATGCCTTTCGCTGCGCTTGGTACACGGGCAAAAGTGTTCGACTTCGACGAAGGCCGCAATCTTATGCGGTTTTCGAATAAGTCTATCGAAGGAAGGGGTTCTCCATGGTGAAGGCGGCGATCAGCCTGAAGCATATCGAGGCCTATGACGCGATCGCCGCCACCGGCTCGACGGTTGCCGCAGCATTGGAGCTCGGCATTTCGCAATCGAATGCAAGCCGGCTACTGCAGCAGCTGGAGGATTATCTCGGCGTTCGCCTGTTCGAGCGTGACAAGAACCGCCTGGCGCCGACGCGTGAAGGCCTGCAGCTCGGACCGGAAATCCGCGCCATCGCCGACCGCCTGCGTGTGCTTAAGACGGCGGCCATCGAATTGGAGAGCGGGCGTTCCCGCGACATGCTGCTGAGACTTGCTTTTCCGGCCAGTCTGTCGTCGAACCGGATACCTAAGATGATCCGAGATTTTCTTGCCGCCAACGGCCCGATGCGCGTGGAACTGGCCTCCGGCAATTATCTGGCACTCGAACGCATGGTTGCCGATGGCGAAGCCGATATCGGTTTCGCGCGCCTGCCGCTGGCAACTCCCGGACTGCGGCAGGAAAAGCTGCTGCCGTCGCGGATCGTCTGCGTAATGCATCGGGATCATCCGCTCGCCGAGCGGTCGTCGCTGACGATCGCCGAGCTGAAGGGCCACGATCTCATCGTCCTCAATCGTGAACGGCCCGTCCGCCATCAGCTTGAGGCGCTGTTCTATCAGCACGGCTTGCGACAGCGGCCGTTGCTGGAGGCGCATTCCGTCGCAAGCGCCTGCGCACTGGCCGCCGAGGGTCTTGGCATTGCGTTGGTCAGTGAACTGATCGCCCGCGAATACGCGGCGCTGCCCTTGCGCTTCGTCGCGCTTGAACCGGACCTGCCGGTCACATATTGCCTGCTCAGCGGCGAAAAATATCCGCTGTCACGGGCCGCCGGCCTGTTCCTGCAGAGCATTGCCGGCTGGTCGTGAGCGAAATGTTTTCACCCGGGACGCTGCCAACAATAACAGGCAGCCGAAATCGTCGCTGCACTAGAAGCCGGCAGCGCGAATTGTCGACCGCTGGCGATCAATTGCCAGGCTGCGAGGATGGCTGTGGCGATTTCGAAATCGCCGATCTCCATAGCCTCCTGCGGATTATGTGATCCGTTGCGGTTGCGGATGAAGATCATGCCCGACGGAATGCCGGCCTCACGGGATCAACGCCGGCTGCACGCGGACGGTTTCTGCCGCCTCGGTCAGCCTGGCGATCGGCGGCTGGCTGCAGAGCGCCGGACTGGTCCGCAGCGTCTGGCCGAGATCGAACGCACGGCGCGTTCGTTCTCGATACGCGTCACGTGCTGGAGGACGAGTGCGTGCATTGCCTCCAGCATATTGCGGTCCTGGCTGCGAACGTCGAGGCTGAACTCGACGCTGTCGGGAATGCGGGAGAGGGCATGCTTCTGCTGATCGGTTGAGACCATGCCGCTGGTAACGACGAGGTCGCGGCCCTTGGCGACGAAATCATGCCAGGCGGCGTCAAGCACAGCTCATTAGCCTTTGCTCTCCTCTCTTTCTGTTCCATAATGTATGTTATGCGATAAATGTGTGTAGCCGCAAAGTTGAAGTGTCCTGTCCTGGTTCTGCAAAGTTGGAATGTCACTCTCCCCGCGTTTTGATGACCTGGGAGATTGCCGATGGGACTGATTGCGATGAGCGAGTGCGATCTGCAGCGGATCGAAGTTTTGACGAAGGTTATGGCCGATCGGATGACGCTGGTGACGGCGGCCCATGTGCTTGATCTCAGCGAGCGCCAGGTCCGTCGTCTGCTGGATCGGATCCGGACTGGCGGCGCGGCGTCGATCCGACACAAGGCGATCGGACGACCTTCGAACAACCGGATCAGCGACGGGGTTCGGGGTGCGGCGTCCAGCCGGATTGCTTGAGTCCTACTCACACTGCATTCTTCAGCCAGCTCCGGAGCGCACGAAAACTCTCCGACCTTAGTTTCGGTTCGGCGAACACGAAGGCGTAGTGTTCCCGCACCGTGTGGTCAGCGAAGAGAGGAATGAGCTGCTCCTCCGCCAGTTCCTGTTTGACAAGTTTCTCGCGCACTATGGCAATACCCAGCCCTTCAATCGCAGCCGTCAGCTCGAGGCCTGAACTCTCCAGATCGATGAAGCGAGCGTTCGCGAATACCCGCGCGGCGCGAATTCCGAGCCACAGTTCCCAGTTGCGCGTAAATTCTGCGGAGCGCAGCAGCACGTGCCGCTCGAGGTCATCCGGTGTTTCAAGCGGCGGGGCGCGGCGCAGATAGGCTGGACTGCAGATGGGCATGAGGTTGGCGTCGGCCAGCACTTCGCAGAGGAAACCCGCGCGGTTCATCGGCTTGCCCACATAGATCATGCCGTCCAGAACCTCCGTGTCCTGATTGCCGGTCACGAAGCGCACATGGATGTCGGGATGCCGTGCATAAAGGCTGCCGAGTGCCGGCATGATGCATTTCTGCAGGAAAACGCGCGGGCTTCCGATCACCAGCGGCCGTTGCTCGATACGGACGGAAATATCGCTGGTGACCGTACGAATATCGCCGAGAGAGGCATGGATCCTGGCCCAGTAGACTTCTCCGGCCGGAGTGAGGGCGATCTTGCGATGCATGCGTTCAAACAGTTCACATCCCAGGAAGGCTTCGAGGTTCTGGATCTGCCGGCTGACTGCACCGGGTGTCAGACAAAGCTCCTGCGCCGCCTTGGCGATGCTCGCATGCCGGCCGACCGCTTCGAATACAGGAAGCGAGGTCATGGGCGGCAGATCGCGTCTGCGTTTTCCCGTCATATGCTCCTCCTGCATCGTTATACGAATTGATTGAGAAATACTCAATCGAGCGGAGAAAAATTCGATTTTTCGGCGGCGGCTGCGGCGGTAGGGTCTAGAACCTGAACAAAGTGGGGGAGGACCATGAAAAGTTCATCATTGGCATTGATGTGCCTGACACTCGCCGGCGGAACCGTGCTTTCGTCTCTTCCGGCATCTGCGAAGCAATTGCGCGTGGGGCTTTCGGCGCTGGCAACGTCCGTCGATCCGCATTTCCATCGCGCCGGCTACAATTTCGATCTGCGCGAAAACATTTCCGACGCCTTGGTCTACGCCAACGGGGTTAACGGCGAGGTGGAGCCGCGGCTGGCGAAATCCTGGGAAATTCAGGCGGATATCAAATGGGTCGTGACGCTGGAGCCCAAGGCCAAGTTCGACGGCGGCAAGACGCTGAGTGCCGATGACGTCGTCTATTCGCTCTGCCGGGTGCGCAACGTACCGAACAGTCCTGGCCTTTTCAGCAGCTTCATCTCAACCGTCAAAAACATCAGAGATGCCGGCGGCGGAAAGATCGAGATCGAGACCAAGAAGCCGGATCCGAACCTTCTGCGCAACCTGAGCTATATCGGTATCGTCGAAAATCCGACCGGCCGAATGCTGACCTATGACGAAAAGAACTGCGGCAACGACAACTGGCTGGCGACGGGTGATTTCAACGGCGGCAAGACCTCTGCGGGCATAGGTCATTACCGGGTGAAGAAGTTCACCCCGGATGTCGAGATCGAGCTTGAGCGCAACCCGCAATATTACGGCGCGGCTGCAGGCTATGAAACGGTTCTGGTCAAGTCCTTGCCGGACAACAGTGCCCGTATTGCGGCGCTGCTCGGCGGTTCTGTCGACGTCATCAATGCCGTCCCGATCAACAGCGTCGACAGCATCCAGACCTCCGGCAAGTATCATCTCGCCTCAATGCCGTCGACGCTTCTGATTTTCCTTCTGCCCGACCAGGGCCAGGAAAAGACGCCGAAGGTCTCCGGCACGGATGGCAAGAACCCTTTCCTCGATCCACGGGTCCGAAAGGCGCTGAACCTGGCGATCAACCGCGAGCAGATTGCCGAAACCGTGATGGGCGGCATGGCTCAGCCTGCAAGCCAGATTGTCGTCGACGGCGTATTCGGTCACGATCCAAACCTGCAACCCTATGCCTACAACCCTGCCGAGGCCAAGCGGCTGCTGGCGGAAGCGGGCTATCCGAATGGCTTCTCGCTGACGCTGAACGCCCCGAGCGACCGTTATGTCAACGGCGCGCAGGTCGCCCAGGCCATAACCGCCATGCTTTCTCAGATCGGCCTGAACGTGACGCTGGAGACCTTCCCCTTCAGCATCTACTTCACCAAGGCGAGCGCCTATGAATACAGCCTCTATCTTGCCGGCGCGGCCGCCGATACGGGAGAAGGCCTGAGCCAGATGATCAATCTCGCCGGCTCACGCAATCCGGAAAAGGGCTGGGGCGGCGCGAACCGCGGGCGTTATTCCAGCAAGATCACCGACAAGGCGCTCGAAGACGCCCAATCGACGCTGGACGATGCCAAGCGGGAGGAACTGCTGCGTTCGGCCGTGGCGCAGGTCCAGAAGGATGACGGTTACGTGCCGCTCTATCACGAGTTCGGCGTCTGGGGTGTCCGCAATGGCGTCCGCTACGAGGCCAATACCAACCTGACCAACATCTTCTATACCGCCCGTCCGGAATGAGGCGCGATATCGGCAAGGCCGGATCCCAAACCGGCCTTGCCGCCAATTTCATGAAAGCAAGGCGTAAGATGGGTGCTGAATTCAATGACGCTCTGACGTCGCAATACGACTATCGGGGGCTGCGGGACGCATTCGCATCCACGGCGATGTACCAGGCATTTCTCGATGTCGAACGCGCGGTCGCGCTGGCACAGGGGGAACTACTGATGATCCCGGCGGCGTCGGCCAAGGCGATCGCCGACAATTGCCGGCGCGAGCTGCTCGACTTGCAGCGCCTCGACGCGGGTTATCGAACCACCCGTCATCCGCTGATGCCGCTCATCAACGAACTCGTCCGGATCTCCGGACCTGAACACGGTGGCTACGTTCATTGGGGCATCACCACCCAGAACGTCATCCAGACCGGGCTGCTTTTGCTTGCCAAACGCGCCCAGGTCGTCATCGACGGGTTTCTCACCGATATCGTTCGCCATCTCGGCGGCCATGCCCGCGCCCATGCCAACACGATCATGGCCGGGCGCACCCATTATCGGCATGCCGTGCCGATCACCTTCGGTTTCAAGGTCGCCGTGTGGATCGAAGAATTCCTGCAGGCCATGGATCGGCTGAAAGAAGCGGAAGCGCGGGCCTTCGCAGTCATGGGCGGAGGAGCGGTCGGCTGCTTCTCGGCGCTCGGCAGGCAGGGGCCGGTTTTCCAGTCACGGGTGGCGGCTCTGCTCGGCATGAGTGAAATGGCCATTCCCTCGCGGGCGATCCGCACGCATATCTGCGAATACGTCAATGCCCTGACGCTGATGGCGTCGATCTGCCACAAGATCGCGGAAGAGGTCTATCTGAGCTCGTCGGAGGAATATGGCGAGGTCAGCGAGGGCCGCGTGGAAGGCTCGATCGGCTCGTCCACCATGCCGCAAAAGATCAACCCGATCCTCTGCTACGGCATCATCGCCAACAGCAACAAGCTCTATTCCAGTGCCGGCATGCTCATGGCGAGCGCCCATCGCCCGTTCGAGTCGGATGGCAGCGCTAACCAGATGTTCGAGGACGGACTGGTCGAGGTGATCGCGGCCGTCTCCGAGATAGTCGTGCGTACGGAGCTTTTGGTGCGTGACCTGATCATCGATAAGGAGCGAATGCGGGTGAACCTGGACCTGTCCGGTGGCGCCATCTTCGGCGAATTTGCCATGATGCAGCTGGGCGGCCTCATCGGCAAGCACAGGGGCCATGAACTCGTGCATGAGGCAGCCATGGCAGCTGCGAGCGGCGCTGCGCCGTTCATGGAAGAACTGGCGCGCCTGCCGGGCGGCGAAACGGTGCGCGCCGCCATAGAAGACCGTCTGGCGGCCGGCAGCGCGGGAGGGATCTGCGTCGAATACGCCTTGCATTTCGGTGCGCTTGTCCGGGATATCGGCAGCGGTACCCTCCCGACACCCGAGCAGCGCCATATCAACG
This sequence comes from Neorhizobium sp. T25_13, assembly GCF_002968675.1. NCBI lineage: Bacteria > Pseudomonadati > Pseudomonadota > Alphaproteobacteria > Hyphomicrobiales > Rhizobiaceae > Neorhizobium > Neorhizobium sp. T25_13. The sequence continues at coordinate 34,702 of NZ_PVBI01000001.1, forward strand.
TCTATCTGAAGGCCGAAAGCTGATGCTGTCCTTCGTGCTGCAGCGGCTGTTCCAGAGCGTCATCGTCGTCCTGATCATGTCGATCGTCTTGTTCGTCGGCGTCCGCCTGATCGGTAATCCAGTGGATATCCTGATCTCGTCGGAGGCTTCCGAGGCCGACCGGGTGGCGGCCATCACAGCGCTTGGCCTCGACAAACCGCTCTGGGAACAATACGCAATCTTCCTCGGCAATGCCGTGCAAGGCGACTGGGGCGCATCCTTTGTCTATAAGGAGCCGGTCGTCGGCATCCTGTTGCAGCGCCTGCCAGCCAGCCTGGAACTCGGCCTCGTCGCCTTCATTCTTGCCGTCGGCATTTCCATTCCTGCCGGCCTTTATGCCGGGTTGCGGCCGCAATCGCTGCCCGGGCGCGGTATCATGGCCTTCTCTTTGATCGGGGTCAGCATCCCGACCTTCTGGCAGGGCATGCTGCTGATTGTCGCATTCGGCATCGCCCTGCCGATCCTGCCCGTGGGCGATCGCGGTGAACTGGCAACCCATTTCGGCATCACCTCCAGCCTCTGGACGCTCGACGGCTGGTCGCATGTCATCATGCCGGCCTTCAGCCTGGCGCTCCTGAAAATGTCCCTGCTGATGCGCGTGACGCGGGCCGCGACCATGGAGATCTGTCGGCTCGACTTCGTCAAGTTCGCCTATGCCAAGGGCGTGCGAAGCCGGTCGGTGGTGGTCGGCCACATTCTCCGCAACGCGCTGGTGCCGCTCGTTACTGTGACCGGCATCGAACTCGGCAATCTGCTCGCCTATGGCGTCATCACCGAGACGGTGTTCTCCTGGCCGGGCTTGGGCAAGCTGCTCATCAATTCCATCAAAGTGCTCGACCGGCCGATGATCGTAGCCCAGCTTACCTATACGGCGCTGCTCTTTATCGCCATCAACTTCATCGTCGATATCCTGCACATGATCATCGATCCCCGCGTCAAATCCGTTCTGAGGCGGCGTGCGGCATGAGTATCACGAGTTTTCAGGATTTCGCGCGGCGCTTTGCCGAAAGCCGTTCCGCTGTCATCAGTCTGACGGTGAGCCTCGTCTTCGTGTTCTGCGCCATCTTCGCGCCGTTACTTGCGCCGACCGACCCGTATGACCTGACGCATCTGCAGCTTTCCGACGCATTGAAGCCGACCGGCTCGAAGCGGATGCTTCCGGGAGAGGAGGTCCGCGTCAATATCCGCGTCAACAATGGCGCGATCACCGTCCAGCCTGCCTCACCGACGAAGACCCGGCTTTCTCTGGCGGCCTCTTCGTGCGGTCCGAACTGTCTGACTGTCAGCGTCGAACCCACGGCCGCCAGGCTCGGGAGCCTGCAGGTCCGCAACCTGCCGAACGGTGCGACGATCGAGGGTGCGAAGAAACATCCGATCCAGCCTTGGTGGACGATCGACAATCCCAAGAGCAGTGAGGTCAGGATCACCTCCGCGACCTCCTTGCCTGCAAGCTTCACGCTGCTCGCGATCGCCAAATCGCTCGATCAGGAAACCGATTTCGTCTTTCGGCTCGGCACGGACAATTTCGGCCGCGACATGCTCTCGGCCATCCTTTACGGCATCCGCATCAGCGTCGTAGTCGGGCTGGTGGCCGCGGGTGCGGCCATGGTGCTCGGGACCGCACTCGGCTTGTTCGCCGCCTGGCAGCGCGGGGTGACCGACGCCATCATCATGCGCGCCGTGGACTTCATGCTCGGCCTGCCGGCGCTGCTCATCGGCCTCGCGATCCTCGCCATTCTCGGCAATGGCGTCAGCAAGGTCGTGCTCGCCATCGTCATCGTGCAATGGTCCTATTATGCCCGCACGGCGCGCTCCTTCGCCATGAGCGAACTCGGCAAGGAATATGTCGAGGCGGCCCGCTGCCTGCGTCTTTCGCCGGTGCGCATCATGCTGCGCCATGTCCTGCCGAACTGTATGCCGCAGATCATCGTGCTGTTTACCTTGAACATTGCCGCGGCGATATCGATGGAGTCCTCGCTGAGCTTCCTCGGCGTCGGCCTGCCCCTGACGCGGCCCTCGCTCGGCATGCTGATCGCCAGCGGCTATGAGTTCATCTTTTCGCAGAAATACTGGATCAGCATCTATCCCGGCGTCGTGCTCCTGGTGATGATCGTTGCCATGAACCTGCTCGGCGACCGTCTGCGCGATCTCAACAATCCGCGGCTCGACCGCTAGAGGAAGGCCGGACAGTGAGCGACACGTTTTTCTTCCAGGTCGATGGCCTCAATACCTGGTTCTTCACCCGCAAGGGCACAATCAAGTCGGTACGTGACATTTCCTTCGGAGTCGCCCGCGGCGAGGTTCTCGGCATCGTTGGCGAATCCGGGTCTGGCAAATCGGTGACGGGGATGTCGATCATGGGCCAGATCGACGAGCCCGGTCGCATCGTATCGGGTTCGATCAGCCTCGACGGCCAGGAACTGACCGGCCTCGATTTCGAGGAGATGCGCCATTATCGCGGCAACCGCATCGCCATGGTCTTCCAGAACCCGCTGATGACGCTGAACCCGCTGATGCGGGTGCGCGACCAGATGTACGAGGCGATCAGCGCCCATGAAAGCGTACCCCGCAAGGAAATGTACAATCGCTGCATTGAGGCGCTGCGATCAGTCGGCATCCCATCGCCCGAAGAACGGCTCAACGCCTATCCGCACGAGATGTCGGGCGGCATGCGCCAGCGTGTGGTGATCGCCATTGCGCTTCTTCTCGGGCCGGACCTGATCATCGCCGACGAACCGACCACGGCGCTCGACGTGACGATCCAGGCGCAGATCATCTACCAGATCCGCCGCCAGATCGACGAGCGAGGGCTCGGCATGATCTGGATAACTCACGATCTTTCGACGCTTTCCGAACTCGCCGATCGGATCATGGTCATGTATGCCGGCGCCATGATGGAGATCGGCACGACCGAGGAGATCATCGGCGCCGCCCGCCATCCCTATACCCGTAAGCTGCTCGAGTCAGTTCCCTCCCGCAACGCGCCGGGAGAAAAACTGAAGCAGATCCCCGGCAACATGCCATCCCTTCTGACGCTCGGCGAAGGCTGTCCGTTCGCGAACCGCTGCGAGCGCATGACGGACATCTGCCGCCAGCCGGTGCAGGCGAGGCAATTGTCTGAGACGCACCGCATCTGGTGCTATCACCCATTCGAGGATTGATGCCGTGAACGAGATGATTTTCGAAGCAAAAGACCTGTCGCGCAGCTTTGCCGTCGGAAGCTCACCGTTGCAGGACTTCACGGACCATTTCCTGCGCAACCGGCAGCCGGCCGTCCTGCGCGCGGTGGACAATGTTTCGATGACGTTGAACGAGGGCGAGACGCTGGGCATCGTCGGCGAGTCCGGCTGCGGCAAGTCGACGCTCGCCCGGATGATCGCCGGAATTCTTCCAGCCTCTTCGGGTGAGCGGCGCTTTCGCGGCGAAGATTACGACAGCTTCCTGAGGCGCAAGCGGGACGCGCTGAAAGTCCAGATGGTTTTCCAGGACCCGATGTCCTCGCTCAATCCGCGCCTGCGCGTCGGGGAGATCGTCGGCGAAGCGGCGGTCCTGCACGGACTGGTGCCGCGCTCGGGGGTGAAGGATTATGTGGTCGACATCCTTGCGCGCGTCGGCCTCCCGGCGGACAGCGTCGGCCGCTACCCTCATCAATTTTCCGGCGGCCAGCGTCAGCGCGTCGGCATCGCCCGGGCGCTGGCTGTGAAGCCCGACATGCTGATCTGTGATGAGGCGGTGGCCGCGCTCGACGTGTCTGTTCAGGCGCAGATCATCAATCTTCTGCTGGACATTAGGCGTGATAGCGGCCTGGCGATGATCTTCATCAGCCATGACCTCGGCGTCATCCGCCATCTCTGCGACCGCGTGGCCGTCATGTATCTTGGTCGCGTAGTGGAGCTTGCCAAAACGTCGGAACTTTTCGCATCGCCGACGCATCCCTACACGCGCATGCTGCTGGACGGGATGCCGAAAATCTCGGCGCAACGCCGGCGGTTCATGCCGATCCAGGGCGAGATACCCTCTCCGCTCAATCCGCCATCCGGTTGTCACTTCCATCCGCGTTGTCCGATGGTGACCGACCATTGCCATCGGGTCCGGCCCGAGTTGCGAGAAATCGAACCCGGGCATGTCCATGCGTGCCTAAATGTGGAGCCGCATTCCAAGAGATTGTAAACAGAGAAGCTTGCCGCGCAGGGCCCGCGATCGGAGGTGACGATCGAAGAAGCAAACGCTTTGCCATGCCAGCACTTCGGAAAAGAACACCCCGATCGATGATATCGACTCTCCCGGGCTGCCAAGCCGGCATGGAATGGGTGAACAGGCAACCGCAAGCAGGCTCAAAGCTTCGTCGGCCGAACGCTCATGAAGATTGACGCTCCACCTTGCTTGTCGACACTCCACACATCGAATGACGCTACTGCCGGATTATCCCCCATTCCAAGTGAGCCCACGGGCATACCCGGCACCGCCAGGCCAAGGATATCCGGCGCATCGTTGAGCAGTCTCTCAACGGCTTCCAGCGGGACATGCCCCTCGATGAAGTATTTGCCGATGATCGCCGTATGGCAGCCTTCCAGATTTTTCGGCACTCGGTATCTCCGTTTTACCGAGTCAAGATCGGCGACCTGCTGAACGTCGATGGCGATATCGGCCTGCGCTATGGCGTTAGCCCACGCGCCGCAACAGCCGCAGGTCGGGTCTTTATAGACCGCCATTCTCGTTTGCGACGCCCGCGCTGGGGCCGTGCTGGCAACTGCGATGGTCGCGATTGCAGAGCATATGAATTGTCTCCTGTTCATGCGGTAACTCCTTCTATTTGTGGTCCTTGGGGATGTTGAGGCTGTTCAACCCGGGCTTCCGGAAGACGCCAACCCTTGACCAGGGCATAGATTGCGGGAATGACGACGAGCGTTAGGATGGTCGACGAAACCATTCCGCCGATCATTGGGACAGCAATTCGCTGCATGATTTCCGAGCCGGTCCCGGTGCTCCAGAGGATCGGGATCAAACCGGCCATGATGGCGACAACCGTCATCATCTTTGGCCTCACCCGTTCGACCGCGCCGACCATGATTGCGTCTCGGAGGTCTGCTTTCGTCAGAGGCCTCCCCTCAGTCAGGCAGACCTCACGTCTCTCCTTGAGGGCGTGATCGAGGTAGATGAGCATGATCACCCCTGTTTCGGCGGCGACGCCCGCGAGGGCAATGAATCCGACCGCGACTGCAACAGATGCATTGAAACCAAGCCACCACATCAGCCATATGCCGCCAACCAACGCGAATGGCAGGGAGAGCATGACGATGAATGTCTCGGTCAGAGCCCGGAAATTCAAGTAGAGAAGCAGGAAGATAAGCGCCAAGGTCAGCGGAACGACCACGGATAGTCTTGCTTTGGCGCGTTCCAGATATTCGAATTGGCCACTCCAGGCTACCGAATAGCCGGGGGGCATTTCCACGCTTTTATCGACTGCCTCGCGTGCCTCCGCGACGTAGCCGCCGAGGTCCCTTCCGGCGATATCGACGAAGATGTAGACGGCCAGTTGACCGTTCTCCGTGCGGATGCTCGTCGCGCCCCGGCTCAGGCCGATCTGGGCGACCTGCCCGAGGGGGACCGATCCTCCTCCCGGGATGGCGACTTGCACCTCACGCGCAATCGCCTGCGGATCGCTCCTAAAGGCACGGGGGTAGCGCACCGCCACTCCGTATCGTTCGCGACCTTCCACCGTGGACGTCACCACTTCTGAACCGAGCGCCATGCCGACGACGTCCTGCACGTCGTCTACCGTCAGCCCGTACCGTCCAAGCGCGATCCGGTCCGGGACGATATCCAGGTAGTAGCCGCCGATGACCCTTTCCGCGTAGGCACTGGACGTTCCCGGGACCGTCTTCAGGACCGTCTCGATGTCGCGGGCGACCCGCTCCATCTCCTTCAGGTCTGTCCCGAAAACTTTAACTCCCACGGGCGTCCTGATGCCCGTCGAGAGCATGTCGATCCGGGCACGGATCGGCATCGTCCAGGCATTTGAGACTCCAGGAAACTGCAGTGCTGCATCCATTTCCAGCTTCAGGCTGTCAATCGTCACTCCCGGCCGCCATTCCGATTTCGGCTTCAGCGTGATGATTGTCTCGAACATTTCCGTGGGCGCGGGATCGGTTGCGGTCAGCGCCCGCCCGGCTTTGCCGAAAACCGTCTCGACCTCGGGAAAGGACTTGATGATCCTGTCCTGGGTTTGCATCAGTTCCGCTGCCTTGGTGACAGACAGGCCGGGCAATGTCGTCGGCATGTACATCAGCGTGCCCTCGTTCAAGGTGGGCATAAACTCGGTTCCAACCTGTCGGGCGGGCCAAACTGTTGCTGCAAGTGCCGCAATAGCCAAGAGGATGGTCAGAACCTTCGCTCGCAGTACCCCCTTTATGACCGGGCGGTAGGCCCAGATCAGGAAGCGATTGAGCGGGTTACGATGTTCAGGGATGATCCTCCCCCGAACGAATATGACCATGAGAGCTGGTACAAGCGTCACCGAAAGCAGCGCGGCCGCCGCCATTGCGAAAGTCTTTGTGAAGGCAAGTGGCCCGAACAAGCGTCCTTCCTGAGATTCGAGGGTGAAGATCGGCAGAAACGACACCGTGATGATCAGCAAGCTAAAGAACAGGGCCGGGCCAACCTCGCTTGCCGCCTCGATAATGACCTGCGATCTCTTCTTGTCAGGTGGCGCGCGTTCGAGATGCTTTTGTGCATTCTCGATCATGACGATGGCTGCATCGATCATCGCGCCGATGGCGATGGCGATCCCGCCCAGGCTCATGATGTTGGCTCCGATGTCGAGTGCCCGCATCGCCACGAAAGCCATCAGGATTCCGACCGGCAGCATGATGATCGCAACAAGCGCGCTCCTGACGTGAAGCAGGAAAGCGACCGTTACCAGGGCAACGACGATGGACTCCTCGACAAGCGTTCCTTTCAAGGTTTCGATAGCCGCCTCGATCAGCTGTGATCGGTCGTAGACCGGTATGATCTGTGTACCCTCAGGGAGGCTTTTTCTCACGTTCGCCAGGCTTTCTTTGACGCCCTCGATGACCGTCAAAGCATTCGACCCGAAACGCTGGAGGACGATCCCACTCGCGACTTCGCCTTCGCCGTTCAGTTCGGTGATGCCCCTTCGCTCGTCCGGAACCGCCTCGACCCTCGCAATGTCTCTGAGCCGAAGTGGAGCGCCTCCCTCCGATATCAGGACGATGTTCTCGATATCAGCGATGCCCTTCAAATAACCCTTGCCTCGGACCATGAACTCGAACTCGGACAGTTCGACGGTACGTCCACCAACATCTCGGTTGCTGGCGCGAACCGCGTCCGTAATCTGTTTGAGCGTGATGTTCTGAGCCCGAAGCCGGATGGGATCGACAACCACCGAATATTGCTTCACGAACCCGCCGACGCTGGCAACCTCGGAAACGCCATCGGCCCTCGCGACACCAAAACGAACGACCCAATCCTGAAGCGACCGCAGTTCCGCAAGCGAAAGCTCCTTTGCTACCAGCGCATACTGATAGACCCAGCCAACACCGGTTGCGTCAGGACCAAGGCTCGGTGCGACTCCGTCCGGCAGACGACTGGCGGCGGTATTCAGGTATTCCAGGACACGGCTTCGAGCCCAGTAAGGATCAGTACCATCTTCGAAGATGACGTAGACGAACGATACGCCGAAGAACGAGAAACCGCGCACCACCTTTGAGCGCGGGACGGTCAACATCGACGTGGTAAGAGGATAGGTAACCTGATCCTCAACGACCTGCGGAGCTTGTCCAGGGTAATCGGTGTAAACGATGACCTGAACATCCGACAGATCGGGTATCGCGTCCAGCGGAAGGGTTCGGATCGAATAGATACCCGCTGCCACTGCCAAGGCGGCACCAACGAAGATCAACACCAGGTTCCTGGAGGACCATGCAATCACTCCGGCGATCATGGCTTGATCTCCTGTGGAGTAACCGCGTTAAGGGCTGACGTGAGGTTGCTCTCCGCATCGAGCAGAAAATTCCCGGAGCTGACGACCGTATCCCCGGGCGCTATCCCTTCCTTGACTTCTGTTAATTCGGCACCCCGAGCACCAAGTTTCACGTCCCGCGCTTCGAAACGCCCCTCGCCTTTGTCGAGGAAGACGATCTGGCGGCTGCCGGTATCAATAATGGAAGAGCTGGGTACCGCGACGACCGGAGCCGCCCCGCCGACGTCGATCTCCACCTCCGCGAACATGTCGGCAAGCAGACTACCGTCGGAGTTGGGCACTTCTATTCGAATCTTCGCCGTTCTGGTCTGTGCTTGAAGGCCGGGATAAACCAGACCGACTTTCCCTTGAACCTCCCGCCCGGGAAAATTTGGAAAGCTGACTCTAGCAGGCTGACCGGCCTTGATTGCCGAAAGATCATACTCAGGCACGTCGGCAATGACCCAGATTGACGAGTTATCAACGATCCTGAACAGCGCGTCTCCGGCTTCGGCCATCATGCCTGGGAGCGCAGGACGTTCGAGAACAACCCCATCAATGGGCGAGACATATTGTAGCGACCTTGGAACAGACCGCTCCCTCGCGATGCCCTTGATCGTCTCGTCCGGCACACCGAGGTTGCGGAGCTGAAGCCCAACCCCATTACCGAGATCGCCTTCGGTCCCGTTCCTGATGGATACGGCAAACTCGGCTGCTGCGCGCGCGATTTCGCCTGAGTAAAAGGAAAATAGCCGGTCGCCTTTTTTGATCTGGTCGCCGGTCGTTACATTGGCAACTTCATCGATGAACGCATCAGTCCGCATGGAGACGACCTGGATGCGCCTTTCATCGAACTGAACAACGCCTGGGACCCTGATCTTCCGCTCAATCGCTTGCCGTTCAACCTTGGCGGTCCTGACGCCGGATCGTTGGAGCTTCCCGAGCGGCACGCGCAATTCACCCGGTTCCGGTTGCTCGCCTGCGTAGACCGGAAGGTAATCCATTCCCATCGAATCCTTCTTGGGGACCGGCGATGTGTCGGGCAGCCCCATCGGGTTTCGGTAGTACAAGACCTTCCGTTCACCCACCGCCTCAGCTTTTTCTGGTTCGGGTCGAACGGGATCGAAGGTGATGTCCTCGCTTGCCCGGACTTCCAGAAACGGTCGGCCGTCCGACGTCTGCTTTGGACCAGGAGAGTATTCCGGCACACCATCCGGATGCCGATAGTAGATCACTTTGCCGGTTGGCGCTTTGTGTTGTGGCAAGGACGCTGTGGGTATCGGAAAGAACTGAGCCAGATAATCCCGTCCCACTCCGCGATCCCCGGCCGCATAGCTTCCTGCCCCAACGGCAGCAATCACCGTTGTGACGAGAATGAACGTGCCTCGCTTCATGGCTGTGCCTGCACGACGAGTTCGCCCTGAACAGTCTCGGGCTCGCCTTGAACCTTCATCGCGAGCTTGAACCGCCAGCCGCCTTCCATGGAAAGGTTTGCCTTGAAGCGGTAGATGCCGGGCTCTTCTAAAGACAGTGGCTCTACGCGGGTGGTCATGGCCTCCATACCCTCTGGAGCCATATCCAGTCGCGTTGCGAAGATGACGGCGTTGGAAACTGGCTTGTCTGTGCGTTTGTCGGTTAACCGCACGGCGATGACGGCATCAGGTCCCTGGCCAACAGCGGCCTCGACAAGCTGAAGTTCGTAGTCTGCCGCGCCGGCGTACGCGGCCACGGGAAAGCTGAGAGCGAGCGCCATGGCGACTCGAAACGTCGTTTGATGGGAATGAACCATTGATGTCTCACCAGAGCGTACGCTGAGCGCCGCTCCTCAATACGGAAAACAAGCAGCTCCGTTCAGGAGCGCCGGTTCAAAGAGATTGGGGTGAGATCAGGCCTTCGGGGGACGCGCAGGCGGTTCGGGTGTCGCCGAACGATGCTGGTTTTCTCTCGGAGGCGGGAAAGAAAGGCTGCTGAGGCGCAAGGAGACAGACCAACTCGCGGTTGCGCCGAAATTACCCAGCAGATTGGTCGAGCAGATCAATGCAAGCGGGCACGGCTTTCCGCAATCCGCCTTCTGTACTGGTTGCTCTTCGGGGCAGCACGGCATGTCGCCGTCCATAACCATCTCAACTTGCGATACAGAAGCCGTCATTGCCGCCGTGGCCGTGCCGATGCCGGCCGGGGCGACGAGTAGTCCCAGGACAGAAAACAGCAGAAGGAAGCGCCGGAACGCGTTGATTGCGACCATGCGTAGATGTTCGCACAGAGCGAGCAAACTGTGAAGAGGACTATTTCTTCCGCTGCCGCGACGGAGTATCGCAGATTTTTCTTAGTGCCTCTTGACCCTCCCATCGCTGGAAGCCCCACATAAGGAAAGTGAACCTAAGTGGAGCCCCTATGATTAAGTTTGAAATCCCCGATATGACCTGTGGTCACTGTGTGAGCACGGTAGAAAAAGCCATCAAGGCAGCTGCTCCCAGCGCCTCAGCAGAGATCGACCTCGGCAGCAAAACCGTTTCGGTCGAAACAGCGCTCGCGCCGGAGGTGATCAGCGCTTCGATTGCCGATGCGGGATATACACCCTCGCTGTCAAAGTGACGTCGATCAACGAGCTGTGTACCCGCGCAGCTCGTTGTACTTTTCGACCTGATGACGATCCAGCAGCTTTTTCATTTCCAGATGCGCAGACAGGTGAATGAACCTGAGGGTCGCCCTGCTCCGTTCGATCTGCCCAAGTTTCTGGTGTAACCCGCTCTCGTTTATCAAACCTGATTGAAAGCCAGATTCCAGGTCCCGCTCCGCTGCGATCAGCCGCTCCCCCTCTTGAATTGCGGTCCGCTGCATTTTTTCGAACAGCACCTGCGCGAGTTCCAGTTGCGACGGTGTCAGAGCAAGCTCCTGCCTCATTGCCAGAACATGACTGGGCCCCGGCATTCCGTTCAACTCGGCCGCCTTAGCGAAACCCCAACCACCACCTCGTTTCAGCTCCGCGATATCTTCGGCAGAAAGGCTTTTGATCTCCCGTATTTCCTCGCCCGCATATGCGGATGCATGGCCATGGTGAGCCTGCTGTGCGTAAGCGGTCAGTGGCAGGATGATAAGGTGAATTGCCAGAATATGAAATCTCATCGGAACCTCAAGTGGTTGACGATAAAAACCTTGCCATGAAGGATGCTCTGGCGACATGATCGCTATCATGTCACAGCCTTTACTCGAACAGCTGCTTGCGAAGTCGTCGGCACACAAGCAAGTCCCGAAAGACGGACACGTGTTCCATCGTGGGGACGTCGTCCAACTTCTCTTCGTGATTTTGGAAGGCTCGATAAATCTGGTTCGGTTCCAGGACGATGGTAACGTCGCCGTCCTCCAACGAGCCAATGCTGGCAGCATTCTTGCGGAAGCCTCCGTCTTTGCGGACCAGCATCATTGCGACGCGGTGGCGCTGACTCCTGCCAAGGTGGCCGGTGTTCCAGTGAGCAGCATCCGCAACCTCATAGAAAATGACCCAAACTTTGCGAGAGCCTGGATTATTCATCTGTCTTCAGAACTGCAGAACAGTCGAAAGCGGTCAGAGATCACGGCGCTGAAGACGGTCACCGCTAGGCTAAGCGCTTGGACAGCATGGAACGACCGAGAACCTTCGAAGGGTGACTGGAAGAATGTCGCGGCCGAGATCGGCGTTTCGGCAGAAGCCCTTTACCGCGAACTCGCCAAGCGACGGTTCCGGTCGCCTCTGTAGGTGCACAAATTGAATAGGTCGTTGGCAGCCTTGTGGGGTTGACGGAGATCAAGGTCGGCAGACCTGCATGCGGTATCTCTCCTCATGAAGAGGCAGACCGATGATGTACTTGCGCAAGCAGAGAAGCGTGATCTGGATGGTGGCAGCGGTTCTTTTTGCCGTCGTTTTCCTATTCAGCACACCTGCCTCCCATGCCGCCACCCACTCGTGCCCAACCAGCCACAGCGCTTCCGCGTCAAACGATGATGGCGATCATCCTTCTACCTATAAAATGGCTCTGGATCGTCAGGCGTGTTGCACATCCGTCTGCGCAACCTGCCTTTCAATAGTCCCAGCACCGGCGAAAGCTCCCGCGGGTGCAAAAACTACTCCAATCCGCTTTGGCGGATTGCATGATCACCTGTTCGGCCAGGTGCCATTGCCTGGGTTAGAGCCTCCTCGACCTGCAGCCTGATGACAGGCTCGCCGCCCGGCGAACCACTTCCATCATCAGCAAGGTCGGCATGCCGACCAGGATCGAGAGACCTATCATGTACCGTAGAGAATTCCTTAGGGCGCTTGCCGTCGGCACGGCAGCAGTCTCGCCACTACTGAACATTGCCACTGCAAGGGCAACCCAATCCCCTTCCGATCTCCTGATCAGCAGGCGAACGCTTGACGTGAAAGGCAGAGCAGCCACAGTGTTCGGCCTGACCGATAGAGCCGGAAGACCCGGGCTCGTGTTGGACGCGGAAAAGCAGTTCGACGTCCGCCTGATCAATGAAACAGCCGAAGATACCCTGATCCACTGGCACGGCTTAACCCCTCCGTGGCAGATGGATGGTGTACCCGGGAATCCGGCTGCTTTGCTGAAGGCCAAGGAGGACAGGAGATACGACTTTCCGATTGGTCGAGGCGGCACGCACTGGATGCACGCCCATACTTTGCAAGAGCAGAGCCTCCTGGCGGCACCACTGATCGTTCGAACGAGCGAGGATCGCTCCCGCGACGAGCAGGAGGTCACTATCCTCCTCCACGACTTCTCTTTCAAATCGCCCGAAGAACTGCTGGCGGGTCTCCGGGCAAGCGGCTCCGGGCATGGCAACATGCCGATGACCGGCCAAAGCATGCCGCCGATGATGCCGAGCATGCATGCCCAGCATCAGATGCAGATGGGCGGCAATTCCGGTATGGCGATGCCGATGATGGGCATGCCGAACATGGACCTGAACGATATCGAGTACGACGCCTATCTCGCCAACGACCGTACGCTCGACGATCCTGAGGTTGTCACGGTTGAAAAAGGTGGCAGGATCCGTCTGCGGATCATCAACGGGGCCACTGCGACTGCCTTTACGATTGATACCAGGACGTTAGCTGCCAGCCTCGTGGCCGTTGACGGCATCGACGTAGTTCCCATCACAGGCAGACGCTTTCCTATCACGATGGGACAGCGGCTCGACATCCGCCTGGAACTTCCCTCCGATGCAACGATGTTTCCGATCTTGGCTCTTCGAGAAGGAGCTAGAGAGCGGACTGGGGTTATCCTGGCGGTTGCCGGTGCTTCGATAACAAAAGTCAGCCCCGTCGGATCGGAAAACGGGCCTATCCTCGACCTTTCATTGGAACAACAGCTGAGAAGCCTCTCTCCGCCGCCAGCACGTCCGGCCGACCGGCGGTACAAGCTGACACTGACCGGTGACATGGCTACGTACACATGGAGGATAGACGCGGCCGAGGCATTGAACGTCTCGCGCGGGCAGCGCGTACGGATAACCATGCGCAACATGTCGATGATGGCCCACCCGATGCATCTGCATGGACATCATTTCCAGGTGGTTGCCATTAATGGGAGAGAATTCTCTGGTGCTGTTCGAGACACCGCCCTGCTGCCGCCCATGGCGGAAGTAACCGTCGAGTTCGATGCCGCAAACCCGGGCCGTTGGCCGCTGCACTGCCACCACCTTTACCATATGGCTGCGGGGATGATGGACTTCATCACCTACGACAACGCGATCTAACGGGAGGATGACATGACCAACGAACACCCCGGGCACGCTCATCATCAGCATGATTATGACCATGGCGATCACGATCATCCGACGAACGTCGTCAAGCTAAAGGGAGCTTCACCTGTCCTGGACGGGGCAGGTGTTGTCTACACCTGCCCGATGCATCCCCAGGTCCGACAGATGGGGCCGGGCAACTGCCCGATATGCGGGATGACTCTGGAGCCCGAAACGCCCGCAGTGGCGGAGGGTCCAAGCGCCGAACTGATCGATATGACCCGGCGCTTCTGGATCAGCCTCGTCCTCTCCCTGCCCGTTCTGGCACTGGAGATGGGCGGGCACCTGACGAACCTCCATATGCTGCTCGGACCGCAAACGTCGAACTGGCTTCAGATGTTACTCGCCACTCCTGTGGTGTTGTGGGCCGGGTGGCCGTTCTTCGAACGCGGCTGGCGATCCATTGTTACCCGCCGCCTGAACATGTTCACACTTATCGCAATGGGCACTGGCGTTGCCTGGATTTACAGCGTGATCGCGACGATCATCCCAGGCATCTTTCCGGAGACCTTCCGATCCGGAGAAGGCGCAGTGGCAGTCTATTTCGAAGCAGCCGCTGTAATCACTGTTCTCGTTTTGCTGGGCCAGGTACTGGAACTCCGGGCGAGAGAGCAGACTGGTGGCGCTATACGAGCCCTCCTCGATCTAGCGCCCAAAACAGCCCGACGCGTAAAGGCTGACGGTACCGACGAGGACATAGGTCTGGACGTCGTGGCCGTCGGCGACCGCTTGCGGGTGCGTCCTGGGGAAAAGGTCCCGGTGGACGGTACTCTCCTCGAAGGACGCAGCTCTGTCGATGAATCCATGATCACCGGGGAATCGATGCCCGTGACCAAGGATATCGGCTCGAAACTGATCGGCGGCACGATGAACCAGACCGGCGGTTTCATTATGGAAGCGAGTAAGGTCGGCAAGGATACGATGCTGTCGCGGATCGTGAAGATGGTTGCCGAAGCCCAGCGCTCCCGCGCACCCATTCAGCGGCTCGCCGATGAAGTATCAGGATGGTTCGTGCCCGTCGTCATCGCCGTGGCCATCGTTTCGTTCTTCATCTGGTTAGCCATCGGCCCGGAACCGCGTTTCGCACACGGACTAGTCGCCGCCGTCGCTGTCCTCATTATCGCCTGTCCCTGTGCTCTTGGACTGGCCACGCCCATGTCGATCATGGTCGGCGTAGGACGCGGCGCGAGACTCGGTGTCTTGATCAAGAACGCTGAGGCATTGGAGCGCTTCGAGAAGGTCGACACCCTGGTGGTCGACAAGACCGGCACCCTCACCGAGGGGCGACCCAAGCTCACTGCCATTGTTCCGACTGAAGACCTTTCGGAGACTGAACTGTTGCAGGCGGCCGCAACGCTGGAACGTTCCAGCGAACATCCGCTTGCCTTGGCCATCGTCAATGCTGCAGTTGAACGCAACCTCCAACTCGGCGACGCCCAGGATTTCGACAGCCCGGTCGGCAAGGGCGTGACCGGTATCGTAAACGGCAAGAAGCTGATCCTGGGGAGCCATCGGATCATGGAAGAAAGCCGTGTCGACGTCTCCGCAATGACGGCCAAGGCCGAGGAGCTACGGAATGAAGGAGCCACGGTGATCTTCATGGCGTCCGATGGTCAGGTTGCTGGGCTGTTCGCCATCGCCGACCCTGTCAAGGCAACGACGCCAGACGCCGTGAAGGCGCTTGTCTCCGAAGGGATCAGGGTCGTTATGCTCACGGGCGACAACAAGACTACCGCTCATGCGGTGGCCCGGCGGCTCGGAATCTCGGAAGTCGAAGCCGAGGTACTTCCCGAGGACAAAAGCAAGATCGTCTCCAGGCTCCGGAGCGAAGGCAAGATCGTCGCCATGGCTGGTGACGGCGTTAACGATGCCCCTGCCCTTGCCGCTGCCGACGTCGGCATCGCCATGGGCACGGGAACCGACGTTGCCATCGAAAGCGCGGGAGTGACCCTGTTGAAGGGTGATCTGCAGGGCATCGTGAGAGCAAGGCAGCTCAGCCGGGCAACGATGGCCAACATCCGGCAGAACCTGTTCTTCGCGTTCATCTACAACGCGGCAGGCGTGCCGGTGGCGGCGGGTATCTTGTACCCGAGCTTCGGCATCCTTCTTTCCCCCATCATTGCGGCAGCCGCCATGGCTCTGTCCTCTGTGAGCGTGATTGGCAATTCCCTCAGACTAAGGAGCATCAACCTATGACCGCATCTCGCACTTGGCTCCTGATCGGAGCATCGTTAGCCATTGTCCTTATATTCTACATCCTTCGGGAGCACTGGGCGCACGCCCTCGGATTGGGTCCATACCTGCTACTCCTGGCATGTCCACTCCTGCACCTGTTTCACGGTCATGGGGGCCACGATCACGGAGATCGTAAGGGATGAGCTACCGCCGCTCGGCGTCGAGTACCGTCGACATTCAAGCGCCAGCACACTAGGTGGCCGAGCGGTTCGAAAGCCTGATCCTGCACGGGACCGTGCTGGAACTGTATGAAGCCGATCTGAACTTCCATCGGGCTTTCGTGCACCCATCTGGTAACGACGAACTGGGTGGGATTATCGCCGAACTCGAACAGCGCACGTCTTCCGCTCCCGTTTCCCAGTGGAAGACGCGGGCGCGAATTGAGCAATCGGCTCGGGAGCATCATGAGATGGTTGATCTTCTGCAGGCGCGCGACGGGAAGAGGCTGAAAGCGCTCGTTGAAAGACACATCCGACAAAGCTAAGCGTATTCACCAAACCCTCCCTCCCCGCCTGCTCAACCCGGCAGAAGCATGATGCGGTGGATTGTTTCCCGGGCGATGTGGGCTTCGCTGTAGAGGAGCGGCACGTATTCGCCTTTCGACCAAATACTGGCCAGGTTCCCGTAATGAGACGAACGGGGATCGCCGGACTGGCCGGGTGTGTTGATGCAAACGCTGTTGTCCCAGTCACCGACATCCATGACGAGGCGGACCGAGGCGCCGGCGTTGACGCCGAAATCGCCCATCCGATAGCCGGCATGCATGGGCGTCGAACGGCTGCCGCCGACGGGCAGCGGGCCGACATCCCAGCCGGTCGCGTGTTCGGTCTTGATGCGGCTGGTTGCGTGTTCGAAGAGCGCACGGTGCAGGTCGCCCCAGCGCCAAGCTGCCGGCTCAGCACCGAGCCGGTTTTCGCAATCTGCAAAGCCGTCGGAAAGCGTCGATAGCAGCATGGCGTCTCGTTCGACCATATCCCAGAGCGTGCCGGATTCGCTGATAAGCGCCAGCATGCGGTCGACATCGCCCGGCAGCAGCAACTGGCGGACGGTCGGATTGGGTGCGAATTTGGCCAGCAGTGCCGGTCGCAGGTGCTTCATCCACCAGACTTCGAACAGCGCCGCGGCGGCACTCCCCGCTTCGAGGCGATAATCCCAGCCGCTGAAAAGCTTTGTGGCATGTTCCTGCCGGTCATCCAGCGTTTGACGGCTGGCAGCTTGTTGAAGCACGGCGCAGATGGTCGCAGCCGGCCGGGAATACACATCGGTCTGCAAAGCCATCGAGGCTTTCAACGTATGTTTGGGATCGACGCGCAAGATTGACTTGATGCGCTGGGCACGGCTGACCTCCGCCCATTCGTGGCCGATCGATGGAGCGCTTGGGTCGCGGTCGGCCGGCAGGTTCATTTCGTTGGCCGAGGCAACGAAACCTTCGGAGGGATTATACATACGCGGAAGCTCGCAGACAGGCAGGAAACCGTCCCATTCATGGCTGCCGTGGCCCGGCACGGGTAGCAGCCCTTCCCAGTTTCTGCGCACCGGCGTGAAGCCGGCGGTGAACCAGCCGATATTGCCGTCCACATCGGCGCTGACATGGTTGACCGAGGGCGTGCCCCAGGATCCGAGCGTCTGCGAAAATGCCTGGACGGAACCGCTGCGCATATAGGACAGGCTGCCGAGATAGGCGGCCGTACCGGGCGACAGCCAGACGGAGCGCATGGCAATGACCTGACGGATCTTCGGGTTCTCATGGAGGATCGGGCCGTGGCAGGTGAACGAGAGTGTCAGCGTCTGGTCGGGATGATCCCGAACGAGGAAATTCTCCTCGATGCGGGTGATCTTCTCCCAGCCGTTGGCGTAACGATAGTGCTCCGGATCGCCTTCCTTGGTCTGGTAGACATAGACATCTTCCTGGTCGGCGCCGAAGATGGTGAGGCCGAAGGCGGTGCGGTCGTTATGGCCGAGCGAGACACCGGGCGCGGTCGGTTCGCCGGTGCCGATGACGTTGAGGCCGGGAGCCTCGAGATGGACGAGATACCGCAACGACGGCACGGCATGGGCTCGGTGCGGATCGGTTGCAAGGATGGGCCGGCCGGTCTCGGTGCGGGAGCCGTGGACCGCCCAATTGTTGGACCCCTCCTCCGCGATCGCCTGGACGATATCGCCGAGATCGGTGACCTCGGTCCATTTCCAGACATCGTCGAGCGTTGCGGCAAGCCTTGCCTTGTCGAAGGTGACGGCGGCTGTGGCGAGCTTGAACAGACGCGTCGCGACGAGCGGGATATCGGCGAGTGAAATCCCCTCCTCCGGCGTCGGCGAGACCGGGGGATCGAGCTCGAAGCGCAGCAGGTCGGTCTCTGCGTCCGCAAGCGCCATGATGTTGGCACGCAGGATTTCGGAAATGCCGTTACGGGTCAGCGCATGGCTGCGGATCCGCACCACGTCCGCCGGCTGCCAGCGTGACGGCCTGGTGCCGAAGATGGCGAATTCTGGCGGCAGGCGGGCCGGCTCCGCCTCGCAAAGCGCGACATAGGCATTGATGCCAGCGGCGAACGCGGTGCAGATAGCTTCAGTATCCGGCGCGTAGGAGGTCCATTCGGGGGCCATGCCACCGCGATAGAGAAAATGCCGGGCGGCATGGTCCTGCGCCAGGTACCCGGGTCCGAAATCGGCAGCGAGCAGGCCGAGACCGCGCTTGCGCCAGAGGTCGAGTTGCCACAGCCGGTCGCGGGCGGCGTTGAAACCCTGGACGAAGAACAGGTCCTTCTCGCTATCCGCCTTGATATGCGGGATGCCCCAACGGTCGATGCGGATTTCCGCCTGGGCTTCGAGGCCGGCCAGCCTGAGGGTTTCGTTCGTCGGGGCATCCGTCATGTCAGTCTCTTATGCGTCATGGCTCTTAGGCGTGGTGACAAGCGACGCGCGCGCCATCGGCACGCGGCGTCAGTTCCGGCCGCTCTTTCGAGCAGATTTCGGTGGCAAGCGGGCAGCGCGTGTGGAATGCACAGCCGGACGGGATGTTTGAAGGACTTGGCAGTTCGCCGCTGAGGATAAAGCGCTGCTTGGCACGCTGCACTTCCGGGTCGGCTTCCGGCACGGCCGACATCAGCGCCTTGGTATAGGGATGTTTCGGATTGGCGAAGAAAGTGTCGCGGTCGGCCATCTCGACGAAACGGCCGAGATACATGACCACGACCCGATCGCAGATATGCCGGACCACGCCGAGGTCATGACTGACGAAGAGATAGGAAACGCCGGTGCGCTTCTGCAGCGCAACCAGCAGGTTGAGAATCTGGGCGCGAACAGAAACGTCGAGCGCCGAGACCGGCTCGTCGCAGATCAGGAGATCCGGCTCCAGCGCCAATGCTCTTGCGATCACCACGCGCTGCCGCTGGCCGCCGGAAAACTGGTGCGGATACCGGTCCGCGTGTTCGGGCCGCAAGCCCACCTGCTGCAGCAGCGTCGCGACCCGTTCCTTTAGCGCCTTCCCCCTGGCGACGCCGCGCACGATCAGCGGCTCGCCGATCGTGGCGCCGACGGTCGAGCGCGGATCGAGAGACAGCGCCGGATCCTGAAAAATCATCTGCACCTTGCGGCGGATGTCGTTGAGCTCGCGGCGGCTGGCACCGACCACTTCGTCGCCGCTGATCCGCACACTTCCCGAAATGGGAGCCTGCAGGCCGACGATGGTATTGGAAAGCGTCGACTTGCCGCAGCCGGATTCGCCGACCAGCGCCACCGTCTCGCCGCGGGCGATATCGAGGTCGACGCCATTGACGGCCTTGACCATCGGGCCGGACTTGCCGAGCAAACCGCCGCGGCCGCCGAAATGCACTGCGACGTCGCGGATTTCGAGTACGTTCTGTTGCTCGCTCATGCCGCCACCTCGCGGATTTCCGCCATGCGATCGATATGCCAGCAGGCCGAGCGATGGCCTCCGCCGCAATCGAAAAGCGGCGGCTGTTCGGTGCGACACTTGTCGGTCGCGAGAGGACAGCGTTCGGTGAAACGGCAACCGACGCCGAATTCGTTCGGCGTCGGCACCGTCCCCTCGATGGTCGCGAGGTCCGCCTTCGGCGCATCATCGAGCTTGGGAACGCTGGCAAGCAGCAGGGCCGTGTAAGGATGCTTAGGCTGCCGGAAGAGATCGTGCACGGGTGCGATTTCGGCGATCCGGCCGGCATACATGACCGCCACGTCGTCGGCGATGTCGGCAACCACGCCCATGTCGTGGGTGATCAGCACGATCGCGGTGCCGCGGTCGGCGACCAGTTTCTTCATCAGGTCGAGAATCTGCGCCTGGATGGTCACGTCGAGCGCGGTGGTCGGCTCGTCGGCGACCAGCACGCGCGGGCCGCAGATCAGCGCGATCGAGATCATGATGCGCTGGCACATGCCGCCGGAGAGTTCGAACGGGTATTGGTCGAGCCGCCGGGTCGGGTCGGGAATGCCCACATCGACCAGCATCTGCCGCGCCTTTTCATAGGCCTGCGCTTTGGAGACGCCATGGTGGACCCGGTAGGCCTCGGCAATCTGCGAACCGACCGTCGTCAGCGGGTCGAGCGAAGCACTCGGTTCCTGGAAGATGATCGAGATGTCTTTTCCGCGCGCCTTGCGGAACTGCCGTTCCGAGAGGGCGGCGAGATCGGTGTTTTCGAGCATGATCCGGCCGGCGGTGCGCCTGGCGGCCGGCGGCAGCAGTCCGAGCATGGCATAGGAGGTCAGCGACTTGCCGCAACCGGATTCCCCCACCAGCGCCATGACCTTGCCGGGCGCGACGGTGAAGGAGATGTCGTCGACGACGTTGGCGCCACCGATATCGATGGTCAGCCTGTCGACGGAAAGCAGCGGGTTGGCGGCGTCCATCATTTCTCCTCAGCCTGCCGTCTTCGCCCGCTCGGGGCGCTTGTAATTGCCGATCGAATTACCGCCATCGATACTGATCACGGCGCCGGTGATGAAGGCGGCCTTGTCGGAGCAGAGATAGGCGATCGCGCCCGGCGCATCCTCGGGGCCACTGGCGCGGCCGAGCGGAATGTTCTTCAGCATGTTGCTGACATATTCGTCGGAAAGCTCGCTCACTTCGCTGCCCGGCGCGAAGCCCGGCTCGACGACATTGACGCGGATACCGTATTCGGCGAGCTCCATGGCAAACCCCTTGGACAGGCGTTCGATGGCTGTCTTCGACGTGCAGTAGGGAACGCCGTTCTGGGTCATCTTGCGGGCGGCGCCGGAGGAGATGTTGACGATCGAGCCGGCCTTGCCTTCCGCGATCATCAGCTTGGCGAACTCGCGCGACAGCACGAAGGGAGCCCGCAGATTGACGCCGAAGACACGGTCCCAGTCGGAGAACTCCATCTCCAGCAGGCTGAAACGAGTATAGATGCCGGCATTGTTGACGAGAATGTCAGGCGCCTTCCATTCGCGCTTCACGAGACCGACGAGGTCGAGCATCGAGGCGTCGCTGGTCAATTCGGTCGCGTGCAGGAGAACCTTGGAGCGGTCGAGGCCGAGCTCGGAGACCGCCTTTTCCAGACCATCCATGCGGACGTCGCTGAGGCAGAGCGTGGCGCCTTGCGCGGCGAAATAGGCAGCGATCCAGCGGCCGAAAATGCCGGCGGCGCCGGTGATGACGATGGTCTTGTTTTCGAATTCCATGACTTAAAACCTCAACGCGCCAAAAGGTTCAACGGGTACGGGAACGCGGGTCGAGCTGGTCTCGCAACCAGTCGCCAAGCACGTTGACGGAAAAGACGAGCAGGAAGAGACAGGCGCCCGGAAAGGCGACGATCCACCAGGCCCGCTCGATATATTGGCGGCCGACGCTCATGATCGAACCCCAGCTCGAGGCCGGCGGCTGGATGCCGAGGCCGAGGAAGGAAAGGCCCGCTTCCATCAGGATCATCAGCCCGAATTCGGCCGTGGCGACGATCAGCACCGGGCCTGCGATATTCGGCAGGATGTGATGGAAGAGAATGCGCGCCGCGCCAGCGCCCGCAAGCTCGGAGGCCTTGATGAACGGCAGGTTCGCCACCTGCAGCGTCTGGGCATAAGCGACGCGGGTATAGCGCGGCCAGCGGGTCAGGCCGAGCACCAGGACCAGCTTCAGGAAGCCAGGGCCGAGCACCGCGACGGTCAGCACCGCCAGCAGGATCGCCGGGATCGACATCATGATGTCGACGAGGCGCATGATGAGGATCTCGATCTTGCCGCGGAACCAGCCGGCGATCATGCCGAGCGTGACGCCGATCAGCGACGAGACGACCACGGAGAGTACCGCGACCGAGAGCGATACCCCTGCCCCATAGAGCGTGCGTGACAGCAGGTCGCGGCCGAGGTCGTCGGTGCCGAGCCAGTAGGTGATACCGCGCATCTCGAAGCCCGGCGGCTTCAGGCGGCCGAGCAGGTTCTGCCGGTTGGGATCGGCTGGCGCCACCCAGGGCGCGAAGACCGCCAGCAGCACGATCACCAGGAAAATGACCGATACCACGATGACCGAGATGGGGACCCGGCGAAGGCGTTGGCTAAGGGCGAGGACGGCGGTGCTCAAAGCCTTCTCCTTATCGGACCAGACGGATGCGCGGATCGACGAGCGCGTAGACGAAATCCGCGATCACGCTGGTCAGCACATAAACGAAGGAAATCAAAAGCACGATCACCTGGACGACCAGGAAGTCGCGCGACTGGATGGATTGGATGGCGAGCTGGCCGATGCCCGGCCAGGCGAATACCGTCTCGACGATGACAGCACCGGCAAGCAGGTTACCGATTTCGAGCGCAGCGATGGTGATGACCGGGATCGCGGCATTGCGCAGCACATGGCGGAACACCACGGAGCCGAGCGAAAGGCCGCGGGCGCGCCCTGCCCGCACATAGTCCTTGCCGAGCTCGTCGATGATCGAAATCCGGGTCATGCGGGCGAAAGTCGACATCGAGATTGCCCCGAGTGCGATCGACGGCATGACCAGCGAGGCGAAATCGCCGGAACCGGAGGTCGGCAGCCAGCGCAGCGTCACGCCGAAGAGGAAGATTAGCACGATGCCCGACAGGAAGGTCGGCACGCTCTGGCCGGTGACGACGATCGCCGTCAGAAGCCGTTCGAGCCAGCCGCCGCGCCTGGTCGCCATGATGATGCCGGCCGGAATGCCCATGCCGATCGCCACCACCAGCGCGCCGGTGGCGAGCATCGCCGTATAGGGCACACGCGAAACGACGATATCGAATGCGGGCACACGCTGGACGACGGAAATGCCGAAGTCGAAATGCGCAAGACCGCCCAGATATTCCAGATATTGCACCCAGATCGGCCGGTCGAAACCGAGCTGGCTGCGCAGCTGGGCGATCATCTCGGCCGATGCATCCTGCGGCACCAGCAGCAGGGTCGGGTCGCCCGAGAGATGCATGACGACGAAGACGATGGTGAGAACGCCGAAGATCGCAATGATCGCCTGTATCAAACGCTCGACGGCATATCTCAACATGATCCTGTTACCTGTCTTTTACTGCTGCCAGCTCATGTCCATGACGAACATGGCTTCATTGGCGGTCGGCTGCCACTTCAGCTTTTTGGCGGCTCCGTAGAGCGCATAGGCCTGATAAAGGCCCATGCCCGGAACGTCGTCCTTCAGGACCTGGTAGGCCTGTTCGTAGAGCTTCAGACGCTCCTTCTGGTCGAGGATGACGCGCGCCTTGTCGACCGCTTCATCGAACTTCGGGTTCGAGTACTTGGCCCAGATGCTGCCGGTGCGGAACAGCGGGAAGATCACGCCATCGACGTCCTGGCAGGCGCAGGACCAGGCGCCGAAGGCAAGACCGCCGGCATTGGCGGGATCGCCCTGGCGGCGCTTCAGGAAGGTCGCCTGGTCGCTGGACGAGATCTCCACCTTGAGACCGGCTTCGTTGACCATCTGCTGAATGGCTTCGACGGTGGCGCGGCTATAGGCGGGAGAGGTCAGGAATTCGACGGTCGCGCCCTCCGCGCCGGCAGCCTTCACCAGTTCCTTCGCCTTGTCGAGGTTATATTCATAACCCTTGATCTTGTCGGTGTAGCCGAAGACCGGCTCGGCGCCGAGGACTTCGACCGGCTTGCCGTATCCTTCGAGCAGCGCCTCGACGAGCGCCTGGCGGTCGATCGCGTAGGCAATCGCCTGGCGGACGCGGACGTCCTTGGTGACGCCGCCCTGGGCATTGATGAAGAGATAGCCGATGCGCTCGGTCGGAACCGACAGGACCTGCGAATTGCTGTCGCTCTTGATGCTTTCGGCCTGATCCGGCGGCACGTCGCGGACGAGGTCGGCCTTGCCGGTCTTCAGATCGGCGATACGGGTCGAGACGTCCGGAACGGTGCGGAAGACCACCTTCTGGAACGGCGGCTTTGCCCGCCAGTAGCTCGAATACGCCTCGAGCTCGGTCTGCACGCCCTTCTGCCATTTGGCCATCTTGTAGGGGCCGGAGCCGAGCGGCTTCAGGTTGAATTCCTGGTCGCCGACCTTCTCGACATAGGCTTTCGGCACAATCGAAAGCTTGACCAGCTGGGCGAGCAGCGCGGGATAAGGTGACTTGGTCGTCATCTTGACAACGGTCGGGCTCACCGCCTCGGCCTTGGCGATCTGATCGAACTGCGAAAGCTGCGGGCTCTTCAGCTTCGGGTCGATGATGCGGTTGATCGAGAAGGCGACGTCTTCGGCGGTCAGCTTCGAGCCGTCCTGGAAGGTCACGTCGTCGCGGATCTGGAATTCGATCGTCTTGTCGTCGAGGTATTTCCAGGACTTGGCGATCTGCGGGACGATCTCGCCCTTCACATCGCGCGTCAGCAGGTTGTCGAAGATATTGCGGTAGATCGAATAACTGTCGGTGTTCCACTGCAGATGCGGATCGAGCGTTGCCGCATCGTTCGGCAGGTCGATGGTCAGCGTTTCCCTGGTTTGCGCAAGCGCAGTCGACGCGGTGAGCGCCAGTAGCACGGCGGCTATGGATGCGAATTTGGCAGACATTCCCTTACCCTCATTGTTGTCGCTGCTGTATTCAAGAACTGTTTACGCCGCCTTCGCGCCGGTCTTGAGCCCGGCCTCGTTGGCACAGTAGCGCGCCAGTTCCGCATGGGTGCAGAACCAGACGTCGCCCTTTGACTTGGCGAGCCGGATGATCTCTTCCAGAATGAAGATGCGTGAACGGTGCCCGATATGATGCGGGTGCATGGTGAGCTGGAACAGCCCGCCCTCTTCCCAGGCTACTTCGAGCTCGCGGGCGAAGATGTCGAAAACCATGGCCGGGCCGCCGTAAGGTCGCGCGCCGGTCATCCGGTCCATCGCCACGTAAGGTGCGTCGTCGCGGATCCACTCGACGGGGATCTCGACCACGCCGGTCGGTTCGCCGTCCTCCAAAAGTTCGTAGGGCTCCTCGTCGGCCATCAGGGAAGAATCGTAGAGCAGACCCATCTCGCGGGCGATTTTCAGCGTATAGGGGCTGAAATCCCAGGACGCGGTGCGCATGCCGACCGGGCGGATGCCGGACAGGCGTTCGAGCGTATCCGAGGCGCGCAGCGCCAGGTCGCGTTCGGTCACCTCGTCAAGGCGGGAATTGAATTCATGGATCCAGCTATGGATGCCGAGCTCGTGGCCTGACGAAACCACGGTCTTCACTTCGTCCGCATTGATCATCGCCGAGACCGCCGGCATGAAGAAGGAGGCCGGAATGGAGTATTTTTCCAGCAGCCGCAGGATGCGTGGCATGCCGGCGCGGGCGCCGTATTGGCCGCGGCTCATCGTGCCGAAGGAAGTGCCGCCATTGCGCAGTTCCATCGTCTCGTGATCGGAATCGAACGACAATGCGACTGCCATGCGTGCGCCGTTTTTCCATTTCGCAGGCTTAAGGGAACGCCCGGCGCGCACCTTCTGAACCTTCTGCTGCCAGACACTATCCGGCCAGGTCCAGGGTTCGGAGACATCATTTTGCTTATTCGGCGCATTCATGAGATCGTTCATCCTATCAGCGCGACACTCGAAAATGTGAGTGGCTGCTTTCTAGGCAGAATTGTTATGAGCCGATCCGATAACCATCAATGGGGGTTTCGTTCACATATATGAACTCCGAAATCAAAAGCGCCGGCCGGATTCTCGATCTCCTGGAATACATGGCTTCCCGCCGGGAAGCGGTTCCGCTGGCGCAGATCGTGCGCGATCTTTCTTTTCCGAAAAGCAGCGCGCACGGCCTCGTCCAGACGTTGGCTGCCCGTGGCCACGTGGTTCAGGACGATGCCGGCCGCTACATGCTGGTCGAGGCGAGCCGGCACGGCTTTCCGTTCAGGCGCCATGAAGAGCCGCTGGTCGTGGTGGCAAAACCGTTCATGGAAAAGCTGCGCGACGAGTCCGGCGAGACGATCCTGCTCGCAACGATGAACGCTCATTGCGACATAAGACGGCTGGCGAAATGCGTCAGCCGGCATCGGGTTCGTTACGACGTCAATCTTGACGCAGCGATCGCCGCCTATTGCACCGCGACCGGTCGCGTGTTGCTCGCCTTCACGCCGAAGGAGGCGCTGGAACACTATCTTTCCCGTGTCCAACTGCTCTCCTATACCCGCTACACCGTCACCGACATCGAGCGCATTCGCGAGATGCTCGTGAAGATCCGCCGGGATGGCTATGCACTGAACGACCAGGAATTCGTCACCGGCTCGACGGGCATTGCCGCCCCGATCTTCGATGGCAACGGCGCGGTCGTCGCGGCCCTCAATCTCGGCGTTCCGACCGTGCGCTACAACGAGCAGCGCGAGGGCTTTCTGCTGATGGTCCGCAGTGCAGCCGACGATATCAGCCGGGCGCTTGGCTACCGTCGCTGAGGCTCATTCCTGACACGGGTGATGGAACCGGATGCGGTGCAGGATATTTGGAAAGCTACACTCTTTCCCGCCGGCATTTTGGAACAAACTGCGTCGGCCCGCAATCTTGAAGCGGCTATATCCTTCTTGACGACACGGATCCGGAGTTTTCAATGGCAGCTCCTGCTTTTGGCCCAGCGTGGAAAGCGGGTAACCGGAAGAGCAGGCAGGTATCCGCGAAATACTCTATAACTGAGAGGCGACCCAAGCGGCCGCTTGATCGGGCCGGCTTCGAAGTCCCGATCGCTGCAGACACAACAATTCAAGGGAGCTGAAACATGAGCCTTCGTATCAACGACATAGCACCGGATTTCACTGCCGAGACCACCCAGGGCACGATTCATTTCCACGACTGGATCGGCAGCGGTTGGGCGGTGCTGTTTTCCCACCCGAAGAACTTCACGCCGGTCTGCACGACCGAGCTCGGCGCCATGGCAGGGCTGGAGGGTGAATTCAAAAAGCGTGGCGTCAAGATCATCGGCATCTCCGTCGATCCGGTCGAAAGCCACGGCAAGTGGAAGGACGACATCAAGACCGCGACCGGTTTCGAGGTGGAATATCCGCTGATCGGCGACCGCGACCTCAAGGTCGCCAAGCTCTACGACATGCTGCCGGCCGCAGCCGGCGAAAGTTCGGAGGGCCGCACGCCTGCCGACAATGCGACGGTCCGCTCAGTCTACGTGATCGGCCCGGACAAGAAGATCAAGCTGATCCTCACCTATCCGATGACCACCGGCCGCAACTTCAACGAAATCCTGCGGGCGATCGACTCGATCCAGCTCACCGCCAAACACCAGGTCGCGACGCCGGCCAACTGGAAGCAGGGTGAGGATGTGATCATCACCGCCGCGGTTTCCAACGAGGACGCGATCACCCGCTTCGGTTCGTTCGATACGGTCCTGCCCTATCTGCGCAAGACCAAGCAGCCCACGGCCTGATCGGCTCGTCTATTCGAACATAAAAAGCCGGCGGAGCGGATCGCTTCGCCGGCTTTTTTGTATTCCGGATAATCGCCCCCGTGCCGGAGGGCCGGTCAATAGACGGGATACATGCCCCAGAAGAAGCTTTCCGAATGTTCGTGATCAGGATCGCGAAGTTCCTCACGATCCTTTTCGAACGTCTTGCGTTCCGTGCTGTCGGCACCCGCCTTGGCCGGCGCGCGTCGGGCCAGTCCGAACAGATCAAATCCAAACAGGGATAAGCCACAAGCGATCATCGTCAGCCTCCAGTTGGTTGCGTCCTACCTCCCAACTTTCAGGCCAAACCCCGTTTCGGTCAATGTAGTCTATCAAAACACTATACTAATTCGTTGATACATTTGAAATTGTTATGTCCAAAATGTGGCAGTCGGCGAAATAGCGATCCCTGCCCGCTTCCGGTTGATGCCCTCAGGTAAAAAAGCGGTTGGCCGGCCGCGGCAGGCCGAGATGGTCGCGAAGCGTCGCTCCTTCATAGTCGGTGCGGAAGATCCTGCGGCGCTGGAGTTCCGGAATAAGCCGCTGCGTCACGTCGTCCAGACCCTGCGGCAGGTAGGGGAAAACGACAGTAAATCCGTCGCTCGCCTCTTCCGAAAGCCAGGCCTGCATCTCGTCGGCGATGGTTTGCGGCGTGCCGACAAAGGCCAGGCCGGAATAACCGCCGTAACGCTGCGCAAGCTGGCGCACCGTCAGTTTTTCCTGCTCGGCGAGTTTGAGGACCTGGGCGCGGCCGGACTTGCTGGCATTGGTTTCCGGAATGTCCGGCAGCGGAGCGTCCGGATCGAAGCCGGACGCATCGTGGCCGAGGGCTATCGACAGCGAAGCGATGGCGCTATCGTAATGCACCAGGCTGTCGAGCGCCGCCCGCTTCGCCCTCGCCTCTTCCACCGTATCGCCGACGACGATGAAGGCGGCCGGCAGGATCTTCAGGTGGTCGGGATTGCGTCCGGCGGCGACCATACGGCCCTTGATGTCCGCATAGAGCGCCCTGGAGGCGGCGAGATCGCGCGGCGAACAGAAGACCAGTTCGGCGGTCTCGGCCGCCAGCTGGCGTCCCGGTTCCGACTGCCCCGCCTGCACGATCACCGGCCAGCCCTGTACCGGGCGGGCAATGTTGAGCGGCCCGCGTACGCTGAGTTCGTCACCCTTGTGATCGAGCACGTGCATCTTTTCCGGATCGAAGAAAATGCCGCTCTGCTGATCGCGGATGAAGGCGTCGTCCGCAAAACTGTCCCACAGCCCGGTGACGACGTCATAGAACTCGCGGGCCCGCTTGTAGCGCTCGCCGTGCTCCACATGCTCGTCGAGACCGAAATTGCGGGCGGAATCCGGATTGGATGTGGTGACGATGTTCCATGCGGCGCGGCCGTTGCTGATATGGTCGAGCGATGCGAACCGGCGGGCCACATGATAGGGCTCGTCGAAGGTTGTCGAGGCGGTCGCCGCAAGGCCGATCTTCTCGGTGACCGCGGCAAGCGCCGACAGCAGCGTGAACGGCTCGAACGACGTCACCGTGTGGCTGCGCTTCAGCGCTTCGACCGGCATGTTCAGCACCGCCAGGTGATCGGCCATGAAGAACGCGTCGAACTTGGCGGCCTCCAGCTTCTGGATGAAGGACTTGATATGCCCGAAATTGAAATTGGCGTCCGCATAGGCGCCGGGATAACGCCAGGCACCGGTATGCAGGCTGACGGGACGCATGAAGGCGGTAAGGTGTAGTGATCTTGCCATCGGACGACGCTCTGCTGAGAGGAAAAACGGGCTCGTTTCCTTAAACTAGGCATTCCTGTTCGGCGCGCTAAGGAAAGTTGTTGCGTTGATCCCGTCGCCCCGGAGAAATTCTCTCCCCTTCCGCTCAACTTGGCGTGACAATCCGCAAATCTCTCGGTGCGGCCGCCAAAAAGAGAAAATTCACGTCGTTCGACCCGTGCAATTGAAGCTTTATTCCTTCTCACCGACTCCGTGACGTGGCTGAATGACGGGCTTGATCCGGGAGGCGCACATGAGCAGGGTTTTCCATTTGGCAGGAAAGATCAGAGCAGTGGCTCCATATCTCGCGACAGAGGACCAGGCGATCGAGGTGGCGACGGGGCTTTCGGCGCGCATCGCCGAAGGTTCGAGTCTTCGCGACCGGGAGCGGCTTTTGCCGCATGACGAGATGGAACTGGTTGCCCGGTCGGGGTTGCTTGGCATCACCGTGCCCGCCGAATATGGTGGTGCCGACATTTCCAACGCCTTCCTGGCGGAGGTGATCGCCATTCTGTCCGAGGCCGATGCATCGGTGGGGCAGATCCCCCAGAACCATTTTTCCATTCTCGAAGCGCTGCGCCTTTCCGGCAGCGAGGAGCAGAAGAAATATTTCTTCGCGCGGGCGCTGGCCGGCGAACATTTCGGCAATGCCCTTGCCGAGTCCGGAACGAAGGCGGCCGGCGACATCGAAACCCGGCTGGTGGCCGATGGGCTCGGCTATCGCATCACCGGCCGCAAATATTATTCGACCGGTGCGCTGTTTGCCGATTGGGTGGCGGTCTTCGGTCTCGATCCCGAAGGAAAAGCAGTCATGGCGATCGTGCCGCGCGATGCCGAAGGACTGTCGATCGTCGACGACTGGGATGGGTTCGGTCAACGAACCACCGCAAGCGGCACCGTCGTGATAGATAACGTTAACGTTTCGCCGGACTCGGTCATCAGCTACTACCGGAGTTTCGAACGACATGCGCCGCTGGGATCGCTCGGCCAGCTGCTGCACGCCGCCGTCGACCTTGGGATCGCACGAGCCGCTTTTGCCGACATGATCGGCTTCGTGCGCAGCAAATCCCGGGGCATCCGCAATGTCGGCGTTGAGACCGCCAGCGCCGACCCGCTGACCATTGCGCGGACCGGTTCGATCGCCGTGAAGCTGGAGGCGGCAAGCGCAGTTCTCGAGCGTGCCGGTCGCAAGGTCGATGTCGCCCAGATCAACCCGTCCTCGGAGACTGCGATCGAGGCCTCGCTTTCCGTCGCGGCCGCAAAGATCCTGACCACGGAGGCCGCACTCGACGCGACCAACGGCCTGTTCGAACTTGCCGGAACTTCCGCGACCAAGGAAGACCTGAATCTCGACCGCCATTGGCGCAATGCCCGCACCCATACGGTGCATGATCCGGTGCGCTGGAAACATCACGCGATCGGCGATTTTCACCTGAACGGCAATGTGCCGCGGCCGAATGGACAGCTCTAAATCCTGTGGCCGAATGCATCAGCTTGCGGCCGCGGCACGCGATCTATTTGCTGCTTGTCTGGCTATTGCTGCTTGCCTGGGCGTCGTCGAGAAGGCCGCTTGAGCGCTTGGCGACCATCTGCTCCAGCGTCATGTTGTCGAGTACCGAGGCGATCGCGTCGCGCACTTCCGTCATCGAATGGCGGACCTGGCAATCTTCCGGATGGTCGCAATCGTCGCAAGGCTCGAACGCCGTCTTGCTGGCGCAGCGGATGGGCGCAAGCGGACCATCGAGGATGCGGACGGCCTGGCCGACATAAATCTGCGACGCGGGCTTGGACAGCGCATAACCACCGCCGGGTCCTTTTTTGGAGCGCAGCATGCCGCCCTTGCGCAGCTCCAGCAGGATCGCATCGAGGAATTTCTTGGAAATATTGTTCTGTTGGGCGATGTCGCTGACGAAGGCGGTCTTGCCGGGTTCAAGCTGCGCGAGGTGGACAAGCGCCTTGAGCCCGTATTTTCCCTTTTTCGTAAGCATCGAGGATCGAAATTCCGCCTGACTGGTGTCCTTCCCGGCGAGATCGCCGAAGGTGTGACACCGATACAGGACCGGCACCAAAGGTTCAACGTCGGTTTGCTCGTCTGCCCTATTCTGCCGAAAGATCGCGCAATGTCCGCGGCAGCGTATTCATGCATTCGGCTCCCGTTTCGGTGATCAGGAACTGATCCTCGATCATCAGCGCGCCGATGCCCTGCCCGTAGAACGGCGTCTCCAGCGCCACCACCATGTTCGGTTGGATGATTTCCGGATTGCCGGCGGAGAAGAACGGCCATTCCTCGATGCCGACGCTGCCGCCGACCGAATGGCCGAAATGGCCACGATCATATTCTGCAAAGCCGTCCTTGCGCATCGAGGCGAGCATGGCCGCGTGAACCGCGCCGAACGTATTGCCGGGACGAAGTTCACCGAGCCCGGCTGCGAAAGCGTTTCCCAGCGCCTTGAAGATTTCCCGCGACAGTGGCGATGCAAGGCCATGGGTGAAGGTGCGTGCGCCGTCCGAGGAATAACCGTCGACCAGCGTTCCGACATCGGCCTTGATCAGCGCGCCCGGCGTCACGACCGCCGCCATGTCCGAAAGATCGGCGCCGACCGAGATGAAGTCCCAGTGGCCGCTCAGCCCGAAGCCGCCTTCCGCCGCGGCCTCCTGGGCGCCCGCCTTCCAGGCGCAAGAGAGTTCGGTGAGCCGTGCGCCGGGTTTCACTGCCGCCGCCATGCGGGCGAGCCCGGCTTCCGCAGCCTTGGCGGCACGACGCAGCCGCTCGATCTCGCGCGGCGTCTTGACAGCCCTTAGGCGGCGCAGCACGCCAGACCCATCGGTCCAGGTCACCGCCGGCAAAGCCAGTTTCAGGGCTTCGAAATCGGCGGCCGGCATGAATTCCAGGTCGGCGCCGATCCGAGCGCGATCAAGGCCACGCTCGTTCAGCAGATCGCCGAGCAGGTCGAAACAGGCGGACCGATCGAAGGTTTCCGGCCGGGGTCCGAAAGACCCGAGCCGGCGATAGGCCTCGTTGACCTGCTCGACGCTCTCGGCTCCCGTCAGATCGAGCATGTCGATCCAGACGCGATGGGTGCGCAGGTCCACGTCTGCCGCAGCCTTGCGGATCGAGCCGGCGGCGTGGTCGCTGGCGATTGCGGCCAGACCGGTCGCGGCATCGGCCGGCACAAGCGCGATTGCGGCACCCGCCCTGCCCCACATAGTCGCGACACCGGCCGGCGCCCCCACCGCATACCGAAAGGCTTCGGGCTGGAAGATTACCAGGGCGTCGAGGCCGGCTTGCACCATCAGGCGCTCCGCATGGCGGCGGTCGATATCACTCATCGCATTCTCCAGATCCGTCGCTTCGGCTGCCGCATCGCGCTCGACGAGCTCGGCACCGGTTATTCGTCGCTGAGCTATATGAGCCGTTTCCCGGTCGATATCGTCAAGATCGACCAGTCCTTCATCCGTTCACTCACCGAACGGACGGGCGACATTGCCGACGCACCGGCCTTGAAAGGCCGGCACGTGCTGCTCGATGTGGTGCGACGGATGGGTTTCAAGGTGAAATAGCGGGCGAGGCAGGCCTCAATCCACGATCGGGACGATCTGGGCCGGGTCGATCTGCAGCCAGGCTGGAGCGCCGACCTGGAAGACATCGGCCGGCGGCGCCGCGACGCGGAACTGGAGCCCGCTGTCCTTCGGCTGGAAGACGTAGTCCCAGGTCTCGCCGAGGAACGCGGACTGCCGAACCAGGCCCTCGAGGTTGATGGCCTTGTCCTTGGGAGCCTCCGTTGCCGAAAGCTTCATCGCCTGCGGCCGGATCGAGACAGTGACCGGTCCGGAGCCCTTTACTTCCTCACCGATCAGGGCAAGCGGCACGCTGAAGCCGGCAAAGTCGATCATCTGGTTGCCGCAATTGCCCGAGAGGAAATTGGTGCGGCCGATGAAGCTCGCCACGAACCGTGTCTTCGGCCGGCTGTAGAGCGCGTATGGGGTGTCGATCTGTTCGAGACGGCCGTTGTTCATCACCGCGATGCGGTCGGAGGTCACCATCGCCTCGCCCTGGTCGTGGGTGACGTAGACCGAGGTGATCTTGAACTCGTCATGCATGCGCTTGATCTCGAAACGCATTTCTTCGCGCAGGTTTGCGTCGAGATTGGAGAGCGGCTCGTCGAGCAGCAGCACCGCCGGGCGGATGACGACGGCGCGGGCGAGCGCCACGCGCTGCTGCTGGCCGCCCGAGAGTTCGGCCGGATAACGGTCGGCGAGATGGCTCATCCGCACGGTTTCCAGCACGGCGCCGACGCGTTTCCTGACCTCGTCGGAGGGCAATTTCCGCAGGTTGAGGCCGAAGGCGACGTTCTGCGAGACGGTCATGTTCGGCCAGATCGCATAGGACTGGAAGATCATCGACATGCCGCGCTTTTCCGGTGGCACGGAGCCGGAAGGCGCCGAGAGGATCTTGCCGTCGAGCTCGATCGAACCGGAGGTCGGGTCGATGAAGCCGGCGATCATCCGAAGCGTCGTCGTCTTGCCACAGCCGGAAGGACCGAGCAGCGAGACGAATTCGCCGGGCTTGATATGCAGGTCGAAATCGAGAACCGCATCGACCGCACCGAAACGGCGACCGAGTTTCCTGAGGACAAGTCCGTCCATTAGCTTCTCCTCAACATGAAGTCGCGGCCGAGATATTTCATCCCGAGGGCGACGACTGCGACAATGATGATCAACAGCAGAGAGCCCAGCGCCGCGAGCTTTTCGAGCTCGCCCTCCTCGCTGAGATCGAGCAGCACGACGGAAACGACGCGCGTGGTAGGACCGACCAGGAAGATGGCGGTCGAGAGTTCCTGTGCCGCCGGCACGAAGATCAGCAGCCATCCGCCGGCGAGCGTGCGCTTCAGGAGCGGTCCGACCACACGCCGCAGCGCCGTCACCCGCCCGCCGCCGAGAATCCGCACCGCTTCCTCCATTTCCGGATGGATGCTGCGTACGCCGGCCGAGCTGGTGGTGAAGGCGATCGGCAGGAAACGGGTGATGAAGGCGAGCGCCATGATCGTATAGGTGCCGTAGAGCGCGATCGGCGGCAGGGCGTAAGCCGCATAAAAGCCGATGGCGAGCACGATGCCGGGCACGACATAAGGCGAGACCGCCAGGAACGCGAGCAGGCCCGAGAACGGGATCAGCCTGCGCTGGACGATATAGGCGATGAACAGCGCCAGCGTGATCGCCACCGTCGCCGCCACGATGCCGAGGCCGATGCTGCCGACCAGCGCTTTTTGCGAACTCGAATGCTCGAAGAGCACATAGTGGAAATTGGAAAGCGTCAGGTTGCTGAACGAGAAGCCCGTGGTCCAGGAGTCGGAAAAGGCGGCGAGAAGCAGGACGAACAGCGGCATCAGCACCGAAAGCGCAACGACGCAGAAGCAATAGGCAAACAGCACCCAGCGCCACCTGCCGAGCTTGACGATACGGCGCTCGCCGCCCTTGCCGCTCACCGAGACGTAACCCTTGCGGCGCAGGATCAGCTTCTGCAGCCCGAGCATCGCGGCGGTGATCAGCAGCAGCGGGATCGAATAGGCGGCTGCCACCTGGATCCGCAGCGGGAACGAGAAGAACTCGGTGAGCTGGATCACCACGACCGGATATCGCGCCGGGATCGAGATCAAGGCCGGGACGCCGTAGAGCGCGATCGCACCGAGGAAGGACAGAAGCGCTGCGCCGATGATCGCCGGCATGACCAGCGGGAACGTCACCTTCATCGCCGTCTTGAACGGGCCGGCGCCGAGGATGTTGGCGGCATCCTCCATCTCCGAATTGATCATCTCGAAGGCCGAGCTTACCAGCACGAAGACAAGGAAGAAGCCGCCGATCGCGGTGACCAGCACCAGGCCGCCGAAGGAAAAGATGTTGACCAGCGGTTCGGTCGAACCGGAAAGGCTGTGCCAGACGCGGTTGATCCAGCCGGTATTGGGGCCGGCCAGCAGGATCCAGCCGACGCCGGCGAGATAGGGCGGCATGATGAAGGCGCCGAACACGCTGTAGCGCACGAAATTACGGCCCGGCATGTCGGTGCGGGTGCAGGCCCAGGCGAGCGGCACCCCGAAGGCCAGTTTCAGCACCACGACCACGGCGCCCATCTTCAGCGTATTGGTGAGCGCCGTGATGTGCCGTTCCTTGCCATAGGCCTCGACATAGTTCTGAAGCGTCCAGCCGCCGGTCTTGGCGTCGGTGAAGCTGGAGACGACGAGCGTCCACATCGGCGCGACGATCAGCACGACCAGAATGCCGGCCAGGAAAAGCCACAGCAGATTGGCCGGCTGCAGCCGCTGGTGCCAGGGCACACGCACCTTCACCGGCCGGTCTTGCGACCAGGTGGAGGCCGCGGGATGGGAAACACTCGTCATGATCGGCGCTCGCTTTGTCACTGGAGGCGTCGGAAACAGGTCACGCCAGCGGGCGTGATGGGCGGAGGCCAGCAGATGCCGGCCTCCCGGTTACGGTTCAGATCCCGAACGTGTCGCGGAATTTCTCCTGGACCTCGGGTAGCTTCTTGATGCCGTCGGCCGTCGCGATCGACTTCGTCTTGTAGCTGCTGAGCGGCCGCATGCCCTCCGCCAGCGGCACGCCGGCCCGAAGCGGGTAACGGTAATCCTTGGCGAAATATTCGGCGATTTCCGGCCCGAGCAGGAAGTTCTCGAACAGTCTCGCGGCATTCGGATGCGGCGCATCCTTCAAGATGGCGGTCGCCGAAGGCGGCAGGAGCGCGCCGTCGGTCGGATAGACGACGCCGATCGGCACCTTCTTGAGCATCGAGTCCGACAGGATCAGCGGCAGCGGCGCCAGCGCCACCTTGCGTTCACCCGAGGCGACGAGGTTATGACCATCGGCCACGGAGCGGCCGATCTGGGGCTTGTTCTTCTCGATATTCTTGAAGAAGTCCCAGCCGTAGAGATCGTTCATCAGCACCGTCCAGAGCCCGACGCTGCCGGAGAAGCTCGGATGGCCGATAGCGACCTGACCCTTCCACTTCGGATCGGCAAGATCCGTCCAGTTCTTCGGCGCTTCCGCCTCGGTCACCAGCTTGGTGTTGTAGGCGATGACCAGAGGCGAGACGCCCGAGGTGATCCAGTAATTTTCCTTGTCGGCGAGCGACCGAAGCTCCGGCACCATGTCCTTGAGGTTTTCCGGGGCGAACTGGGCAAGCGCGCCCTGTTCCTTCAACTGCGCCATCTGGCCATCGTCATTGGTCGACATCAGGTCGCCCTGGACGGCCTTGGCCTGCAGCTCCTGTACGAGGCGCTGGAAAATGACCTGGCCGGAGGCGCGCACGACGTTACATTCGACGCCGGCATATTTCTTCTTGAACAGGCTGCACATGCCGTCGGCGAACTCGGTGGTCGTCTGGGAGACGTACCAGGTGACCGAACCTTCCTTCTTGGCGGCATCGTAGAGCTGCTTTTCGCCGGCCGTCATTTCAGCCGCACCGGCAAGACCGGCCGCCAGCAAGAACGCCGGAACCAGGCCGGCCACATAGGTAATGGCATGCTTCATCGTCTCTCCTCCCTTTGATCCGGCCCATCGCCGGCGATAAGCTCGACCCTCCCGAGCTTAAAAATTCACATTTTCCTTCCGCCGCAATCGATCCCGGAGGCGATGTTCCTCATCATTCGCCGGGGATCAGCTGGCGTTCCACCGGGCGCATCAGCGCCAGGAAGTCGCTGAAATATTCGCCCTGGATGACGACGTGGTTACGCATCGCATCACGGGCGCGGGCGTCGTCTCGGTCGCGGATCGCTGCAAGCACCTCCTCGTGCTCGGACAGCGAACTGTTGACGCGCCCGGGCACCCGCAGCTGCAGGCGCCGATAGGGCTTCAGCCGTCGCTGCAACGCGTGGGCGTTCTCGGCGAGGAACCCGTTGCCGCTCGCCTCGTAGATCAGCCGGTGGAATTCCGCATTGGCATAATAATAGTCGTCGGAATTGCCGGCCTGCTGGGCCGCGGCGCACGCGGCTTGCGCCCCTTCGAGCAGTTTCAGCTGTTCCGGGCGGATGCGGCGGGCGGCAAGCCGGGCGCACATCGCCTCCAGTTCACCCATCACCTCGAACATTTCGACAAGCTCGGTGATCGTCAGCTGGGTGACGAAAGCGCCGCGATTGGGCACCATCTTGACGAGGCCCATGGTGCTGAGCTGGATCAGCGCCTCGCGCACCGGCGTACGCGACACCTGATGGCGGGTCGCAAGCCCTGCCTCGTCGAGCCGGTCGCCGGGGGAATAAAAGCCGGTGACGATATCCTGCTCGATCGCGTCGCGAACACTCGGTTTGCCCTGCTTGCCTTTGAGCTGCACGTTCATGGGCCTATCCTCCCGATGCGGCCGCCGCAAAACGCGGCTCCGCCTGTTGGGTATCGTCGTCCCGTTCCGCGAGATAACGCACGGCGGAAATCGCGGCCGTCACACCGTCGCCGGCGGAGGCTGCCAGATGCGCAACCGAGCGCGTGCGGATGTCGCCGGCCGCGAAAATGCCCGGAACCGACGTCTGCATGTCGAGATCGACGACAATTCGGCCATCCGCCGCGAGCGTGATCAATTGGCCGAGGAATGCGCTATTGGGTTCGAGCCCGACATAAACGAAGACGCCGTGACAGGGGAGATCGCTCTCTGAGCCGGTCGACAGATCGCGGACAGTTATGGCGCTGACGCCGCCTTCGCCACTGATGGCGGTGACGATCGTGTTGGGCCTTACTTCGATATTGGAGGCTTCCCGCGCTTTCGCCAGCAGAGCGGCGGAGGCAGTGAGACGTGAACCGTGATGGATAACGGTGATGCGCGCGGCATGCGGAACGAGCGCCAAGGCCTCATCCAGCGCCGAATCTCCGCCGCCGATGATGCACACGTCTTTGCCGCGCATCAGCGGCCCGTCGCAGGAAGCGCAGTGGGACACTCCTCGGCCTTCGAATTCCGCTTCGCCCGGAATGCCGAGCGTGCGCTTGGCCGAGCCGGCGGCAATGATCACTGCGCCTGCCGTCAGATCGAGATCGGCGCCGGCGATGCGGAAGCCGGTATCCGTCTTCGAAATTGTCTCGATCGTATCAAGCGCGAATTCGACGCCGGCCTCGTCCGCCTGCATCTGCAGCATCGGGCCGAGTTCGAAACCGGACATGCCCTCGGCAGGCCCCGGAAAATTGTCGATGCGGTCGACATTGATCACCTGGCCGCCGGCGCCGAGCATGTCGACGATCATCGTGCGCGCGCCATGCCGGGCCGCGGCGATGGCGGCATTGAGCCCCGCCACGCCGGCGCCGATCACCACGATGTCATAGTCGTTGGCACTCATCGTCAGCGCCAATCGTCGACGGAAACGGTGGTGCGGTAATGCGCGCCGTAAATCTGCCAGTAGCCGTTGGACTCGCCGCCGACGACCACGACATTGATGTCCTGCGGGCGGAAGATATGGACGAGTTCGTCCTTGCCGGCCTTCAGCTTGCCCGCCATCGGCTCCTCGCCGAAGGTGGCGCGCGGGTAGATGTAGTTTTGGACGAGCTGCAGGTCCCAGTAACGGCCGGCCGGCATCTGCGCCGTCTCGTAGATGAAGTCGAGCAGGTCCTGCTTGTTCACGAAGCCGCCGCGATCGATGAACTGCCGGGCGCAGATCGGGTCGAGCACCAGGGTCGGCGCGGTGATCGCATCGGTGCCGAGCAGCATGTCGCGCACGTGCTCGCGCCAATATTCCTTGCGCAGGCCGAGGCTGAACGTCGTGGAACGG
Organism: Neorhizobium sp. T25_13; assembly: GCF_002968675.1. Taxonomy (NCBI): domain Bacteria; kingdom Pseudomonadati; phylum Pseudomonadota; class Alphaproteobacteria; order Hyphomicrobiales; family Rhizobiaceae; genus Neorhizobium; species Neorhizobium sp. T25_13. The sequence goes on from NZ_PVBI01000001.1 coordinate 74,095, forward strand.
CAGCCGTGGAAGAGGCTGACGGTGCTCGCCTTGGCGTCGAACCCCTTCTGCACATGCAGCGGCTCCCACGGGCTGCGCTCCTCGTTTTCCGCAAAGGTGAGGTTGTTGTAGGTATAGTTGTTGCCGAGCGACCCCATGAAGGTTTCGCCGACGACCGAGCCGCCCTGCAGGTTCTGCGACAGGAGCCCGAAGGCGCGACCGATCGTGGCATTGGCATGGCTATAGGGGCCGAGCGCGCCGACGCCGCAGTTCATGCCGATCTCGTTGCGAACAGGTCCGTTGACGACGGCCATCGCCGCCGCCGAAGAAGAGGTCGATCCGCGCGCGGAGACTTGTGCTGCCGCCAGCGCCAGGATGACCGGAAAATATTCGGGCAACGCGCCGGCCATGACGGCGTTCACGGCGACCTTCTCGACCGTATATTCCCACAGGCCGCGATTGGTGGTCGGCTGCATATGGCCGACGACCTCGTCCGGCTTTCGACCTGTGCCGGCCAGCATGTCGGCGACGCGGGCGTCGGTCGGCAGGATGATCGGCAGCTTGTCGGTCCAGTTGTTACGCAGGAAGGCGACGTGGAGATTATCTTCCGTGTCTGGTTCAATCAGGCGCGGCGTGCTGCGCTCGAACTGCGTATCCTCGGCACCCGCCGAAAGGCCGACGGTCAGGGCCTCGATGATTTCCTTCATCACCGGCTTGCCGCTGATCGGATCGATGCCTTCCACATAGGCGCGCAGCTCTTCCGGTGTCTTTCCCATCACCGGCTGCGGCACGAAGACCAGCGGCTGCTGCGAAAGCCCGCCCATTTTGGCGACGGAGCGGACCACCTTGTCGAATTTTTCGGTATGGATCGCCGCGGTCGGCACGCCGTATTTGGTTTCGAGCGTGATCGCGTGGGTGGTGACGGCCGGTGCGCAGGTGCTGCAATGGCCGACGCCGATAATCGCGGCATGGCCGCTCGCCTTGATCTCTTCCCAGAGCTGCGGGTCATCCTTGGAATAGGTGTTCGCCATCTGGCGGATCCGTACGTCCACGGACGGCATGTTGCGCGCAAACCAGGCCTCGACCTCCTTCAGGAGTTCGACGGAATCGTCAAAGCGGCTGTCGACGAGATAGACGACCTTGCCGTCGAGGCTGGCGGGTCGGGCGGCCGGCTGCTTGCGGCTGACCTTCGGCGGATAACCCATCGGGTTGTGGACGGTGACGAGCGGCTGAACGCTCTGCGGCTTTCCCTGTTGCAACATCCCATTTCCTCCCGAAATGATCCGTGCTCGTATGCAATTCATAGTCCACGCGTATACATCAGCCGTCAAGTCCTAAAATTTCTATCGCCTATTTTGCAGCCACCGCAGGCTCGAAAACTCCGGAAAACCGATCGCGCAGTATATTCTTCTGGACCTTGCCCATCGTGTTGCGCGGCAGTTCGGCCATGAACGCCACTTTTTTCGGGCGTTTATAGCCGGCCAGACGGCCGTCGAGCGCCTTGATGACCTCCTGTTCGGTCAATTGGGCACCTGATTTCAGGACGATTGCGGCGATGATGCCCTCGCCGAAATCCGCATGCTTGACGCCGAAGACGGCACTTTCGGTAACGCCCGGCATGGCGTCGATCTCCATCTCCACCTCTTTCGGGTATACATTGTAGCCGCCGGTGATGATGAGGTCCTTGCCGCGCCCGACGATATGCAGATAACCGTCGGTATCGACCTTGCCGAGATCGCCGGTGATGAAGAAGCCGTCCTTGCGGAATTCCGCGGCGGTTTTTTCCGGCATGCGCCAGTAACCCGAAAACACGTTCGGGCCGCGCACCTCGATCATGCCGATCTCTTCTGTGCCGAGGGAGGCGCCTGTTTCGGGCTCAGTGATCCGCACCTCGACGCCCGGCAACGGAAAGCCGACCGTGCCGGCGACGCGCCGGCCGTCATAGGGGTTCGAGGTGTTCATGTTGGTCTCGGTCATGCCGTAGCGCTCGAGGATGGCGTGACCGGTGCGCGCCTGCCATTCCGCGTGGGTTTCGGCGAGAAGCGGCGCTGATCCGGAGACGAACAGGCGCATATGGGCGGTGCTGTCCCTGTCGAGCCCTGGATGTTGCAGCAGGCGGGTATAGAAGGTCGGCACGCCCATCAGCACGGTCGCCTTCGGCATGATCTCCATGATCTTGTTCGGGTCGAATTTCGCGTGGAAAATCATCGAGGCGCGCGAGGCGAGCACGACATTTGTGGCGACGAAAAGCCCGTGCGTGTGGAAGATCGGCAGCGCGTGGATCAGCACATCCTTGTCGGTGAAACGCCAGCTGTCCACCAGCGACGTCGCGTTCGACAGGAGATTGTCGTGGCTGAGCATGGCGCCCTTGGAACGCCCCGTCGTGCCGGAGGTATAGAGGATCGCGGCGATATCCGCTCCTCCCCGCGCCGAGGTTTCGGCAATCGGCGTGGCAATGGCGGCGGCGTCTGTCAAAGTCCCCTGCCCCGCGGGATCGAGCGTCAGGATCTTCGCGCCGGCCGCCTTGGCGATCGGCTGCAGCGCCTCGATTTTCGAAGGATCGCAGATGAAGATCGCAGGCTCGGCGTCGGTGAGGAAATATTCGATTTCCGCCGGTGTGTAGGCGATGTTGAGCGGCAGGTAGATGCCGCCTGCGCGGACCGTCGCCAGATAGAGCGCCAGTGCCGCGACCGACTTTTCCGCCTGGACGGCAACCCGGTCGCCCGGCTGCAGGCCGGCTGCAAGAAGAGCTCCGGCAAGCCGCGCGCATTGATCGGCAAAGGCGCGGTAGCTTATGGCGCCGACCGTTTCGTCCGTCAGGAGCAGCCGATCCTCCCGGTCGAGCCCGCCGAGCAGCGCGTCATAGAGATTACCAGCCATTAAAACACCTCCTGGGAAACCGGTTGGGCCAGTTTGCGCAGCGCCGGCGTGGCTGCGATATGGCCGTTTTCGGCATAAGCCTCATGGTTCTTCTCGATTTCGCCGAGCCGGTAGCGATAGTTGACCATCAGGCCGTAGGACTGGCGCATGCCCTTCGGCGATCGGTCGCCGAGAAAATTGAGCCGCTCGGCCTGCGCGCCGTTGCCGAGATGGAACCGCGCCACCGGATCGACCGGCCGGCCATTGCCGCGCCGGACGTTCAACAGGTAGTGCGCCCCGAGCGGCAGCATGGCGCGCTGGATCTGGTCGAGTTCGTGCTCGCCGGCAGATGCCCAATCACCTTCAAGTCTGGCGATAAGCCGCTGCTTTTCTCGGGTGATTTCTTCGCTGTCGGTTACGCGGCTTTCGCCGCGCAGCCAGGCACTGAAGCCCGGGATGGGCGATAGCGTCACGAAATTTTCGAGCCGCGGAAGGTCGCGTTTCAGATCGTTCACCACCTGCTTGATGAGGAAGTTGCCGAGCGAAATGCCGGCAAGGCCGCGCTGGCAGTTGGAAATCGAATAGAAGACGGCCGTCGTCGCCTGCTGCACTTCCAGAGGCTGGCGGTCGCGGGCGAGAAGCGCATCGACCGAAGCCGGCAGATGGTCGGTCAGCGCCACCTCGACGAAGATCAGCGGCTCGTCTTCCAATTGCGGGTGGAAGAAGCCGAAGCAACGGCGGTCGGCCGGCGCCAGTCGCCGGCGCAGATCGTCCCAGCCGTCGATATCGTGCACGGCTTCATAGCGGATCAGCGCCTCGAGAATATTGGCGGGCGTGGTCCAGTCGATCGATCGCAACATCAGGAAGCCCCGGTTGAACCATGAGGAGAAGAGATGGCAGAAGTCGAGGTCGACCGGCTGCAGCGCCGGCTCCTTGGACAACATGTCCATCAGATGCTCGCGCATCTCGACCAGCGTCGCCGTGCCGCGCTTGGCGAAATTGATGCGGCGGAAAAGCTCCTGCCGGCGCGGTTCGGCCGCCTCGTGCAGCCTGGCAATATTCTCTGCGCTCGGCTCGGTGTTATAGGCTGCGGCCGCCGCATCGAGGGCCGTGCGGTCGGGGCCGAAACGATCCAGAAGCGCGTGCATGAACACGTCGCGGTCCGCGGCACTTGCCTGGCGGTAGGCTTCGAGGAAGGCTTCGGCCAGAATGGCGCCGGAGACTTCGCCGCGGCGTGACAGGATCATCTCGGCAAGGCCGGTGAGATCGCGGTTCTGCACGGGCGGCGATGACAGGCCGAACAAGGCCCGGCCGCGGCCGGACAAGGACTGGATCAGCTCGCCGATAAACGGTGGAGCGTCCCACCAGCCAAAAACTGGATCCCTGCTGCTCATCTCTTTTCTCCTACCCGTTTATTGCATACAGCAGATAGAGGATCGTATGCAAGCCGAGGCATGAGACTTGGCGCCTTCGGCGTCATTCCATTGCGAGGATCAGGTTGCGCACGACAGGGTAGATTTCCTTCTCCCATCGGCGTCCGCTGAAGACACCATAGTGCCCGACATTGGCCTGCAGATGGTGGCGGCGCAGATGCGGCCGCAGCGAGCGACAGAGGTCGTGCGCGGCCGAAGTCTGGCCGAGCCCGCAAATATCGTCGCGTCCGCCCTCGACGGTCAGAAGCGCCGTGGCGTGGATATGGCTCGGATCCACCTTGCGGCCATGATGGGTGTAGGTGCCGCTCGCCAGCTCCGCCCTCTGGAACACCCGGTCGATCGTCTCGATGTAGAATTCCTCGGTCATGTCGAGCACGGCGAAATATTCATCGTAGAAATGCTTGATCTTGTTCGCCTCAGCCGTCTCGCCCTTGGCGAGATGCCGGTAGAGCTTACGATGCGCCTCGACATGGCGCTCCATGTTCATGCTCATGAAGGCGACGAGCTGCAGGAAACCGGGATAGACGCGCCGCCCGCTACCGGGAAAGCCCATCGGAACGCCGGTGATCAACTCGCTCTTGAACCACGACAGCGGCTTCGAGACCGCAAGTTCGTTGACCTTGGTCGGGCTCTCGCGGGTATCGACCGGTCCGGCCATCAGCGTCATGGTGCGCGGGGTCGCCGGGTTTTTCGCCTCCGACATCACCGCGACGGCGACCAGCGCCTGGACGCAGGGCTGGCAGACGGCGAGGATATGCCCGCGCGGTCCGATCTCCTCGAGGAAACGGATGATGTAATCGACATAAACGTCCATGCCGAAACGGCCGGCGGCCGTGGAAACGTCTCGCGCATTTGCCCAGTCGGTGACATAGACGTCATGGTCCTTCAGCAGCGTCTGGACGGTGCCGCGCAGCAGCGTCGCGAAATGGCCGGAGAGCGGCGCGACCACCAGCACCCGCGGGCGGGGCGTATCGACGTCGGCGACGAAATGCAGCAGGCGGCCGAAGGGCAGGTCGAGCGCCGTTTCCACAGCGATCGGCACGTCGCGATTGCCGATCGTGACCGAGTTGATCTCGAACTCCGGCCGCTCATGGGTGATCTTGAAGCGCGACATCAGTTCGAGTGCCGCAGCGGCATGCCGGCCCATTTCGGTGCCGGCGCCGAAGAACAGGGTGGAGGACATCAGCTGCAGGCGTCGGGCTAGGTCTCGCATCGGGGCGAGGAGGTCATCATGAAATTGATAGGCCTGATAGAGCATGAACGGACCCCCGCGCCGCTAAAATGCGGCAGTGCAAAAATGCTAGTGCAATATGTCTCGCGATGCGAGAAGATTGTCATCGGACGCACGGTTGTCCGGCAGGAGTTTTGAGCGATGGCACAAGCGACACTGACGATTTCGTCAAAAAACTATTCCTCCTGGTCGCTCCGCGGATGGCTCCTCTGCCGCATGGCAGGCCTCGATTTCGAGGAAGTGCTGGTCGAGATGAACGACGATGCGCGCCAGGAACTACTGCTCCTGTCGCCCTCCGTGCTGGTGCCGCGACTGACCCATGACGAGGTCATCGTCTGGGATACGCTGGCGATCGCCGAATACCTGAACGAAATCACCCCTGACGCCGGTCTCTGGCCGGCCGACATCGCCGATCGCGCCCGCTGTCGTGCGGTCTCGGGTGAAATGCATTCGGGCTTCCACAATCTCCGCTCCGCCCTGCCGATGAACCTCAAGGCGCGGCATGAGCGGTTCAAGATCTTTTCGGGCGCCCGGCCGGATGTCGAGCGGGTCAAGACGATCTGGACCGAGTGCCTGGAGGCAAGCGGCGGCCCGTGGCTGTTCGGTAAGAAACCAACGGTGGCGGATGCCATGTATGCGCCGGTCTGTAGCCGTTTCCGTACCTACGCGGTCGAGCTCTCGCCGAAGCTTGCCGCCTATGCGGAAATGGTCCTTGCCTGGCCGCTGATGCTCGAATGGACCGAAGGCGCACTTGCGGAACCGGACGAAATCGTCGAGTTGGAAGTGGAATTCTAGGCCGCGAAAGACATATCGGACATCATGAGCGCAAAACCTTACGACCCCGGCGAAGACGGCGCGGAAATGTCTTTTCGCGAGAAGATGTCCTATTCCGACTACCTGCATCTCGAAAAGGTGCTCGACGCGCAGGCGCCGATTTCGGCGGCGCATGACGAACTGCTGTTCATCATCCAGCACCAGACGTCCGAACTGTGGATGAAGCTTGCGATCCACGAGATCACCTCGGCGATCGAGGCCATCCGCAATGACGATCCGCAGCCGGCCTTCAAGATGCTCACCCGCGTCGCCCGCATTTTCGAGCAGCTCAACAATGCCTGGGACGTGCTGCGCACCATGACGCCCAGCGAATATACGGAATTCCGGGCCTCGCTCGGCCAGTCTTCCGGCTTCCAGTCCTATCAATACCGGGCGATCGAGTTCCTCGCCGGCAACCGCAACGTCGCGATGCTCGGGCCACATGCGCATCGGCCTGATATTACCGAGATGCTGGAAGGCATCCTTGCCCGTCCGAGCCTTTACGACGAGGCGCTGATGCTGCTTTCCCGGCGCGGCTTCGATATCGGCGAGGACGCGGCCAGAATCGACTGGCGCACAAAACGCACCGAGAACGAACAGGTGCTGGAGGCCTGGAAACAGGTCTATAGCGCACCCGGCACCTATTGGGAGCTTTACGAACTCGCCGAAAAGCTGGTCGACTTCGAGGACTATTTCCGCCGCTGGCGATTCAATCACGTCACCACTGTGGAACGGGTGATAGGCTTCAAGCGTGGCACGGGCGGCACGTCGGGAACGTCGTATCTGAAGAAGATGCTGGACGTCGAACTGTTTCCCGAACTCTGGCGGGTGCGCACCGTCCTATAAGCCGCGTGAAGCTGGAAGCTGCCGGTTGGTGATCTTCTCGAGCCGGGTTATGCTGGCTCGAACGCGAGGAGCCGATGCGCGCGAAGGGACGAAACGGATTTCGGATGTTTCGATGCGGCATGGCCGGCGTGCAGGCGGTCGTGGCCCGCTCCGACCACCATTTTGCCCGTCACACCCACGACCAGTACGGCATCGGCGTGATCGAGAGCGGCGCCCAGAAGTCCGCAAGCGGACGCGGTCCGGTGGAAGCCGGAGCGGGCGACGTCATCACCGTCAACCCCGGCGAGGTGCATGACGGCGCGCCGATCGGCGACGAGGGCCGTTTCTGGGAGATGCTCTATTTCGATCTGCACGTGATAGCCGGAGCCGTCGCCGATATCCGCCAGGGCAGGCCCGGCGATTTCGAATTTGCCGATCCGGTGCTGCGGCAACCCCCGCATGCCGCGACGATGCGGCAGCTGTTCACGGCGATGACCGCCGAGCAAGCTGGCGCCGAACTCCGCCGCCAGGAATTGCTGCTGACGCTGTTGGCCGAGGTGATGCGGGAGGTGCCGGAGCCGAAACCGGTTCCGCGAGGGATCCGGGCAGCGCGCGAGCGGATTGATGACGATCCGGCCAGAGCGGTCAGCCTTGCCGATCTGGCGGACCTCGCCGGCGTCAGCCAATTCCAGCTCCTGCGCGCTTTCGACAAGGTGATCGGGTTCACTCCGCATGCCTACCTGATCCAGCGGCGCATCCAGCTGGCGCGAAAACTGATCGCCGGCGGGGCGGGACTTGCGGAGGCGGCGCTGGCCAGCGGCTTTGCCGACCAGAGCCACATGACCCGCATCTTCACCCGCAGTTTCGGGCTTTCCCCGCACCTTTATGCGGTTTCCATGCGTCCGCCGCGGGCGTCCAGCGGGCCTTGCTGAGGAAGACGGACGACGCTTGCCCTCTGTTGCGGGAATGTTAGGCTTGTCTTCGGATATCCATCTGACACCGGGAGGGAGCAGACCATGTCCGCATGTTTCAGATATATCGTCAACGATGTAAAGGCAGCGATCGATTTCTACACCGCACACCTCGGCTTCAAGCTCGAGATGCACCCTGCCCCGCCTTTTGCGGAAATTTCACGCGGCGACATGCATCTCTATCTGTCTCAGCCGAACCCGCGGGGTGGCGGCGGTGCGCCAATGCCGTCTGGAGAGCAGCAGGCACCCGGCGGCTGGAACCGCATTCATCTCACCGTCGACGACCTGGATGGGATGGTTGAGCGGCTGAAACTGGCCGGCTGCGGCTTCCGCAACGAGATCATCCAGGGGACGGGCGGCAAGCAGATTTTACTGGAAGATCCGTCCGGCAACCTGATCGAACTGTTCGAACCGAACACGCCCGCTTATCGCGCGCCTGGCTCAGGCACGAAGACCGCCGGGGGGTGACCGGCGGCCGATGAAATCAGGACAGCGCCAGATCGAAGACGTGGTGATGGATGTGGCCGTCGAACATCTCAAGCAAGCCCTTGGTCATGTCCCGGCTCTCGTAGCGCACCGGCGATTCCAAGGCCGCGGCCAGCGCCTCGCGGCTTTCGTACATGGTCGACAGCACCATCGGGTAGGACGGTGCACCTTCGTCGCGCTCGACATTGTAGAGCACGCGCACTTCCTTAATGCCCGGAAAAGCCAGCCACATCGGCATAAGCTTCTCGGCCACATAGGTCTTGAACGCCTCTTCCCGACCGGCATGGATCATGCCTTCGAAAAAGGCCTGACGGATGATCATCTCTTTTCTCCGGCTCACTTTTGCGCAGCGCAATTCCGGACGGAAAACCGCTTCACGCTTTTCCTGGAATTGCTCAATTGACGGTGGTCGGCGGCTTTTCGCCGGCGAAGCGCGCGGCGATATTGGCAAGCACCAGCTCCCCCATGGCGACGCGGGTCTCGACCGTGGCGCTGCCCTGGTGCGGCATCAGCACCGTGTTCGGCGCGGTGAAAAAGTCTTCGCGGATACGCGGTTCGTCGAGATAGACGTCGAGACCGGCGGCTCCGATCGTGCCGTCGTTGAGGGCGGCGAGCAGCGCGTTCTCGTCGACAACGCTGCCGCGGGCGATATTGATCAGGATACCTTTCGGTCCCAGCGCCTTCAGAACCTCGGCATTGACGATGTCCTTCGTCTGCGCATTCGCCGCGACGATGACGCACAGCACGTCGCTGTCTTCTGCCAAGGCCACCGGCGAGGCACAGGCCTTCCAAGTCGTGTCCTTGACCGGCGAGCGGTTCCAGAAGCGCACGTCCATGCCGAAGGCTTCGGCGCGGCGGCCGAAGGCCTTGCCGATCTGGCCGAGGCCGAGGATGCCGACACGCTTGCCCTTGGGGCTGTTGCCGAGAGGAAATCCTTGGGCACCCCACTTGCCGGCCCGCACGAATGCGTCGCCCTTGGCGATATGGCGCAGCACGCCGAGCATCAGCGCGATGCCCATGTCTGCGACGTCATCGGTCAAGACGCCGGGCGTGGTGGTGACGTCGATATTGCGGCTGCGGGTGAATTTGAGATCGACCTTGTCGGTGCCGACGCCGTTGATGGCAATGACGCCGAGCGACGGCAGCTTCTCGATCCATTCGTTGGAAAGGCCGGTGCCACCGCCGGTCGCGACGGCGCGGATGTTCGGCAACGCTGCTTCTAGCGTTTCCTTCTGCGCGGGGTCGTATAGCCGATGCACGGTATAGGCGGCGTCGAGCTGGTCCTCGATGAACTGCATCATCGGTTCCACAAGCAGGATATCTGGTTTCACGTCCGGAACTCCTTAAATTTCAATAGTTGACAGCGGCCTCAGGAGATCTGTCCGAGGAAGATCTTCAGGCGCTCGTTCTTGGGATTGCCGAAGAATTCTCCCGGCGCGGCGGTTTCGAGGATTTCGCCGCGGTCCATGAAGATCACCCGGTCGGCGACCTGGCGGGCGAAGCCCATTTCATGGGTGACGCAGAGCATGGTCATCCCCTCTTTCGCAAGGTCGATCATGGTGTCGAGGACTTCCTTGACCATTTCCGGATCGAGCGCCGAGGTCGGCTCGTCGAACAGCATGATCTTCGGGTTCATGCAGAGCGCGCGGGCGATCGCGACGCGCTGCTGCTGGCCGCCGGAAAGCTGGGCGGGATATTTTTCCGCCTGTTCGGGAATGCGCACCCGCTCCAGGTACTTGCGGGCGATCTTTTCGGCTTCGACTTTCGAAATGCCGCGCACCTTCATCGGCGCAAGCGTGCAGTTTTCCAGGACGGTCATATGCGGGAAAAGGTTGAACTGCTGGAAGACCATGCCGGTCTCCTGGCGGACGATATCGACATTCTTAGCCCCGGCGGTCAGGTCATGGCCATCGACGACGATTCTGCCCTTCTGGATCGTCTCCAGCTGGTTGATGCAGCGGATCAGCGTCGACTTGCCGGAGCCGGAAGGCCCGCAGATGACGATCCGCTCCCCCCGGTTGACCGACAGTTCGACGTCCTTCAGTGCGTGAAAACCGCCATACCACTTGTTGACGCCTTCCATCCTGACGGCGAGTTCGGAAGCTCCTCGCGTGGCCGCGGCCGATGCGTTTGCGTTCACCTCAGTCGTCATGAGGAACTCCTTTTCGATCTCAGTTCTGGGCGTGGTTCTGGTCTTACTTGGCGTTGGCGACGAAGTCCGGCAGCGGAGCGCCGAGCCACTTTTCATGGATCTTGCCGAGCTCGCCATTGGCCTTGACCTTGGCGATGAAGGCGTTGACAGCCGTCAACAGCTCGGTCGAGCCCTTGCGGACGGCAATGCCCTGAACCTGCTGGCTGAGCTGCAGCTTCTGGGTGAAACGGCCGGGAGCTGCCTTTTCGATCTGGGCGGCAACAACGTTCGAGACGCCGATCAGCTGAACCTGGCCGGACAGCAGGGCCTGCACGGCGCTGGCATCGTCATCGAAACGCTGGATCTTGGCATCCTTCGGAGCGATCTTGGTGACGCCGGTATCCTGCGTCGAGGCGCGGGCAACACCGATCGTCTTGCCCGACAGGTCTTCCGGCTTGGAGACCTCGGTCGCCTTGGCGCCGAACACGCCGATCGAAATACCGGCATAGGGCTGCGAGAAGTCGACGCTCTTGGCGCGCTCTTCGGTAATGCCGAGCGAGGCGACAAGCAGGTCAACCTGGTTGCTCTGAAGATAGGGAATGCGGTTCGGGCCGGTAACCGGAACGATCTGCACCTTCACGCCGAATTCCTTGGCGAGCAGCTTTGCCACGTCGGCGTCATAACCGTCCGGCTCGTTCGAGGTGTTCATGATGCCGAAGGGCGGGAAGTCGACCAGCATGCCGATCTTGACGGTGCCTGCGGACTTGATGCTTTCGACGGTCTGTGCCGATGCGGTGGAGGCGCCTGCGCCCATCATCAGGCCTGCGCCGATGACGGCCATAACCATGCGTCTAGAAATATTCATGTTCCTACCCTTTTCTGTTGTGCCGGCTTTCCTCCCTCCGGCTCGGGTCCCGTCAACGTGCCGTTGCGCGGGAAAATCTGAGTTCCATGCGTCGTGCCAGCACCGAAAGCGGCCAGCAGAGGACGAAATAGACCGCGGCCACCGTGCCGAACACCATGAACGGGCTGAATGTCGCATTGTTGATGATCTGGCCCTGGCGGGTGAGCTCGGTAAAACCGATGATTGCCGCAAGCGAGGTGCCCTTGATGAGCTGCACCAGGAAGCCGACCGTCGGCGCCACCGCGATCTTTAAGGCCTGCGGCAGGACGATGTAGCGCATCCGGTTGTAGTAGCGCAGGCCGAGCGCGGTCGCGGCTTCCCGCTGGCCGGGCGGCACCGCTTCGATGCAGCCGCGCCAGATTTCGCCGAGGAAGGCGCTCGCATGCAGGGTGAGCGCGACGGTTGCCGCAAGCCAGGGATTGATGGCAAAGCCGAGGATGTTCATGCCAAAGAACACCAGGAAGAGCTGCATCAAGAGCGGCGTTCCCTGGAAGACGCGGATGAAGCCGGTGGCGATCAGCCGCGGCAGCTTCGCATCCGAGACACGCAGCAGCGCGATCAGCAGGCCGCCGATACCCCCGCCAGCGAAGGCGATCGCCGACAGTGCGATTGTCCATTGCGCGGCCAGCACGATGATCCAGAATTCGTTGATGCCGAAAGGTCTGATCAATGGCATGGCCAGGCTCCTATCGGCTCAACGGATATTTGAAGGCAGCCTTCTCGATCATCGAGAAGATCGTAGAAAAACCGACCGACATGACGAGATACATGATCGTGATGACGATATAGACTTCGAAGCTCGCGAAGGTCTGCGACTGCAGATTGTTGCCGGCGGCGGCAAGGTCGTCGGCCGATATCGCCGAAACGACGCTCGAGGTCAGCATCAGGTAGATGAACTGGCTGGTCAGCGACGGATAGACGGTGCGCAGCGCCGGCTTCAGGATGATGTAGCGGAAGACCTGCAGCTTCGAGAGGCCGAGCGCCGTGCCGGCTTCGATCTGCCCCTTCTGGATCGACTCGATGCCGGCGCGGATGATTTCCGTGCCGTAGGCGCCGAAATTGACGACTAGTGCCACGAGCGCCGCGCTGTTCGGGGTCAGAAAAATCCCGAGCGACGGCAGGCCGAAGAAGATGAAGAAGATCTGCACCAGGAACGGCGTGTTGCGGATGATCTCGATATAGGCGTCGATGACCCAGCGCAGCGGCGCGATACCGGAGGTCTTGCCCGCGGCACAGGCGATTGAGACGATCAAGCCGATGATCATCGCTGCCACCGAAAGCTGGATCGTCAGCCAGGCGCCGAGCAGAAGCTGGTCGAAACCCGCAAATACGGGCTCGAAATTGAAAGCGTACAACTTGGGACCTCCCCAATGATGTCGAAAGAGCGCCACTCCTCTGCGGCGCCTTTCCATTTAGATCGATCTAAAAGCTTTTCATCCGGACGTCAACCGGAAGCTGGCGGATTGTTGTCAGGCGAAATGGCGATCGGCCCGCAGGACTGGCGGATATGTAAAACCGTTTCATTCACGACCCTCCGAGCCGGGCGGATGGGATCGGGCAGCCGGTCGAGGAGAAGCCTGGCGGCATTCGCACCGATGGTCACGGGTGCGGTGGAAACGGAGGTGAGCCTCGGCCGCATCGCCTCCGCGTCCGTCACGTCGTCGAAACCGATCAGCGAAAAATTCTCGCCGACCTTCAGGCCCCGGTCGTAGAGGCCGGCGGAAAGGCCGAGTGCGATCACGTCGTTGAAGCAGATCACCGCCGTCGGCTGTTCGTGCTCGTCGAACAAGAGATGCGCCGCGTCGGCGATTTCGCCGATCTGGTTCGGTACACGTACGATCATGCTCGGATCGAGCCCGCGCGACTGCATGGCGTCGCAAAACCCTTCGACACGCTCGCGATAGGCGGAATGGATCGGCCCCTGGACGGCAAACGCGATCGTCCGGTGGCCGAGCGAGGCCAGATAATCAACCGCCTGGCGCATCCCGGCCGCATAGTCGGCCCCGGCATAATCGACTTCTTCGGAGATTTGGCGGAGCACCTGCACCAGCGGCAGGTCCCATTCGGCAAGCTGGTGAAGAAATGCAGGCTCGGTGCCAGCCGCCGGGCAGACGATGACGCCATCGACGCCGTGCTCGCGCATGCGCCGCATCACCATGTCCTGCCGTTCGACCAGATCGCCGCTATTGGCGAGGATCACCACCATGCCGGCCGAATCGATCCCTGCCTCGATGCCGGACAGCAGTTCGGCGAAGAACGGGTTCGTCAGATTGGGCACGATGACGCCGACCGTGTGGCTGCGTTCGGCCCTCAGCCGCGCGGCCCCCATGTTGTAGACATAGCCGAGCTCGCGCATCGCCTCCTCGACCCGCGCCCGCGTCTCGGTGCCGACCAGCGGGCTCTTGCGGATGACGAGCGAGGCGGTGGCGCGGGACACATTGGCGCGCCGCGCTACGTCGAGAAGCGTCACACGACTTTTCTTTTTGTCTTCGAATGGCATGAACATCACTTAGCAGAGGTGAAATCCGAATACCAGTGAACGGCATAGACAGGAAAAACAATAGGTTAGGCAATGGCTCCGACGCGTTCATTTTGCGTTGCCGCCCAAGTTGCCCCGGAGGCCCCTTACTGCTTTCTGCCGCGGATTGCCCATGCCCTCGCTTTAAGCGGGATGGACCCGTCCTCTGCCGTCGGCAGACTTTCCTGGAGCTTTTCCCGCAGCTTTTCCCGTTCGTCCGTCTTCAGGTTGGTGCAGTAACCGGGCGCTGGGCCAGCACCAAGCGTGAATGGATGCCAGAAGTCGTCGAAATTTTGGAAGCGTGTGGGGGCTTCGATCTTCGTCGTCTCCACGTGGGAAAGCCCGGCTCGGTGAGCGAGATCGGTCAGTCCCTCAAGAGTGCAGAAGGGGAAGCGGCGATCTTCGGTAAGGTCGCGTGCGTCAGGGTCCAGTTCTGTCGCCGCCGTCCAGAAAGCCCGCATGAATTCCACTCCACCGCCTGGATAATCCCAGACGTAGAAGGCTATGGTGGCTTTGCTGCGCGCGGTCCTCTGCATTTCCAGAAGCGCCTTTTCGCGGTCGGGTATGAAGTTTAGAGCCAGGCCTGAGACGATCATGTCCCTGGTGCCCGATGGAATTGGCAGGGCCTCGCCTTTGCCGACTTGAAATTCCACGCGCGGATCGGCGATGGTCGAGCGAGCCTTCTCCAGAAACCCTTCAGACGGATCGATGGCGATGAGGGATTTCGGATTGGTATCCGAAAGGATGCGGGCGCTCAACGCGCCTGTCCCACAGCCGACCTCCAGCCAATCAAGATCATCGTCGGGTTCAAGCCACTCGATGAAGCGCGGCGCGATCTGCCTGCTCCAACGTCCCATGTAGATTTCGTAACTGTCGCCCGCCTGCCATGCGTCGTGACGTGAAGCGCCTGCCATCGTGTCCCCCCAGGGATCGTGGATATCCGCTTATTCATATCATTCTGAGGTGAAAGTTGCACCCCGGCATAGGCTGCTTCTATGTCGCCGTCGATGCGTCTGGCTATCTGCCCGCCCTACTGCGCGGCAGCGAGCAGGCCTTCCATTTCCATCAGGAAGGCGAACTCGCCGGCAAGCCCCGGGGAACAGGCAACCACCGGTCCACCCCGCGAAAGCAGCTCATCGAGCGGCGGCACGGCGATCGTCGCACCGGCTTCCGAGGCGATCAGCACGCCCGCCAGCATGTCCCAGGAGGAAAGGTGCCGTTCGTAATAGAGGTCGGACACGCCTTCGGCGACGCGGATGAGGCCGATGGCGGCCGCGCCCATGCGGCGATAGTCGATACCCCGCTCGTAAAGCTTGCGGGAGACGGTGATGTAGTCCTCGAAATCGGTGCGGCGCGAATGGCCGAGAATGGCGATCGCATGGTTGGGATCGCTGGTCTTGGCCGCCGTGATCGGCTTTCCTTCCTTGAAGGCGCCATCACCCCGTATCGCATGGAAAACCCGGTCCTGTGCGGCGTCATAGATCACGCCCAGCAGGATTTCGCCGCCGCAGACGAAGGCGATCGAGACGCCCCAGTGCCGAAAACCGCGGATGAAATTGGTGGTGCCGTCGATTGGATCGACTACCCAAGTGCCGCGTTCTCCAGAGTCTCCCCCACCCTCTTCGCCCATGAAGGAATCGTCGGGAAATTCGCCGAGCAGGGATGCGCGGATTGCTTCCTCCGCCCGTTTGTCGGCGACGGTGACGAAATCCTGCAGGCCCTTGTTCTCGACGCCGAGGGTTTCGGGAAGAGCTTCGGCGCGGAAGGCGGCAGCCTCCATGCCGACCCGGCGGGCGACCGCGATTGCGGTCCTTTCGCGCGATTGCAGGGAGGAGAGATCGAATGCAGATGCCATTTATGCACTTCTTCTTTTGATCAGCGTCACCGGCGTGAATTCCACCCGAGCCACGGCGTCCGGTTCGGACATGCGGCTGGTCAGGAGATCGATCACCTGTTCGGCCTGTACGTCGCAGGGCTGTACGAAGGTGGTGAGATCATAGGCCGACCAGCTTGCCTGAGGGATGTCGTCATGGCCGATGACCTTGACCGAACCGTAACTCCGGCCGGCCTTGGCGAGCCCGTCGAGCACGCCACAGGCCATGTAGTCGTTGACCGAAAACACCCCGTCGATGCCCATGTCGATCAGCGATTGCGCCGCCTCGTGCCCATGGGCATAGTCGTTGATGGCGACCGGGATCAGCGGCGCATCGAGCTCGAGCATCTGGCAGCGGCTCTGAAAAGCCTCGGCGCGGCGGCGCGAGGAATAGGAAACAGTCGTGCCGGCGATGACGGCAAGCTTTTTGGCGCCTGATTCGACGAGATGATCGACGGCCGTGTAACCCGACATCCGGTCGTCGGAGACGACCCGGTCGACGAACGGGAAGTCCTCGCCCTTGTTGACCAGCACGATCGGCACGCCCTCGACCGCGCATTCCTCGAAAATATGCGAGGGCGGCGCATCCGAGGTGATGATGACGCCGGAAACGGCGTAATGCAGCAATTGGCCGATGACGGTCGCGCTGTCGGCCTCCTTGGAGGTCGGCAGCAGGATCGGCCGATAATTGCGGGCGATCAGCGCGCGGGCCAGATGTTCGAGCTGCTGGGTGCGGAACGGATTGTCGAGGCCGGCCGCCACCAGGCCGACGAAATCGGACCGCTTGTTGGTAAGGCTGCGGGCGAGATAGTTGACCCGGTAGCCGAGTTCCTTGGCAGCCTGATAGACCTTCTGCCGGGTTTTTTCCGAAACGCTGGCATCCGGGGTGAAGGCACGCGACACGGCGGCGCGGGAGACGCCGGCCGCCCGGGCGACGTCGAAGGAGGTGACGCGGCGTGGCTCGCGGGACATGCCGTTCGTTTCCCTTGGTCGCATCAGGTCCGGCAGGTCGGTGCAGATGCCGAGCACGGGCAGCGCCATGATGTCCTTCAGGACATCCGGCCGCTCCTCGTGCCAGAGCACGAGCTCCTTACCATCGCCGAAAGCCCTGTCGATCAGTTCCTCGGTCACGAATTCCTGCGGCGTGTCGCTCGCCTTTTCCCAGCAGAGATGCAGGATGTCGGCGCCGGCCGCCTCCCCTGCCGCATGCGGATCGTGGCCGACCCGGACCAGCACCGAAAGCGGATAATCGCAGCCCATCTCGCGCAGCTCGCGCACCTGGACGACATCGAAGGAGCCGAGGCAGGCGAAACGCTGGTCCATGTCCTTCAGGTGCTGCCAGCAGAGCGGGCCGGTGCCCGGCCGCTTCAGCTCGACGTAAAGGCCGCAACCGGTCTCCCGGCCGAGTGCGGCGACCTCCGCGAAACTCGGCACATCCGGCACCGCCTCGCGCAGCTCGGCAAAGGTCATGTGCGAGATGTGGAGGTCCCGCTGGAAGACGCGTTGCAGATGGTCGTCATGGGAGACGACGACCACGCCATCCGACGTCATCTGGGTGTCGAGTTCCCACATCTCGGCGCCGAGTTCAGCCGCGCGGCGAAAGGCGGTGAGCGTGTTTTCCCGTTCATGGCCGCTTGCGCCGCGATGGCCGATGCAGAATGGCAGCCGGCCCTTCCCTTCCGGCCAGCCGAATTTGCCGAAGAAGGCGGAAAAGTCGCGCATCGGAGCCTCCGTCACAATCTCTGTCCGTCTTCGGTGAAAACGAAGGTCGAGGCGCTGTCGAGGTTCCAGCGCACGCTGTCGCCCGGCTTCACGTCGTCGCGCACCGGCTGGATCGAGCGCAGCACGGAACCGTCCGGCAGAACGACGTCGTATAGGTTCTCGCGGCCTTGCGTTTCGGCAAACACGACCTTGCCTTCGACCGGTATACCTGCCGCCGTCCCGAAATGCTCCGGGCGGACGCCAAGGCTGAGCGCGGTTCCGTCCGGAATGCCGGTCAGGGTGGCGAGCGGCAGGTGCAAGCCGCTTCCGCCCAGCACGAAAGCCCCCCGCTGCGCCCGGCCCTTGAGGAAGGAGATCGGTGGATTGCCGAGGAAACTGGCAACAAAGGACGTCCGGGGATCCTTGTACATATCCGACGGGGTGGCAATCTGGACGATCTCGCCCGATTTCATGATGGCGATGCGATCGCACATCGACATCGCCTCGACCTGGTCATGGGTGACGAGGATGGCGGTGATGCCGGTTTCCTTCTGCAGCCGCCGGATTTCCGAGCGCATTTCGAGGCGCAGTTTCGCATCGAGATTGGCGAGCGGTTCGTCGAGAAGCAGCACGTCCGGCCGGCGGATCAGGGCGCGGGCGAGCGCCACGCGCTGCTGCTGGCCGCCCGAAAGCTGCGCCGGGCGCCGCCCGAGAAGATCTTCGATATGGACAAGTGCCGCGATATCCGCGACCTGCTTCCTGATGTCGGCGGAGGCAACCCGCTTCACCATCAGCGGGAAGCCGATATTTTCCTCCACCGTCATATGCGGATAAAGCGCATAGGACTGGAAAACGACGCCGACATTGCGCTCCTGGCTGGGCAGATGGGTGACGTCCCGGTCGCCGAACAGGATGCGGCCCGAGGTCGGCCGATGAATGCCGCAGACGGCAAACAGCGTCGTCGACTTGCCGCAGCCGGAAGGCCCGAGCAGCGCCAGCATTTCGCCGGAACCCACTTCGAGATCCATGTCCTCGATGACCTTGGTGGAGCCGAAACTCTTGGAAAACTTGTCGAGCAGGATACGCATCAGCCCTTGCTGCCTCCGCCATAGATGTTCATGAGATGCTTCTGGAAGAAGACATAGAGGATCAGCACCGGCACGACGTAGAAGACGCCGACGGCCTTGAAGGTGCCGAAATCGAAATTGTTGTCGTCGATGATCAGGCCCGCCAGATAGACCGACAGGACCTGCACTTTCGCGCCCGGCGCCAGCACCTGCGGCATGATGAACTCGCTCCAGCCGGTGAGGAACGAAAACAGGCCAAGTGCCATTACCGCCGGTTTGATCTGCGGCAGCACCAGCCGGCGCCAGACCGTGAAGCGCGAGGCGCCGTCGACGGTACCGGCCATCTCGATTTCCCAGGGCACGGTGTCGTAGAACCCCTTCATCAACCAGATGCCCAGCGGAAGTTCGACCGCAGCCTTTACCAGGATCACCCCGATCAGGGAATTGTAGAGGCCGATCCACTGCAGCACGATGAAGATGGCGATGATCAGCGTCACCGACGGAAAGGCGTGCAGCACCATGACGCCGGCGAGGAAAAAACCGCGTGCCGGCACGTTGAGACGCGACAGCACATAGCCCGCCATCGACGAGACCGTGAGGATGACGCCGGTGATGCAGCTTGCGAAGATGAAGGTGTTGAGCGTGACGAGCCAGATGTTCGGCTTGCCGGTCTTAGTCTCCCAGAGGAAACTCCAGTGGCGCAGCGTGAACTCGTTCGGGATCAGCGAACCGGCTTCCGTGTCACTGATCGTGTCGATGAAGAGATAGGCATACATCACCAGCAGCGGCAGGCTGAAAAGGCCGAGCAGCAGGATCACCGGGAGGCTCGAGAAATTCGCCGAGGTCGTGTTGGACGAGATTTGCGGTTTTTCGGCCATGCTCAATCCTCGATCAGCGGCTTGGAGATCAGCGTATCGTAACGGAAGATGCGCAGGTAGATGAGCGACAGGACGATGCCGACAACCACCAGCACCAGGGCCATGGCCGCGCCCAGCCCGTATTCCAGATTGCCGGTATAGTTGTTGAGCGCGGTGTGGTAGGCGGCGAGCGACCATACTTCGGTCGCCCGCCCCGGCCCGCCGCGGGTCGAGAGGAGGATTTCGTTGAAGGAGGCGAGAAGCGACAGGGTCTGGTAGCAGGTGACGAACAGGATCGGCCAGCGAAGCTGCGGCAGGATGACGTGGCGGACCTGTTGCCAGCGGCTGGCGCCGTCGACCTCGCTTGCATGGAACTGCGTCTGCGGGATCGCCTTGATGGCCGACGAGAAGACCAGCATGCCCATCGAGGCGCCGATGAAGCCGTTGATCAGGATCACGAAGAACCAGGCATTGTAGGCGCTGTCGAGCAGGTAGTTCTTCGGCGGATAACCGAACTGGCCCATGAACATCGAGATAAAGCCGCTGTCCCAGGTCAGCCATTTCCACATCAGCACGTAGATGACCACCGGCGTGATGCGCGGCAGCAGCCAGATGGCGCGGAAGATGGATGCAGTAGAAGCCGGCATGTAGTGGGTCGTGATGGCGAGGAAGAGCGCGTAGCTGACGTTGAACAAGAGCAGCGTCACTGAGACGTAGAAGGCGGTGTTGAGGAAGATCTGCGCCATGTCCGGTGAGTTGCCGATGATCCTGAAATTTTCCGTCGTCCACACCCAGCCGGTATAGGTGGCCGTGGCGACCGTCTCCTGTTCGGCCGGCGTCAGCGTGAAGCCGAGCTTCTTGAGGCTCGCCATCAGTTCGTCGCGGGTCTCGAACCGGGTATTCAGAACCGAGCGGTTGAAGAGGTCGGAGATCTGTTTGACCTCTCGGGTCGAGGGCCGGTCCTTCAGCGCCTTGATCATGCGTTCGGCCTCGCGGCGCGAGGGAAAAACTTCGCCCATGTGGCTGGTACGCAGTTCAGCGCCGAAACCTGCCTTGAGCTTCAGGGCCTCCAGCGCTGCAAGCCCCTCCTTATCGATGACGAAACGCGGCTCTGCAATCCCGCCCGCAAGGTCCGGCATGTCTGCCTTCAGGCGGTTGACGGCGCCTTGCGTGACCTGCCATGCGCCGCCGGAAATGCCGGTCGCGGTGCTCATATTGGTCATGGCGAAGATGGCGGTCAGGACGACCGGCATCAGGAAGAACAGGACGATCATGACCGCGGCGGGCGCGATCATCACCAGTCCGAGCGTTCGGGACGTTCGCATGGGTGAAGCCTTGGGAGACGGATCGGGTGTGGGCGGCGGAGCGAGCGCCGCCCACGGTTCGGGGCGAGGAGTTTCGCCCGGACAGTCCACGACTTATCCCGCCCTGTGCGAGCAGGGTAAGTCGCCTGGCATCAGCGGATGATGATCGCCGCGCCGAGTGTCGACTTCAGCTCGGTTTCGGCATCGTTGACTGCAGCATCGGCGGTCTTGGCACCCGTCCAGGAGGCTTCGAAGTTCTTCCACATGATCGTCCAGTACTTGCCGAAATCGGCATTGTTCGGCATGGCGTTGGCATGCGGCAGAAGGCGTTCGGTGGCTTCCGAAGCCCAGCGGTCGGCCGCATAGAGGTCGACTTTCGTTTCGGACGGCGAGATGCCGAGATGGGCGGACTTGATCGCATGCAGCGCATTGATGCGCGGCTCGGAGGCGATCTTGATCAGGTCGGCAGCGATCTGGGTTTCTTCTTCGGCATGGCCGGCCATCAGCAGGTAAGCGAGCGGATGGGTCAGCGTATTGGCCTTGCCGCCCTCGCCGGCCGGTACCAGCGTGAACTGGACGTTGGTGAAGAAGTCCTTCAGGCCCTCCTGGTTGACGAGACGGGCATAATGCCAGGTGCCGCCGTGCCAGATGCCGGCCTTGCCGGTGGCAACTTCCTTCCACCACTGGTCGCCCGGCATGCCGACATGGTTCTTCTTGGTGACGCCGGCCTTCACGAGATCGGCAAAATACTGGTAGGTGCGCTTCATCGCGGCCTTGTCGAAGACGAGCTTGCCTTCCTCTTCCATCACGCCGCCGAAGGACGTGTAGAACTGCCAGTAGTCCGGGCCGTTATTGGTGCGCGGATAAAAGCCGTAGCCGGCCTGGACGAGGCCCTTGTCCTGCATCTTCTTGGCGTCTTCGAGCACGTTCTTGAGTGTATATTCGCCCTTTTCGACCTTGGCCGGCAGTGCCTCGATATCGGCGTCCGAATAGCCGATCGCCTTCATGTACGGCTTCCAGAAGAAGAACGGGCGGGATTCTGCGTCCTGCGGGATGCCGTAGACGCTACCGTTGAAGGAGGTGATCTCCATCAGGTTCGGATAGATGTCGCTGATCGGCCAGCTGTCGAGGTCGATGAACTTCTCGACCGGAACGATGAGGCCGGCTTGCGCCCAGGGGCCGATGTCTTCATGGCCGGTGGCGACGATGTTCGGAGCCTTCTTGGCTTCGGCGGCGAGCGTCAGGGCCTGCTTGAAATCTTCCCAGCCGGAATAGGGCGTCTTCTGGACGATGATATTGAGCTGCTGGCCGCGGATGGCAGCTTCGCGCTCGAGAATATCGGCTGCGATATCGAAGGCATCGGTACGGTAGTTGTCGTTCGGCCCGGAACCGCCGGACCAGACGGAAATGGTGACATCCTTGGCGGACGCGAAGACGGCGGTCGAGGCAAAGAGAACGGCCGCAAGCGTGGCGGACTTGAGTATCGGAAGAACAGTCATGGTTTACTCCCCGAAGAGCGAAATGGCTTCTTCCGAACCCTGAAAGACCTGTCGGCCGAGGCTGCGGAAGCGCTGAAGATCATCAACAGGAAGCGGTCTAGCGGGGCTCCTTAACACCCGGATGACAAATGTACGCGTGTGCAAAATTTCTTCGGGATCGTTCTGCCGTCTGCTGGGACAGGACCCTATGCGGCTTCGTTGGCGGAAACCACCGTGACTCGGAGTCCGAGGGCCTTCAAGACACCGAGCAATGTGGAGAGCTTCGGATCTCCCTTGTCGCTCAGCGCCTTGTAGAGCGCCTCGCGGGTAATGCCCGCTTCCTTGGCGACATTGGTCATGCCTTTGGCTCGTGCAATGTTTCCAAGGACAACAGCAATGACCGCCGGGTCCCCATCCTCGAAGGCGGCTTCCAGATAAGCGGCGATTGCTTCTTCGCTGGTGAGGAATTCGGTCGGATCCCATTTGCTCGTTTCAATCGCCATGTCAGATCTCCTTCGCCATTTCGATGGCCAGTTGGATGTCCTTCCTCTGCGCGCTCTTGTCGCCGCCACAAAGGAGGATGATGATCTCACTACCTCGCTTCACAAAGTAGAGGCGGTAGCCGGGACCATAGTCGATGCGAAGCTCGCCGATACCGTCGAAGAACTTCGCATCTCCGAGCAGCCCAAGCCCGAGACGGTCGATCCGCGTTTGTATGCGGGCCTGAGCGCGAATGTCCTTGAGCGAACTGAACCACTTTGAGAAAGTTGCCGTTCTGCGAACCTCGACCATGTGTAATCTATAGTTCACACTCGACGTAAGATCAATGCCCGCCTACCGTTCCAGCGCCACCGTCTTAATCACCGCAAAAACCGGCTTTTCCAGCTTGAGGTCGAGCCGTTCGACGGAAAGTGCGGTGATGCGGGCGAGCACGGTATCTCCGCCGCAGCGGATGCGGACGCGGGCCATGCCGTCGCCGTCGGGCTCGATTGCGGCGATTATACCATCAAGGATATTGAGGGCGCTGAGGCCCTCCGGCCGCCGGGTGGCGACCATTACGTCCCGTTCGGGGATATGCACGCGGACGCTCCGGCCTTCTTCGGCATGCGCGTTGGGCACGACGATCTGCGCCTGCGAAAGCCGGATCGTCGCCAGCCGGTGCGGGATATCGATCGTCTCGACCGTGCCGGTCAGTACCGCGCCGGCATCGCGGCGATCCGCCGAAGGCATCGAGAGGACTTCCGACGGCGTGCCGATGGCCTCGACCCGGCCGTCCTTCATTATCACCACCTTGTCGGCAAGCCGCGCCACTTCCGAGACCGAATGGCTGACATAGACGATCGGCGTCGAGGTTTCGTCGCGCAGGCGTTCGAGATAGGGCAGGATCTCGGCCTTGCGCAGGTCGTCGAGCGCGGCGAGCGGCTCATCCATCAGAAGGAGACGCGGTGCGGAGAGCAACGCCCGACCGATCGCGACACGCTGTTTTTCGCCACCTGAAAGCTTCCCCGGTCGCCGGTCGAGCAGCAGGCCGATACCCAGCAGTTCGACAATCCGATCGAAATTTTCCGGCCGCGTAGTCTTGGGTGCGAACCAGCGGCCATAGGCGAGGTTCTGACGCACCGAGAGGTGCGGGAAAAGCCGGCTCTCCTGGAAAACGTAACCGAAACGTCGTTTGTGCTTTGGCACGAAAATGCGGCTTTTGGTGTCGAACAGCGTTTCGCCATCGACCAACAGCCGCCCGTGGTCCGGCTTCGACAGTCCCGCGATCACCCGCACCAGCGACGTCTTGCCGGAGCCGGAAGGCCCGAACAGCGCGGTGACGCCGCCATCCGACGTGAAGCCCGCGTCGAGAACAAACTCTCCCAGCGCCTGCCGTGCCTTAACGACGAGGGTCATTCGATATCAACCCTCTTGCCGACCAGATAGGCCAGGAACTCCGAGGCGAGCAGCGCTGCAAACGAGATGGCGATCGCCACCAGCGTCAGCCGCATAGCCCCGGCATCGCCGCCCGGCACCTGCGTGAACGTGTAGATCGCTGCTGAAAGGGTCTGGGTTTCACCGGGAATATTGGAGACGAAGGTGATCGTCGCGCCGAACTCGCCCATCGCCTTTGCGAATGCGAGGATCATGCCGGCGATCACGCCTGGCAGGATGAGCGGCAGCGTCACGGTGATGAAAACCCAGGCGGGTCCTGCGCCGAGCGTGCCGGCCGCCTCTTCCAACTTGCGGTCGACGGATTCGATCGACAGCCGGATGGATCGTACCATCAGCGGAAAGCCCATGACGCCGCACGCAAGTGCTGCGCCGGTCCAGCGGAAGGAGAGGACGATGCCGAGATATTCGTTGAGAAAGGCGCCAACGACGCCGCGTCGTCCGAAAAGGACGAGCAGCAGGAAACCGATGACGACCGGCGGCAGGATAAGCGGCAGGTGGACGATGCCGTTCAGGATCGACTTGCCCCAGAACTTTCCGCGGGCGAGCAGGTAGGCGACGAGAAGGCCGAACGGCAGGCTAACGATCATCGCGACGGCGGAAACCTTCAGGCTGAGCCTGATCGCGGTCCATTCCTCGTCGCTCAATGCCAGCCAGTCCAAACGCCGATCCCATCCGTAGCCGCCATGCAATATATCGCATTGGATATATCGAGACGGGTCTGATGGCTAGGTCCTGGCGGAAAAGTTACTGGAGGGTTCTGAAAAAGGCGTAGGGAGAGCGCCGGGTCTACCGTTGCTCTCCCTACGCCATCGCATTCACAAGATGATTTACTGAACGAAGGCCCCTGGAGCCTCGGTTCTCATGCGTGACGGGTTAGCGGTTGTCACGGGTCGTGTTGCCAAAGATCGACCGGCTTTCCTGGCGATCGGTATCGCGGATCTGGATGCTGCCGGTGCGGACGTCGTCCACATTGCCGCCGTTGACCCGGGCGGAAGCATGCGTCTTCGAGGTGCCTTCAAAATAGTCGCCCTCGGCAAGAGCCGAGCCTCCGAAGGAAGCAGCAGCGATCATGGCGGCGATAGCGGAGATGGAAGTCTTCATTGTCCTAGTCCTTTCAGAGTTCGTCCGGGGCTCAAGTTTGCGACCTGCCTGCCGGACGATGTTCGGTATCTTGAATGAGCTGCGGTTAGCGATTGTCGCGGCTTTCATGCTTGAAGATCGGCTGGTCGCCGCGATTGTCGTTGGCGCGAACCTGATCGATGCTGCCGGTCCTGACATTGTCGACCTTGTCGTTGGTCTGCACCGTTGCCTGTCCCTTGGTCGCACCCTGATAATAATCGCCTTCTGCAAGGGCGACGCCGGCGAAGGAAGCCGAAGCGATCATGGCTGCGGCGAAAGTGGAAAGTACTGTCTTCATTATCGTATTCCTCAGTTGCTAAACGGAGCCGTTTGGGAGCCGGCATCCGCTAGGTGGTATTAGGAAGCGTTGTCTGCTTCCGGTCATGGAGATGGGGAAACCCAATCGAGGTCGCTAGGGCATAATTTCCAAACGGAATGTTCGGGATTCGAGAACAAACGATCGCGTGAGACCGGTTGAAATCGAGATTCGGACAGCGCTGGGGGGGAGAAGCTCGCTGTTGGCAACGGCACGGCCGAAAACAAAAAACAGCCCAGAAAGGGCCGTTGCGACGCGCATTGCCGGAGTGCTTGCGGTTACTCCAGAACCGTAAAACCTTGCTTCTCGAAGAATGGCGCTGCCTTGTCCGACTTCAGATAGTCGAGATAGGCGGGCGCATCCTTGGACTTCGATTCCGACAGGATGGCGATCGGATAAATGATCGCCGGGTGGGTGTCGGTCGGGAACGTGCCGACGATGGCAACACCCGGATCGGCCGCCGCGTCTGTCTGATAGACGATGCCGTAGGGAGCTTCGCCGCGCGAGACGAACGCGAGTGCTGCGCGCGCACTTTCGGCGCTTGCGACGCTCTTTTCGACCGACGACCAGAGCCCAAGTTTTTCGAGCGAGGCCTTGGCGTATTTGCCGGCCGGAACCGCATTCGGCTCACCCATGGCGAGCCTGCCGCCTTTGAGCAGGCCCGCGAGATCGAAGCCCGGCCTTATGTCCACCGGCTGGGCGGCGTCCTTGGCGGCGACCAGCACGATCCGGTTGCCAAGCCAGTTGAACCTGGTGTCTTCCTTGACGAGCTTTTTGTCGGAGACATATTTCATCCAGTCGAGATCTGCCGAAATGAAGATATCCGCTGGCGCGCCGCTTTCGATCTGCTTGGCGAGCGCCGAACTTGCGGCGTAGGAAACGGTGACTTGCCCGCCTCCTTGGGTCGCCCATGCCTTGTTGGCGTTGTCGAGCGCGTTCTTCATGCTGGCTGCTGCAAAGACGGTGACTTTTTCCTGCGCTGCGGCGGGAGCGGCAAACGAGGCGATCGACACGAAGGCGGCTGCCACCGACCTCACCGCGAGCCTGATCCAGGAATGACGATCAATGTTCATGATTTCCTCTCCGATCCTTAAGCGAGATATTCCTTTGGATATCTCGCTGGCGAGGTTTTGACTAGCGTTATATCCCGCAAGATATCTTGATCGGTTGGTGGGGTTGGCTCAAATGCCGAGAGCCATGCCGTCCTTGCGGGGGTCGGAGCCGCCTTTCAGCACGCCTGTTTCCCAGTCGATCCAGATTGCCTGGGCCCCGCCCATGGCCGATTCCGGCGCCTTCACCTCGAAACCGCGCCTGGTGAACTCCGGGCCGATCGTGTTGCGCAGCCGGGCTTCCATTTCGACCTGATTGGTCCCGGGCAGCGGGAAGAGGCGCGGCAGGTCGATGGCGCTCTGCAGGTCCATGCCGTAATCGAAGACCTTTGAGAGGAAATGGGCATGGCCCATGGCCTGGTATTGGCCGCCCATGACGCCGAAGGGCATGACGGCACGGCCGTCCTTCGTCACCATGCCGGGAATGATCGTATGCATCGGCCGCTTGCCTGGCGCGATCGCATTCGGATGGTCCGGATCGAGCGAGAAGCTGAGGCCCCGGTTGTGGAACATCACCCCGCTCTTCGGATCCATGTGGCCGCTGCCGTAGACGAAGAAGATCGAGTTGATGAAGCTGATGGCATTGCGATCGCTGTCGACGACCGAGAGATAGATCGTGTCCTTGTGCGGCACTTCGTCGAAGGACGGCAGGTTGTCGATCGCTTTTTCGGGATCGATCATGGCGGCCAACTGCCTGGCAAGTTCGTCCGAGAACAGGTAATCGACCGGCACGTCGACCTTGGCCGGATCGGCGAGGAAACGGTTGCGCGCCGCATAGGCCAGGCGCGTTGCCTCGACCTCGACATGCAGGCGCTCAGGCGCCAGCGGATCGCCTTTGCCCGGAAAATGCGACAGGATGTTGAGGATCATCAGCGCGATGATGCCCTGGCCGTTGGGCGGGCATTCGTGGATTTCGTGGCCACGGAACGTCGTCTTGATCGGCGTCACGTATTCGCCCTTGGCATTGGCGAAATCTTCGAGCGTGTGCAGCGCGCCGATGCCGTTCAGGTAGCTCACCATGCCTTCCGCGATCGGGCCACGATAGAAAGCGTCCCTGCCCTCCCGGCCGATGGCTTCGAGCGTATCGGCAAGTTGCTTCTGATACTGGACCGAACCCGCCGGCGGCGCCTTGCCGTCGACGAGGAAGACACGGCTCGCAGCCGGATCGTCCTTCAGGATCCCTGCCTGGGCGGCAAGGTCGTGTGCCGTGCGCGGAGGCAGAACATAGCCGTCGCGCGCCAGCTTGACGGCCGGGGCCAGAATATCGGCCATCTTCATGCGGCCGTGATCGGTTACCAGCCGCGTCCAGGCATCCACCGCCCCCGGCACGGTGATCGTGTGCGGCGAGGTGCGGGTGAGGCTGGTGACGCCGAGCGAACGGAGATGTTCAACGGTTGCGGCAGCCGGTGCCCTGCCTGACCCATTATAGGCCAGCACCTTGTCCGTGCCGCCGAGCGAGAGAAGAGCGAAACAATCGCCGCCGATGCCGGTCGAGCCGGCTTCGACGACGCACTGTACGGCGCAGGCGGCAACCGCCGCATCGACGGCATTGCCGCCACTACGCAGGATGTCGATGGCGGTGAGCGTCGCCAGCGGCTGGGAGGTGGCGGCCATCGCAGTGCGGCCGACGGCGAGTGAACGGCCGGGTAATTCGAAATCTCTCATATCACCTCATCACTGAAAAATCGGGCTCAAGGCCCTATGGCGGCACAGCATTTTCCTCAACAGACCATGCCGGGCGCCTGGCATCAAGCCGTCATGTCTTGATTTCCGAAAGCTGGCCGCTTGCCGGGCTCAAGCCGCGATCTGCGAAATTCCCATCTTGCAGCCGGAGGCTTCGAGCGCCGCGCCGGCGACTTCCACGAAGAGGGCGCGGAACCATGAGGCACGGCTGTCGGCATGGTCGACGCGTCGGTAAAGCATGCTCACGGGCTCGGCCGGCAGGTTGATCGGCGGCAGGTCGATCGCCAGATTGTGGAGTTGGGCCATCCAGCGGGCGATCGATTCCGGAATGGTGGCGATGGCCGGCATGGCCCGAAGCGCCGTCGGCAGTGCCGAGAAACGCGGCACCGTCGCCACGACATTGCGGGTTTTACCGTGACCAGCGAGTGCTACGTCAATGCTGGTCGAGGAATTGCCCTCGAAGGAGACAGCGACATGCGGCGCATCGGCATAGGCGTCAAGACCGAGCGGTGCCTTGAGCTTGATCTGCGCGGGGTCGTAGATGCAGACGGACGACTGGGTGAAGAGCGGCGCGCGGACGTGCCAGGAGGGTGGCTCGCCATGCACCGCGACGCTGAAATCGAAGGCGCCGTCATCCAGCATGCGCGAAACGTCACGCCGTTCCGAGGCGACGCCGATCAGCCGCGATCCGGGCGAGAGCTGCCGCAGACGGGCGGCGAGCGGGCCAAAGAAAGCCGATTCGAGATTGTCGCACATGCCGACGCGGAACTCGCCTTCCCAGCTTTTGGGATTGAACGCGGCAGGCGGGCGGATCGCCCGTTCGATGTTTGAAAGCGCGTCCTCGATCACAGGCGCAATTGCCAGCGCTCGGGGCGTCGGCTGCAAGCCACGTCCGACACGTACGAACAGGTCGTCATCCAGCGCCTCTCGCAACCGCTTCAAGGCCGCCGACAGACCCGGTTGTCCGAGTAGCAGCCGCTCGGCGGCGCGACTGACGTTGCGTTCCTGCATCAGCACCGCAAAGGCCAGAAGCAGGTTGAGGTCGAACTTTCGAAGGGTCGCATCATTCATCATCGCCAGTAATACCTGACATGACAATTATCAATTTGCAATAGGTCACGAAGATGGACAATTTCTCGTTCCTCTGCCGGCCCGGTTCGACCTCCCCGCTCCGGGGGCAGCATGAACAAGGATTACAATCCCATGAGCAATCCTCAATTCCGAGGGGCTGCGGGGCTTGCATTGCTGCTGCTCTGCACCGCCAATTTTCTCGACGCGATGGATGTCTCCACAATTGGCGTCGCACTGCCCGCCATCCAGGCCGAGCTCGGCATGCAAGCCACCTCCCTGCAATGGGCGGTCAGCGCCTATGTGCTCGGTTACGGCGGCTTCCTGCTGCTCGGCGGCCGGGTGGCCGACATTTTCGGCCATCGCCGCGTCTTCCTCTGGTCGCTGGCGGTCTTTGCGGCGGCCAGCATTGGCGGTGGGTTCGTCGATAGCGGGCCGACGCTGATCGCGGCCCGGCTTATCAAGGGCATTGCCGCAGCCTTCACGGCACCCGCAGCGCTGGCACTTCTGCTGGCAGTCTTCGGCGAAGGTCCGCAGCGCGCCAAGGCGCTTGGCCTCTTCGCCTCCACCGGGGCCGCCGGTTTCGTGCTCGGCATGGTGCTCGGCGGGGCCGCGACGCTGATCAGCTGGCGGGCAACGCTGGTGATGGGCGCGCCGGTCGCAATCCTGACCCTGCTTCTCGCGCCGATAGCCTTGCCGCTCGACGCGCGCCGCACTGGGCCGCGTCCCGGCTTCGACTGGGCCGGCGCAATCACCATCACTCCCGGTCTGCTGCTTTTCGTGTTCGGCATCACCAATGCGGCTTCCGCCGGCTGGGCCGATATCTTCACCTGGGGCTCGCTGGTGGCCGCAATCGTGCTGATCATTGCCTTCCTCGCCATCGAAGCCCGCCATAAGGACGCGATGGTGCCGCTGGCGATGTTCCGCCGGGCTAGGCTCACCCACGCCAATATCGTCGGCTTTCTCTACCAGGGCGCCTATATCGGCTTCCAGTTCACCGCGACGCTCTACTACCAGGACGTCTATGGCTGGTCGGCCTTTGCGACCGGCTTCTGCTTTGCCGGCGCCGGTGCCTTCGTGATGTTCCTCGCACCTCGTTTCGCGACGCTTGCCCAGAACCGCGGGACGACCGGCTTCATGACGGCGGGCGTCGGGTTGCAGGCGATCAGCTACATCTTCTGGGTCCTGTCGGTC
Organism: Neorhizobium sp. T25_13; assembly: GCF_002968675.1. NCBI lineage: Bacteria > Pseudomonadati > Pseudomonadota > Alphaproteobacteria > Hyphomicrobiales > Rhizobiaceae > Neorhizobium > Neorhizobium sp. T25_13. The sequence goes on from NZ_PVBI01000001.1 coordinate 104,949, forward strand.
GGCCATATCGACCCGATCCTGCTCGTCATACTGTCGCAGATCCCGCTCGGCCTCGGTTATGCCATGACCTTCCCGTCTATCCAGGTCGCGGCGCTGGCCGATATCGAAGAGGATAAGTCGGGCCTTGCCTCCGGCATGTTCTTCGCCGCCTTCCAGATCGGCGGCGGCGTGGTGCTGGCGGCAACGTCTGCCGTGTTCAGCGGCGCTCCGAGCTTCGGCTGGGAACCCTATTCCGCCGCCGTCGCATTCGTCGCGACGCTCGCCGTGCTGATCACCCTGATCGCAGCACTTGGGCCGAAACCTTCGCCAGCCGTCGATCGATACCAGGCCGCCGAATAGATCTGCCCATCGACCTGAACCCCGCTCCCCCCGCGCCACTGCCTGGCGCGGCTTTTCTTTTGGTACCTGGACCCGGTCACAGATCGTCCCGCGACAGGCTTATGCCCCTCGCTTCGCTTGCAGTCCGCCCGGCTTTGTCGGACAATGGGTCAAAGCAAGGTAATTTGATATCAAACTATCTTGCTGCACTCCCCCATTCCGACTAGTTTCCATATGGGGAGGAATGCAAAAATGGCGATGGAAACATCGACGCGGCCGGACACGCATGCGGCATCCGCGGAAGGCGAGATGCTTGTCCCGGCCATGTTCCAGAATCTGATCGGCTATCATCTGAGGGTGGCGCAGGAGACCTCCTTCCAGGCGTTTGCCAGGGCGGCCGGCAAGGCGGATCTGAAGCCCGGGTGGTATTCGCTGCTGACGGTACTTGCCGAACGGGAGAGCATGACGCCGTCAGAGCTCAGCCGCATCTGCGGTCGCGACCGCTCGACGCTCACCTCAAGCCTCAAGGCATTGTCCCATCGCGGACTGATCGAACGGCGGCCGAACCCCGACGATCAACGCAGCTACAGCGTCCGGCTCACCGAAAATGGCCGCAGGATGCAGAAGCAGTTGCACGCGATCGCCGTCGTCTACGACCGCCGTCTTGACGAGATCGCCGGCAAGGACAAGGCGGTTCTGATCGCCGTACTCGGCCGGATCGCCGCGACCTTCGGCATGCCCCAGGATTGTTGAGGATACCGTATTTCGGTTGCGCGGCCTGCCGCAACGGTTTCTGGCCGGCGGATCGCTCCGCAGGCCTTTATCAGGGCATCTGCTCTCAAAGGATATGCGTGCCGCCGAGGTTCTGCACCGCGCGGCGGGTCATGACGGCGACGAGATGGGCGCGGTAGTTGGCCGGCGCGTGCATGTCACCCATCATCCGCGACGGGTCCATGGTGAGGCCTTCCAGCGCTTCGGCCGAAAAGCTCTCGGTCAGCAACGCCTCGGCCTCGGCCCAGCGGAACACCCCCTCGTTGCCGGCGCCGGTGATCGCCACGCGGATATTACCGTCCCGATGTTTGGCCACGAAGGAAGCAGCCATCGCATAGCGCGAGGCCGGATTGCGGAATTTCGCGTAACCGGCGATATCCGGGATCTTGAACTCGACGCGGACGAGAATTTCGCCTGGCTCCAATGCGGTCGTGTAGAGGCCCTGGAAATAGTCCTCGGCCGGGATTTCGCGGCGGTCGGTATGGACGATGGCATCGAGCGCCAGCACGGCGGCGGGATAGTCGGCGGCCGGGTCGTTATTGGCGGTCGAGCCGCCCATCGTACCCATATGGCGCACCTGGACGTCGCCGATCGAGCCGGCAAGGCCTGAAAGCGCCGGGATGGCGGCCTTGATTTCCCTGGAAGCGGCGACGACGGCATGTTTGGTCGCCGAGCCGATGATCACCCTCTCGGCGGTGACTTCGATTTCGGAAAGCTCCGGAATGCTGCGCACGTCGATCAGATGCGCGGGCGCGGCAAGCCGGCTCTTCAGCGTCGGGATCAGCGTGTGGCCGCCGGAGAGATAGGAGGGCTCGTCGGAATTGGCGTAGAGTTCGACGGCTTCGGCCAGGGTCTTCGGCTTGTGGTAGGTCGTTGCGTACATGGCGTGAGCCTCCCCGCTTATTCGGCCGCGACGGCGTGCGCCGCGCGATGCTTCTCGGCGGCGTCCAGCACTGCCTTGACGATGTTGTGGTAGCCGGTGCAACGGCAGATATTGCCTTCGAGTTCGTGGCGGACGGTATGCTCGTCGAGCATGCCGTCATGGCGGCGGATCATGTCCACCGAGGCCATGATCATGCCCGGCGTGCAATAGCCGCACTGCAAGCCGTGATGTTCGCGGAAAGCCTGCTGCACGTCATGCAGCTTGCCGCCTTCGGCCAGCCCCTCGATCGTCGTCACCTGGGAGCCGTCGGCGGCGACGGCAAGCACCGTACAGCTCTTCACGGCCACGCCGTCGAGATGGATCGTACAGGCGCCACACTGGGTGGTGTCGCAGCCGACATGGGTGCCGGTGAGGCCGAGATGTTCGCGGATGAACTGCACGAGCAGCGTCCGGTCTTCGACGTCGCGCGTCTGGGGCGTGCCGTTGACGGTGATGGTGATGCGGGACATGAGCCCCTCCTGTTAAAAATCGGGCGGCGAGAGCCGCGATGACAATGACAGCGACGGCGGTGCCGGCGGCGATATAGGACACACGGCTGAAAGGCCGCGCGGCCGTTGCCGCAGGCGCGACAGACGGTCCGGCAGCTTCAGGAGCCGCAGGGGAAATAGGTGCCGATGGTGCAGCTGACATGACTGGCGCGGCAACAGCCGCCGTCGCAATAGCCTCCGCTACTCCGGCATCGGCCGCATGATCAACCATCACGCCTCGCATCGCAAGCTTTTCGGAGAACTCAGGGGCGAGTTTTTGCCATGGAATCAGACCGCCGGGCGGCTGCGGCCGAACACATGCGAGCAATCGACCATCGCCGCATTGCGCCCATCGGAAAGTGGCGCTAAGGCGTCGCGGTAGATTGTTCAGGGAAAAGTCCCATGCGCCGCATCATCATCGCCATCACCGGAGCTTCCGGTGTCGTTTATGGCGTTCGCGCCCTGCAGCTTTTGAGGCAAGTCGAGGATATCGAGACCCATGCGGTGATCTCGCCCTCTGCCTTTCGCACCGCGATCGACGAAATCGACATGAGTGCCGACGAGATCAAGAGCCTGGCCGACGTACTCTATAATCACAAGGATATCGGCGCGGCGCTCTCCTCCGGCTCGTTCCGCACTGCCGGCATGCTTGTCGCACCCTGTTCGGTAAAGACGCTGAGCGGCATCGCCAATTGCTACAATGACGAGCTGATCGTGCGCGCAGCCGACGTCTGTCTGAAGGAACGGCGGCGTGTCGTGCTTCTGTTTCGCGAGACGCCGCTGCATGCCGGCCATATCGCCCTGATGGACCAGGCAACCCGCAACGGCGCAATCGTGATGCCGCCGGTGCCCGCCTTCTATTCGAAGCCCAACTCACTGGACGAGATGGTGACCCAGACCGTCGGCCGGGCGCTCGATCTCTTCGACATCCACTTGCCGATGGTCAAGCGCTGGAAGGACGGCCCTGGTTCACCCGGCCAGCACTGATCCAGCACTGATTTTGTGCTCCGACATTGACCTCAAAGGGCCGAGAGCGCGTTTTCGATCGCGGCAAGTGCCGTGGCGGTCCGCCCGTCCGGCTCCGCTCCACGGAAAAACATCACGACATTTCTGAGATTGCCAGCTGCATCGCCGGTTGAACCATCGGCTGTTATCAGCGCCTGCCCTTCGGCCTCCAGCACCGCCAGCTCGATCTTTTCCGAACTGAGCTCGACAGCCTTCACGCTGTTGCGCAGCGTTTCCGTCTCCTGGGTGGGTGCCGGATGCGGCCCGCTCTTCAATCGCCGGCGCACGGCGCGCAGCGGTTCGATCACCTCATTGCGCCAACCGGCGGCGAGTCCGTCGATGCGGGCGACCTCTGTTGGCGAAAGCGCCACGGAATTTTTTGCCAGCCAGGCGGAGAACAACAGCACCGGCACGTCGACGCCGCTTTCGTCCTGAAGCAGCAGGCAGGCTTCCCCGACACCGGGCGCACCATAAAGCCGCAACGCGAAATCCCAAAGTCCCTGCCCGGTCTCAGCAGCCATGCAGCCTCTCCATCGCCTTTCCACGGCTTATCAGTTTGGCGGAGAAACAGGCAAGCTTCGCCTCAGGCGGCGCGGCGACGCCGCTGAGGCTGGGAAGAGCCGGCGCCGAGCTGGAACTGGCCGACCATCTGGCGCAGTTTCGATGCCTCGTCGGCAAGGCCAGAGCTTGCAGCCGTCGTCTCCTCGACCATTGCTGCGTTCTGCTGGGTCACCTGGTCCATCTGGTTGACGGCCGAATTGATCTCCGAAAGGCCGGTCGACTGTTCGCGGGCCGAGCGGGCGATATCGTCCACATGGCTGTTGATCGTGACGATATAGCCTTCGATCGACTTCAGCGATTCGCCGGCGTCGCGGACATATTTCACGCCATGGCCGACTTCGACGGTCGAGTTCTGGATCAGCGCCTTGATTTCCTTCGCCGCGTTCGCCGAACGCTGGGCGAGTTCGCGCACCTCCTGCGCAACGACCGCAAAACCCTTGCCTGCCTCGCCCGCCCGCGCCGCCTCGACGCCGGCATTCAGCGCCAGAAGGTTGGTCTGGAAGGCAATCTCGTCGATCACCCCGATGATGTTGGAGATCTGGTTGGAGCTTTCCTCGATGCGGCGCATTGCCTCGACGGCGTTGGCGACAACTTCTCCGGAACGGGCGGCGGATGAATTGGCCTCCGCTGCAATCTTCCGGGTCTCATCAACCTTCTTCGATGCGGAGCTGACATTCGCGGTGATCTGATCGAGTGCGGCGGCTGTCTCTTCGAGCGAAGCTGCCTGCTGCTCCGAGCGGCGCGACAGGTCGCCGGCAGACTGGCTGATCTCCTGGGTTCCGCCATCGATCGCCTCGGCGCTGCCGGCGATCTGTGTCAAAGTTCTGGCGAGTTGGGCGATCGAGGTGTTGAAGTCGTGGCGCAGAGCTTCGAAGTCCGCCGAGAAGGTCTCGTCAAGCTGGAAGGAGAGATCGCCTGCGGCGAGCCGGCGCAGGCCGCCGCCAAGGCCGGATGTCGCGACGCGGAGCCGTTGGGACGCGTCGGCTTCGGCTTGTTCCTGCGCAGCGATGCGCTCCCCTTCTGACCGGTTGCGGGCTTCGATCGCCTCGTCTTCCAGCCGCTTGTTGCCGATAGCCGCCTGGCGGAAAATCTCCACTGCCGCCGCCATCCCGCCGATCTCATCCTTGCGGTCCATGCCAAAGATGGTCAGCGTCAGTTCGCCACCCGCGAGGCGCCGCATGCAATCCTGCAGGCGTTGCAGCGGGCCGACGACACCCGACAGCACCACCCGGATCGAGAAGCCGACCACGATCAGCGAAATCACGCCGATCACGGTCATCCAAACCGAGAGAGCGGCCTTGTCGTCCAACCCATCCTCGAAACTCTTGTGGGCGACATCGAGCTGCAGCTTGGTCAAAGCGTTCAGCGGTTCGGCGAGCGGCTCGATCGCCGGGTAGAGCCGCTTCGTCACATAGGTATCGAGGGCCGCCTGATCACGCTTGCCCATGATCGCCAGAAGCTCGTCGACCGCCTTTGTGGTTTCCGTACGAGCACCGAGATAACGCTGGACGAGACTTTTCTCCTGGTCGGTCAGGTGGGTTGCCTGATAGGCCGCCCAGTCGCGGTCGGCGGTGACGAGCGCCGCGCGGACCGTCTGCTCGCCCAGTTCCCAGCTGAACGCACCGCTACGCGTCTTATGGGCGGTATCGACGATGGTGACCGCATAGGCGTCGGAGACCGTCTTGATATGCGCCACGGGCTCGAGCCGATCCTCGACGATTGAGCGGGTGCGTGCCGACAGCGTATCCATTCCGATGAAGGCGACGGTCGTGGTTGCGGCAAGTGCAAGCGCAAGGCCGACGACGCTGGCGACAAGCTTCAATTTAATGGTCATCGGAAGATCCATTGCTGCATTGAGGTCATGGCCAATTCCTGTTGGCCCGCTATGATTAAGGATTGCGGAAAATACTGAGGATATGTTTAACGGCACTACCAGAGATGGCATCGGTTGCGTCTTTTCGCTCGGGACCGATGCCGCGTTTGACGAAAGACAGGCCGCAACGGTTCGGGATCTGGCATGAGGGAGATGGATTATGAAACTTGCGCATGTCGCGCTTTGGACAAGTGAACTCGACAGGCTCGTCGCGTTCTTTGAGGATATGTTCGGCGCCACCGCCAGCCCGCTCTATGAGAGCCGTCGGCGTGCTGGCTTCTCCTCGAAATTTCTCACCCTTTCCGAAGGCGCGACGATCGAGATCATGAGCGGCCCGTGGATTGCGCCGGAAGCGCCGCGGGAGCGCGCCGGTTACGCACATATGGCAATTTCGCTCGGCAGCCGGCAGGCGGTCGACGAGATGGCGACCAAGGCGGCAGCCATGGGCATCCTTCTTTCCCCGGCGCGCATGACCGGCGACGGGTTTTACGAGGCGGTGATCTCGGATCCCGACGGCAATCCGGTCGAGATCACCGAGTAGTGGAGCGCAAGCCTGGCCGGTTCAGCCTTGAAAAGTCCAGGGATTGAGGCAGGGCACGCCGAGCGGCTCGAAATCCGAGATGTTGCGGGTGACGACGGTCAGTCCGTGATGCAGCGCTGTCGCGGCTATCATTGCATCGGAAGAGGGGCGCTTATTCGGGGTCGGGAGGGTGCCGGTACGAAGAGCAATCATGGTATCGAAAGGCAGAATGCGATCAGCATAGCCGACAAGGACGACCTCGTTGATCCACTTTTCCAGATCATCTGCAAAAATCGGATTTCTATGCCGCTCCAGTTGCGCGCCGAAGCGCAGCTCCATGATCGTAATCGCCGACAGAAAACTTGCCTGGCTGTCGATCCCGTCCAGACATGCGCGGAATTCCATATGCTGCCGTTCCGGACGCCTTGAAGCCGAAACGACATTGGTATCGAACAGGAAGGCCATTCAGAATTCGACCTCTCGCCACTCAAAGTCCATCCTTGGAGGGTCGAAATCATCATCGGTTGCAGGGTTCGGATCTCGTAGTGCATCGAGTGCGCTCTTCGGCTTCGCCCACTTGGCCTCGAATTCCGCATAGGTCAGCAGCACATGCGTCGGCTTGCCGTGATCGGTGATGACCAACGGATTTTCGTTTGCCGCCTGCCGGGCCTTGCTCGGGTTTTGGTTGAATGAGGCACTGGTCATGTATGAGAGGGTCATCGGGACCTCCGGAGCGCGTCTAGCATCTTTCTTCGAAAATATACTAGAATTGCCCGTCCTTCAATGCAGATGCCGTCAGCCCTTGCCCAGCGATCTCACATTGCCGGCAAGTTCCGCTGTGAGCCGCAGTGCCGCGCCGGTCGCGATCACCATGGACGGCAGGATCAGCCATTCGAGCGTCCAGGCCGCACCTGAGCGCTCCTGCTCATGCACCATCGATTGCTGCATGCCGGAAAGCTGTACCGCGTTGAAACGTGCAAGCGATACCAGCACCTCGGCGGCCACCGGGTTCTGTTTGTGAGCCATCGCGGAGGAGCCGCCGCCGCCGGCGAGTTCCATTTCGCCGCCCATCAGCGCGAGCAGCGCCACGTCCTGGCCGAGCTTGCCGAGCGAGCCGGAAATCATTGTGAGGGTGTTTGCAAATTCCGCCAGCCGGTCGCGCTGGCTCTGCCATTGCGGCGCGTCGGTCAGGAACAGTTCCCAGGCCAGCGCCTTGCGCACCTCGGCGGCCTTGTCGCCTAATTTTTCGAGGCTGCCGGCCGCCCCGCCGAACTGCACGGCAAAACCGGTCTCGGAAAACGAGTCCAGCCGCTGGCGATGGCGGGTCAACGGTTCCTTCCAGGCACGGATACGGTCCGAAACGGTGATCGGGATCGCCGCCTGCATGCGGGTATGGCCCATCAGCCTCCCGCTGCCGAATGCCTGGTCGATGTCATCGAAAGCCTTCTCGAGGGCGGTGAGCCGCTCGATGAACAGAGAGCAGGCCTGCTTCAGGCGAATCATGAGCGCGGTGTCGATGACATCCTGGCTGGTCGCGCCGAAATGCACGTGCTTGGCGGCCTCGCCGCCGCCCGCCTGCTGTTTAACGGCATCGCGAAGCTGCTTGACGAGTTCGGCGACAACGACGCCGTCGCGCGCGGTGCCGTTTCGCAAGCCGGCCATGTCAGGCTCAAATGTCTGCAAGGCTACGGCAATGCGCTCCGCAGCCCCGGCCGGGATGATGCCGCAGGAGGCCTCGGCCTTGGCGAGGCCCGTTTCGAAGGCCAGCATGGCGTCGATCTCGGCTTTCACCGAAAACAGCTGTCCGGTCTCGTCGTCACCGACGAGACCGGACAGGAATGGATGCTCAAAAGCCGAGACGCTCATATCTACTCCTGGGCGAACCCTGATTCTTCCATCTCAGATATCGAAGAATATGGTTTCGTTTTCGCCCTGAAGATAGATGTTGAAGGTGACGGTATTACCGTCACGCTTGCCGATCAGGGTGGGAACCCGAACCCGATGCTCGATGCGCGACAGGATCGGATCCGCTGCATTGGCCTCTTCCTCGTCGGAGAAGTACATGCGGGTGTTGAGGCCGAGATTGATGCCGCGGGCGACGACCCAGAAGGTGACGTGCGGTGCCATCAGGCGGCCGTCGCGGAACGGCACCTTGCCGGGCTTGATCGTTTCGAAGGCGAATTCGCCGGTCGCCATGTCGCCCGGCTGACGGGCCCAGCCGAAGAAGTTCGGGTCGGCCTTGCCGCGCGTTTCCGACGGGCTATTATAAAAGCCGTCGGCATCCGCCTGCCAGATCTCGATCATAGCATCCTTGAGCGGCGTCATCGTGCCGTCATAGATGAAGCCGCGGATGGTGACGCGCTCACCGCGGGTCTGGTCGTTGACCATCGGGCCGGAGCCAAGATCGGTGTCATAGACGCCGGTAATGCCGGAAAAGTTCGGCGTGCAGCCGATATGGACATACGGACCCGCAGTCTGCGAAGCGGATTCCTTGAAGTAGGTGAGCGGCTGGACCATCTCAGTTGCCCTCTTTACGGTTCTCGAAGAATGTCGAGCGACGGCCGCGCAGGACGATATCGAATTTGTAGGCCCGCATATCGTGCGGGATGGTGTTCTGCATGTCGAGCGCGGCGATCAGGCCCTTGATCGCGTTCTCGTCCGGAATGGTCTTCACGATGGGACAAATCCAGATCATCGGATCGCCCTCGAAATACATCTGGGTGATCAGGCGCTGGGCAAAGCCATGGCCGAAAACCGAGAAATGGATGTGGGCCGGGCGCCAGTCGTTGACGCCGTTCGGCCACGGATAGGGACCGGGCTTGATGGTCTTGAAGGCGTAGCCGCCGTCCTCGTCGGTGATCGTACGGCCGAAGCCGCCGAAATTCGGGTCGAGCGGAGCGAGATAGGTTTCCTTCTTGTGACGGTAACGGCCGCCGGCATTGGCCTGCCAGAACTCCACCAGCGCGCCCGGAACGCCGCGGCCACGCTCGTCGATGACGCGACCGTAGACGAGGATGCGTTCGCCGAGGGCCATCTCGCCGGGCTTGGCGTAGTTGACGATCAGGTCGTTGTCGAACTCGCCGAGGATGTTATGGCCAAAGACCGGGCCGGTGATCTCGCTCTTGGTGCCTTCCAGCGAAATCAGCGCACGCTGCGGCGAGCGCAGCACCGAGGTCTTGTAGCCCGGCGTGAATGCCGGCGGATGCCATTCCCGGTCACGGGCGAAAAAGGGTGTGGTTTCTGGGGGTGTGTTCTTCATTTTTGCTCTCCCGCGGCCTTGTCCGCGTCCATTTCGGCATAAGTGGCTTTGGCGATCTTGAAGGCATGGTTGGCCGCCGGAACGCCGGCATAGATTGCCACATGCATCAGGGCTTCGCAGATATCGTCCTTTGTCGCACCCGTATTGGCGGTTGCGCGGATATGCATGGCGACTTCGTCGTGATGGCCGAGCGCCGCGAGAAGCGCGATCGTCACTATCGAGCGCTCGCGCTTCGTCCAGTTCGGGCGCGACCAGACCGTGCCCCAGGCGCCTTCGGTGATCATTTCCTGGAACGGTCCGTCGAACGGCGTCTGGTTCGCCTGGGCGCGGTCCACATGGGCATCGCCCAGTACCGAACGGCGAGTCCTCATGCCCTGAGCATAACGTTCCGATGGCGCGGAAGGATCGGCCATGTCTATTCCTCGAGCTGTTCGATGAAACCGCGGATCAGCGCGGCATGGGCAGCGGGCGCCTCGACGCAGGGAATATGCGCGGCACCCTCGATGATTTCGTAACGCGCGCCGGGGATCAGGTCGGCAAACGACTTGACGAGTTCGGGCGGTGTCGAGCCGTCCTCGCGGCCGACGATGCAGAGCACCGGCACGGCGATCTTCTTCGCGGCCTCGGTGAAATCCGCATCGCGGATCGCGGCGCAGGTGCCGCTGTAACCGGAGGTCGGCTGGCGCACCAGCATATTGCAATAGGCCTGGTAGGCGGCATTGTCCGGCCTGCGGAACGGCGCGGTAAACCAGCGCTCCATGATCGCGTCGAGAATGCTGCCGATGCCGTTCTGCTCGACGGCGGCAATGCGGGCCGCCCAGCTTTCAGCCGTGCCGATCTTGTGGGCGGTGTTGGAAAAGATCAGCGCCTTCACGAGGTCGGGCCGGGTGGCATAGAGGCTTTGGGCGATCAGCCCGCCGACCGAAAGGCCGCAGACGATCACCTGGCTGAGCTGCAGGTGGTCGAGCAGGCCGGCAAGATCGGCCGCGTGATCGGCGATCGAATAGGGCAGATTGCCAAGGCCGGAGAGCCCGTGCCCGCGCTTGTCATAGGTGAGGACCGTAAAATCATCGGCGAGCTTGGGCAGTTCGTGATGCCAGATGCGGCTGTCGGTTCCAAGCGAATTGATGAACACGACGACCGGCTTTCCGTCGCCCGCGCGCTGGATGTCGTAATGGATCACAATCTCGTTGATGTGTACAAACTGCATCAGTGCCTCCTCCCGCTTTGATAGATTGCACTAGTTTCCGGTTAGGTAAAATGATATTTCAGCATGATCTCCTAACCACAGGGTTATTTGATCTTGATCAATTCCCGAGTCAAGTTTCGGCACTTGCATACATTTGTCGAGGTCGCGCGCCAGAAAAGCGTGGTCAAGGCCGCCGAAATTCTGCATGTCAGCCAGCCGGCCGTCACCAAGACCATCCGCGAACTCGAAGAGGCGCTGGGTGTCGCCATGTTCGAGCGCGACGGTCGCGGCATCCGCATCACCCGTTATGGCGAGGTGTTCCTGCGCCATGCGGGTGCGGCACTGACGGCACTGCGCCAAGGCGTGGATTCCGTCTCGCAGGAACTGTTCGATTCCGCGCCGCCGGTCCGGATCGGCGCGCTTCCGACCGTTTCCACCCGCGTGATGCCGCGTGCCATGACACTCTTCCTCGCCGAAAAGACCGGCAGCCGCGTCAAGATCGTGACGGGAGATAATGCCGTTTTGATGGAGCAGCTCCGGGTTGGCGAGCTCGACCTCGTGGTGGGCCGTCTGGCATTGCCCGAAAAGATGACCGGCCTGTCCTTCGAACATCTCTATTCGGAACAGGTCGTCTTCACCGTCCGCGCCGGCCACCCGCTGCTCGATGCCAAGCGATCGATATTCGAGGGCCTGGCCGACTATCCGGTGCTGATGCCGACGCGTGGCTCGATCATCCGGCCCTCGGTCGAACAGTTCCTGATCGCCAACGGCGTCGCCAGCCTGCCGACCCAGGTGGAAACCGTCTCGGATGCCTTCGGGCGTGCATTCGTACGGTCGAGCGACGCGATCTGGATCATCTCGACAGGCGTGGTCGCCGCAGATATCGAGGACGGAGTTCTGGCGACGCTGCCGATCGACACCAGCGAGACCCGCGGCCCGGTCGGCCTCACCATCCGCGCCGACGCCAACCCCTCAACGCCGCTGTCGATCTTGATGCAGACCATCCGCCAGGCCGCTACGGAGATCATGCCGGCGCGGTGAGGCCCGGCTCTATCTTCGTCACGTCGTCGCCGCAAAACAGGATGACGTAGTGGCCGCGCGCCTGCGCGGCTCTAGCCCAGTTGTCGAGATCGGAAAGAAAAGGCGCCTGTTTCCAGGCATCCGGATGGTCCGGATCGACCAGTATGGTCAGCTGCGGCCCCTGCTCATAGACGAGCATCTTCGATGTCAGCGGCTGCCACGCCTCTGGAACACTCGGATCCGTCATCCACAGACAGAGGAAGTCGCGACAGAGCTGAGGTCGATCGGTATAGATTGCGCAGCCCTGCCCTTCCGAACAGTGCCGGCACCAGGCATCCGGCGGTTTGTCCAGTGCCGCGATTTCGGGAAGCCGGCAGCAGAGCGTGCAGGTTCCGCAGGATCGGGCTGTCTTTTCAATTGTCTCCAAGATCTCGCCGCCTCAACCGCAAAATGCCCGGCCAAACGATCGGCCGGGCTAGCGACTATACGCTGCGGTTGTTTCGCGCAAACAGGGACCGACGATTTCAGGTCGCTCGCAACTCCGGAAACCTGCGGCGCAATTCGTCCATTGAGGCTAGCACCGCGTCGTCGGCCCGCAGCGTCACCGAGATATTGTCGGCGACGTTGAGCGTTTCCTCAAAATGCACCGGCGTTTGAGCGCCACCCTGCCGCACCAGCGTGGCCTCCTTGCGAAAGCCATGTTTCAGCAGCCAGTCGCGCGGGGCGCTGAGGCTCACCGCCACATGGAACGCGCCGTCGTCTTCCTTGCTGGCCTTCAGTTTGTAAGTCACGGGAGACCTGTCGCCGCCGATGTCGATCTGGCCTGGGTAACCCGCTTCTTTCAGATGTTCACCCATATTGTCGCTCCTTCATTTTGGTGAGCCCGTGGGACAACCGACACTCGCTCGCTTTGTTCCGTTTGAAAGGCCGGTCGGCGATCAAGCCCGGTTGACGGCTGTTGACTGCCGTGATCGAAAGAGCCCCGGTGGCGGAGATGCGGAGGAAAAGCGATGACGGACCGGGAACTGCTGGAGGCGCTGTTTCATGCGGCCGTGAAGGCTGCGGATCCGTTGACCGGCATCGTGAAGCACCTGCCCGCCCCGCCGGAAAACGGGCGAACCGTCGTCATCGGAGCCGGCAAGGGTGCGGCCCAGATGGCCGCCGCGCTCGAAGGCGTGTGGACCGGCCCGCTGACCGGCGTGATCGTGACCCGCTACGGTTATGGCTGCGAAACGAAGTCGATCGAGATTCTCGAGGCGTCGCATCCGGTACCGGATGCCGCAGGCCTGGCCGGCGCAAAACGGCTGGTCGAGACGATCCGTGGCCTCTCCGAAAACGACCTCGTCATAGCGCTCGTCTGCGGCGGTGGCTCCGCCCTGCTGCCCGCGCCGCCGGAAGGCCTGACGCTGGAGGACGAGATTGCGTTGAACGAGATGCTGCTTGCCTCGGGCGCGCCGATCTCGGCCATGAATGTTGTTCGCAAACATCTGTCGACCATCAAGGGCGGCAGGCTTGCGGCAGCGACCAAGGCCCGCGTCGTCAGCCTGATCGTCTCGGATATTCCTGGTGACAACCCCGCCTTCGTCGCCTCCGGTCCGACCATTCCTGATGCCACGACGCGCCAGGATGCGCTCGCCATCGTCGAACAATACAAACTGAAGCTGCCGGCCGCGATGATCGCGCATCTGAACTCGCCGGTTGCCAACGCCCCAGAACCGGACGATCCGGTCTTTGCCCGCCACGAGCATTTTGTCATAGCCTCTGCCGGCGTCTCGCTGGAGGCGGCCGCCGAGGTCGCCCGCGCCCATGGCGTGACGCCTTATATCCTTTCCGACTCCGTGGAAGGCGAAGCGCGCGACGTCGCCCTGGTGCATGCAGCCCTTGCGCGCGAGGTGTCGCTCCGCGACCGGCCGTTCGCAAAGCCGGCGGTTCTGCTGTCCGGTGGGGAGACCACGGTGACGCTACGGGCGAAAGGCGGCAAGGGCGGCCGCAACGGCGAATTCGCGCTGGCTCTGGCGCTGGCGATCGACGGCCACGCGATCACCGCCCTGGCCGCCGATACGGATGGCATCGACGGCTCCGAAACCAATGCCGGCGCTTTCGCGGACGGCACAACGGCGAGACGGCTGCGGGCCGCAGGGCTCGACGGGCGTAAACTGCTCGATGGGAATGACAGCTTTTCAGGATTTGCCGCGATTGGCGACATATTCGAAACGGGCCCAACCGGCACCAACGTCAATGATTTCCGGGCGATCTTGTTGAGATAGCCGTTTGAAACCGGCGTCGCAGCCCTCTCCCCGCCAAATTGCGGTAATTACTGCAACTGCGGTTTCCTCAAGAAATCATTCCGGTCTGCCGACTTCACTCTGAGCCAGGCCTCCCGTCCATCACGCAAAATCCGCATCGGGATTTCGGCGCCGGGCGGCCCGCTGTCCCAGATCTTGCGATAGAAGTCCGCGAGCCCGTCGACCTCGCCGTCGCGGATTTCCGAAATCACGTCGCCGCGCTTCAGGCCTGCCTTTGCGGCCGGACCGTTTTCGGTGACGCTCATGACCACCACCTCGCCATTGCTTTCCGCCGACATGGCACCGAGCCACGGGCGTGGCGGGCGGTTGAATTCGCCGCGATTGAGGAGATCGTCGAGGATAGGCTTCAGAAGGTTGACCGGCACGACCATGTTGATGTCGGCGATCTCGCCGCCGCGGCTCATCTGCAGGCGCAGCGATCCGACCCCAAGCAGCTTGCCTTCCGTATCGATCAGCGCCGCCCCGCCCCAGGAGGGGTGGGCGGGTGCGATGAAGATCGCCTCATCCAGCAGATATTCCCAATACCCCGCGAATTCCTGCTTGGCGACGATATTGCCGCGCACATATTCTCCCTCGCCATCGGCGAAGATGACCGGATCGCCGAGCGTCGCGGTTGCAGAATCGCCGATCTGAAGCGCCGGCAGATCCAGCGGCGCCATGGCCTGCACGAGGCCGAAGCCGCTTTCCTGGTCATAGGCCAGTGCATGAGCCGGCACGACGCGGCCATCCTGGCGCGTCAGCCAGACATCTTCTGCTTCGGTAATCAGATACCCGATCGTCAGCACCAATCCGTTTTCGCGGATCACCACGCCGCCACCTTCCCGGCGGGTGCCGAGGGTGTTGGCCGTAAAGGCATTGTCCGGAATGGAAGCACGCACGGCCACGACCGACCGTAAACTTTTCTCGAGATCCATGATGCAAATCCTGATGAGGCAATACGCGGTCCGGAACCCCGCAAGGGTCTGCAAAGGTCAACCATACCGTCCCTTTAAGGTATGAATGTGGACGGCGTGGAGCAAGAGGCCGGAGAGAACTCATGCTGGCAAAGTGTCTACCTCATGGGGTCCCCTCCCCGTTTCCGGGAAGGGGAAGCGTGGAATGCTCAGCCCGCTGGCGTCAGGGTGACCGACGTGCCGGTTGCTGCCACGTTGAGGCCGAGCTGGCCGGTAACGCTCACCGTCTGCAGGTGGATCGAGCCGGCGGTCCCGCCGACGAGGATATTGGCGCCGATGCCTGCACCAACGGTGGCCTCAGCGGTCGCGCCCTGATAGAGGCCGCCGAGCGAACCGTGGTGATAACCCGCGGTCGGCGCGAAGACGGCCCAGATCAGCCGCGAGCGGGTCGTGAAGCCGAGATCGACACCCATCTTGCGCACCACGCCGGTATAACGGTCGAGCGGCTCGCTGCCGATCGCCGTCGTAAAGACGCAATCGGCTTCCTTGGCGGAACCGAGCACGTAACCGACGCCGCCGCCGATCGAGCAATCGAGATAACCGATGCGGACACCGCCGCGCTGGTCCTGTTCTTCATAGACCGGAACACGATCCCGGCGGGCAATCACATCGGCGGAAAAGGCGGTTCCGGCGCTGGTTACGACCGGCAAAGCGGCGAGCGCCACGGCAACAATCTTCTTCATCCCTGTACTCCTTTAATTATTCAGCCGCCCTTGTTGAGACTCATGCGAGCGGGTTTGGTAGCGTTGGGAAACGCATGTGGCGGAAGAATGATCCCACGTCGTTGCACACGAATTATCACCGAATTGTTCCAAGCGTGAGCTGGCTCCATTCGGCCTGCGCCTGTACCAGCCTTTCCCGTTCCGCTTGCCGGTACTGGCGCGGCGTCTGGCCGGTGCGCTTGCGGAACGAGCAAGAGAAATAAGCGACATCGACAGCCCGTCGATCGCATGCGACCGCCCTCTCCTTCGGAACCGCGATCACGAACGGATGTTCTTCCCGATCTGTCGAGGAGATCCGGATGCCACCGCTTCCGATCTTTGGCGGCGGCAAACCGGACCCTATATGGACTGGTGGAGATCGGACATTTCGCCTTCGATGGATCGGCCGCTCGGCGCGATGCGGTCGGCCGTGAACTGAAATTGAGCAAGGAGTTTGGATGGCATTCCATCAGCGCGTCACACGCAGAGTGGTCGAAAGGGTCATGACGTTCGAGCCGATCGGCTTGATGATGATCGCCTTTCTGGCAGGCGGGCTATTTGTCTTCTTCCGCTTGACCGACGAGGTTCTGGAAGGCGAGACCCATGCCTTCGACGAGAAGATCCTTCTCGCCCTGCGCAATGCCACCGATCTTGCGACGCCGCTCGGGCCCTATTGGCTCAATCATGCCATGGGAGACATCACGGCGCTCGGCGGGGTTACCGTGCTGACCCTGATGACCGTGATGGGAACGGCCTTCCTCTTGTTGTCGCGGCAAAGGGCGATCGCGCTCTTCATGTTCCTGTCGATCGCCGGCGGCTGGCTTTTGAGTTCGTTGCTGAAGCTCGGCGTGGCACGACCGAGGCCGGATATCGTGCCGCATCTGGTCGAGGTCGGCGATCTCAGTTTTCCAAGCGGCCATGCAATGCTGTCGGCCGTCACCTACCTGACGCTCGGAGCGCTGCTGTCGCGCGCCCAGCCCTATCGCTCGACGCGGATCTTCCTGATCGGCGCGGCGATCTTCCTGACATTCATCATCGGTTTCAGCCGTGTCTATCTCGGCGTCCACTACCCGACCGACGTCCTCGGCGGCTGGTGCGCCGGCGCGACCTGGGCACTGGCGTGCTGGATGATCGCGAGACGCTATATTTCGGCGGTGCCGGAGTAATCCGGCGAGTTGGACACCTTTGGGAGGAGCTTCTGGCATGAGCACATCCATACTTTTCTGGCGTCGGACCGATATTGAGGGATTTGAACGGCTGGAGCTTTCGGTCGAACCGGATGTCGTCACCGCGACATCGACGGTCCTCTGCCTCGAAGCGGGCGGCTTTCGCCTCGATCATCGCTGGCGGCTCGATCCAGGCTGGCGTGCTCAATCGGTCACGGTCGAACGCTGGAATGCGCAAGGCTACGGCCTGCTGCACCTGGAACGCGTCGGCAAAGGCTGGCGGGTGAACGACATGGCCCGTCCGGATCTCGATGGCGCGGAGGAGCCGGACCTGTCGGTCACTCCATTCTGCAACACGTTCCCGATCCGCAGGACCGCTGAGGAAAAGGGAGCCAGCCTGACTTTGGATACGGCATTCATCGATGGTCCAGCGCTCACGGTGGCGCGGTCGAGCCAGCGCTACGACCGCCAGGGTCCGGGCCGGGTGCGCTACGTCGACCTCGGCCTTTCGGCAGGTTTCGAAGCGGACCTTGTCATCGACGGCGACGGGCTGGTTTTATCCTATGAACACCTGTTCGAACGGGTGACGCCGGGGTGATATTCCTGATCCCTCACGGATCGATATACCCGACCGCCCGGACCCGCACCTCGCGGGTGCCCGGATCCTGAGAAAACAGGATGGCGCCGGAGGATTTGGATTCCGCCGGGACGTAGTCGAACGTGACGTCTGCGTCCTCGACGATGTTGCCGCCATCCAGAATCTCGCCCCGTACGGTAACGGCGGCAGCCGTCGCCGTCGCCTTGTTGGCGATATCGAAGGCGACACGGTAGCCGCCTTCGGTCTGGCGCCTCTCGGTGATGGCGATTGAGAGTTCCGGTTGCATGTCGTCGTGCGTCCATGCGTGGTAGGCGACCCAAGCGATGGTGGCGACAACGACGAGCGCCGAAACCATGCCGGTCGCCCATTCGATCCAGTGTGGCTCCTTGACTTCGGTGTGGCGTTTGTTGGCTGTGGTCGTCATCGAGGTTCACGCGTTACAGGATGAGGCGGGCGGCAGCGGCCCCGATTGCGCCGGGGAAGCTCAGGACGATCGCCGACATCAGCATCTGCGTCGACGCCGTATCGTCGAGCCGGCCGAAGGTCCACAGCACGTAGAAGCTGATCAGCATGGCGACCAAGTAGCCTGGCAGAGTGAAGCGGAAGAAGGCGTGCCACCATGGCGTTTCCTTCGAAATTTCATGGGTGCCCTTGAAGGCGACCGCATAGACGAACCCGTGCATGATGGCGATCGACAGGCCGATGGTGACGAGCGCGTGCCAGGGTGTCATCTTGTAGGCGATCAGGATGATTTCTTCCGTCGGCGCGACGTTGAGGTTGAGAAACAGGGCGCCGACCGCCATCAGGAAGAGTTCGCGGCTGTAGCTGGTGGAAATTTCGTCAGGCACCGCGCCACCGCCTTGCCCCTCATCCTCCTCCCCGTCGTCCTCGTGTTCATCATTCCCCGATTGTCCGCCGAGCTGGGAGCGACCCAGCAGCGCGCCGATGCTGGCCGGCACGGACTGTATGGCGATCTTGCCGAGCATTTCGGAGGGCGGCATGTGGGGCTTGATATCCCCGAGCATGATGAGAACCGCCGCGCCTATGACGATGCCGAGGCCATAGGCGATGGTGGCGTCGCGACAGGCTTCCGCCAGGGTGGAGGTGCGCTCGAAACCGATCCGGTGGGCGAGCAATATGAGAAGCGGAATATTGACGATCAGCAGCAGCAACAGGCGCCAGCGTTCGATATAGAAGCCGAGCTGCCAGAGCTCCATTGTCATCAGCATCGGGATACCGAACAGCATGGCGCCGGCCGCGCCCCGTCCGAGACCGATCAGAAAACTCCGGCTTGCGCCTACGTCATTGCCCCGTTCCGCCCTGGCCCCGTTCAACGCCGGCTCCCTCCCGTCTTGCGATAAGCGGAAAGAAACTCTGAAATCGGATGAAATGTTCCGCCCGGACGAGAACCCGGGACAAGGCATCACCGATCGAACAGATCCTGCCATTGCTTCTCGCCGACCAGACAGTCGCTGGAAGGCTGGTTGCCCGCCACCTTCTGCACGGTTGCCGGCGGCGTGAGCCCGCTGATCTCGAGGACCAGCTTGCGGCGCACGGCGACGGCGAAATCCTCGATCTTGTGAACCGGCAGTACGAAGGAGCCAGGTCCGCCGATGACGCAGTCGCCATAATATTTGTCGAGCCCACCGGCCGCGCCGGAGGGCCTCAGCATGATCGCCAGCCCGTTGATGATGATGCCGGCCTCCAGGGCCTTCTCACGGACCGGCACGACCGGATTGCCGGAATTGTTCGGCCCGTCGCCGGAAATGTCGATCACCTGACGCGTGCCACGATAGGAATTGGCGACGATCATCGTCGCGCCCTGGACGATCGCGGCGGAAATCGACGTGCGGCGCTGGGTATTGATGGGCCGGGCCTCGAGCTTGGCGGCAAAATTGATCGCGTCCTGCTCGTTTTCGATGATTGTCCAGTCGATGATCGAATCCGGCACCACGTCACCGGCCCATTCGAAATAGCTGATGGCGATGCGGCCGTTCAGCCCGGTCTTCACCGCCGTGATGAATTCCTTGTGCTTGAGCGCCTCGAGATATCCCTCGCGCTGGACGCGGACTTCCTCGTAGTCCATGGAGCGGGACGTATCGACCGCTAGGACCAGTTCCACATCGACTTCGCCTCCCTTTTGCTGCGCGACCATGGGGGCGGTGGCAGCGGCGGAAAGGCTCATGAGCATCGCGAGTGTTGTAAGCATTGCCAATCCAATCACTGCGTTATCGATTTCTTAAAACTGTAACACAGAGGCGACCGAGGGCGACTCTCCTCCGCGAGCCTGCCTTCAACTTTCGGTGATGGGACTTTATTCCGCTGCCGCCCCGCGTAATCTGCGATAGCGGCCGCGGCTGCATCGACGGCGCTGAGAGCTGCGCCTGTCAACTGATATCTGGGCGGGATCAGGCGATGACGAGATTAAACGGCAAATGTTATTGCGGCGCAGTCGCCTATGAAGTGGAAGACGCTTTCGTTTATGCGGCCAATTGCCATTGTTCGGATTGCCGCCGCACCACCGGCTCGGCTTTCAAGCCCTTCGCGGGCATCGAACGGCAGAAGTTTGCCATGGTGAAAGGCGACGACGGTTTGCTGATCTTCGGCGACGTCGATACCCATAACGCCCATTGCAGGGCCTGTGGTTCGCTTCTCTATTCGCTGGTGCGCGAAGCTGCCTGGGTGCATGTGGCCATGGGTACGCTGGTCGACGCCCCGACAATCCGGCCGACGCACCATATCTTCGTCGGTTCGAAAGCGCCGTGGCACGAGATCACCGACGACCTGCCGCAATATCGTGGCCATAAGGAATAGCTATTCCCGACCGGCCAGCGCGGACCCGCTCCAACGGAGCCACTATTCGGGTAGCGCAAACTCGTGTCAACTTGGGGGACAGGGCTATTTCCAATGGCCGCTGTTGACTTCGCAGCGAGCATGTCGCCAGAGTGGCGCAAAGAAGGAAACGCCATGTCCAGGTCAGAAAAATTCATCGTGCTGCCGTTCAAGAAAGTTCGGGGCAACGTGACGCCTGGCGAGATGCGCGTGGCCTCGAACGCCGCTTCGGCCGAGAAGATCGCCCGCGCCATGGCCGACCGTTTCGTCGGGGTCGCGGCCTATTCGGTTCAGGTCGACATGGAAAGCGGCGACATGTCGGATCCGCGCATTCTCTGGCAGACAGGCGAAATCGCCGATATCGCTGCCTAGCCCCGGAGCCGGCTGCTTCTTTCACAGGCGACGCGGGTTTGATCCGGCTATTTCTTGAGGATCACCCACAGCGCATGCACGATGCCGGGAAGCCAGCCGCAGAGAGTGAGCAGGATGTTCAGCCAGAAATGCAGGCCGAGCCCCACCTGGAGGAACACCCCGAGCGGTGGCAGGATGAAGGCGAGCAGAATGCGGATGATATCCAACGGGCGTTCTCCGGGTTGATCGGTTCGGCCGGTAACGCGCTGGATGGGATATGGTTTCAGAAGACGCTCATCTCAGCAGCGTCTTTGCGATAATCTCCAGCTGAATCTCGTTGCTGCCGCCGAAAATGCTCTGGGAGCGGGAATTGAAATAGACGGCGGAGGCGACCTTGCGCTCTTCGTCGATCTCACTTTCCTCCGGCAGCTCGTGCAGCGGTCGGTGCTCTTCAAAGCGCAGCGCATCGGGCCCGAGGATCGAGGCCGCGAGTTCGGCGATCGACTGGCGGATGCGGCTGCGCTCGATCTTCATCGTTGAGGACGGCACCGACCCCGGATTGCCGCCCGCCTGGACCTTGGACATGGCCGAAAGCTCCAGCATGTCATTGGCGTCGACATCCGTGGCAATCTCGGCAAAGCGCGCCATGAACAGCGGATCGTCGATCATCTTTCGCCCGCCGGGCCGTGGTTCTGAGGAAAGCCGGTGCAGGCGCGCTAGCATGGCGCGCAGTACGCCGCCGGCGAAGGCGCCGCCCCGCTCGAATTCAAGCAGGTATTTTGCGATGTCCCAACCGTCGCCTTCCGCGCCGATGCGGTCGGAGACCGGCACTTTCACATCATCGAAGAAGACCTGGTTGAACTCATGCGTGCCGCAGATCGAGCGGATCGGCCGGACGGTGACGCCGGGCGATTTCAGGTCGATCAGGATGAAGGTGATGCCTTCCTGCTTTTTGCCCGTGTCGGCGGTGCGTACCAGCGCGAACATCCGCGTGGCGTGATGCGCCAGCGTCGACCAGATCTTTGAGCCGTTGACGACATATTGATCGCCGTCGAGCACCGCCCTGGTCTTCAGCGAGGCAAGGTCGGAGCCGGAGCCGGGTTCGGAATAACCCTGCGCCCAGAGATCCTCGCCACTCAGGATGCGCGGCAGGTAAAAGCTCTTCTGCGCATCGTTGCCGTAGCGCATGATGACCGGAGCGATCATCTTGATCGAGGCGCCGCGGAAATGCGGCTCGCCGGCGCGCTCGCATTCCTGGTCGAAAATGTAGCGCTCGGCGAGCGTCCAGCCTGGGCCTCCATGCTGTTTCGGCCAGGATGGAGCGGCCCAGCCCTTGTCGTTGAGCTTCGCCTGCCATTCGAGGCCGATAGCGGGGTCGGCGAGGAAGCTGGGGTTCAGCCGCTCGGCGCGCTTCAGGCCCTCGTCCAGATGGGCGTCGAGGAATGTCCGAACCTCGTCGCGAAACCGAACCTCTTCTTCCGTCATCAACAGATCCATGGAAATCTCCTCAGCCGGGTTCGCGCAGCAGGCTGCCGGAGAGTATGGCAGGATCGCGGATGATCTCGCCATAGCGCTTCAGGTGATCCGCGGTCGTGCCAAACGTGTTTTCGATCGCATAAAGCCGGCGGAACCAGGCGCCGATCGGCATTTCTTCCGAAAAGCCCATGGCTCCATGCAGCTGGATCGCCTCCTGCGCGACGGAGCGGGAAACCTTGCCGATCTTGGCACGGGCGCCGGAAACGCCGCGGATGCGCGTCATGCGCGGCGCATCGACGGAAAGCGTGGCAAGCAATGCGGAACCGCGGGCCTCCTGGCATTTCACCGCCATCTCGGCCATGCGGTGCTGAAGTGCCTGGAAGGCGGCGAGCGGCTTGCCGAACTGCACGCGTTCCTTGGTATAGGCAACGGTCGCGTCCAGCAGCGCATCCATGATGCCGACCGCTTCCGAGGCAAGCGCCGCATTGACGCGGTCGTAAGCCGCTTCGATTTCGGCGAGCGTATCGGCCTCAGCACTAAATAACGCCGACGCGGGTAGGGAAACGTTGTCGAGAACGAGATCGCTGGCGCGGCTGCCATCGACGAGTTTCACCTCGGTTTGCGTCAGGCCGGCGGCATCCGCAGGTATGACGAACAATTTTACTGATCCGTCGAGCTTGGCCGAGACCAGAAAGATATTCGCGAAGGGGCCGCCGGGAACCAGTGGCTTCTCACCGGTGATGGCGTAGCCATCCCCGCTCTTCGTGGTAGTTGCGGCGATATTGCCGAGGCCGAAACCGGTCTGGCGCTCGGCATGCGCCAGCGCCGGGCGCGAGGTGCCGGCAAACAGGCCGCCGAGAATCTCGGCTTTTTGGTCTTCGGAACCAAGCTTTTCGACCAGCCCGCCGGCGAGAATGATAGATGCAAGATAAGGCTCCACCACCAAAGCGCGGCCGATCGCTTCCATGATCAGCGAGACTTCCACCGCGCCGCCACCAAGCCCGCCGTTCTCTTCGGCAAACGGCAGCGCCAGCCAGCCGAGATCGGCCATCTCGGACCAGATGCCGGCATCGAAACCGGTCTCCGAGGCGATGATCTTGTTGCGCTTCTCGAAGTCGTAGCGATCCTTCAGGAACCGCTCGGCGCTTTCCTTCAACAGAAGCTGCTCGTCCGAATAGTTCAGGTCCATGACTGGGTCTCGCGTTTTAGTCTTGGAGGCAGCGGGTGCCGCCCCCTCACCTGGCCTCCGCTACGCTCGGCCACCCTCTCCCCTCGGGGAGAAGGTGCCGGCAGGCGGATGAGGGGGGCTTCCCTCAAAAGAGGTGAGACTACTCCTCGCGCGTATACGCCCCATGCCCCGGACGATAGGTCTTCGTGTCAAGAAACTGCGACAGCCCCTTTTCGCGGCCCTTTTCCGGGTCGACGAACGTCGTCTGGTCGGCCTTGGCGGTCAAATATTCCGCAGACTCCTCCCAGGTCATCTCGCGCACATACTTGTAAGCCATGCGGGCCTGGCGGAGCACGGTCGGGTTCTTTTCGAGGAGCACGCGGGCGATCTCGACGGTGCGCTCGCGAAGCTTGTCGGCCGGCACCGCCTCGTTCACCAGGCCGAGCTGTTCGGCCATCTTGCCGCCGAACTTCTCGCCGGTCATGACGTAATACATCGCCTTGCGGTCGTTCATCAGCGTCGAGATCGCCTTGGAGACGACGCCGCCGGGGATGACGCCCCAGTTGATTTCCGACAGGCCGAACACTGCATCTTCGGAAGCGATCGCCAGATCGCAGCAGATCAGCGGGGTGAAGGCACCGCCAAAGCACCAGCCGTTGACCATGGCGATGGTCGGCTTGGCGTAGTGCATCAGCAGGCGCCACTGCCAGGCGCGGGTCGAGCGGTAGGCGCGCATGCGCTTGACGTCGGAAACGCCGTCGGTGGCGCGGAAGAAGTCCTTGAGGTCCATGCCGGCGGAAAAGGCTTCGCCCTCGCCGGTCAGGATGATCACGCCGGCGCGGTCGTCGATTTCAAGCGCGTCGAGCACTCGGATCATGTCTTCGGCAAGACCGACGCTCATGGCATTGCGCTTGTCCGGGCGGTTCAGTTTTACCCAGGCAATGCCGTCCTCGAATTCAACCTTGACGTTCTCTCCGCCCAGATCGCTTGCTTCAATGGTCATCATGTTCTCCTAAAAGGTCCGGGACCTTATGACAGGCTGGTCATCTTGGTGACGAGATAGGCGTCCATGCCCTCGGTGCCGCCTTCGGAGCCGTAGCCGCTCTGCTTGACGCCGCCGAACGGCGTTTCGGCCATCGAGATGAAGTTGTTGTTGATGCCGACCATGCCGGCCTCGAGCGCGTCGCTGACCATCGCAGCGGTCTGGCTCGAGCGGGTGAAGGCATAGGAGGCAAGGCCGTAGGGCAGCCGGTTGGCCTGTTCGATCACCTCGTCGAAGGAGGTGAAGCGGGCAGTGACGGCGACAGGGCCGAAGGGCTCGTCATTCATGATGATCGCCTCCTGCGGCACGTCGGCCAGCACGGTCGGCTGGAAGAAATAGCCGCGATTGCTGCCGCGCTCGCCGCCGGCCTTTACCTTGGCGCCACGCTGCACGGCATCGGCGACCATGCGCTCCATCGCCGGCACGCAACGGCTGTTGGCGAGCGGTCCCATCTGGCTCGACGGGTCGAGACCGTCGCCGACTTTCAAGGCCGAGGCCGCCTTGGCAAAGCCGTCGACGAACTTGTCGTGGACGCTGTCATGCACGTAGAACCGGGTCGGCGAGATGCAGACCTGGCCGGCATTGCGGTATTTCGCGTGCACCATGACGCGGATGGCGTGGTCGATATCGGCGTCCTCGAAGATCAGCACGGGGGCATGGCCGCCGAGTTCCATCGTGGCGCGCTTGACGCCGGCTTTCGCGGCGAGAACCGCGAGATGCTGGCCGACGGCGGTCGAGCCGGTAAAGGTGATCTTGCGGATGCCGTCCGAAGCGATCAGGTGTTCGGAGACCTCCGCCGGCTTACCGTGCACGACGTTCAGCACGCCGTTCGGCAGGCCGGCATCCTGCAGCGCGCGGGCGATCTCGAGCACGGTCGAGGGTGTCTCTTCCGAGGGCTTGATGACCATGGTGCAGCCGGTGGCGAGCGCGGCCGAAATTTTTCGCGCCGGGATGACGCCCGGAAAATTCCAGGGCGTGAAGCCGGCGACCGGGCCGACTGGCTCTCTCGTGACCATCCAGCGGGCGCCGGGCACGCGCGACGGCACGATGCGGCCATAAGTGCGGCGGCCCTCGTCGGCGGTCCAGTCGAGAATGTCGGCCGAGATATGGACTTCCGGGATCGCCTCGGCGAGCGGCTTGCCCTGGTCGAGCACCATGCGCCGGCCGATTTCATTGGCCCGTTCGCGCAGGATGTCGGCTGCCTTGCGGATGATCTTGGCGCGGTCGAAGGCGGTCGTGGCCTTCCATGCCTTGAATTCACGGGTGGCGGCTGCCACGGCTCGTTCGAGGTCCGCCGCAGTTGCATGCGGCAGGGCGCCGATCGGCTCGCCGGTGGCCGGATTGATGACGTCTTCCGTCACCCGACCTTCCGCGCCGAGCCACTCGCCATCCACAAAGAGCTTCAATTCACCATAGGATTGGGTCTGCATCACGGTTTCCTCCCTCGTGATTGCCAAAATAAAATAGCGGGCGTCGCACCCCCTCACCCGGCCTCCGCTCCGCTCCGCTCGGCCACCCTCTCCCCGCTGGGGAGAGGAGGATCTGAGACATTGCGGCAATTCGCCTTCTCCCCTCGGGGAGAAGGTGCCGGCAGGCGGATGAGGGGGAAATTTCCCCTATCCTCACTGCACCACGAATAGCGCGTCGAGAGCCAAAGCCCCGTCCCCCTCGGCATAGACAACGAGCGGGTTGATATCGACTTCGACGATCTGAGGCTGCGAGCGCATCAGCGTGCCGAGCTTGACGACCACGTCGGCGATTGCTTCGACATCGCGCGCCGGCTGGCCGCGGAACGGTCCCAGCAGCTTCGATGCCTTCAGCTTGCGGATTTCGGCGATCGCCCGCTCGCGGCTGATATCGGCCGGCAGCAGGCGAGCATCGGCGAGAGCCTCGATCCAGACGCCGCCGAGGCCGACGAGCACGACCGGACCCCATTGCGGATCACGCTTGGCGCCGACTACCATTTCGAGCCCCTGGCGCGCCATGCCCTCGATCAGCACGCCGTCCAGCTTCAGGCCCGGCTTGTGCCTGGCAATGCTGGCATACATCTTTTCATGCGCGGCCCGCAGCGCCGGCTCGTCGGGGATATTGACGATGACGCCGCCGACATCGCTCTTGTGGGCGAGTTCGGCTGCCTGCGCCTTCATGACGACCGGATAACCGACATCGGCTGCGATCGTCGCGGCTTCGTCGGCGGATTTGGCCAAAGCGCCCTTCGGGATGTGGATGCCGAGATCGGTAAGGATGCGCTTGCCTTCATACTCGACCACGAGACCGGAGGGCGGCAGTTTGGCGATCCGTTCGCCTTCCGGTGCCCGGTCCTTGGTGGCGGCGAGCGCTGCCGCATAGTTCATCACCACCGCCATGGCGCGCATGGCGCGTTCCGGCGAGCGGAAGAACGGAATGCCGCTGTCGCGCACCGCCTTCATGAAGGTCGGGTCGAGCGGATAGTCGTCGCCGACGATGTTGAGGATGACCGGTTTTGTCGCGGTTGCGGCGACCGGAATGATCGCATCCGACTTCTTGATCTGCATCGGCGGCGAGCCGCCCGCATGCGACAGGAAGACGATCCCCACATTCGGATCCTTCAGCATGGATGCCGTGGACGTGCCGAAAATACCGGGATTGGAGAAGCCGGTCGTGCCGATGTCGAACGGGTTGTCGACATGGACGTAAGGCGGCACTTGCGTTGCAAGCTCGGCATGCACCTCGTCCGACAGCGTCGCGATCGGCAGGCCGACGCGTTCGCAGAAATCGAAGCAGAGGCCGCGGATAGCGCCGGAATTGGTGACGATGCCCGCCTCGCCCGGCGGCGGCGACGGATAACGTGCCAGGATGGCGGTGACGTCGAACAGCTCGTCGGTGGTCTCCACCAGCGCAACGGCCTCGTTGCGCACAGCCGTCTGCATCAGCGCATGGTCGCCGGCAAGCGCGCCGGTATGCGATTGCGCCGCCTGCTTGCCGCGCTCGCTGGAGCCCGGATGCAGCATGACGATCGGCTTGCCGAGTTCGCGGGCGCGCCGCGCGACGGCGAGGAACTTTTGGGGGTTCTTTACCTGTTCGACATAGACCGCGACGACAGCGTTGTCCTTGTCCTCGATCAGCCAGCCGACCAGGTCCTCGGCGGCGATCACCGCCTCATTGCCGGTGGCGATGACGTAGGAAACCGCGATTTCGCGCGAATGCATGGCGAAGCGGATATTGGCGGCCGTCGCACCGCTCTGGGCGACGATGGCGACGCGCGAGCGCTCGCCGACGCCGCGCAGGTCGACCGGCTCGAAAGTCAGCGGAATGCCGTCGACGTAATTGGTGTAGCCCATGCAATTGGGTCCGAGCATCGCCATGCCCGCCTTGCGGCAGATCTCGGCAAGCTCGTCCTGCTGGCGACGGCCTTCTTCGCCGGCTTCGGCGAAGCCGGAAGAGTAGACGATGACGCCCGCCACATCCCGCTCGACGCAGGCGAGCACCGATTCCTTGATTGCCACCTGCGGCACGATGAGGATCACCACGTCGACGCCCTTGGGCAGGTCGCCGATGGTCTTCACGCAGGGGCGGCCGTTGATCTCGTCGCGCGAACGACTGACGAGATGCAGGTCGCCTGTATATTTGAAGAGTTCGAGATTGGCGAGCACGCCGCCGCCGATCGAAGCGGGATCCGGCGACGCGCCCACGATCGCGATCGATCGTGGGCGCAGCAGACGGTCAAGATCGAACGGCTTGGCCGGATCGAGCGTCTTGGGAGTGGTGGTCATCGTATCAGCCATGGGAGCCACTTCTTAGTCGCGACGGTAGGCACCGAGGCCCGGGCGGAAGGATTTCTCGTCCAGGAACTGACTCATGCCGGTATTGCGGCCGTTTTCCGGGTCGCGGAGTTCCGTCTGATCGGACTTCGCCATCAGATATTCGCCGGCCTGTTCCCAGGTGAGATCGCGGGTGAAACGGCAGGCGGTCTTGGCCTGGCGCAGCACGAAGGGGTTCTTGCCGATCAGCGTCATGGCGAGCTTGCGGGTCTCAGCCTTCAGCTCGTCCGGCGAAACGGCCTTGTTGACCAGTTTCATGTCCGCAGCCTGCTGGCCGGTGAAGGTTTCCCCGGTCATGATGTAATACATCGCGTCGCGGAAGCTCATCGTCTCCAGCACCGACTTGGTAACGATACCGGCCGGGATGATGCCCCAGTTGATTTCAGAAAGGCCGAAGATGGCGTCTTCCGAGGCGATGGCCAAGTCGCAGCCGACCAGGAACTGGAAGGCGCCGCCAAAACACCAGCCGTTGACCATGGAGATGGTCGGTTTCGGGAAATACATCATCCGGCGCCACTGCCATGCGGCGTTCGCCCGGAAGAGGCGTTCGCGCTGGATCGGCGGCACCTTGTCGGTAGCGCGGAAATATTCCTTGAGGTCCATGCCGGCCGAGAAGGATTCGCCGGCGCCGGTGACGACCATCACTTTGCAGCGGTCGTCTTCTTCCAGCGCATCCATGATCGCGTTCATTTCCCAGACGATGCCCGGGTTGATGGCGTTGCGCTGCTTCGGACGGTTGAGCGTCACCCAGGCGATGCCCTCGTCGAAATCCACGGTAACATATTCGCCCCACTTGCCATTGTTCTGGCCGGCGGCAGCGGATTCGGTCTGGTTTTCCATAGCAAATTCTCCCTACTGGGGAAATGGATATCAGGGACCCGAATATGCGTCAAGCGGCTTTCAATCTCGGGACTGGCGAAAAGAAAGCCGTTTGACGTCGTGCTGAACCGATGCTTAACCGCGGCCGAGGAACGGCATTTCGACCGGCAGGATGATGCTTTCGTAGAGGTTCACGTCGTCCTGTAGCGTCGCCATCAGCACCACGATCCGCGCCACATCCAGAGGCATCATGGTTGCGGGCCGGACCTTGTCGGTGATGCCGGGAACCAGCGAGCTGACCGTCGAGCCCGGATGCACCATGGAGACCGCAATGCCGTGCTCGCGGCCATCGACGGCGAGCGAACGGGTGAGGCCTTCGAGCGCGAACTTGCTCGCCGTATAGGCCGCGGTATGGCCGCGCGGTACCTTGGACGAAAGGCTGCCCACGTTGATGATCCGGCCGCGCTTCTGTTGCTGCATGATGACGAAGGCGGCGCGGCTGCAATAGAAGACCGAGTGCAGGTTTGCCCCGATCACCTCGTGCCAGCGCTCGTTGGTGAGCTTTTCGACCGGCGTATGGTCGGCGATGCCGGCATTGTTGATCAGGATGTCGAGCCGGCCATATTTTTCCTTCACCGTAGCGAACAGCTTTTCGACCTGTGCGTCGTCGGTGACGTCGGTCGGCACGACGAACGCGCGGCCGCCTTCGACCTCGATGTCGGCCGCCAGTTTTTCAAGCTTGTCGGCGCTGCGGGCGGCAAGAACGGTGATGGCGCCCTCAGCGGCAATCGCCTTGGCGATGCCCCAGCCGATGCCCGAGCTGGCGCCAGTAACGATGGCAATACGGTCCTTGATCGAAATCATCTGAAATCCCTCCTCGAAATGATGCGTTAGACGCGCGAAATTCCTTCATAAAGCGCTTCGAGCCCGCGCCGGTCGCTGACCCCGAGCTTGCGATAGGCGCGCTGACGGTAGGTGACGATGCTCGAGAGCGCGAGCCCGACCTTCTCGGAAATTTCCCGATGGGTGCGGCCGAGCAGCAGGCCCGCGGAAACCTCCGCCTCGCGGCCCGAAAGCGCAAACCCTGCCTGCAGCAGCCGCCCGGCGATCTCCTGCTGTGGCGGATGCAGTGGCGCCGTCTGCGGACGGCCCTGGAGGCGCACATGCTTGACGACCATGGCCATCAAGAGCGGCGCGGAGGCTTCCAGCCGTTCGACGGCGGAGAGCGGGAACGGGCCGCTTTCGCGGGTGCGATAGAGGCTGGCGAAGATCCGCGGTTCCTCCGAGTGATAGATGGTCAGGCGTTCGAGCACATGGGCGCGCTCGTAACAGTCGCGGCGGTATTCGGGGTCACGGATGCCGTTCCAGGCCTGGCGGATGACCTGCACCTTGGCAAGTCCGGGGCCTGCGTTCAGCATCTGGCGGGTCACCCGGTCGCGCAGCCAGTAACGGCGGGCATAGTCGAGCGAGGCGCGCTCGGCAAAGCCCGGGATGGTCGAGTGATAACCGCAGGCGAAGAGATAGGTGAGCGATCCGTCTTCCTCGGCCTGGAAGGCGGAACAGAAATCGGTGCCGGCGATGCCGCGCAGGGTCTCCAGCAATTTTTCGGGGAAGCCGGGCTCACCGACTTCGTCCATGAGGGCGGCCATGACGGTCACGTTGTCTCCATCAAGCGCAGGCATTGACGCCTCCAAGGTTGAGAACAAATCTGTGGTGGGCGTGTCCACCTGCAAGGTGGACACGGGAGGGTCGGCAAAGGCCTACCATCACGGCCAATGCAACAAGCCTGGATATGGAGGAACCACCATGGTTGACGCACCAAAGCTTCGCAAACTCTATCACTTTTCCTACCCCTGCCGCGATGGCGAGGAGACCCGCAAGTTCTACGAGGACCTGCTTGGCCTGCCGCTGGTCAACTGCATGACCGCCGACAAGGTGCCGTCGACGGGCGAAGAAAAGCCCTACGCGCATTTCTTCTTCGAAATGGGCGACGGCTCCTACATGGCCTTCTTCGACCTCGGCGAAAACGTCATGCCGCTTCCCTCGCCGAACACGCCGGACTGGGTCCAGCACTTCGCGATGGAGGTCGATTCCGTCGAGGAGGTCCTGAAGTTCAAGAAGCGGCTGCAGGACGCCGGCGTGAAGACGACCGACGTCATCGACCACGAGTTCATCAACTCGATCTACTTCTTCGACCCGAACGGCCTGCGTCTCGAAATCACCGCGCGCACGGAAGAGCCTGGCTATCTGGAACAGGCCGCTTCGGAAGCTCATGACGCGATGAAGGGATGGGTTCAGAAGAAGGCCGGCATGATCGCCAGGAAATCGGCTGCGGCTTGAGGCTTGGCCTCTGCCTTTGAGAGAGAAAGCAGTCCTCTGACGAGGACTGCCCCCCTCTCCCCGAGGGGAGGGGATACCCAAGACGCTGCGGCATACTTCTTCTCCCCAGCGGGGAAAAGGTGCCGACAGGCGGATGAGGGGGTGCGCAGCCAAGTACGATCGCCTTGTTGGCAAGGCATATGAGGCACCACCGATCCAGCCTGGACGGTGGTGCTTTTCATTAAAGCTCACGGTCAAACCTCCCGATGGTCCGGAGCCCGTTCCCGACGAACGCCGGACTGGTTTCACGCCAACAACCCTTGCCGCTTGCTCCAGTCGATCACCCGGTCGATGCAAGCCTTCAGAAGCTCCGGCTGGCCGAGGTAATAGTGGGTCGCGTGCGGGATCGTCATGTATTCCTTGTTTTCGGTGGCGAGGGCTGCCCGGATCGTCGGATTGTGGGTCGCCGGGACAGCCTCGTCGGCATTGTTCTCGATCTGCAGCACTGGCGAGCGCTTGATCAGCGCCGCGTTCATCGGCCCCTTGGCATTCGACAGATCGTAGCTCCACTGGGAAAGCCAGGAGCGCAGCGTCGTGAAGCGGGCAAGTCCGACCGGCCCGACATTGACGGTGCGCGGATCACCCATATAGCTCTTGCCGATCGGCCGGTCGTTCGGGTCGATGGTGCCGTCGAACCAGCGCACGTCGCACATGGTGCGGTGGACGATGAAGGCGCGCTCCTGCTCGAACGAACCGCGGCGCTTCAGCTCCGCGAGCATGTCGAGCGCCCAATGGGTGATCTTGCGGTTGCGGGCGACCTGGACGGCCCGGAACCGCTGGATGAATTCCGCCGAATAGGGTGGCTGGTGCGGGCAGTCCGGCGAATAGATATCGAATTCCGGGTCGCGGAGATCCGGGTCGAGTTCGTCGAGAACCGACGGATCGAGCCATTCGGTCAGCGTTTCGGCACGCGACAGGTGAGCGGCGATGAAGATCACGCCGTCTGCAGGCTTCAGCCCCGCTTCGACAAGGTTGACCTCGTCGCCGGCCGGCGTATGGGTGATCGTCGGGTTCTCGGCCTGCGCCTGGTAGAACAGCGACAGCGACCCGCCGCCCGACCAGCCGACCAGCACCACCTTCTCGTAACCGAGCTCGCCACGGGCATGATCGAGCCACTTGCCGAGGTCGATTGCCACCTTTTCCATGATGAGAGCGGTGTCGTTCTTCGGATAACGGCTGGCGGCGCAAAGCACGTGCAGGCCGGCATCGGCAAGCGCCGTCGGCATCGGCAGGAGCTGCAGGGTCGAGGTTGGATGCATGAAGACATAGACCGTCTTCGACGGCGCGCCGGTGCCACGCAGAAGCTGGCCCTCGAGATTGACCCTGCCGGAATTGCCGGCAAAGCCGTAGGTCTCGGTGTATTTCGCGGTCTCCGGAAAGGAGACGATCAGCGGGATTCGCTGCCAGTCCGCCTTGGTGGTCATGATGTCCTACCCGTTATGCTTCGCCCGCTCGGCCGGCAAACCAGCGAACGGGCTTTCGAGAATGAATGTGATCGCGGCCTCAGGCGGCCGCTTCCGGCGACCTGGTTCCCGCCACCACCGGCACCGAGGTGGCGTCGTAGGTGAACAGCCATTCGTAGCGTTGCTTGACCTTGTCTTCCTGCCATTCGGCATTGACGTAGTCCTCGGCCAGCTTCGGATCCTTCAATGCGGCATTGTGGAAGCGGCTGAGGTTACCTTCCGCACCACGAACGATCTTGCCGGTACGCTCGACGCGGGCGGCCTCGTAACCGGCGAAGGCCGCTTCGTAGTTGCCATTGTTCTCGGCAAGCGCGCGGGCGAGCACGAAACCGTCCTCGATCGCCATCACCGCGCCCTGGGCAAGGAACGGCAATGTCGGATGGCACGCGTCTCCGAGTAGCGTCACGCGGCCGCGGGTCCAGTCGTCCATCGGCGGCCGCAGCATCAGCGCCCACTTGTAGGGCACGTCGATTGCCTTGATCATCGTGTGGATGTCTTCGTGCCAGCCTTCATAGTCGGCAAGGCACTCTTCCACGGTGCCCGCGACCGACCAGGATTCGACCTGCCAGTCGGCGCGCTCGACGACCGAGACGTAATTCATCAGCTTGCCGCCGCGCAGAAGGTACTGGATGACGTGGCCGCCAGGACCGATCCAGTTGGTGCCGACCGGCCGCAGCATGCGTTCCGGCAGGCGCTCGACCGGGATGACGCCGCGCCAGGCGACAATGCCGGTGAATTTCGGGTCGTCGCGGCCGAACAGCGTCTCGCGGATCTTCGAATGAACCCCATCGGCGCCGACGACGATATCCGAAGTGGCGGTGGTGCCGTCGGCGAAGGTGATGGTCGCGCCCTTGTCGTCCTGGGTGATCCCGACGCATTTCTTGGACAGCTTGATCGCATCGGGCTTGATGCGACGCACGCCGGCTGCCAGCGTCTGGTGCAGGTCGTTGCGGTGGATGGTGATATAGGGGAAGCTGTAACGCTGGATGGAAAGCGGGCCGAGGTCGAACAGTTTCCAGGTCTGCCCGGTGTTCCAGAGACGAATTTCCTTGCCCTGCGCCTGTGAGGCGATCGACATGATGTCTTCTTCGAGCCCGAGCGAAAACAGTACCCGCGTGCCGTTGGCGCTGACCTGAACGCCGGCGCCGACCTCTTTCAGCTCGACCGCCTGTTCGTACACGTCGACGTCAAACCCCTGGCGGAGCAGCGACAATGCCGCCGTCAGCCCGCCAATCCCTCCTCCCACGACAGAAATCTTCATTTTTTTATCCTTTGAAATCCTGGCGGCCAATCTCTCCCGACGCGCATGCGCCTGTCAACTATTTTTGATAAAGTATAATTGACTTTGTTCAAAACCAATTTCATATCTGCCCGCCGGAGCTTTCGGACAAGCCCTTGGGAGCGGCGGCTGCAATTGAAAGTTTCAATCCACAGATCAAAAACAGGAAAGGATGTCACGAAATTACACCAGGGATATCTGGCTTCCTGATAT
This sequence comes from Neorhizobium sp. T25_13, assembly GCF_002968675.1. NCBI lineage: Bacteria > Pseudomonadati > Pseudomonadota > Alphaproteobacteria > Hyphomicrobiales > Rhizobiaceae > Neorhizobium > Neorhizobium sp. T25_13. The sequence continues at coordinate 139,421 of NZ_PVBI01000001.1, forward strand.
AAATGCGATAGGATCGAAAACGGCGGGCGGCTGTGGTATCTGATCGACAGGGGAGACTACGGAATTCGATTGACTGACAAGAGAAATACTCTTGTATATAGTCAAATCTAGTTGCCTATAGACGAATTCAGGGCTGCGAATTCGAGGCACGGCCCTAGGAACATGCATAATGACGGTTTGGCCGGTGCCCAAGGGGAGCCAGACCGGTTCTCATAGTCGGGTTTTCAGGGAGGAAACCATGGTCATCAAAAGTCCGCAGGATTTCGGCGCGGGCATCTTGTTCATCCTTTTCGGCGCGGTCGGCCTCTATGTCGGGTCGGACCTCACCTTCGGTTCCGCCCGCAACATGGGCCCTGGCTATTTCCCGATGATCATTTGCGGCCTGATCGCACTGATCGGGCTGATCGTCACGGTAAAGTCGCTGGCGATCGAAGGTCCCGCCATCGAACGTATCCAGCTCCGCCCGATCGTCTTCATCCTGCTGGCGATTGCCGCATTCGGCATCCTGATCGCTGAAATCGGCGCGGTGATCTCCTCGATCCTGTTGATCATGTTCGCCGCCTATGCACGGCGCGACGTCAAACCTGTCGAGACCGTCGTCTTCGCGGTCACCACGGCGGCGTTCGTCGTTATCATCTTCGTATACGCGCTTGGGCAGCCAATGCCCGTCTGGTGGGGCAGGTAATCCATGGAAGTCTTTGAACACCTCGCAACCGGCTTCATGGCTGCAGGCTCGCTCGAGAACCTGATGTTCTGTCTGATCGGCGTCGTGCTCGGCACGCTGATCGGCGTTCTTCCAGGCATCGGACCCATTCCCGCGCTGGCGATCCTGCTGCCGATCACGTTCGGGCTCGATCCGCTTTCGTCGCTGATCATGCTGGCCGGCATCTATTACGGGGCACAATATGGCGGCTCCACCACCTCGATCCTGGTCAACATGCCGGGTGAAGCCTCCTCGGTGGTGACCTGTATCGAGGGACATCAGATGGCCCGCAAGGGCCGTGCGGGTGCGGCACTCGCGATCGCGGCTCTCGGCTCGTTCTTCGCCGGCACGATCGGCACCGTCTTCATCGCGGCCTTCGGTCCGCCGCTCGCCTCGATTGCCCAGCAGTTCAATTCGCCGGATTATTTCGCGTTGATGCTGCTTGGTCTCACCATGGCGATCGTTCTGGCGCACGGTTCGGTCCTGAAGGCCGTTGCCATGGTCTTGATCGGCCTGCTGCTCGGCCTTGTCGGCACCGACATCAACACGGGTCTTACCCGCTATACCTTCGGCCTTTCGGGCCTGTGGGAAGGCATCGACTTCCTGCCGCTGGTTCTCGGCCTCTTCGGCATCGTGGAAATCATCCGCAACCTCGAGAATCCGCCGCCGCCGCGCGAAGCGATCAGCACCCGCATGCGTGACATGTGGCCGACCAAAAAGGAATTCAAGGAAGCCTATCCGGCCGCTCTCCGCGGCACGGGCCTCGGCTCGCTCCTCGGCATCCTGCCGGGCGGCGGCGCGGTTCTTGCCTCCTTCGCCAGCTATACGCTCGAAAAGAAGATCTCGAAGAACCCGCGCAAGTTCGGCACCGGGGCGGTCGAAGGCGTCGCGGGTCCGGAAGCGGCCAACAACGCTGCTGCCCAGACCTCGTTCATCCCGCTCCTGACGCTCGGCATTCCGTCGAACCCGATCATGGCGATCATGATGGGCGCAATGATCATCCAGGGCATCCAGCCGGGTGCGGCGGTCATGACCACCCGTCCGGACCTCTTCTGGGGCATGGTCGCTTCGATGTGGATCGGCAACCTGATGCTCGTCGTCATCAACCTGCCGATGATCGGCATCTGGGTGAAGCTTCTGTCGGTTCCCTACCGCCTGCTCTACCCGGCGATCCTGCTGTTTTGCGCAATCGGCGTCTACTCGACGAGCACCGAACCGTTCATGATGGTTCTGATGATCGTCTTCACGGTCTTCGGCTACATCCTCTTCAAGCTCGGCTGCGAGCCCGCGCCCATGGTGCTCGGCTTCATTCTCGGCCCGCTGATGGAGGAAAACCTGCGCCGTTCGCTGGTCATCTCGCGCGGCGATCCGACGATCTTCATCGACCGTCCGATCTCGGCCACGCTTCTCGTGGCGACGGTCCTGATGCTTTGCCTGATCATCTTCCCGCAGTTCCGAAAGACACGCGAGGAGGCGTTCCAGGAGGAATAACGGACGTTCTGCAACGGTTTTTTGGAGGAGGAGCCAATGACTGAACAACATTTGAAACTGACAAGACGCACCTTGATTGCGGCGGCCACGATGGCCGCCGTTCTCCCCGGTGTCTCGTTCGCACAATCCAGCTATCCCAACGGTACGATCACCTTCGTATGCGCCTTTCCGGCCGGCAGCGGCGCCGACGTTCTCGTCCGCTTCTTCTCCGAAAAGGTGGCGGTCGTTTCAAAGCAGACGGTGATCGTCGAGAACAAGCCGGGCGCCAACGGCAATATCGCCGCCGAATATGTCAGCCGCGCCAAGCCGGACGGTTATACCGTCTACGTCCATTCGGGCACCTCGACCGCGGCCAACATGTCGCTGTTCAAGAAACCCGCGATCGACGTCACCAAGGCGCTGCGAGGGGTTCAGTTCATCAACAAGCAGCCCTTCATGATCGCGGTCGCGGCGGACAGCCCGATCAAGGACATGAAGCAGCTCACCGAGCATCTGAAGGCCAAGGCTGGCGATGCCACCTATGGCTCGACCGCGACCTCGGGCAAGGTTCTCGCTGAAGTCTACCTGCAGCTGGCAGGCGTCTCGGCGACCGAAGTCGCCTACAAGACCGGTCCGGATTCCCTGAACGATATCACCAGCGGCCAGCTGGATTTCGCGGCGCTCGACCCGGTCTTCGCGCTCAGCCAGCAGCGCGAGGGGCGCCTGCGGTTGCTCGCGGTCGGCTCGCCGCAGCGCATGAAATCGACGCCCGAGATTCCGGCCATCAAGGAATATGGCCTCAATGTCGACCAGCTTGGATGGTGGGGTGTGTTCGTGCCGGCCAAGACGCCGGACGATGTCGTTCTGAAGCTGAACGCACTGTTCCGGGACGTGCTTGACCAGCCGGAAACGGAAGCCTTCCTGAACAAGTTCGGTGGGGACGTCTTCAAAGGAACGCCGAAGGAGGTCGACGAGCTTCTTGCAAAGACCGTCGAGGAGTGGCGTGCCTATGTGGCGTTGGCGAAGATCCCGCAAAACTGAGGCTTGTTCAACGGGCTTCACGGAAGCTTGCTACGGGAATGACTGGGGCGTTCAAGGGAGGAACTTGTACCGATGACCACTGAAATCTCACGCAGAAACCTGATGATGGCGACTGCCGCGGCCGCCGCGCTCGCACCCTTTGGTGCGTTCGCGCAGGGTGCTTATCCGAACGGCCAGATCACGTTCGTCTGCGCCTTCCCGGCCGGCTCCGGCGCCGACGTCCTGGTCCGCTTCTTTGCCGACAAGTTCGCCAAGGTCGCCGGCCAGACGGTGATCGTCGAAAACAAGCCGGGGGCCGCCGGCAACATCGCCGCCATGTACACCGCCCGCGCCAAGCCGGACGGATATTCGATCTACGTCCATTCCGGCACCTCGACGGCGGCCAACATGTCGCTGTTCAAGGCGCCGCCGATCGACGTCGTCAAGGAGCTGCAGACCACCTCCTTCATCAACAAGCAGGCCTTCATGTTCGTCGTGGCTTACGACAGCCCGATCAAGGACATGAAGGAGCTGACCAAGGTGCTGAAGGAAAAGGGCAACAACGCCAGCTACGCAACGGCTGCGACATCCGGCAAGGTTCTCGGCGAAATCTACAAGCAGGTCGCTGGCGTCGATCCGGTCGAAGTCTCGTTCAAGGACGCCAAGGATTCGCTCAACGACATGCTGAGCGGCTCTCTCGACTACGGCGTCCACGATCCGGTTTTCTCCCTGTCGCAGGCCAACGAGAAGCGTGTCCGGATCCTCGCAACCGGTTCGCCGATCCGGCTGAAGTCGCTGCCCAACATCCCGACCGCCAAGGAACAGGGCTATGACATAGACCAGCTCGGCTGGTGGGGTTCCTTCGTTCCGAAGGCGACGCCGAAGCCGGTGGTCGACAAGATCAACGCGCTGTTCAACGAAGTCCTGGCCCAACCCGATACCGTCGCCTTCCTCGCGAAATTCGGCGGTGACGTCTATGTCGGCACTCCAGACGAGGGTCAGGCACTGCTCGCCAAGACCGTCGAGGAGTGGAAGACGTATGTGGCCATGGCCAAGATTCCGCAAAATTAATCAACCGATTCGAAAGACCCTCTCGCCATAGTGCGGCAGGTTCTTTCGCAGGGACCCTTACGAACCGCCATAGGAGATGAAAAGTGACAAAATGGCTTAAGAAGATCGCGCAAGCCACCGCCGCCATGGCGATGCTGGCGGTCGCACAGATTGCAAACGTTACCCCCGCCCAGGCCGCTTATCCGGAGCAGACGATAACCTTCGTCTGCGCCTTCCCGGCCGGCTCCGGCGCCGACGTTCTCGTCCGCTATTTCGCGGACAAGGTGTCCAAGGTCGCCGGCGCCACGATCATCGTCGAAAACAAGCCGGGCGCGCTCAGCAACATCGCCGCTGAATACACGTCGCGCTCCAAGCCGGACGGCTACACGATCTTCGTCCATTCCGGCAACTCGATCGCCGGCAACATGTGGATCATGAAGAAGCCGCCGATCGACGTCGGCAAGGACCTGATGACGATTGCCACCATCAACAAGCAGGCCTTCATGATCGCCGTCGCCAAGGACGCGCCCTACAAGGACCTGAAGGAACTGACCGCCGCCATGAAGGAAAAGGGCGACGGTGGCTCCTATGCCGTCAACGCCACTTCGGGCAAGGTCATGGCCGAGGTCTACAAGCAGAAAGCCGGCCTTGAGACCGTTTCGGTCCAGTACAAGACCGCCGCCGACTCGCTCAACGACATGACCAGCGGCGCAATGGACTTCGGCTCCTACGATCCGGTCTTTGCCCTCGCCCAGCAGCGCGAAGGCCGCTTCCGTCTTCTCGGCGTCGGCTCGCCGGAACGCATGAAGGGCGCTCCGAACATTCCGACCCTGAAGGAACAGGGCTTTGACGTCGACCAGCTCGGCTGGTGGGGTGCCATGGTTGCCAAGGGCACGCCGGAAGACATCACCACCAAGATCAACGGCTGGTTCAATACCGTCCTGCAGGCGCCGGAAACCCAGAAGTTCCTGGCCGACCAGGGTGGCGACCCCTACATCTCCACCCCGGCCGAAGCCCAGGCTCTGATGATCAAGACGATCGCGGAGTGGAAGGACTACGTGGCGATCGCCCAGATCCCGCAGCAGTAAGACCTGCTGAAGCAAATAAAAAGCCGGCGGAAACGCCGGCTTTTTCGTTGCGGAGAATGAGAGGAAAGCCCGCCAGTTCCCGGTAAGCGGTCATTTCAGATGTCAGTCGCGATAGCTCGGATCGATCCGATCCAGCTTGCGCAGCATCGCCGGCCATTCCTTCAGTCCCGGCTTTGCCGGCGACATCTCGTACATATGCGCGGTTAGCTCGGCGATCTTTTCTGCCGGAACGGTGAGACCCTGCGGCTGGGCGGCCATGGCGGCGAGCTGGGCGCGGGCGGCTTTCTCCAGCCAGAAGGTCCACACGAACGCCTCGCCGACACTTTCGCCCGATGTCAGCGTGCCGTGGTTCTTGAGGATCATGTTCTTGTGCGGGCCGAGATCGTGGATCAGCCTTTCCTGCTCTTCCATGTTGAGGGCCAGGCCCTCGTAGCCGTGATAGCCGACGCGGTTGTAGAAGAACATCGAATGCTGGGAGAGCGGCAGCAGGCCGCAATCGAGCATGGAAAGCGCCATGCCTGCCTCGGTATGCAGGTGCATGACGCAGTTGAGCTCGTGGCGCGCCTTGTGCACGGCGTGGTGGATGACGAAACCGGCACCGTTCACCGGGTAGTCCGACTTGCCGATGATCTTCGCCTCGTGGTCGATCTTGACGAGGTTGCTCGCCTTGATCTCGTCGAAGGCGAGCCCGAACGGGTTGATCAGGAAGTGATTGTCCGTGCCTGGCACGCGGGCCGAGATATGTGTGTAGATGAGGTCGTCCCAGCCGTGGAGTGCTGCGAGACGATAGGCGGCGGCGAGATCGACGCGGACGGCCCATTCCTCGTCGGTGACCGAGGCGCGGTCGAACTCGGTAATGACTTCGCCGGATCGGTCCTGTCCTGCCAGTCCGATGACGTGACGTTGAAATGCCATTTGAATTCCTCCCTACAGTTCAAAAGCCCAGATCGCGATCGGGACCACCGGCGTCGGCAGCGGCGTCCCCTTGAAAAACGCTTGGACATTCTCGATCAGCAAAAGGGCCATGGCGAGGCGGGTTTCCGCAGTCGCGCTGCCCTGGTGCGGCGTCATGATGACATTCGGCATCCACAGCAGCTTTTCCGAAACCCTCGGCTCGTTGGCAAACACGTCCAGCGCCGCAAAGCCGAGCTTGCCGGTCCTGAGCGCCTCCACAAGCGCCGCCTCGTCGACAATTGAACCGCGCGAGACGTTGACCAGCGTGCCCTGAGGTCCGAGCGCCTCCAGCACTTCGCGGTTGACGATTTTCCTGGTGTCCTCGCCGCCGCGGCTGGCGACGACGAGGAAATCGCTCTCCTTCGCCATCGCGACGAGATCCGGCATGTAGGCATAAGGGACAGGTTTCTGCCGCGGCCCATGATACGAAACCCGCATGCGGAAAGCGGCGGCCCGTTCCGCAATCGCCGCGCCAATATTGCCGAGTCCGACAATGCCGATCGCTTTGTTCTTGAGTGAGCGGCCGAGCGGGACCTTTGCCGCGATCGTCGTCCATCGGCCGTCGCGGACATATTGGGTCTGGGGCACGATATCGCGGGCAGAAGCCAGCATCAGCGCCATGGCGAGGTCGGCGACATCCTCCGTCAACAGGCCCGGCGTATTGGAAATGCCGATGCCGCGCGCCTTGATGGTCGGCATATGGATCGAGTCGATGCCGATACCGTAACAGGCGACCAGCTTCAGGTCGGGGAATTTTGCGAGAATATCCGCGTTGGCGCCGACGCCGGGATCGGTGACCAGCACCTGCACGCCCGGCATCTCGCCGCCTGCAGCGACGTCCGCGACCGACATTTGCCGCCCGCCCATGCCTTCGAGCGTCGAGACTACCGAAGCCGGCAGAACCGCCGTCAGCACAACGATACGCATGGTTTTCTGGTCTGATGTCACGGAAACGATGCCCTCCCCGGCTCGAATTCTGGTGTCCGACTTTATACGGCTCCCTGCCATGACGATAGGCATTTTCGTCGATGTCGAACGGAATTCGTCATCGACGGATCAGCCATGAATGAATTTCCAGGGGCTGACTTCGTTTTCTATCGACAGCGGCACTTCGATCAGCCACGGGCCGCCGCGGGCGATGGCGGTCTCGATTGCGGTGCGGAGATCCTCCGGCGCACTCACTCGGGCGAAATCCACATGGAAGGCGGTGGCGAGCTTGTCGAAATCCGGGTTCTTGAGCTCCGAGCCGATCAGCCGTCCGCCGAAAGCTTCGCTCTGGTCGCGCTTCACGTTGCCGAAGGCGGAATTGTTGAAAACGACGGTGATGACGTCGATGCCGTATTGAGCGGCGGTCGCCAGCTCCTGGGCGGCGAACATGAAGCCGCCATCGCCCGCGATCGATACGACCGGCACGTCCGGCCGGGCAACCTTGACGCCAAGCGCGGTCGGAAAGCCGAAGCCGAGTGTGCCCTGGAAGCCGGTCGAGATGAAGGTGCGTGGTTCGTAGACCGGATAGCAGTACCAGGAGGCGAAACCGGACTGGCAGACCTCTTCGACGAGGATGCCGTCGTCCGGAAGGGCTGCGCGGATCGCCTGCAGATATTCGTAATGCGGCGAGATTTCCTGGATGGCTTGCGCCGTTTCCACGCGCGCCTTTCGGATCGCTTTCTGCCAGTCGTTGGAGAGCGTCCGCGGTTTGAGCTCGTCAAGCAGCGCTGTGAGGGAGGTCTTCGCCCGGCCGAGTACGCCGAGGGCCTCCGGCGTGCGGGTCAGTTCCTCCGCATCGATTTCCAGCCGCACCACCGGCACTTCGGCTCTCGGCTTCCAACGCCAGCTCGGCACCTCGAGCCGGGTGCCGATGCCAATGACGCAATCGACCACCGGCCAGAGCTTTCGCGCTTCGGCAATGGTGAGGCCGAGTTCGTGGCGGTTGGAGACCACGCCGCGCCCGGAGCGAAAGCCGACCACCGGCGCGTGCAGCATTTCAGCAAGCCGCAGCACCTCGTCACGGGCCTCGAATGCGCCGGGCCCAACGAAGATCATCGGCCGCTCCGCCCTGCCGATCATAGCAGCCGCCTCACCGATCGCCACGTCGGCTATTGGATCCGGATGGTTTTCGAGCGGCCGGGCGATCTCGAATTCACCCTCCGCCACGAACTGTTCCCAGGGCATTTCCACCGTCGCCGGGCCGGGTTTCAGCGAGCGCATCTCGCGAAACGCGTGGGCGATAGCGGCGGAAACGTCCGCTGCTTTGTCGGCGCGTTCGGCAGACTTGGCGATGCCGGCGAGAACGGCGCGCTGGTCGCGCATCTCGTGCAGATGGCCGCGACCCTTGCCGAGAAACGCGGTCGGTACCTGCCCGGTCAGGCACAGAACCGGCTCGTTGCAGCCCCACGCGGTCAGCAGCGCAGCGCCCGTGTTGAGCACGCCCGGGCCGGGCACGACGGAATAGACACCGGGATTGCCCGAGGCTCGGGCGTAACCGAACGCCATATAGGCGCATGTCTGCTCGTGCCGCGGCGTGATCACCCGCATGCCGTCGCGCTGAAAGGCATCGAACAGGCCATAGAGTTGGGCACCCGGTATGCCGAAGACGGTATCCACATCGTGGGCGCGCAGTGAAGCGACGATGGAATCGCCTCCGGTGATGGTCATGTGAGACTGCCTCTCTCTATCGTGTGCCCTCACCCGGCCTCCGCTACGCTCGGCCACCCTCTCCCCGAGGGGAGAGGAAGGAATAGCGACGGCACGGCATACCTCTTCTCCCCTTGGGGAGAAGGTGCCGGCAGGCGGATGAGGGGGTGTACCCGCCTGCCGCAGAATCTGAGATCACAAGGTCTTGCGCGGCATCGGGTCCAGGTTGAACAACTTCGCCGCATTCAGCCCGAGGATATTCCGCTTCGCCTGTTCGCTCAGGAATGGCAGGTCGTAGATTTCCTGCGGCAGGTCGAAATCGAAATGCGGCCAGTCGGATGCAAACAGGAGCTGGCTCTCGGCGTTGATCATCTCCAGCGTCAGCTGCAGCGCCTTCATGTTGACCGTTTCCATCGGCTGGGTCGTGTACCAGCAGTTTTCCCGCATATATTCGCTCGGCAGCTTTTTCAGCTGCGGCGCCTCGGAAGGTCGCATCAGGTACTGGTCATCGAGCCGCTGCATCAGGAAGGGTATCCAGGCGAGCCCGCTCTCCACCCAGATGCTTTTCAATTTCGGAAAACGCTCCGGAATGCCGTTCAGGATCCAGTTGGTCATGTGCACCATATTGCACCAGACGAAGCCAAGCGCGTGCATGCCGAGGAAGCGGTTGATGGTCGACAGCGACTGGTCCTGCCAGTGATAGGCGGCATGGAACGCGATCGGCAGGTTGCGCTCCTCGAGCATGGCATAGACGCGCATGTAATCGTTGTGGTGCACCGGCTTATGGCGGGTGGAGGGCACGCAGAAACCGATGACACCCGGCTGGCCGGAAAATTCCTCGATGGTGCGTTCCGCTTCCTTGGGTACGTTGAACGGCAGATAGGCGAGCGTCTTCAGCCGGTCGTCCTTGGAGAGCACCTTGTCGATCAGCCAGCGGTTATAGGCGCGGCCGAGATAGACTTCCATTTCCGGCTGCGGATGCAGCCCGAGCGTCAGCATCGGCGTTGGAAACAGCACCATATAGTCGACGCCGAGTGCGCTCATCGCCCGGCGAGACAGCGTCACGTCACGATGCACGCCGTCATCGACCTTTTCGCGAATGCCCGCCTGGTGCGGAATGCGGCCGCCGACATCCTGGTATTTCAGGCCCATGTCGCCGTTCAAACCGTAGGAGGCGGTGCCCATCTTCTCGTCGTGGAAGAGCATCGCCTGATGGCGGATGACGGGGTCCTCGATATATTGCACCAGTTCGTGCCAGGAAATCGTCTCGGTGTGGTGGGCGTCCACGTCGCAGATCAGCCAGTCCTCGAAACCGCGCTTCCTGGCCGCCTTGTTGGCATGCGCAAGGATGTCGCGCGTATCGGTGAAGACGTCGATCTGCTGCACCGGCAACTCGCGGGCGCGATCCTTGTTGGAAATATCCATGTTCGCTCTCCTCAGGCGAAAGAGTGGATTTATGCCTCAGAGTTCATCCGGTCGGCGCCGATACCAGAGCGCCAGTTCCATCGGCCCGAGATGCAGGGCGCGTAGGATTTCCGAAACGGCGGAGAGTGCCTCGGTGGCGGTCACCGTTTCGTCGCGGGTGCCGGTCAGCGGTCGGAACGTGCGTTCCTCGCCGTCGCTCTTGGCGACGTAAAGCCGGATCGCCGCCGTCATCATCCGGGCGACTGCTTCATCCGAGACGCGCGATGCCTCGCCGTTTTCCAGCAGTTCGGCCGTCGCCTTCTCGATCTCGGCGGTAGCGTCCTCGATCCAGCCATAGGGGTCGTTGCGTAATGTGGGCTCAGAGGACGACATAGATCTGCCCCTCCCGGATCGCCAGTTCGGCGCGGTGAAGGCGGTATTTGGCCGGCCCGGCATTGCGGCCTGTCTCCAGGTTGAATTCCCAGCCATGCCACGGACAGGCGACGTGCATGTTCTCTTCATTGTATTGAAGCGTCCGCACCTCCTGCCTTTCATCGACGGGTTCGATGACTTGAGGATAGATGCGGCCCTGACAGATCGGGCCCTGACGATGCGGGCACATGTTGTGCCAGGCATGCAGCGCGCCTTTTACCCGAAAAATGCCGATTTCCCGCTCCCCGCAGGCGACGACCTTGCGGCCGCCATCGGCGATCTCTTCCTCCGAACAAACCAGATATTCCGCCAAGGTCTCCTCCCTATCCTTCGCGCCGATTTCAATATTCTTGAAATCATTCAGTTATATTGTATAAAGATGAATGAGCACGTCAAGCGGAGAGGTCATGGACGCGTCGGTAAAGCAGAAAGCGGCAGGCAAGGGCCCGGAAACCAAGGGCGCCGGCATCCAGTCGCTTGAAAAGGGCCTGAAGGTGCTGACGGCGATCCAGCATGCCGGCCGTGCGTTGCGGCTGAACGATATCGCAGCGGCTGCCGGGATGACGCCCAGCATGGCGCATGGTTATCTGGTCAGCCTGGTGCGCACCGGTTTTGCCGCTCAGGACCGGCTGTCCGGCCTTTACGATCTCGGCGATTCGGCGCTACAACTCGGACTTGCCTCGCTTTCGCGCACCGATTTTCTCAGCCTTGCACGCGCGACGATCTCGCAGCTTGCCGCCGAACTCGGCGAGACGGTGACGCTGGCGGTTTGGAACGGCGATGCGCCTGTCGTGGTCGACAAGATCGAGGGCCGCTCCGACAGCGTCTACGAGATCAAGGTCGGATCACTGGTGCGGCTGTGGCCGACCGCGACCGGGCGGGTCTTCATGGCCAACCTGCCGAACGCCGAATGGGAACACCACCTGCGCGCCATGATGCAACAGGATGGCGAAGCGGAGGCCTCGGCCGCGCGTTTCATAACCGAACTCTCGGATGTTCGCCGCGAAGGTTATGCCGCAACGCTGCCGTCCACGGTTCCGGATTTCTCAGCCGTTGCCGCTCCCGTCTTCGATCACCGGGCGCACCTGAAAGCGGTCATCACCGTACTCGGCCGCCAGGATGGCTTCGATATTACGCCTTCGGGCCTGCCGCTGACCGCCACGCTGCACGCTGCCAGATCCCTGTCGATGCGACTTGGCGCCTCAGTAAGTTGAGGGTTTCGTGCAACCCGGCTTGTGCGGCTGCATTTTCTCCGCTACCCCGCTCATATAACCGTTTTGTAGAAGGTCGCCGCATCGTGATGGCTGAAGACATGAAGCCCGAAGAAGCAAGCACCAGCGACTGGGTGATGCAGCAGCCCCGGGCAATCTACTTCCTGAACCAGGCAAATCATGCCGTGCGCAGCCGGCTGGAGGCCGCACTGTCGGCGCTGCAGATGACTGGTATCCAGTATACGGTGCTGAGCGTGATCGGCAGCCGCGAAGGCCTCTCCTCGGCCGAACTGTCGCGCCGTTTCTTCGTGACGCCGCAGACGATGAACGAGCTGATCGGCGGGCTGCAGCGCCGCAATCTCATCACCCGCAAGGAAGATCCGGCCAACCGCCGCATCCTGCGCATGAGCCTGACGACCGAAGGCAAGCGGATGATCAAGGCCTGCGATGCGGCCGCCGACGCCGTCGAGCGCGAAGTGTTTTCGTTCCTGCCGCAAGAGAGCTACCAGCAACTCCGCGACCTCTGTCGCCTCGTCGCCCGCAATCTTCGCGAACGCGACGAACCCTCCAAGGGTGAGTGACAAAAGCCTCGGCGCTGGCGGAAGCCTCGTCCGGAAAATCGCCGCAAGCTCAAAACACGGCGAGACCCACAGCGGTGCATCGATAGGCTCGACGCCCGCTGCAGGCTGGTCAACGCCGCCTTGCCGTGAAATCAGAGCGCCCGGCCGACGGCCCGGTCGTTTTCGAGGCGGGCGATGCAGCCGGCGAGCTTTGCCAGCAGAAGATCGAAATCGATCGGTTTGGTCAGATAGTCAGCCGCCCCTGCCCGCAGGCCCGTCAACACATTGTCCTTGTCTGTCAAGGCCGACAGCAGGATGAAGGGGATGTTGAAGAGTTCGGCATGGTTCATCTGGATTTCTGCCAGGAGCTGATGACCGTCCATGACGGGCATCGAAATGTCGCAGATGACGATGTCCGGCCAATACGCCAGGATGGCTTCGAGACCCTCCTGCCCGTTGGCCGCCTCCAGAGTTGCAAATCCGGCGTCCGCCAGTTCCTCGACGATGAGCTGGCGGATATCCGCTTCGTCGTCGATGCATAGTACGGTAATCATCCTGCTATTCCCTAAGCTGCACGTTTGATGAGATTTGCCAGCGGTCCCTTGTTCGGGAGCGCCACCGTGAATGTTGTTCCCCGGCCGAGCACGCTTTCGACGGAGATCGAACCGCCATGCAGGTCGACGATCTGCTTGACGAGGTTGAGGCCGATGCCGGTGCCGGCGATGCCGGTCGCGCTGCGGGCCCGGTAATAGGGCTGGAAAAGTTTTGGCAGGTCCTCGGCATCCATGCCGATGCCGGCATCCTGGATGGACACATAGGACATGCCGTTCTTCGTCGAGGTCCGGATATGGATGTCCGGCGCGTGGGGAGCATATTTGACGGCATTCGAAAGCAGGTTGGTGAAGACCTGTTCGATCGTGGTGCGGTCGGCAAGGATCGTTTGCGGCAGATGCGAAAGGTCCCGGTGAATCGTGTGGGATTTGCGAACATCCATCTGTCGGGCACAGCAGGCTTCGATGATCTCCGCCAGCGAGAGGCGTTCCGGCTTCAGTGTCGTCTTGCCGGTCTCCAGCCGGCCCGCCGACAGGATGCTCTCCATCAGGTCCACCATGCGCAGCACGGCGGAGCGGATCTGGGCCGATTTTTCTTCCACATATTCGGGCTTCTGATTGGTTTTGGTGCGCGACAGGCGCTGTGCCGCGGCATCGATGATCGCAAGCGGTGTGCGGAACTCATGGGACGCCATGGTGACGAACTGACGCTGCAGGGCGTTCACATGCCGCTCCTGCGCCAAGAGCCTGTCGAGTTCCTCCCGCTGGCGCTCGATCTCCGCCGTCCGGAGCCTGACGCTCTCTTCGAGCTGATCGCGGTGGCGCATCAGTGCCAGGCGGCTCTCGGACAGGTCGAGGGTTGTCTTGCGCAGGCCGAGGCCCAGGAAAATCACCACGCCCATCGCCACGACGATGCCGGCAATGCCGACCGGAGCGATCTGCTCGATGAGCATCAGGCCCGGCCGGATGGGCTGCCATGCCATATATCCAAGCGTCGGGCCGGCAGTGGCCATGACCGGGATGGCCGCAGTCGTTTCGGCCGCGTCGGTGGTAAAATGCAGCGTTTCGAGCCGCGCGTAACGAGCGACTTTTTCGACCGCGCTGGCATCCAGGAACCTGACGGCGACCGCGATGAATTCCTTGCCGCCATCGAGCGAGACCTCGTCGCTGCTCGGGACGATCGGTCTCGCGCTGACGACGGCCGGGCGGCCAGCGATCGAGAGAATCTTCTCCGCGAAAATCTCGGCAAGCACCGGAGGAGCGAAATCGCCCGGTATGATCCGTTTGCGGAGCACCGCGCGGACATTTTCCCGCACGGCAGCCGCAGCCTTTTCATCGTCGAGGAAGGTCAGGGCCGCAATATCCTCGCCGTCCCGCATGGCGAAGACCAGTTCGTCCCGCGCGTTGAACACGTAGGTGCGGTTATGGCTGAAATATTTGTGCATCCATGCGCCGATATTCTCGGCAATCCATGGGTGATCGTCCTTGGCGACAAGCAGGACCGCGTCGTTCCACACCGTGACGCTTTCCAGTTCATGCTGTACGGCTTTCACCTGCTCGTCGAGGCCCTGTTCGACATAACCCTTCTGGCGGATCAAGGCGAGATCATCCACCTTCGCTGAGGCAAGCCACATGAAGCCGGCGAGAAGCAGCGCTGTCAGGGCTGTCAGCAATGTCAGCACGATCGTGACGTGCGATGTGATACGAATGTTCTGCTGCATGTGCACCGCTTTCTCTCGGCCCCAGCATGCATCCAAAACATTACATTCCGCTAAATTTTAAATGCCAAGGTTGAACGGAGTATTTTCCATACAGCTGTGGGTGTGACATTGAGCGCCGCTGCCTCGGATCGATTCCATTCGTGGAGGGAAACGACGACGCGTTCCCAACTATAGCCAGGAAGCCGGGCTTTTCGGCAGCCGACCGTCGGGGTCCGTGATCGTGAGCTTCGGCTGGTCCTTGCCGTTCCAGTGCCAGAGGGCGACACAGGTTCCGCCCGGCGACATGAAGGATGGATAGACGACGCCGTCGTGGCCCTCCTGCAGCAGCCTCTCTCTGAGCAGATGCGTTGACGGCAACCGCCCGGCGTCGAGATCATCGCGCCATTCGCAGCGGTGGATCGCCTCGTCGATACCAAGACCCGCCAGAACCTCCGGGCTGGTCAAATCCGCGAGCCGCGCGCTCTCAAGCCGGAGCTGGGCGATCAGGGCCGGGTGCTGGACGAAACCCTGATTGTACTCCGCCCAGGCGGTGGAAAGCTCGCGCGCGGCATAGATGGTCGCCGCGCCGACCGGGTTCCAGCGCCCGCCGAAACGGGCAGCGCCGTCGCCGGACAGCGGCGCATGCGCCCAGCGCGGCACATAGGCACGCCAGAGGATGATCGGTTCAGGCATAAACGCCGGAGCGCACCGCCTCCAGATAGGCGAGCACCTTGTCGGCCTTGCCCTCGCCGACGAGATCGTAAGCCGTCTTGCCGGCCCAACCGGGGATCGGCTGGTGCTTGAACCAGATCGCCGCGCGGTTTTCGTCGCCGGCCATCTCGCTCGCCATCGCCAGAATCCGCACGACCGGGGAGAGCGCCATATCGACCTTGCGGGCGCCGCTTTTGGCCGTCAGCGTGTTGCGAGCGACGCCGATCAGTTTCGCCAATTCCGCATGCGTCAGGCCGAGAAGGTCGGACACCCGCCGCGCCGACAGAAGCGCGGACTGGGGTTCACGGAAAGCGGCGGCGCCGATTTCAAAAGCATGAGCCATGAGAAAGTCCTGATCCTGTTTTGATCATCTGCTGCTCAATATGAGCTCAATTTCCGCACATTTCAAGCACTGCTGCTAGTCGTCGTCGTCTTCCAGTTCCGGCTCGACGAAATCGTCGACCGGCAGCGTGCGGCTCAGCAGCCCGGCGTCCTCCAGCATTTCCGTATCCGGCAGGTCGCGCAGCGTGTCGAAACCGAAGGCGGTGAGGAAGGCCGGCGTGGTGATATAGGTATAGGGCGCACCGGGCGTCGGACTGCGCGGGCCGGAGGCGAGGAAGCCGAGCTGCCGGAGCGTTGCGATCGTATCGCGGCTTACCTCGCGCCCGAAAATCTTCGAGATTTCGGCGCGCGTCACCGGTTGGAAATAACCGACCGTCATCAGCACCAAGGCCTGATGATCGGTCAGATCTGCCGGAGGGGCATTGGCGGCGCCGGAGGCGTGGATGACATCGGCAAATTCCGGCCGGGTGCGATGCTGCCAGCCGCCGGCGACCGCGACGAGTTCATAAGGCCGGCCGCTGAGTGACTCGCGGATCTCCTCGATGATCGCTTCGATATCGCATTCCTCGCCGACGACGCGCTCCAGCGCTTTCCGTGTGACGGGCTCGGAAGAGGCAAAGATCACCGCCTCCACCCGCGCCGCCCATTGGCGATGCCGCTCCTCCTGCGTCAGGTGGAGAAGCTCCTTGTCGATGACGATTTGCCGCGCCCGCTTCGCCATGCTCAAAGCCCGTAGATGCGGAAGGTGGGGCGACCGGAAAGCTCGCGCACCGCTTCCAGCTGCTGCAGCCGCTCGAACAGCCGGCGCGACGCGAAACGGGAAAGGTTCGGTGTCTGCAGGGAGCCGGAAACGGCGTCATCGCAGAGCAGCAGGCGCAGCCCGTCCTCCGCCCCTTTTGCACGCAGCTTTGGCGTGACGAGGGCAAGCCGCTCGGCGCGCCGGGCAATCTCCACCGCCAGCCGGCCGGCTTCGGTCGCGGCATGCACCAGGGCCAGGCAGATCGCCCGGTCGAACCCTTCTTCGCCGGGCCGGATGCGGCCGCGCCCGCCCTCGGCGCGGAACACCGAAGAAAAGCGCTGGCTCATCAACAGCGGCACGGGCACGGGCCAGCGCAGCTTCTGCGCCAGAAGGAGATCGGCCAGCCACCAGCCGAGCGCTTCGGCGTCGGGACGGATGGCGTGCGTCTCGCGGATGATCGCCGCAGCCGCGAACGGCGCAGCTGATCCGGCGAGGCCGAGGTCGTCAAACGTCTGCGCGAGCGTTGCCAGCGGCTCGTCCCATTTGATGCCGAGCATGCCGGCTATCGCCTGCACCACCTCCGCATCGAGCACGGCCGAACGCGAGCCAAGCCGCTTCCAGGCCGAAAGGATCTGTCCGGCGGGACCGGGATCATCTCCCGGCTTGCGCAACAGCCAGGCATCCCGCAGCCCCGCCTCGTCTTCCGAGCGCCCGGCAAGCCGAACCGCCGCCGCCGCGCATTTCAGCGCCAGCCGCTGCCGCCAGGCGCCGGCCCAGTCAGGTTCGGCCCGGACGATCTGGTCGAGCGGATAAAGCGCGCCACCCGCCATGAATGCCGCATCCGCGGTGTCTGCGGCAAAGGTCTGGGGACTTGCCCAGCGAGCTGCCGGCATGGTCTGAAACGACGTCTTCGGTGATACGGCCTTGGGAATCATGGGCGCGAGCGTAAATTTTATGTGCGCTTGTGACCACCGTTCGCGTGGAAATCCGCACCGCCGGCCGCGGATTTGCACCGTTATCTGCAGGGCGCCGCTAAGAAAAATTGAAAATTGGCGAGCCGAGGGCCCCTGCCCCGTCGATCAATAGGAGTTGAGTTTTGCGGATCGGCGCGCCGCCCTACATAGGGTGCGGCTGGCCAAGGAGGATTTCAGTTTGACGGTTCATCGGATAATTGCATCTCTTGCCATAGTCCTGGCCCTCTCAGCGCCAGTTCTGGCGCAGCAGCCGCGCGGCGGTGACGAGAACCGCGAGCGCGGCCGCCAGGCGGAACAAGGTGCCGGTGGCGGCATATTCAGCCTGATTCCGGCCGATTCCACCACCGAACATGTCTTCAAGGCGCCTTCCGGCGATCTCCCCTATACCGCGACGGCCGGCACGCTCGATCTGTTCGGTCAGGACGGCAACCGCTCGGCGAAGATTTTCTACACCGCCTATATCGCCAAAAACCGCGAACCCGGCCGGCCGCTCACCTTCGCCTTCAACGGCGGCCCGGGCGCCGCCTCCGCCTACCTGCATCTCGGCCTGGTCGGTCCAAAAATCCTGGAATTCGGCACGACCGGCGACAACGGCACGACGCCCCGGCTGAAGGACAATCCCGAAAGCTGGCTCGCATTTACCGATCTGGTGCTGATCGATCCGATCGGTACCGGCTGGAGCCGCGCCGCCAGCAATGATGCGGCCGGCGGTTATTACGGCGTGCGACAGGATGCCGACAGCCTGTCCAAGGCGATCGCGCTCTACGTCCAGAAGAACAACCGGCTCGATGCGCCGAAATACCTGCTCGGCGAGAGCTATGGCGGTTTTCGAGCTGCCAAGGTCGCCGTGTCTCTGAAGAACAGTCAGGGGATGCTGGCCTCGGGCATCATCATGCTGTCGCCGCTGGTCGAAGGCCGGTTCCTTGCCAATTCCGACGATCCCCTGAGTGCGGCACTGCAGCTTCCCTCGCTCGCCGCAGCCGAGTTGGAGCGCCGCAACCAGTTCACGCCGGAAAAGCTTGCCGATGCCGAGCGTTTCGCGAGCGGTGACTATCTCGTCGGGCTAGCCGGCCCCTCCCCCACCGGCCAGGCAGCCGAAGCGTTCTACGGTCGGGTGTCCGAACTCACCGGTATTCCAAGGGAGGTCGTCACCCGAACCCGCGGTTTCGTCGGTAATGTCTATACCAAGCAGATGGGAGGACCGGGAAAGATCGTCAGCCCCTACGACGCCTCCTATGGGGTGCCGGATGCCTATCCGGAAGAATCCTCGACCCGCAACGACGACCCGATCCTCGAAGGTTACACGCGCGCCTATGGCGCCACCTTTGCCGCCTATGCCCGCAACGAACTCGGCTTTGCGACCGAAATGACCTATTCGCTGCTAAACGAGGAGGTGAACCGCCGCTGGGAATGGAACGGCAGCCATGGCGCAGATTCGCGCTCGCTCGCCAGCGCCAGCACCGACATCCGCGACCTGCTTTCGGTCATCCCGTCCTTCAAGCTGATGATCGCCCATGGCTACAGCGACGCGCTGACGCCTTACGGCGCCAGCCGCTACGTCATCGACCACCTGCCGCCCGAACTCGCTGCCGGCCGCGCCGACCTCAAGGTCTATCGCGGCGGGCACATGTTCTACACCAAGCCGGATTCGCGCAGGAGTTTTGCCGGTGACGTCAGGGCGTTTTACGAGGCCAGGGCGACGGATTGAATTTGCCCCCGCTCGATGACGGAAAGGTCACCGTGATGTGATGCGACGCGCCTTGCTGGTGTGTGCTGGAAACCGCTACTAGCTCACATACGTTGATTTTCAGAAAGATCTTTCGGTCCATGACCAGCGAATACCAGATGTCGCGGCGCGCCTTCGTGATAGGCTCCGTCTCGATGACCGCGACGCTTGCCGGCTGCGCCACCACCGCTGAACGGGCTCCGGTTCCGGAAATGGCCCGCCGTCCGATCGAGCCCCCGAGCGAAGCGGAGCTGCAGGCGCGATACGCCGCCGTCGAGGACAGCGGCCACTTGTTGCCGGCAATCCCCTACAAGCAGATCGACCCGAAATATTATCGCCAGCGCGTGGTCGATCCGACCGGCGAACTGCCGGGCACGGTGGTCGTCGATACGCCCGGCCGTTTCCTCTACGTGGTCGAACCCGGCGGCACGGCGATGCGTTACGGCGTCGGCATCGGCAAGGACGGTTTTGCCTGGCAGGGCGAAGGCGTCATCCACTGGCGCCAGCCCTGGCCGCGCTGGAAACCGCCGAACGAGATGGTCGCGCGCCAGCCGAGCCTCAAGAAGTTTTCGATCGAGAACGGCGGCATGGATCCGGGCGTCAAGAACCCGCTTGGCGCGCGCGCCCTCTACATCTTCCAGAATGGCCAGGATACGCTCTACCGCCTGCATGGCTCGCCGGAATGGGCCTCGATCGGCAAGGCGACGTCGTCGGGCTGCGTGCGCTTGGTCAACCAGGACGTCATGGATCTCTATGCGCGCGTCCCCTACCACGCCCGTATCGTCGTGCATCAGGATGTGCTGAATGCCGCTCCTGCCGTCTGACGCGGCTGCCGCGATGATGTTGTTTCGCCGCGGCGGCATGATGTAAGAAGTCCGGCGCCGCATCGCAGGAAGCGGCGGTAAAAGCGGTCGGAGGCTTAAACTGGATCTGGACGACGAGACGCAGCAATCCGATGCGCCGACGCCGCGCATGCTCTCCTGGGCGCGCAATTCAACGATCTATCGCATAAACCGGCGCATGCACACGGAAAAGCAGCTCTTCGATGCCATAGCGCGCAAGGCACGTGAGAAATTCGAGGATATCGGTGAGACCCAGGTCAGGGCGCTTGCCGAATTCGCCGTGAAATTCGCCTATGACAACAAGGCGCTGGATGATGTCGCCTTTGCCGAAATGAGCACTCGCTCGGGCATGCGCGGCGGCAGGTCCAGACGGGCCATTGCCCAGAAACTGTCGCAGAAGGGCGTGGCGAGCAGCACCGTCGCGGCCGCCATTGCCGAGGCGGATGATTTTCACGCGGCCCTCATCCTGGCCCGCAAACGCGCCTTCGGGCCGTTCCGCAAGAGCGAGCTCGACGAAAAACGCACGGCTAAGGAGTTTTCCGCCTTCGCCAGGGCAGGTTTCAGCTTCGATATCGGCAAGAGGATCTTCGAGATGTCGATCGATGAGGCCGAAGAAGCGCTGGATGCGGGCCGCGACCTCTAGACATCAGGTCGCCGCCAGCCGTCAGGCCTGCTTGAGCGCCGGGTTGTCGAGCGCCGGATTGTAGAAGAGCGATAGCGTCAGGCTTTTTGCGATGCGCTCAGCCGTTGTCATGAACCAGGCTTTCGCCTCCGGGCTCGGAGCAATGTCGTCCAGCGTCGCGGCAAACAGCTCCAGCCATTTCGGGAAAAGCTCAGGGCTCATATTGGCGATGCCTGCATGCGCCTGGACCGGCTTTCCGCCATAGGCACCGTTGCGGAAGGCGACGGAGGACCAGAAGCTTTTCATTTTCGCCATATGCTCCGGCCAGCGTCCGGAAAGCCGTGCGTCGAACACAGGCCCCAGTTCCGGATGCTCCAGTATGCGGCCGTAAAACGTATCGACCAGCGTGCCGATGAAGGCGTCGTCGATGCCGATCGCCTTCATTTCCGCTTCCGCGCGTTCCCGGATCGCCGCGATATGTGCCGCGCGTCCCTGCAATTCGTCGCTCATCTCAAAACCTTGGGTTCCGCCGCATTTGCGGCCCGCTTTATATAGGCTCAGCGGATGCGGGACCCAAGGCCTGATGCCCGGTTGCGACGATGTGTCAGGCGAAGATGGGTGGCAATGTCGAATTTGCGCGAGCGGTGCCACTACGACCGTGCTGCGGTCGCGATTGTCTCGGCAAGCCATTCGTTGAGGCTTTGATCGTTGGCGGCAGCGGCGATGACGGCCGCTTCATGGGTGCGCGGATCGAGCCGGACGTTGAATCGCCCCGAAAACGAGCGAAAAGGCTCAATCCTCTTTTCCTTGCAGATTTCGAGGAAGGTCTGGAGCGACTTTTGACCCTCCGCCATCAGGCCATCGAGACTATCAGAATAGAAGTCGGCGCCGCCATTCAGGCCGAGGAACTCCCCGCGAAACATGCCGATCTCCGGATCAAGTGAGACAACCGCTTTGTGACCTTCGATTTCGATGACATTTCTCATGGTTTCACTCCATGGCTTTCAAGCCATTTTCGAATGCTGGCGACCGCGCCCTTGTCCGTATCGGGGGATGGATGTGGGCGATGGAACACCCTGACCTCGCCGAACAGCACGACACCGACCCGGGATCCCTCCCGCTCGGTCACGTCCGCTCCAAGCGCTTCGAACAGGGCCTCGATATCCACCCAACGGATCGAACCGCTCACGGGCCTTGCATAGATCAGCTCAAGCGTGGCGCGATGGCGTTTCTTCATGCTATTTGGTACCACTATATAGTACCAAAATAAAGAGGCCGGCATCAATGCCGGCCTCGATTCATGACAGAGGGTGAGAAACGGGTGCTAAACGCGCTCCAACGCCACCGCAATTCCCTGCCCGACACCGATGCACATCGTGGCGAGTGCATATCTGCCCTTGCGGAGCGACAGCTCCAGCGCTGCCGTGCCGGAAATGCGGGCGCCGGACATGCCGAGCGGGTGGCCAAGCGCGATCGCGCCGCCATTCGGGTTGATATGTTCGGCGTCTTCCTGGAGGCCGAGTTCGCGCAGGACGGCGATGCCCTGGCTTGCAAAGGCTTCGTTGAGCTCGATCACGTCGAAATCCTTCGGCGAGATGCCGAGCCGGGCGCAAAGCTTCTGGGTGGCAGGCGCCGGGCCGATACCCATGATGCGCGGCGGAACGCCGGCGGTAGCGCCGCCCATGATACGGGCGATCGGGGTCAAGCCGTATTTCTTCGCCGCCGCCTCCGACGCGATGATCAGGGCCGCAGCGCCGTCGTTGACGCCGGAGGCGTTGCCGGCGGTCACCGTCGCGCCCTCGATCTTGTTCAATACCCTGAGCTTGGCGAGCGCTTCCATGTTGGTCGCGCGCGGATGTTCGTCCGTCGAAACGACCACCGGATCGCCCTTCCGCTGCGGGATGGTCACCGAAGTGATTTCCTTGGCAAGACGGCCGTTCTCCTGAGCTGCCGAGGCCTTTGCCTGGCTGCGGACCGCAAACGCGTCCTGGTCCTCACGGGAAACCTTGTAGTCGATCGCCACGTTATCGCCGGTTTCCGGCATGGAATCGACGCCATATTGCTTTTTCATCAGCGGGTTGACGAAACGCCAGCCGATCGTGGTGTCGTAGATCTCGGCATTGCGCGAGAACGCGGTGTCGGCCTTCGGCATCACGAACGGCGCTCTGGACATGCTTTCGACGCCGCCGGCGATCATCAGTTCGGCTTCGCCGGCCTTGATGGCCCGGGCGGCGGTGATGACCGCATCCATGCCCGAACCGCAGAGGCGGTTCATGGTGGTGCCACCGACACTGACCGGCAGGCCGGCAAGCAGAGCCGACATGCGGGCGACGTTGCGGTTGTCTTCGCCGGCCTGGTTGGCGCAGCCGTAGATGACATCGGCAACCGCTTCCCAATCGACGGACGCATTCCGTTCCATCAACGCTTTCAAGGGAATGGCGCCAAGATCGTCGGCACGGACGGCGGAGAGCGAACCGCCGAAACGGCCGATAGGAGTGCGGATATAATCGCAGATATAGGCTTCGGTCATGATCTTCTCTCTCACAGTTTCGGCACGGCGAGATCGGCGACCGGTCCATCGATATGGAGGCGGGCGCCGGTCATGGCCTGCAGTTCCTCGACTGTCATACCGGCCAGCTTTTCGCGCAGGACGAAATGCTTCTCGACGATGTCGATGACGGCATGGCTCGTATAGACCCGAGTGATACAGGCAACACCGGTCAGCGGAAAGGTACAAGCTTCAACTAATTTCGGGTCGCCGTTTTTGGTGACGTGTTCGGTGATGACACAGACCTGCTTCGCGCCATGCACGAGGTCCATGGCGCCACCGACGGCAGGCACGCCCTTGGAGCCGACACGCCAGTTGGCGAGGTCGCCGTTCTGCGCCACCTGCAGCGCGCCCAATATGGCAACGTCGAGATGGCCGCCGCGCACCATGGCAAAGCTGTCGGCATGGTGGAAGAAGGCAGCGCCCGGTTTCAGCGTCACGGCCTTCTTGCCGGCGTTGATGAGGTCCCAGTCCTCCTCGCCTTCGGCCGGTGCTTCGCCGAAGTTGAGGATGCCGTTTTCGGTGTGGAAGATCGCCTCGCGGCCGGGCGGCTGGTAACGGGCGACCATTTCCGGAAAACCGATGCCGAGGTTCACATAGGCGCCGTCCTTTATGTCCTGGGCGGCCCGCCAGGCGATCTGGGCGTTGGAAAGCTTGATGTCTTCTCGGGTGTTGAGGGTCATGCCTGGGCTCCTGGGACGTAGGCCACTCCGGCTCGGATGAGCTCTTCTTCCTGCTGCGGGTTGGCGACCTCGACGACGCGGTCGATGAAGATGCCGGGCGTCACGACATGCTCGGGATCGATGCCGCCAGGCGGCACGATCTTCGACACCTGCACGATCGTCTTGGCGGCGGCCATGCACATCAGCGGGTTGAAGTTGCGACCGGCCTTGTTGTAGGTGAGATTGCCCAATGGATCGCCGAGCTGCGCCTTGACGATGGCGAAATCCGCCTTCAGCCAGCGTTCCTGGACATAATGGCGGCCATCGAACTCGGCGATCACCTTGCCGTTGGCAAGCTCGGTACCGTAGGCCGTCGGCGTGTAGAAGGCCGGGATGCCGGCTCCCCCGGCGCGGATGCGCTCGGCAAGCGTGCCCTGCGGCACAAGTTCGAGCTCGATCTGGCCTGCCAGATAGCGGTCGGTAAAGGCGCGCGGATCCGACGACTTCGGAAACGAGCAGATCATCTTCCTGACCATGCCCGCGTCGATCATCGCCGCAATGCCGATGCGGCCGTTGCCGGCATTGTTGTTGATGACGGTTAAGTCCTTGATACCATTGTCGATCAGGGCATGGATCAGCTCGATCGGCGCGCCCGATCCGCCAAAACCGCCGATCATGATGGTCGCGCCATCACCGATCTCGGAGACGGCTTCCGCCGTGCTCCCGATTGTCTTGTCCATACGGGATATCTCCTTCGCTATACCCGGCGAACGTGCCCGCCGCGCCTCCGGGAAAACAGATAGATCAGCACGGCAGGGACAGCAAGAAATATGTGCGATAATTGACCTTTGTTCATATATCGCACATATTGTGCAAACTGGCGATGCGGAGCATGCACATCTCGCGGCTTCACATTGCATCGACAAAGGGCGGGCGCAGGGAAAACCATGCAGGAAACGGATTTCGTCAGCGGCTTCGCACGAGGCCTAAAGGTGATCGAGGCGTTTGGTGAAACGACGCCGCGGCTGGCGATCGCGGACGTGGCAAAGGCGACCGGGCTTGACCGGGCGACGGCCCGCCGCTGCCTGCTGACCTTGGCCGAACTCGGCTACGCCGATTATGACGGAAAATTCTTCGTGCTGACGCCGAAGATTCTGCGGCTTGGCCATGCCTATCTCTCCGCCACCCCCCTGCCCCACATCGTCCAGCCTTTTCTCGACAAGCTCGCCGAGGAGGTTCACCAGAGCGCATCCGCAAGCGTGCTCGATGGCACCGAGGTCGTTTATATCGCCCGCGCTTCGCAAAAGCGGGTGATGTCGATCAACCTGATGCCCGGCAGCCGCCTGCCCGCCTATTGCGCCTCGATGGGTCGCGTCCTGCTGGCGGCCATGCCCGATAGCGAAAGCCTGGCGCTCCTGAAACAGAGCAACCTGAAGCCCTTCACGCCCCGCACGCTGACCGACCCCATCCGCCTGATGGAGGAGCTCGCCCGCGTTCGCGAACAGGGTTTCGCGGTCATCGATCAGGAACTCGAACTCGGCCTTTGTTCGATCGCCGTGCCGCTGGAAAACGATCGCGGCCGAGTGGTCGCCGCGATCAATATCGGCGCACCGGCGGCAAGCGTCCCTGCGGTTGAAATGGCCGAGCGTTATCTGGAACCGCTGAAGGGCATCGCAAGGCTCCTGAAATCCCTGCTGCGCTGAACCCATCAGCGCCATGAATCGATGAGGCCGGATCGATTCAATCATGTCGTTGGACGGCAGAATCCGGACTTGCGATTCTGCGGGCATGACCAACGAACCGCTTCTCCTCACCCGCCGCGACCCCGCCCGCAACATGGCTCGCTTCTATGTGCTCACCGTCGAGCCCGATCTTTTCGATGGCGCGGCGCTCACCCGCAACTGGGGTCGCATCGGTACCAAGGGGCGTTTCCGCATCGATCTGTTCGGCTCGCGGCAGGAAGCGGAGCGCCGGTGTTTGGCACTTGTCCGCAGCAAGGTGAAGCGGGGTTATCAGCAGAAAGCAGAGATCGGCTGACAGCTCTTAATTTCGGGCAGCCACGTTTCTAGCATTGCCGATCCGTGGCCGATCGATGCAGCGTCAGAGGGGCAGGCCCACATAGTTTTCCGCAAGCGCTGTCGACGCCGCCCGCGAATGGGTCAGATAGTCCAGCTCGGCTTCCTGGATCCTCTGGTCGAATTCGCCCGTGTCGGGAAAACGATGCATCATCGTCGTCATCCACCAGGAGAAGCGCACCGCTTTCCATACGCGCGCAAGCGCCCTCTCGGAATAGGCGTCGATACCGGCGTCGGAACCGTCCCGATAGTGCTCCCGCAGCCCCGTGAAGAGGTAATGCACGTCGCTTGCAGCCAGGTTCAACCCCTTGGCTCCCGTCGGCGGCACGATATGAGCTGCATCGCCGACGAGGAACATGCTGCCGAACCGCATCGGCTCGGCAACGAACGAGCGCAACGGTGCGATCGACTTCTCGAAGGACGGCGCGGTGATCAGCGCTTCCGCATGATGCGCAGGCAGGCGGCGGCGGAGTTCGTCCCAGAACCGGTCGTCGCTCCAGTCCTCGATCTTCTCGTCGAGGGCGCATTGGATATAGTAGCGGCTGCGGGTCGCCGATCGCATCGAACAAAGCGCGAAACCCCGAGGATGGTTTGCATAGATCAGCTCATGATTGACGGGGGCGACCTCCGCCAGAATACCGAGCCAGCCGAACGGGTAGATCTTTTCGAAAACACGGATT
Source organism: Neorhizobium sp. T25_13 (assembly GCF_002968675.1). Lineage (NCBI taxonomy): Bacteria > Pseudomonadati > Pseudomonadota > Alphaproteobacteria > Hyphomicrobiales > Rhizobiaceae > Neorhizobium > Neorhizobium sp. T25_13. Next base: position 166,119 of record NZ_PVBI01000001.1, read on the forward strand.
GCGCTTTTCGGCACGGCGTTGCGGCTCGGGCCGTGAAAACCGTCGCAACCGGCTATGAAATCGCAGTCGATGCGATGGGTGCTGCCGTCCATTTCGTAGGTGACGAAGGGGGAGCCGGTGTCAAAATCATGGGGCATGACATTGGCGGCTTCGTAGATCGTCCGGGCTCCGCTTGCCTCGCGACGTTCCATCAGGTCGCGGGTCACTTCCGTCTGGCCATAGACCATGACGCGCTTGCCGCCGGTCAGCCCGTGGAGATCGATCCGGTGGTCGCGGCCATCGAAGGCGAGCGAAAAACCCTCGTGCGGCAGGCCTTCGGCGTGCAGCCGCGCGCCGGCCCCCGCCTGGTCGATCAACCCGACCGTGCCTTCCTCCAGCACGCCGGCACGGACCCGCCCGAGGATGTAATCCTTGCCGACGCGATCAAGGATGATGTTGTCGATACCGGCTCTCGTCAGAAGCTGGCCAAGCAAGAGGCCCGACGGCCCGGAGCCGATAATGGCGACCTGCGTTCTCATGCATCTCCTCCCGAGTATTTTTTCGTTTTGGCGAATTGTGCTCGGCTTCCCCCTTGGCGGCAATGGACATTCGAGCCAAAAAATTGGACAAACCGAACATCGCGGCCGGAGATATCCGATGAACAGGCACATACCGATCTACCAGCTATACGGAGAGGATCCGGGCAAGCGGCATGATTTCTGGCTACATTGCGAAACCATCAGGTCGAGAAGCAGCCGCCACCAGTGGGAAATCCGCCTTCATCGGCATGAGGCATTCTTTCAGATCCTGTACATCGAAGCAGGGTCAGGGGACGCGACCTTCGGCAGCGAAACGCATCCCATCCGGCCACCGGCGATAGTCGCCGTCCCTCCCGGCCTCACTCACGGCTTCCGGTTCTCCCGCGATATCGAAGGCCTGGTCATTACCATCCTGAGCTCCCATCTCGGCCACCAGCCGGGGGAGCGCAGCCGCTTCGGCGAATGGCTCGCGACACCGCATCTCACCCCGCTCGACCCGCTAAATGCGGATGCTGCCTACGTGGTGCAAACGCTGAAACGAATTGGCGAGGAGTTTGATCACCGCAACAACGGACGCAACGAACTTCTGGCTTCCTATGTAAAGCTCTCCCTGAGGCTGACCGCGCGGATCTCCCACGCCGACAACCTCAACCAGCTCCCCGCGAACGAAGGCGAACGGCGGATGGACATGCTGAACGGCCTCATTCAGCAGCATTTCCGCTCGCACAGGCCGATATCCTTCTATGCGGGCGAACTTGGCATCTCGCTGACGCATCTCAACCGCATTGTCCGGTCGATGGCGGGGTGCACGGCGCACGACCTGCTCACCGCCAAACTGATTGAAGAGTCCAAGCGCGAGCTCGTTTTCTCGCTCGCCTCCGTGCAGGAGGTCGGCCATCGCCTCGGCTTTGCCGATCCTGCCTACTTCTCGCGTTTCTTCGTGAAGCAGACGGGGGAAACACCGCGCGCCTGGCGCCTGCGAGAAATCCAGTCGCTGGACAAGGCATCTTTCTAAGAGCGGCGAGCCGGTCTCTCCAATGCCAATGATGAGCTGCAGTTATCCATCGACAGGCGCTGTAGCTCTAGAGCAAGAAACCGGGATGCCTCATCAAACTCGTCGGTTCTCATGTCGATGATCGACATGTTGGGACGATATTTCACTATCCGGCGCATTCTTAAATTAAATAGTCTATTTCTTTTGTAGAAAATATCTCACCCTTCCGTGCATCGACTTTCGTGTCCTGCAACGACAAGGGGAAAATCAACGATGACATTGGTGAAAACAGTGAGAACCGTGCTGTTCGGCCTGCTCGCCTTCGGCACCATGGGCGGGGTGGTCGCGGCCCAGACGAACGCGCCTCTTCTTCCGAAGGTGCCACCCGGGACGGTGCTGACGGTCGGGGATCCGGTGACGCAAAAGGCGCTGGAAGTCTCAGGCTTGATCAAGGAGCTGTCGTTTGAAGTCAAATGGGCAAATATCAGCGGCGGCCCGCAAACCTCGGAAGCGTTCCGCGCCAAGGCACTCGACGTCGGGTCGGTTGCAGAAATTCCCTCTATCTTCGCCAACTGGAACAACCTGCCGGTTCGCAACATCGCCTATCGCGAACGCCGCGACCCGATTGCCAATCCCATCTACCGTTTCGGAGTGGCGCCAGGCGCCGGCATCAAGACGCTGGCCGATTTCCGCGGCAAACGCATCGCCTTCAGCCCCGGCCAGGCCCAGGGAGCACTCGTCCTTCGCGCACTCCATGCCGCGGGCCTCAAGAAAAGCGACGTCACCTTGGTGGAATTGCCGAGCACCGGCGACGTCTATCCGAAGGCGCTGGCCAGCAAACAGGTCGATGTCGCGCCGCTCGGGGGCGTCTATATAAGGCGCTACATCGCCCAGTACGGCGGTGATGGTGCGACGCTTGTCGAACACGGACTGCGCGATGATCCGGGCCATCTCTATGCGCCGCAATGGGTGCTGGACGATCCGGCAAAGGCGGCGGCTCTCGCCGAATATGTCGGGCTTTGGGCACGTGCGACCGAGTGGGTGAACAAGAACCCGGAAACCTGGATCAAGACATATTACGTCGGCCAGCAGGGTCTGAGCCAGGATGACGGCGAATATCTCGTCAAGCTGACCGGGGAGCAGGTTGTTTCCGGAGACTGGAGCGAGGTCAAAAAGCGCCACCAGGAGACGATCAACCTGCTGGCGGCGGAGCTCGGCTACAAGCCCTTCGACGTCGAAAAGATCTTCGACAACCGGTTCGAAAAGACCGCCTCCGCCGCCTTGGCGAAGAGCCAGTAACCCCGCTGCATCATCCAAGAGGAGATCTGAAGCATGGCAACCATTTGGGATGCGGATGAGGCGAAATCATCCCGGGCGTCCAGCCGTGAAAGTGCATATATCGTTCCGGCCGTGGCAAGACCCGTCACGTCCCGGAACCGCCGGAGACTGGGACCGGGACCGGCAATACCCTTCGGACTGCAGATCGGGCCGGCATTGCTGGTGCTGCTCTGGGTGGCAGGCTCGGCGTTCGGGTGGATCGACCCCCGGATCCTGTCCGCCCCCTGGACGGTCATCGAGGCCTTTGGAAGGCTGATCGAACAGGGGCGGCTGCAGGACAATTTCGTGACGTCGGCCACACGCGCCCTGCTTGGGCTCAGCATCGGCCTCGTCATCGGCACGATCCTTGCCGTCACCGCCGGCCTTTCGCGGATCGGCGAGGCGCTGATCGACGGCCCTGTCCAGATCAAGCGCGCCATCCCGACGCTGGCTCTGATCCCCCTGCTGATCCTGTGGTTCGGCATCGGCGAGGGCATGAAGGTGACGACGATCGCCCTTGCCGTGATCATACCCATCTACATCCACACCCATAATGCCCTGCGCAGCATCGACAGCCGTTATGTCGAACTGGCCGAGACCCTGCGCATGAGCCAGAAGGATTTCATCTTCCAGGTGGTGCTGCCCGGCGCATTGCCCGGCTTTCTCCTGGGCCTGCGGTTTGCCGTCACCCTCTGCTGGGTTTCCCTTGTCGTGGTCGAGCAGATCAACGCCACTAGCGGGCTCGGCTACATGATCGAACTCGCCCGCAACTATGGGCAAACCGATGTCATTCTCGTCGGCCTGGTCGTCTACGTGATGCTCGGCCTCGTCTCGGACGGTCTCGTCCGCCTGCTCGAACGGAGGGTCCTCTCATGGCGCCGCACTCTAGCCAACTGAAGTCCGCATCCAGAACCGTGCATGTCCGCAACCTCATGCGCCGGTTCGCCACCAAGACGATCCTGGATCGCGTCGATCTCGATATCGCCGAAGGGGAGTTCGTTGCCCTGCTCGGCAGGAGCGGTTCCGGGAAAAGCACTTTCCTCAAGGCGCTTGCCGGCCTCGATCACGACGTCCAGGGAACCGGCACGCTGGAAACACCGGACAATCTCTCGGTGGTTTTCCAGGATGCCCGTCTTCTGCCCTGGCGCACGGTGATCCAGAACGTCACGCTCGGTCTGCCGGGGGCTGCCGGGCAGGAGGCCGGCAGAAAGGCATTGGCCGAGGTGGGCCTCGAGGGGCGCGAAGCGGCTTGGCCAAACCAGCTCTCGGGCGGCGAGCAGCAGAGGGTCGCCCTTGCACGCTCGCTGGTCCGCCAGCCGTCCCTGCTTCTGGCCGACGAGCCGTTCGGCGCCCTCGACGCACTGACGCGGCTGAAGATGCACGACCTGCTGCGGGAATTGTGCGCAAGGCATCGGCCTGCCGTGCTGCTCGTCACCCACGATGTCGACGAGGCAATCTCGCTCGCCGACCGGATACTGGTTCTCGACGAGGGTCATCTGATCGAGGACCTGCGGATCGATCTGCCGACGCCGCGCGATCATGGCGATCCGCGCTTTGCAAAAATCCGCACCCAGCTTTTAAGCCGCCTCGGGGTTGAAACTCCCGGACGGCGAGCCGCCTGAAATCCAACGGAAGTTGTCATCATGGCCAGCAAGGGTCAGTTCAATCTCAACGCCTCGAACGGGGGACACGTCAATGAGTAAACAGAAGAGACAAATGCGGCTAGGAGCATTCATCATGGCGACGGGCCATCATGTGGCAGCCTGGCGCCATCCGGCCTCGCAGGCCGACGCGGGCCTGAACATAGATCACTACCGCGAGCTGGCGCAGACGGCGGAACGGGGCAAGTTCGATCTGGTCTTCGTGGCCGACAGTCCCGCCGGCTGGGAGCGCGCCAAGGACCCGGAGGCGCTTCGCCGTTCCTCGCAGGGCGCCCATTTCGAACCCGTGACCCTGTGGGCCGCTCTGTCGCAGGCCACCAGCCATATCGGCTTCGTCGCCACGGCATCCACCACCTATGAAGACCCCTATCTTCTGGCGCGCAAATTCGCCTCGCTCGACTATATCTCCAAGGGACGGGCGGCCTGGAATGTGGTGACGACGGGCGCGGACGTTTCCAAGAACTTCTCCATCCCGGGCCATCCCGCCCATGCCGACCGCTACGCACGCGCCGAGGAATTCGTCGACCTGGTGAAAGGGCTGTGGGATAGCTACGAGGACGATGCCTTTATCCGCGACAAGGAAAGCGGCGTCTATCTCGACCCGGACAAGGTGCATCTCGTCGACCACAAGGGCCAGTTCTTCTCGGTCACCGGTCCGCTCAATGTCGGACGTCCCGTGCAGGGCTATCCGGTCATCGTCCAGGCCGGCGCATCGGAACCCGGCCGAGAGTTGGCCGCCCGAACCGCCGAGATGATCTTCACCGCCAACCAGACGCTCGAGGACGCCCAGGAATTTTATTCCGACGTCAAGGGACGGCTTGCCCGCTATGGACGCAGCCAGGACGACCTCTTGATCAGTCCCGGCATATTTCCCGTTCTCGGGGGCACCGAAAGGCAAGCACAGGAGAACTACGACTATATCCAGTCGCTCGTTCATCCCTCCATCGCTTGGAACATCCTCGCCCGCCACTACAAGAGCGTCGACCTTTCCGGTTATTCGCTGGACGATCCTGCTCCGCCTCTGCCGCAGGATACGGAACTCAACAAGAGCCGCCTCAAGCTGGTCACCGATCTGGTATCGCGAAACAACCTGACGCTGCGCCAGTTCTATCTGGCCGTTGCGACCGCCCGCGGCCATCGCACGGTGATCGGCACGCCGGAGCAGATTGCCGACGCGATGCAGCAATGGTTCGAGAACGGCGCTGCCGACGCCTTCAACATCATGCCGCCGATCCTGCCCGCCGGATTGACGGACTTCGTCGATCAGGTCGTGCCGATCCTGCGCAAGCGCGGCCTTTTCCGGCATGAATATGAAGGAACGACCCTGCGGGAGAACCTCGGCCTCAAGCGCCCGCAGAACGGCTTCGTGCTTCGGTCACAGCTTGAGCCGGAGGCACGGGCAGCCGTATAGCTCCCGCGCCACATTAAATCCCCTGGCCCTGAAGATGGCGACACCGCCAATGCTTCTCGGCCAGGGCCTTTCGTTGGTCTCTTCACGGGCAGGCTTCGCTCAGGCGCTCAGTGCCCGCTTGCGGTCGTTGACGAAACCGATCACCTCCGATTGCGGCATAGCCTTGCCGAAGATATAGCCTTGGCCGATATCGCAGCCCTGGCCGAGGAAGTAGGCGAGCTGGGCGTTCTCCTCGATCCCCTCGACGGTGGTCTTGAGGTTGAGACTGCGGCTTAGGCCAAGTACGGCGTCGATGATTTTGGCGTTCTTGTCGTTATGGGTGAAGCTCGACACAAAACTTTTGTCAATCTTGATCTTGTCGAACTTGAAGCGCGCCAGCTGCGCCAGACTTGAATAGCCGGTTCCGAAGTCGTCGAGCGCCACCTGGATGCCTGCGGCGTGGAATTGATCGATCGTTGCGGCGGCAAGGTCCGGGTCGTCGATCAGAGCATTTTCGGTAATCTCGATTTCCAGCCTGGACGACTGTAGGCCGGTCTGCTGCAGGATGTGGAGAACACGGCTTACGAGTAGCCTATCTTCCATCTGGACAGGCGAGACGTTGAAGGAGAGCGACAATGTTCCCGGCCAAAGCTGCGCATCGCGGCAGGCTTTCGATAGAAGCTGCTCGAAGAGCGTGGTAATGAGGCCGGTCTCTTCGGCCACGGCAATGAACTGTTGCGGTGAAACGAACACGCCGTCCTTGTTCCACCTGGCAAGCGCTTCAAAACCGCAGATTTCACCCGTTCTGAGATTGATCAGCGGCTGGTAGAACGGGTCGATCTTGCCCTCGTCGATGGCACGGCGAAGGTCGCCCTCGAGCTTGGCCCGCTCGGAGACCTTCTCCTGCATTTCAGGCTGGAACAAACAATATTGATTGTGACCCCGGCTCTTCGCCTCATACAGCGCGACGTCCGACCGGTGGCAGACTTCCTCGAGCGAGCTACCGTGGTCCGGCAGGCGCGCATAGCCGACGCTCGCGCCGACCTCCGTCAACAGGGTACCGATCCGGACCGGCCGGGAGACCGAATGGATGAGCAGCTGCGCGAAGAGCTCCTCCTTTTCCGGCGAGAGGTTGCGAGCCACGGCGACGAACTCGTCGCCGCCGAAACGGAAGACGCATTCGTATTGAGCCAATGCGCAGATGCGCCGCGACACCTCCTTCAACAGGATATCGCCTCCCTGGTGGCCAAGAAGGTCATTGACCTTCTTGAAACCGTCGAGATCTATCGAAAACACCGTTGCGGTCTGCGGCCCGTTATCCTCGTCCGTTTCCTGCTGCCTTTCATCCGGGTGCGACAGGACGAACCTGTCGAAGGCATAGCGGTTGGGAAGTTTCGTCAGATGATCGTGCGTTGCGATATGGTCAGCCGCATCGAAGGCCTTCCGACGGCTCATCATTTCATTGCGCATGTCGAGAATGCGCAGCACCGAATAGGCAAAGCTCGCGAGCCCCGCGACGATCAGTACGATGATGATGAGGTGGGTTTTTCCCGCACTGATCGACTGAACCAGCCTCAACAGCAGATCGTCATAGGCTATGCAACCGACGAGCAACAGCATCGCGGCTGCCGCCACCTCCGCCAGCTGTCTGCCAGCCTTGCTTTCCAGAAAATCCTTCATCCACCCCTCCAACCCCAATCCTAGGATAAATGATTAAAGGATTTGTTATTCCCGGTTGTGCCACCTTTTCTAGTTCTGCGAGAAGAGCGATAAATTTGGCGCCGGGTGAGAACCCGAGGGTGACAGGGACATTGCCCCTCAGGCTACGGTCGAGAGTTGCAGGCCGTTCTGATGAGACGACAAGAGCCTCTTCGCACGACGAATGCGAAACGAGGCTCGCCGCCGCCCGGCGCACCAAGGGTCAGGCGGACTATTGTTCCCAGTACCAGGCTACATACATTTTCTTTTTGTCTGGCCTGCGGCTTTTCAGGAAGGCGCGGATGGAACGCACGTCCTCCTTTTCGCAGGCGACCCAGACGAAGGTATCGTCCTCGATGGAAGCGGCCGCTTTCTTGGCTTCCTCGGCAAGAATGCCTTTCGCTCCTGCCGGATAGCTCCGCCGATGCAGCCAGCGGACGTCCAACGAACCCGCTGACGGAAGCGGCTGTTCCTCCGCGTCATCAAGCACTTCGATGATTGCTTGCATCCGGGTGCCCGGCGCCACTTCGGCCGCGATCCGGGCGATGGCGGGAAGAGCGCTTTCGTCGCCGACCAGAAGAATGGACTGTGCTGCCGGCAGACTGCCGCCTCCCGGTCCGAGCAGCGCTACTTTTTCTCCGGGCTGCACGTCGCGGGCAAAGTCGGCTCCAGGAGTCGCGGCAGGGGACGATGGATGTTGCAGGAAGTCGATCCACAATTCCCGGCGTTCGGTATCGACGGCGCGGATCGTGTATATGCGCACCAGAATCTCGTCTTCTCCCTCGGGCCAGGCGACGCGGCCGTCTTGGCGGATTCCCGGCCATACCGGCGGCCTGCCCTTCGGGGGAACCAGAAGGCGAACATGCATATCGCCGCCGACGAACGGCGCGACGTCGGCGCAGGCAAACTTCACGCGCCGCATGTGAGGGGTCACATCCTCCGCCGAAACGACAGTCACCTCGTGGATATTCGGCAGCACCGCGAGGGACGAATGCTCCGACCACGTCAATTCAAGAGGATCCTCTCCTGCAAAATAGAACAGGTGCTCCGCAATCATCGTCTGATTCAGCTGCAACGCCGCTTGCGACTCGCATGTAACTTCGATCAGGAGCTTGCTGTCTGCCAGCCGAATGCTCGTCGTACTGTTCTTGCTCTTCAGCAGGGCGTGGTCCTTGCTCCGCTGCACGTCGGCATGCTCGATGAAGTGCTCGCAGATTTCGTCGAGCATGCGTTCGGCATCCCTTGGCAGTGCGACGCCGGACAATTTGAGCGACTGAACTGCATTCATGACCGATTCTCCTTTAGATCTTGCTCCTCCGCCATCCGATGACGACCGATCGGCAACATGATCGGCCGGCCCGATGTCGGGTCGGTGATGACGCGGCTCTCGAGCCCGAAGACCTGCCGCACGTTCTCTTCCGTCAGCACGTCCTCGGGACTGCCTGCGACATGCACGCGCCCCTCGGCTATCGCGACGAGGTAGTCCGCGTAGCGCGCCGCGAGATTGAGGTCGTGGAGGACCATGACGACGGTGGTTCCCCGTGCGTGGTTGAGATCGGTCAGCAGATCGAGAACCTCGACCTGGTGATTGATGTCGAGAAACGTCGTCGGTTCGTCCAGCAGCAGAACATCCGTCTGTTGCGCCAGAGCCATGGCGATCCAGACACGCTGGCGCTGCCCGCCCGAAAGCTCGTCCACCGGCCGTTCGGCAAGCTCGACGGTCTTGGTCGCCGCGAGCGCGCTCTCGACGGCTTCGTCGTCCTTGCGCGTCCAGCGGGAAAACAAGCTTTGATGCGGATGCCGCCCGCGGCTGACCAGGTCTGCGACGGTAATTCCCTCCGGCGCGATCGGCGACTGAGGAAGTAGACCCAATGTTCGAGCCAATTCCCGGGACGGGATACGGTGGATCGATTTGCCGTCCAGCAAAACATGCCCCTGGCTGGGCGAGATGAGCCGCGACATGGTGCGCAACAGCGTGGACTTGCCGCAGGCATTGGCGCCGACGATTGCGGTAATCCTACCGGGCGGAATGGCAAGATCGAGCGCGTGCAAGATCTCGGCATGGTTATATCCGGCCGAAAGCCCGTTGGCGGCAAGAGAGTGAGTGGAGCGAACGGTCATAGCGAGCCTCCCATCCGGTTGGCGCGTACGATCTGGTAGATCAGATAGGGTGCGCCCAGTGCTCCGGTCACCACGCCCACCGGATAACGGCCCGGCAAAAGGAATTGACCGACATAATCGCCGCCCAGCACAAGTATCGCTCCGATCAACGCCGCCGGTATCAGCAACGACCCGTTGCGTCCGACGATCCGGGAGGCGATCGGTCCTGACAGGAAAGCCACGAAGGCAATCGGCCCCGTTACCGCCGTTGCAGACGCAATCATGCCGACGGCCGCAACGATCACCAGCATGCGGGTTCTTGCCACCTTGACCCCCAGGGCCGCAGCCATGTCGTCGCCCAGGCGAAGTGCCTCCAGGTCGCGTGCCCGGCCGAGCAGCAGCCCCCCGAACGTCGCCAGCGCCAGAAGAAGCGGAAGCGCCTGACCGAGCTGCGCGCCGTTGACGCTGCCGGTCAGCCAGCGCATGGCCTCCTGCAGGTTCCAGGCAGGGGCGCTGGAAAGGATATAGGCGACGACGCTTTCCAGCATGGCCGAGATACCGATGCCGACGAGGATGAGCCGCGTCCCGGCCACTCCATTGCGGAATGACAGGGCGTAGACCATGAGCGCCACGCCGAGGCCTGCACCAACCGCCAGGACCGAGACGATCGGCCCGCTCAAGGACAGGGCGACGATGGCGAACACGGCCGCAGCACTTGCGCCCGACGTGATCCCGATGATGTCCGGGCTGGCAAGGGGATTGCGCAGCATGAGCTGGAACGTGACGCCGCCGAGCCCGAAGGCCAGTCCGGCGAGTACGGAAAGGGCCGAGCGCGGCAGCCGCAGCTTGCCGACCGTAAAGGCAGCACCTGCGACATCCTCCCCGAGCAGGACGCGCATGACGTCACCGGGCGGCGTGAAGGACTGGCCGAGCGACAAGGTCACCGCAAAGAGGGTGACCACGATAGCCAGCAGAATGACGGTCACGAGACCGTGCCGGCGCGCCCGGCTGCGGCGATTCTCCACGATGAGATCAATGGTTGGGGAAAGCACTGTCACAGTTCTCGAACCCGCTGCCGCCTGACGATCCAGATGAAGAACGGCGCCCCGACGAGGGCCGTGATGATTCCGACCTCGATCTCGGCGGGCCTGGTGACGATACGGCCGGCGACATCCGCCGCCAGCAGCAGGCAAGCGCCGCCAAGCGCGGAAAACGGCAGCAACCACCGGTGATCGATCCCGACCAGCAGACGGCAGACATGCGGCACGACCAATCCAAGAAAGCCGATTGGCCCGCAAACCGCCGTTGTCGCCCCGCACAGCAAGATGGCGCCGAATGCGGCGACGGCGCGGGCCACCGCGACACGTTCTCCGAGCCCTGCCGCGACATCGTCGCCCAAAGCCAGCGAGTTCAGCTTTCGCGCCGACAGAAGGCTGACCACGAAACCGACGGCCAAAAACGGCAGCACCGGGCCAATGCGCTCAAAGGTCGCTCCGCTCACCCCGCCGATCTGCCAGGAGCGGATACCGCCCGCGATATCGGCGCGCGGCAGCACCACGGCGATCACCATTGAGGAGAAGGCAACCGACGTTGCGGCTCCGGCCAGCGCCAGCTTCAACGGGGTTGCCCCGCCACGCCCGAGCGATCCTATCGTATAAACGAAAACTGCCGAACACCCCGCTCCGAGGATCGCAGCCCAGATATAGGCGTGTGCAGAGGACAATTCGAACAGGGCGACGCCGGTAACGACGGCCAGCGACGCACCCATATTGACGCCGAGAATGCCCGGATCGGCGAGAGGATTGCGGGTCACGCCCTGCATGATCGCCCCGGCAAGCCCGAGCGCGGCTCCGGCAAGTACGGCAAGTACCGTCCTCGGGATACGCACGCTCACCGCCGCCTGGCCGATGCTGTCGACCTGCCCTGCGAGCGCCGCCACGACATCGCTCCAGGCCACTTCGCGGGTGCCGACCGTGACCGAGAGCGCACAGAGGGCGGAAACGGCCACGACCAATCCGGCCAGCCAGAGGCCGCGGGTCCGGTTCGAGCGTCGAAAGACGAGCGGCCGAGAGAACGATCGTATGCTGCCGGTCGTCATTTGGACTTTCTGGCCGCTTCCGCAAGCAGATCCACATAGTCCTTCAAGACCCATGAGATCGAAAGCGGTGTCGGATTTGCCGCGGTGCCGACCGGGTTGCGGCCCAGCATGACGACGGCGCCCTTGTCCACGGCCGGCATTCTGGACATCAGGGGGTTGGCCGCCAGCGCATCGAGCAGTTTCTGGTTTCCATAGGTGACGACGATATCGACGTCGTCGAAGACATCGATGCGCTCGGCACTGACAGAGCCTGCGAATTTCCCGGACTTCGAAGCCTCGACGACACTTCTGGGAGACTTCAGACCAAGATCCTCGAAGAACCTCACCCGGGTATCGTTCGTCGTATAGAAGTTGACGGTGCTCAGGTCAGTCGCATCGAGATGGGTAATGAACATCGCGGATTTACCCCGGAGTTCAGGATACCCGCCAACCACCTTGGCGATGTCCGCTTCGATCCTGGCGATCAACGCGTCGCCTTGCGGGGCCATGCCCATCCCGGCGCTGTTCAAGCGGATCATGTCACGCCAGTCGGTCGACCAGGGCGCCTCGGGATAGGCGACGACCGGGGCGATCTGGCTCAGCGTGTCGTAATCCGACTGGCTCAAGCCGGAATAGGAGGCCAGGATCACGTCGGGCCTGGTAGCGGCGACCGCCTCGAAATCGATGCCGTCCCCTTCGTCGAAGAGCACGGGGTTCGCGGCATGGAGCGATGCCAGCCTTTCGGCGACCCAGGGCAACACGCCGTCGCCGTCGTCGTCGCCGAAATTGGCCCTGGCGAAGCCGACGGGCACGACACCGAGCGCCAGCGGTACTTCATGGTTCGCCCAGGCGACGGTCGCTACCCGCGCAGGCTTTTGGGGAATGATCGTCGTGCCGAACGCATGCTTGATGGTGACGGGATAGGTCTCTCCTTCGTCCGCCCGGGCGCCTGGCCCGGCAATGCCGAACTCAACAATCCAAATGCATATCGCCGCCATTTTCACGGCCGAAAGCAATAACCGCAGCATCGTCAAACTCCGCAGACTTTAAGTGGACTTCCACTTTCAGGTTAAGGGAGCCCCGTCAACCACCCTCAAGACCTGCACCGACAAGAGCACTGAGATTTCCGTGGGATCCTACAAAGCACGGAGAATTTACAATACTGGACAAACATGCTCAAGTTAATAGCCGTTCCCGGGGCATATCAGACTAAGCCATTGCGGCCGCATGATCGGGGGGAAATCCCTCGCGGGCGGGTTGCGAGGATGTCGTTCGGAATGGTTCCCCCAGACCTGGCATCAGTCTCGGCGATCTCTCGCCGAATCAACTTCTGGAACGTGAATATGGACAACGAAAGAACAAGCGCTCGCTCGAGACCGGCCCTTATCCGCTACCGGAATGCGGCCCTTCTGGCTTGCACGGCGCTTGTCGCCTTCACGCCGACCGTCGTGCTTGGCCAGGAAAATTTAAACGCCGATACGACACTCGCACCGATCGTCATCCAGGGCAGCGGCGCCGGCCTCGATACCGATAACGATTCGAAGTCGATCGTCGCGACGAAGACGACCGGGGGCGGCAAGATGGTGACCGATATTCTGGATACGCCCGCCTCCGTCTCCGTCATCACATCCAAGGAAATCCAAGAGCGCGGTGCAAGCAGCGTCGAAGAGGTTCTGCAATACACGGCAGGTGTCACAGCCGACTTCTATGGCTCCGACGACCGTTTCGACTATTTCAAGATCCGCGGCTTCGACGCCTACATGTACCGTGATGGCCTACTCATCGGCCGGCCGTTCGGGGGACTTCGGGAAGAAGCCTACGCCTTTGAGCGCGTCGAAGTCCTCAAAGGCGCCAATTCAACCGGCTTTGGCGTCTCCGACCCCGGCGGTTCGGTGAATTTTGTCACCAAACGGCCGAAGAGCGAGCGTTTCGGCGAGGCCTACGTCACCGGCGGCTCCTTCGACCACGCCGAAACGGGCTTCGACTTCGGTGACAACATTACCGAGGACGACACGTTGTCCTATCGCCTGACCGGCAAATTCAAACGAGCCGAGGAAGAATACGACTATTCTCAGGACGACGAAAACTTCATTATGGGCGGACTGACCTGGCGCCCGAGTGGCGACACCAGCCTGTCCGTCGTTTATGATCATCTGGACCGCCAGGGAATACCCGGCAGCGGCGGGCACCCTGTGGGCTCGAACTTCGACCGAAGCCTGTTCCTTGGCGAACCGGACTACAATTATCGCGATGTGAACCGCAATACGCTCAGCGTCATGTTCGACCATGACTTCGGCTCTGGCCTGACGTTCAACTCGAGCGCGCGATACAGCAACACCAGGAGTAATTTCGGCTATGCTTACGTAGCGGCAGCGCCGGCGGCTGGCACGACAATCGTGGACCGAGACTTCTTCGCAAACGACTCGACGTCCGAAAACTTCGTTATCGACGCCCACCTGCAATATGACGCCAGCTTTGAGAATGTGGACAGTCGCAGCCTGTTTGGCGTCGAATATAACAACTATCAGGGCACAACCAACAACTACTACGGCGATGCACCGGACATCGATTATACAAATCCGGTCTACACCGGGCGACCGGCATCGGTCCCACTCTATCAGAGCCTAGTCAACGACCAGAAGACCAAGGCGATCTATTTTCAACAAGAGCTAACCTTTTGGGAAAAACTGACCGCGACAGTGGGACTGCGAAACGACTGGCTTGATCTCGAACAGACGAACAACCTTGCTGTTGCTCCAACCAACCCCCTCACCCGGGCCGATGTCAGCGAGTTTACGAAACGGGCGGCGCTCAGCTACAAGGTAACTGACGAGATCGCCACCTATATAAGCTATGCCGAGTCGGCGGTCCCGGCCACGATTGGCCTGGAGCCTGAGCGTGGCGAACAGTGGGAGGTTGGCGTAAAATATCGGCCATCCGAGATTCCGGCGTTGTTCAGCATCGCGGTCTACGATTTGACCAAGGAAAACATCACACTCAACATCGGCGCCCCGCCGGTGGCAACGCCGGTTGGCAAGGTCAAGTCCCGCGGGGTGGACTTCGAAGCCAAGGCCGAGGTGACGGACAACCTCAGCCTGACCGCCGCCTATTCCTATATTGATACCGAGATCGTCAAAAACGCGGGCGCCAATGAAGGCAACCGTCTTGCCATGGTGCCGGAACACACGGCTTCAGCCTGGGTCAACTACACGCTGGAGGGGAATGGGCCACGCGGCGACATGACGTTTGGGCTCGGCGCGCGCTACATGAGTTCGTATTTCGTCAACAACGCCAACACGGTGAAGTCGGACCCGAACGTCGTCTTCGATGCGGCATTCACCTACAAGATCCAGGAAAACACAGCATTCCAGCTCAACGTCAGCAATCTGTTCGACGAAAAGCACGTGGCCAATGGTGGTTTCGGCGCCGATTGGTACAATCCCGGCCGCGCAATCTATGCAACGCTGCGCCAGACCTGGTAGCGACCCGTCAGCCCGGAAACCACACCGGACATGACAATTTCCTGGCCTAGTGGGCTTGTCGCATCCGGCGCCAGGCGGCGGGCGTATCGCCGGCAATCTGCCTGAACGCCTTCGTCAGATGGGCCTGGTCGGTGAAGCCCAGCTGGGCCGCTATCTCCGCGACGGCCAGGTCGCTTTCGACGAGCAGCCTTTTCGCCAGGTCGATGCGCCTGGCGAGTTGCCATTGCAGCGGCGTTTTACCGGTGGTCTGTTTGAATACATTGGCAAACCAGCTTTCCGACAGGCCGACGGTTGCAGCCATTTCGGCAACCGTCAGGCGGCAGTCGCTCAAGCCGTCGATGCGTGACACCAGCTTGTTCATCTGTGCCTGGGTCAGCCTGCCATTGGCTTTTTCGGTTTCATGGTCGGGTATGTCGAGAAGACCGGCGACGATGCTGCCCACGAGGCTTTCGCCATAGACCGCGTGCTTTGACGGACTGGATATCTCGTCGACCAGCAAACCCGCCAGCGTCTCGATGGCACCGACATCCTGAAGCTCCACCGGCCGGCGCACCGCGGCCAAGGCGGCGGAGGCCCCAACCGAGGGCGACAGGAACCGGAGCAACCGATCCCTGTGCATATGCAGGTTGAGGTGGGAAAAGCGGTGCTTGGTTTCGCTGCTGGTCCACATGGGAACGCCGGCGGGAACATAAACGGCGCGGGTCATCGGACGTGAGTGCTGCGATCCGTCTCGGTTCGACACGCGAATTCGAGACGATACGTCGTTGAAGAAAATCATGATGCGCGGATCGTCCGCCAAATAATAGCCCGTGGCGCCCGACTGGCTTTCCGCTTCCCAGAAGACACTGACCAACCCGTCGAAACGACGCCACTTGGCCGGCGCGACAACCCTTATCCCCTCCGTATGCCAAGCCATGGAATGCCAAAAACTCAACGTCGGAACCCTTCACCATCTGCAATTGGAAACATCATACCCGCCGCCGAGGCGTCTCGACCAGCTTGCTCAGGCGGCGCCTCATAATATGATAATAGACGTCAGGTATATAAAGGCTCCGGCCAGATAGTAAAGGTCCGCACCGCAAAGCACGCTGCCCGCCAGGGCGGCACCCTCCGCCTTGACAAAGGATATCATCCGGCCTTCACCTCACCCGGTCATAGGGGATGGATCTTCGCGCCCCTGGTCAGCTGGCATCGCCGCGATCTGATCCAGCGCCTTGATCCTCGTCACGATTATCTTATGGATGCCCTTCCCGGTATTCAGGCCATGCGGGAGAAATTTCGATGAACGTCCGACATCCACTTTTCGATCTGAGTAGGCGCCATGCCGTCCTCACCGGTTCGAGCCGGGGCCTCGGCCTTGCCATGGCACGCGGACTCGCGTCCGCCGGAGCCCGGATCACGCTGAACGGGCGCGATGAGGCGACACTTTCCGCAGCAGTGAACCAGTTGAAGGCGGAGGGGTACGAGGCCTCCGGACTGGTCTGCGACGTAACCAACGCCGACGAGACAAAGGCCGCGTTCGCCGGCCTCGACGGGGTCGATATCCTCGTCAACAATGCCGGCATTCAGATCCGCGCACCGTTCCTCGAGCACAGTGCCGAAACCTGGCGGCGGATGTTCGACACCCACGTGATGGGCGCGGTGCTTCCCTCGCAGGCGGTGCTGCCTGGGATGATCGAGCGCGGTGGCGGCAAGATCATCAACATCTGCTCGCTGATGAGCGAGGTCGGCCGCAAAACCGTCGTGCCCTACACCACAATGAAGGGCGCGCTGAAAATGCTGACCCGCGGCATGGCGACGGAGCTGGCCCGCCACAACATTCAGGTCAATGGCATCGGCCCTGGCTATTTTGCAACCGAGATGAACCGCGCGCTGATGGACGATCCGGTATTCGACGCCTTCGTGAAGAACCGCACGCCCGCCGCGCGCTGGGGCCAGCCGGAGGAACTTTCCGGTGCAGCGATCTTTCTGGCCTCTCCGGCATCGGATTTTGTCAACGGCCAGGTGCTCTATGTCGATGGCGGCATCCTGGCGGCTCTTTGAGCCGCCTCGCTTCCGCAATGCCGATCAGCGTTGAGGCCGCTAGGCATTAGTTCTTTGCGGGCTGATAGCCGAGCCCGGCGGAAGCGGTGAGCCCTGCCGTGCGCAGGAGGTCGACATATTCGGATTTCCGGCTTTCATCGAAGCGGAACATCGGAAAGGAAATCGACAGCGCGGCGATCGGTTTTCCGAGGAAATTGAAGATCGGCGCCGCCATGCATCGCACGCCCGCCTCGCTCTCTTCCACCTCTTCGGCAAACCCGCGACTGCGGGCCATCTGCAACTGGGCAAACAGTTCCTGCGGATCGGTGATGGTGCGCGGCGCGAGCTTCGTCAGTTCCATCTTGTTGATCCGCTCCCGGATCTCGTCGTCGTCGCGCCATGCAAGAAGCGCCTTGCCCAGCGAGGTGCTGTGCAGCGGATTACGCAGCCCAAGCGTCGATTTCATCGAGAGACTGTAGGCGGAATCGTATTTGTGAATGTAGACGACTTTCTGGTCGCGATCATCGAGAATACCCAGATTGACGGACTCGCCGGTCACCCTGGAAAGCTTTCCCATCGCCTGGTCCGCCACACGCAGGAGATCCGTCTGCTCGGTCAGTGAGCGCGCGCCGAGGCTGAAAAGTTTCAGCGTCAGTCCGTATTTTTCCGTCTCCGCATCCTGCTCCACATAGCCGAGTTCAACCATGGTCTGCAGCAGCCGATGCGCCGTGGTCTTCGACGTCATGGCGCGTTGAGCGAGATCGGCGAGGCTCACCTTCTTTCCCTCGACCAACGCCTCCATCACGGCGAAGACCTTGAGAACGGCGGCGACATTTTCGGTTTTTGGGCTCAGCTCTGACATAGCATGTTCTATTTTTTTCGAAATCTCATTCTGGAATTTTCAGAAACCTGTGTCAAGATAAAGGATGGGCGTGGGTAAACCGCGCCTTAGCCGAAGAATGCACAAAAAAACACAGTTGAAAAGCCGCAAGGAGTGTGATTTCCTAAAATCCGGAATAACGTTCCGAATATTTTTTGGGAGGACGGCGGCATGCATCCGCTGCTGCGGCAAAAGCAACACCTGATTCAGCGCGGTGACGTGTGCGGTCTCATCGATCGGCTGATCGACAACCTTATCCATATCGAGGATCGCACCGGTGAATTCCTCCTGCGCCTCGATGACGGCCGGGTTATCGATACCAAAGGCTGGGCGGGCTGGGAATGGACCCATGGCGTCGCGCTTTTCGGCCTTCTCAAATATTGGCAGCTGACCGGCAATCAGAAGGTGATGGGCATCATCGTCGACTGGTTCGAAGCCCGGCTGGCTGAAGGTACCCCCACAAAGAACATCAACACGGTCGCCCCGTTCCTGACGCTTGCCCATCTCTATGAACTCACGGGGGATCCTCGGTGGCGGCCCTACCTGGAAACATGGGCAGAATGGGTGATGCACGAGATGCCACGGACCCGCGAAGGCGGGCTGCAGCATATCGTCTATAACAGCGTCAATGACCAGCAGATGTGGGACGACACGCTGATGATGAGCGTGCTGCCGCTTGCCAAGATCGGCCTCGTGCTCAAACGGCCGGAGTTCGTGGAAGAGGCAAAATACCAGTTCCTGGTCCACGCCCAATATCTCTGCGACACGCAGACCGGCCTCTGGTTCCACGGCTGGACGTTCGACGGCAATCACAATTTTGCCCGCGCCAGATGGGCACGCGGCAATAGCTGGATCACCATTGCCATTCCGGAATTCATCGAGCTCCTGGACCTTGCCGAAAACGATCCCCTCCGCCGCCATCTCGTGTCCCTGCTCGGCCGGCAGGCAGCGGCGCTGAAACTCCATCAGCACCCATCGGGCCTGTGGCACACGCTGATCGATGATAGGTCGAGCTACCTGGAAGCCTCGGCGACCGCCGGCTTTGCCTATGGTCTGATGAAGGGCGTACGCAAGCGGTATCTGGGCATCGAGTATCTGGAAACCGCCGAGCAGGCCATGAAAGGCGTGATCGATAACATCAGCCCCGAGGGAGAGCTCCAGCAGGTCTCTTTCGGCACGGCGATGGGCGGCGATCTCGATTTCTACCGGCAGATCAAGCTGACATCCATGCCTTACGGCCAGGCGATGGCGATGCTCTGCCTGACCGAGCTTTTGCGCAGCTTCATCTAGCAAGCTGCGCCGAGGAAGAATGGGCGTGTCCGGCAGGAGGAGCCGGCATGCAACAAGCCATGAACAACCGCATCCGGCGCCCATGAGGCGCTTCGGGTTAGAAGGAGGAGGACGAAATGACCAAACTGACGAGACGAGCATTGTTGGGCACCATGGGAGCGGCTGCAGCCGCTTCCGCACTTCCGGCCATGCCGGCGTTTGCTGCCGATCGCTCAATCCGGCACTATTGGTGGGGCAATCCGGAGCGCGACAAGCGCACCTTTGCCGTCATCGACACATTCCAGAAGAAAAACGCCGGCATCGCAGTTTCCGGCGAAACGATCGGTTGGGGCGACTACTGGACCAAAATGGCGACCCAGACCGCCGGCCGGAACATGGCCGACCTCGTGCAGATGGACTACCGGTTCCTGTTCGAATACGTCAATCGCGGAGCGCTGAAGCCCCTCGACGAATTCGTCGGCAAGAGCCTGATGATCGCCGACTTCGACAAGGGGCCTCTTGATGGCGGCAAGGTCGATGGAAAGCTTTACGCCCTCAACATCGGCTCGAACAGCCAGGTCATGGTCCACAACAAGCGCGCCTTCCAGGAAGCGGGCATCGATGCAGACCTGATCAACTGGACCTGGGATGACTTTGCCAAGGCATGCGAAAAGATTACCGCCAAGTCCGGCGGCAAGATGAGGGGGTCGGACGATCTGTCCCTGATGATCGAGACCTTTGAATCCTGGGTTCGCCAGAACGGTCGGGAATTCTACAGCCCCGACGGCAAGGTCACGGCGACAGCCGGCGACGTCACCAGCTGGTGGCAGATGTGGGCCGATCTGCGCAAGGCCGGGGTTGTTCGCGACAAGAACAAGACCGTCATTCTCGATCCGCCGATTGCCGAGTCGGGCATTGCCGTCGGCGACACCGCCATGTCCCACTACTGGTCCAACCAGCTGGTCGGCATTCAGGCTGTGGCGAAAGACAAGATCGGCGCCGCCATGGTGCCCCACAAGGCGGGCGGCAAGCCTGGCCAGTTCATCAAGCCCTCGATGTTCCTGTCCCTCAGCCGGGACGCCAAGGATACGGGGGCGGCAATTGCCTATATGAATGCCTGGGTCAACGATCCCGACATTACCGGCATTCTCGGCCTCGAACGCGGCATTCCTTGTTCGCCGAAAATCCGCGCAGCGCTGGCCCCGAAGCTCACGGAAGTCGAGAAGCTCTCCGTCGACTATTTCACGGCGATTCAGAGCAAGGTCGGCCCGCTGCCGGTGCCCGCCCCGAAGGGAGCGGGAGAGGTACGAGACGCCTTCATGCGTATCGGCACCGATGTCGTTCTTGGCAAGGTGGAAGTTGCGAAAGCCGCCAGCACCTTCATCGAGGATGCCCAGGCAATCATCGAGCGCGCCCAGTAATCGGCGCGGGAATATCAAGGCCCCGGCGGCGCCTGCCGCCGGGGCCTCTCTTCCGACAACAAGGTCGTTTCGATGAAACGTTTTTTTGCCCGCAATGCACCGGCCTATGTGTTTCTTCTTCCATGGCTGATCGGATTTTTCCTGCTCGCCCTGGGGCCTATCCTTGCGTCGCTTTATCTTTCCTTCACCCGCTATGACATGGTGAGCGCGCCCAGATGGATCGGCTGGGGCAATTACGAATACATGTTCACGCGGGACCGGCGCTTCTGGAAAGCGCTGGAAGTGACGTTTACCTATGTTGCACTGGCTGTGCCTGCCCGCCTGATCATGGCTCTCGGTGTCGCCATGCTGCTCGACAAGGGCCTGCGCACGATCGGCCTTTACCGAGCCATCTTCTATCTGCCGTCCCTGCTGGGCGCGTCCATTGCCATCGCCATCCTGTGGCGCCAGCTTTTCGCTGCCGACGGCGTCGTCAATCAGGTCCTGGCGATGGTGGGAATTCAGGGAGCCTCATGGATCACCGATCCGGATACCTCGCTTTATACGCTGGTGGTGCTCGCCATGTGGCAGTTCGGCTCGCCGATGCTGATCTTTCTGGCGGGCCTGCGCGGCATACCGCGCGATCTTTATGAGGCGGCGGAAATCGACGGGACGCCCGGCTGGCGGCAATTCACCCGCATTACCTTGCCGCTTCTTGCCCCGGTGATCTTCTTCAATCTGGTGCTGCAGACGATCGATTCCTTCAAGACCTTTTCTAGCGCCTTCATCATCTCCAACGGCACCGGCGCTCCGGCGGACAGCCTGCTGTTTTATACGGTCTACCTGTTCAACGAAGCCTTCAAATTCTTCCGCATGGGTTATGCATCGGCGCTTGCCTGGTTCCTGTTGGTCATCATAGCGACCTTCACCGCGATCGCTTTCTTCACTTCCAAATATTGGGTGCACTATGAAAACGAGCGCGACTGATCTGGAGCTCGCCATCCAGATGGACGAGGCCGCGCGCGTAGCTCACGAGCTGCGGCTGAAGCGCGACAGACAAAACCGCAACGGCCGGATCCTGAAGCATATCTTCCTGATCATCGTGTCGTGCGTCATGCTCTATCCGCTGTTCTGGCTGCTCGCTTCCTCCTTCAAGCCGGAAAACGAGATCTTCGGCAGCCTGACGCTCTGGCCTTCCGAGTTTCGGTTCGAGAACTATACCAAGGGCTGGTACGCCCTGCCGATCTCCTTCACCGTCTTTTATGTGAATTCGGCGATCGTCACGGGCCTGTCGGTGATCGGAAACCTAGTTTCCTGCTCGTTCGCGGCCTATGCCTTTGCGCGATTGAGTTTCACCGGGCGCAGCTTCTTCTTCGCGCTGATGATGATGACGCTGATGATCCCCTATCACGTGGTTCTCATCCCTCAATATGTTCAGTTCCTGAATCTCGGCTGGGTCGACACCTATCTTCCCCTGGTGGTGCCGCGTTTCCTCGCTTCCGATGCCTTTTTCATCTTTCTGATGGTGCAGTTCTTTCGGCAATTGCCGCGCGAACTGGATGAAGCGGCGATGATCGACGGCTGCTCGCCCTTCAAGATCTATTGGGCAATCATATTGCCGCTTTCGCTGCCGGCCATGGGCACGGCCGCGATCTTTTCGCTGATCTGGGTTTGGGAGGATTTCCTCGCCCCGCTCATCTACCTCAACGACATCAAGAGCTACACCGTGCCCCTGGCGCTTCGCCTCTTCCTCGATCAGGAGGGCCAGTCCGCCTACGGCCAGATGTTCGCGATGTCGGTTCTTTCACTGGTCCCGGTCGTCATCTTCTTCGTCCTGTTCCAGAAACTCATCGTGCGCGGCATCGCCACCTCCGGAATGAAATAGGGAACAAGACGCATGGCAGGATTGACGCTTCGAAACGTCGGCAAGCGCTACGGGGCGCTAT
The DNA here is from genome assembly GCF_002968675.1 of Neorhizobium sp. T25_13. Classification (NCBI taxonomy): domain Bacteria; kingdom Pseudomonadati; phylum Pseudomonadota; class Alphaproteobacteria; order Hyphomicrobiales; family Rhizobiaceae; genus Neorhizobium; species Neorhizobium sp. T25_13. Next base: position 188,873 of record NZ_PVBI01000001.1, read on the forward strand.
CCATCATCCAGGGGCTGAATCTGGACATCCACGACGGGGAGTTTCTTGTTCTCGTCGGTCCATCGGGTTGCGGAAAGTCGACGCTTCTGCGGATGATCGCGGGCCTCGAAGACATCAGCGAAGGAACCATCTCGATCGGCGGAAAGGTCGTCAACGATCTGCCCGCCTCGAAGCGCGAGCTTTCCATGGTCTTTCAAAGCTACGCTCTTTATCCTCATATGAGCGTTCGCAAGAACCTTGCTTTCGGTCTTCAAAACTTCAAGGTTTCGCGCACCGAGGTGGAAAGGCGGGTGGCAGAGGCCGCGCGCATCCTGCAAATCGAGCAGCTCATGGACCGCAAGCCGCGACAGCTTTCCGGCGGCCAGAAGCAGCGAGTGGCCATCGGCAGGTCGATCGTGCGCGAGCCGCAGCTTTTCCTGTTCGACGAGCCGCTTTCCAATCTGGACGCGGAACTGCGCGTGCAGATGAGGGCGGAACTGGCCTCGCTCTACGCCCGGCTCGGCACCACCATGATCTATGTCACCCATGACCAGGTGGAAGCGATGACTATGGCAAGCCGGATCGTGGTCCTGCGGGGCGGCAAGATCGAGCAGCTCGGCACGCCCCAGGAACTCTATACCCGGCCGCAAAATCTCTTTGTCGCGGGCTTCATCGGCTCTCCGAAGATCAATATGCTGCAGGCGAAAGCGACGCGCGAAGCGGGCAGGACCGTGGTGTCGGTGGCCGGCATGCCTGATTTTGCGATTGCCGAGCTTCCGACCGCCGATCATGCGCTGACTTTGTGCGTGCGGCCTTCGTCTCTGCGCATCGGCAATGGCGATGTCACGGGCGAAGGCACGATCCGGCTGGTAGAATACCTTGGCAGCGAGACCTTGCTGCATATCACCCTGTCTTCAGGCCAGGTCCTGCTGGCCAGCGACAATGGGCGGACGCCCTACCGAATGGGCGATCCGGTCACCATCGGGTTCGACCTCTCCGACCTCCACTATTTCGATGGCGCAGGCAAACGCATCGAACCCACCCAGAAAGAAAGCCAAGCACAGTGAAGATCGCCATTGTTGGATGCGGTTCACGCCATCAGATGTTCCGCAATTCCGTTGTTGAAGATTATGCCGACAAACATGAGATCGTTGCCCTTTGCGACAGCAACGCGCATCGCCTCAGCGAAGCGGCGCGAGCGGCTTCAAAGCCCGGGACGAACGGCGTCGCCACCTACCTCGCCGCCGATTTCGACCGCCTGATTGCGGAGCAGAAGCCGGATACGATTGTCGTCGCGACGCCGGATTTCCTGCATGCCGATTATATCGTTCGTGCCTTCGAGGCCGGATGCGACGTCATTTGCGAAAAGCCGCTGACGATCGATCTCAGCCGTCTCAAGCAGATCGTCGATGCCCAGGCGCGCACCGGCCGGAAGGTCACCGTGACCTTCAACTACCGCTATTCGCCGGCACGCACCCAAATCAAGGAACTGATTTCGTCCGGAGCGATCGGGACGGTGACGGCTGTCGATTTCCGCTGGCACCTCGATCGGGTTCACGGCGCCGATTATTTTCGCCGCTGGCATCGCCAGAAGGAGAATTCCGGCGGGCTCCTGGTCCATAAATCAACCCACCATTTCGATCTTCTCAATTGGTGGCTGGGGACCGCGCCGACGGAAGTGCTGGCCTCCGGCCGTCGGGTCTTTTATCGACCGGAAACGGCGGTGGAACTTGGTCTCGCGGGCCGTGGGCCACGCTGCAGCGACTGTCCCGTGGCCCACAAGTGCGATTTCCGGCTCGACCTTGCAGCCGACGAAAACCTGCGCAATCTCTATGTCGAGGCTGAACACGAAGACGGCTATTTCCGAGACCTTTGCGTATTCGACGAAGAGATCGGCATCGAAGATACGATGCAGGCCCATATCCGCTACGCCTCGGGCGTCACCGCGAATTACACCCTGACTGCCTATTCACCCTGGGAAGGGCTGGAGATCAAGTTCCAGGGCACCAAAGGCGACATCACCCATCGCCATGTCGAGGTCCATGGGGTGTTCGGCGGCAAACGCGCCCATGCGGATGAAGATGCGATCACCACGGAACTTCACCTGGCCGGCGAGCCTCCGCGCCGGCTTGCCGTTCCGAAGGCAACGGGGGATCACGGCGGCGCGGATCCGGTCATGCTGGGTTATATCTTCGATCCGGAGAGCATGCAGCCTGACCCACATGGCCGCGCCTCCGATCATGTTGCCGGCGCCTGGTCCATCCTCACCGGCATCGCCGCCAACGCTTCCATCGAGACGGGTTCGCTCGTCAATATCCAATCCATGCTTCGCGCTCGCGGCATCCACCTGAACAGGTAGTTCCCATGGCTTTTAACCTTCGCATCGGCGTCATCGGCATAGACCACGGACATATCTACGGCATGATCAACGGCATGCTGGACGCCGGCGCCACGCTCGTTGCATGGACGACCGGTGAGGAGACGCCGGAGGCGGTCCGCAAGACGTTCCAGGAAACCTATCCGGATCTGCCGGCCCGGCCGATGCAGGCCATCCTCAATGACGAGAGCATTGGCCTTGTCCTGTCGGCCGCGATCAACAGCGACCGCGCCGATATCGCAGTGGCAGCGATGGGGCATGGCAAGGATGTTCTGGTCGACAAACCCGGCTGCACCAACCTGGAACAGCTGGCAGACATCCAGCGCGCCGTCTCGGACACCGGGCGGCGCTGGGTCGTATCCTTTTCCGAACGCGTCTCCGTCGAGAGCGCCACCTTGGCGGATCAGCTGGTCGCCGAAGGCCGGATCGGCAAGGTCGTCCAGACGGTCGGTCTCGGACCGCATCGCTTGAATGCACATCTCAGGCCGGATTGGTTCTGGGACAGGACCCGCTGCGGCGGGATTCTTGCCGATATCTGTGCCCATCAGTTCGACCAGTTCCTGCATTATACCGGATCGACCGAGGCACGCGTTGTTTCCGCCCATGTGACCAATGTCGCAAATCCGGATCGGCCCGGATTTCAGGATTTCGGCGAAGTGCTTCTGGAGGGCAATGGCGGCCGGGGTTATGCCCGGGTCGATTGGCTGACGCCCGACGGTCTTCCAGTCTGGGGCGACGGCAGGATGACCATTCTCGGGACGGAAGGGTATATCGAGCTGCGCAAATACATCGATATTGCCGGCCGCGACGGTCAGGACCACGTTTTTCTGGTCGACAAGTCGGGCGTCCAGCGTTTCGAGGCGAAAGGCGCCGGAAAGCCCTTCTTCGCCCGCCTGGTTGCCGATGTGGAAAGGCGCACCGAGGCGGCCATGGCCCAGTCCCATGCGTTTCTCGCGACCCGGTTGGGACTGCAGGCGCAACTCCGCGCCGAAGAGAAAAAAGACCGATGACGAAGCGCATCCGTGTCGCCGTCATCGGCGCGGGCATAGGCAAGGCCCATATCGCCGCTTATGCGCAATTGGCCGATCTTTTCGACGTCCGTTACGTCTGTGACCTCAACCTGCCTCGCGCCGAGGATGCGGCGCAGCAGGCTCCGGGCAGCCGGGTCGTTGCCGACATCAGCGAGGTCTTCGCCGACCCCTGCGTGGATCTGGTCGACATCTGCCTGCCGCCACAGCTGCACGCGCCGATGACGCTAGCCGCACTGGGGGCAGGAAAGCATGTGGTCTGCGAAAAGCCCCTTGCCGGTTCAATAACTGAGGTGCGCCGGATCGCTGAGCTTTCCGCACGAACGGGGTGGCAAGTCTTTCCCGTATTCCAGTATCGTTATGGCGCCGGCTACCGGGCAGCACACGAATTGAAGGTCAGAGGGCTCCTGGGCCGGCCTTACGTGGTGGCCCTGGAGACACACTGGCAACGCGGATCCGATTATTACGCAGAGCGCTGGCGGGGCACCTGGAAAGGCGAGCTCGGCGGCGTGCTCGTCAGTCATGCGTGCCATATCCATAATCTGACGACTCATCTCGCGGGAGATGTCGTGGAGGTTGCCGCCTTCCTCGATACCCGCGTCAATCCCATCGAGACCGAAGATTGCGCCGTGCTTTCGATGCGCACGGCAGCGGGGGCGCTGATCACGTCCTCAGTCACCTTGGGTGCGGCCGGAAACAGTTCGCGGCTGAGGATGTGTTTCGAGCATGTCACGGTCACGTCGGGCACGGAACCCTATCAGATAGGGGCAGGACCTTGGAAGTTCGAAGCCACCGACCCCTCGCGGCAGCCCGAGGTCGATGCGGCAACTCGCGATATACCCGACATCCTTCCGCGATTTCCGGGACTCTTCGCGGATATCCATGCACGTCTCACCGGCGAACCTGACCTCTATCTGCCGTCGCTTCAGGAAAGTTATCACTCGATCGAGCTTGTTACGGCAATCTATGCATCGGCAAGGGAAGGCCAAGTCGTACGCCTGCCGCTTTCCACAGATCACCCCCTCGCCGCGGGCTGGCTGCCGGTCTGAACAGGACGGATAGTCGCGGAGCCCGGAGGGTCGCTCAGGCGGCCGTCGCCCGCTCAGCCACCGCGCGATGCACTGCCGTCTGAAATTGCTCTAATTGCAGCACGTGAAGGCCCCGCAAAAAATACGGCCTGGCCAATCCATCCGGCACGCGAGTCACGGCCAAATTTGTCAAATACTGTAGTTATACAATTGACAATATGAGCAAATTTCGCTCAAAAAGATAACAACAGATTATGTGGTCCATTATGCTGGTTATTCTTGCCGACGACCTGACTGGCGCGCTTGATTGCGCGGCGCCGTTTGCCGGCAGGGGTTTGCATACTGAAATCGCGTTGAGCGTCGAGGCTATCGAATCGGCCCTGCAACTGAGGCCCACGGTTCTTTCAGTCAACCTCGGATCTCGGGAAGTCGAGGCGGAGGCTGCGCGGCAGTCGACTGCTGCGGCCCTGTCGTGCCTGCCGTCGGACATCGTTCTGTTCAAGAAGATCGATTCCCGCCTCAAGGGCAATATCGCCGCCGAGCTCGACGCCACGCCTTTTCATCTGGCGCTCGTCGCGCCTGCGATACCTGATTTCGGACGGAATGTGCGAACAGGACATGTCGAAGGTTTTGGCCTGAACAAGCCGTTGAAGGTCGCCGATGCGCTTGGCGTTCATGCCGAACGCGTCATCATTCCCGACACGCTTTCGCAGGAAGACATGTCCGCGGCTCTGGCAACTGGCCGCGAGGCCGGGGCAGATCTTCTTGTCGGCGCCAGGGGTCTCGCCGAGGCGCTGGCCTGTCACATGACCGGCCGTCAGGTCGCCGAACCGGCCCTCCCTGAACCCGGCCCTGCCCTTTTCGTCATCGGCTCGCGAGATCCGATCACGCTGGCGCAGGTCGAAGAACTACGCCAGGCGGTCGTGCTTGACTATATTGCCGCGCCGAACGGACGTCTGGAAAGGGTTGTTCCATCCCAGCATACCGTGACGCTGGTTCAGGCCACGCCGGATGGAAGGGACGATCCGCCGCTTCTGGTATCGGACAGGATGGCGGCGGGCATAGTCCCGGACATGACGGCGCCGGCCGCCACTCTGCTTCTGTCGGGCGGCGCGACTGCCGAAGCCGTCTTGAAGGCAATGAATGTCTCGAGATTCCAGCTTCTCGGCGAATGTCTGCCGGGCCTTGGCTTGGCTTATATCGATGGCCAATGCATCATCGCCAAATCCGGCGGATTCGGCACGCCGGGCACATTGCGCGAGATAGCAAGAATAGCCATGGGCGAGAAGGGTTGAACGATGGGGCTTGAGAGCGGCACTGCCCGCAAGGGCCTTCCCGATATCGTCTTTGAGCGGATGTTGCGCGCGATCAAGTCGGGGGCGTACAAGCCGGACGAACGGTTGCCGACCGAACATGAACTAGCCAACGAATTCGAAGTGTCGCGGCCGATCATCCGGGAAGCGCTGAGGCGGCTGCGCGAGCAGGGACTGATCTATTCGAGACGCGGTGCCGGCAGCTTCGTGCGTGCGCTCGGCCTGCGTGAGCCGCTCGGATTCGGCCAGCTGGAAAACGTTGCCGATCTCCTCAACTGTTACGAGTTTCGCATGACGCTTGAACCTGCAGCAGCAGCAGCAGCGGCAGTGCGTCACGACAAGGAAAGCCTGGCGGCCATAAAGCGGGCCCTGGAATTGCTGCGCGATGCCACGAACCGCCAGGCCCATCGCGAAGACGCCGACTACCAGTTCCATCTGGCTATCGCGCGAGCGGCTCAGAACAGCTACTTCTCGACGGCGATGGAGGCCCTGAAGGATCACATTGCCGTGGGGATGAAATTCCACGGAGCCTCCGTGAAAAGAGAGGCAACCGGGCTGGCGAAAGTGTTCGGCGAGCACGAGGCGATTGCCGATGCAATCACACGCGGAGACCAGGAAGCGGCGCGGCAGTTGATGCTGGACCACTTGAAGGGTTCACGCGCGCGGCTGTTTCAATCGTCGCACCAATGAGACCCGAATGCGTCATCCGGAAATAACGACCATCCGGCTGCGTACTGCCGGATGGTTATCGCTTCAAAATGCCGCCTCGTAGATCCCCAGCACGTCGCCGACACTCATTTCGGCCGGGTTGTTATCCATCAGCCGACGGATCGCATGCGCCTCCGAAGCGTAGAGGGAAAGCTCCTCCTGCCTGGCGCCATGAGCCGCCAGCGACATCTGGATGCCAAGCCCTCCGCAGAAATCGTGGGCCGAAGAGCGCAGTTCATCCGAAGTGAGGTTGTCGCCAAGGCCGAGTGCCGCCGCCACCTCCGCGGTCTTCGCGTTAGCGACAGACTGGTTGAAAGCCAGTACATGCGGGAAAACGATAGCATTCGCCAGACCGTGCGGCAGGTTGAGCCGCGTCCCCAGTGGATAGGCGATTGCGTGGCCGGCCGCCGTATTGACCGGACCGAGGCAAATGCCGCCGTAATAGGAAGCGAGCATCAACCCTTCGCGCGCCTCCGTATCCTGCCCGTCCTTCACCGCCCGCGCCAGATACCGGCCGACAAGCCCGAATCCCATGCGGGCAAAGCCGTCGATCATCGGATGGGCGCGGCGGTTGGTAAAGGCTTCGACGCAATGCGCCATGGCATCGACACCCGTCGCGGCGGTCACGGCCGGAGGCACCGAATAGGTCAGCTCAGGATCGAGCACCGCGAAATCCGCGATCATGTGCGGGCTTTCGACCGCGATCTTGGTCCGCTTGACCGGATCGGTGATGAGCGAACGGATGCCCGCCTCCGAGCCGGTACCCGCCGTGGTCGCGACCTGCGCAAGCCGCGTGCGGCGACCGGCGACGCGATTGGGACCGGCAACGTCTTCGAGGTTCTGCTCGGAATCCCACAGCACCGCGACAAGCTTGGCGACGTCCAGCACCGATCCACCGCCAAGCCCGACGATCAGTTGCGGACGAGCCTTGCGGGCAGCCGCCAGCGCGGCATCCAGCGTCAAGGTATCCGGCTCGCCCGGAATGGCGTCGAATACGGAAAATCGGCCGGGTAACTGCAGACGGTCGGCAAAACCAGCCGTGATCGGCGTCGCAATGACCAGGGTCGAGGCGACGTCGCCAGCCCAGACGCCAACCTGGCTGATCGCGCCGGCCCCGACGGCGAGGCGCAGCGGCTGGTGGAGTGTGATGGGTGCAATGGCCATGACGCTTTCCTTACCGGGGCCCCGCCACGAGCTTGCGCGCGTAGGCGATGGCCGAATTCATGTTGCCGTGATTGGCGATCCCCTTGCCGGCGATATCGAACGCGGTACCGTGATCGACAGAGGTGCGGTCTATCGGCAGATCGACAGAGACGTTGACGGCCGTGTCGAAGGCAACGAGCTTGATCGGGATATGGCCCTGATCGTGATACTGCGCGACGACCAGATCGAAGCCGCCGGAATAGGCCCGGTGGAAAACCGTATCGGCGGAAATCGGACCGTGAACCTCGATGCCTTCGGCGCGGGCGGCCGCCACGGCCGGGGCGATCTGATCGTCGTCCTCCGTACCGAAGAGGCCGTTTTCGCCGCAATGGGGATTGATGCCGGCAACCGCAATGCGCGGACGTTCATAACCGATGCGCTTCAGATGCGCGTCACCGGCGCGGATCGTCGCCAGAACCCGTTCCGTCGTGGCGCGCCGGATAGCCTCCTGCAGGGAGACATGCGTGGAGACATGGATCACCTTCAGACGGTCGGACGCCAGCAGCATGTATGCCGCTGCCGAACCGGTGAGGCTGCGCAGCATGCCCGTATGGCCATCGTAGCGATGACCCGCAAGGTTGAGCGCTTCCTTGTTGATCGGCGCCGTGACGATGCAGCCGATCGAGCCGGCCTCGGCATCGCGTACGGCGCGCTCGATGAAGCGGAACGCCGCGTCGCCGGCGATCGCCGACAACTGCCCCCAGGGCAGAGGCGCTCCTTCCACCGGAAGATCGACGACGTAAGGCGTGAGGTCGAGCGCGACCCCGACCGCATCGCGGGCCGCCTCCAGCGTCAGCAGATTGCCATAGACCCGTGTTGCGGAGCGATCGGCGTCGGACATCTCGGCCAGCGCCTTGACTGTTACTTCCGGACCGACGCCACAGGGGTCTCCCATGGTGATACCAATGATATTGCTCATCAAATTCTCCCGTCAGTCGCGTCTGCCCAGCCCGAAGCCAGGCTCACGTATTTGATTGCCCGCCTGTGAGAGGTATAGGCGATATGCAGGGTCCCGTCCGGCGCTTCCAGCAGCCACGGATAGGACATTTCCTTGTTGCGGCCATCGGTGGAATCGTTGGACAGGCAGGTGCCTGGTCCATCTTCAATCAGAATGCGGACTGGGAAGCTTAGACCACCATCATTCGAAATACAGACACAGACCGGCGCGCGCGGCACGCCCCAGACGGGCACGCAACCGCCCGTGGGATCGGCATCGGGTCTTTCGTCACTCTCGCCGAGTTCATCGTAAAGCGAAGCGCGGCGATCGTTCGACTGAGCAGCGCTCACCGGATTGCAGATCATCGCCAGCCGGCCATCGCTCAGCCGAATAACCGCGATCGAGGAATTGTTGTTCGGCACATCCGTTGCCTCGGGCACCGACCAGGATCGGCCGCCATCGGCGCTTTCGCTCCGGTAGACGAAATCCGCCTGCCTCCGGCGAAAAAATGCCGCATGACCGCCTGCCGGCAAGGCGACGGGACTCATGTGGACGCAGCCGGTCGAACGCGGCAATTCTTCGAGGCGCCAAGTTTTCCCGGCATCTGTCGATATCCCGATTGCCGCCGTGTCATGGCTTCCATTCCACTTCTGGCCCGGCCGCTGAACGCAGCGGAAGATCGGCAGAAGCCATGCGCCGTCATCCCGCACCGTCAGTGGAGCCCGGATAAAACATCCTTTCGGCAGGTCGAGATAACCGCCCGCCTCCGCTGTCAGCCTTGTCGGGTCGCTTTGATCACGCCTGATCTCGGCCATGCGGATACGGCATTCGTCCTGGTTGCCGGAAGGCTGCGACGTGTGGAAAAGCCAGAGCCGGCCGTCGGGCGCGGCAAACAGAACCGGGTTCTGCTCGGAATGCTCGTCATCGAAGCTCAACCTCTGCGGCGAACCCCAGAGGTCCGAGCCCGGCACCAGGACGGACGCGAAAATGGATATGTCGGACTTGCCTTCCAGCGAGCCCCCGAACCAGGCGCAGATCAACGCGCCGTCGGCCAGGAGATGCAGGAAGCTTGCATGGTTCTGCACCATGGGGGAAGGCAGGAAGGCTTCGTGCCTGCCGGCGGTCATCCCTACCTTGCCGGTCATTGCTGCCGCTATTTCATCAGGGCTCATAAAGCTCTCCTCTCGGCACTGAGAATTGCCAGAAACACAAAGTTGTCAAGTTTTATAATGCCCACAGGCCACGGTTTTCGAGTATCGACAACAACATAACTATATGGGAAATAATGATATTTTTACGAAAGAATTTTTCGTAAAAAATTACATCGCAAAACAATTTGACAAAGTGCGCGGGACGGAACATGGTTTGGAGGAGAATAGCACAGGAGGAGTAGGCGATCGCGGTGCAGCGAAATAGGTGGCCCTGCCGTCGGCAGAAATTTTCTGATCCAAGATCCGAACATTCCACGACAGAGCCTCCAAATCGCCATCGGCCTTCCTTCACGGGTCGGCTCGCCAATCACCAAATCAGCCGTTCATCCACCGGGCCACGGCAGGTCGATCGGAACGGTGTCTGATCAATTTATATTCACTTGGGAGGTGAACCACATGAAGAAGATGCTGATGACCGCGCTGATCCTTGGATCTGCGCTTGCGCCGGCTTACGCGGGGTCCGGTCCTATCAAGATCGTGCTGCCCGAAGAAGCCGATCTGCTGGAGCCGTGCATGGCGACCCGTTCCAATATCGGTCGTATCATCATGGAGAATGTCAGCGAAACCCTGACCGAACTCGATGTACGCGGCAAGAAGGGCGTCATGCCGCGCCTAGCTGAAAAATGGGAGCAGACCCAGGACGGCAGCTGGCGGTTCCATCTCCGCCAGGGCGTCAAGTTCTCCAACGGGACGACGTTCGACGCCAAGGACGTGAAGCACAGCTTCGACCGCGTGATGAGCGACAAGAACGCCTGCGAATCCCGCCGCTATTTCGGCGGCATGAAGATCAGCGCCAATATCGTCGATCCCTACACGATCGATTTCAAGGCCGACCCGGCCCAGCCGATCCTGCCTTTGCTGATGTCGCTGGTGACGATCGTTCCGGAAGAAACCCCGCTGGCATTCATTCGCGAGCCGGTCGGAACCGGCCCCTATGCGCTGAAGAACTGGACGCCGGGTCAGCAGATCGTGCTGGCCGCCCGCAGCGACTACTGGGGCGCCAAGCCGCAGGTGACCGAGGCGACCTATCTGTTCCGCTCCGATCCGTCCGTGCGTGCGGCGATGGTGAAGGCTGGTGAGGCGGATCTTTCTCCGTCGATCTCGCAGCTGGATGCAACCGATCCGAAGACCGACTTCTCCTATCTCGACAGCGAGACGGTCTATCTGCGTCTCGACCACAACATTCAGCCGCTGAACGACGTGCGGGTTCGCAGGGCGCTCAATCTGGCCATCGATCGTCAGGCTTTCATCGGCACGCTGGTGCCGGATGGTGCCGTGCTCGCCACGGCGCTGGTTCCGCCGACCACCCAGGGCTGGAACCCGGACGTCAAGGTGTTCCCCTATGATCCGGCAGGCGCCAAGAAGCTTCTCGCGGAGGCCAAGGCAGCCGGCGTGAAGGTCGATACGCCAATCACGCTGATCGCCCGCACGGCAAACTTCCCGAACGTCACCGAAATCATGGAAGCGGTTCAGTCGCAACTCCAGGAAGTCGGCTTCAAGGTCGACCTGAAGTTCGTGGAAGTGGCCGAGCACGAGAGCTACTATTCCAAGCCCTTCAAGGAAGGTCGTGGCCCGATCATCGTCGCCGCCATGCACGACAACTCCAAGGGTGATCCGTCCTTCACCATGTTCTTCAAATATGCCTCGCAGGGTACGCAGTCGGGCTTTTCCGACCCCAAGGTCGACGACCTGATCAAGCGCGCCTCCGCGGCAGTCGGTGACGAACGTGCGAAGCTCTGGTCGCAGTTGATCGCCTACCTGCATGACGACGTGGTTGCAGACGGCCTTCTCTTCCACATGGTCGGCTTCTCGCGCGTTTCGCCGCGCATCGACTTCAAACCGACCATCGCTACAAATTCGATGCTGCAATTGTCGGAAATCGGCATCAAATAGTCAGCGGAAACCGGCTGCCGGATTTCCAATCACGACCCAAAGGCGGCGGGTACCCATCCGCCGCCATAATAGTCGAGGGCGACATGCTCAGTTTCATTCGTAAGCGCTCCGTGGCGAGCTTGATTTCACTGGTCGGGCTGCTCGTGCTGGTGTTCTTCCTGTCCCGCCTGACCGGCGATCCGGCCGCTCTCTTCCTGCCCGTCGAGGCTTCGGCCGAAATGAAGCAGCAGTTCCGCGAGCTTCACGGGTTGAACGATCCGCTGATGGTGCAGTTCGGACGTTATGTCGGCGACGTGGTAACCGGGGATCTCGGTGAATCGCTCCGCAAGGCGCGGCCGGCGCTGGGCGTGGTGACGGAAGCCTTCGTGTGGACGTTCTGGCTTGCCGTGATCACCATGTCGCTCGTCACGGCGGCCGCCATCGTCGTCGGCTCGCTCGCCGCCTTTCGTTCCGGTGGCTTCTTCGACCGGCTCTCCTCGATCATCTCACTCGTTGGCGCGTCGGTCCCGGATTTCTGGCTGGCCATCGTCGCGATCGTCGTCTTCTCCGTTAACCTCGCATGGCTGCCGACCTCCGGCACCGGTTCGATCCTGCACTGGATCCTGCCGATCGCCGTGCTGTTCGTGCGTCCCTTCGGCATCATCGTCCAGGTGGTGCGCGGCTCGATGATCGGCGCGCTATCCTCCGCCTATGTGAAGACGGCGCGCGCAAAAGGCGTCAAGGCCGGCCCGATCATCTTCGTCCACGCCCTGCGCAACGCCATGCTGCCGGTCATCACCGTCATCGGGGACCAGGCGGCGAGCCTCCTGAACGGCGCCGTGGTGGTCGAGACGATCTTCGGTTTTCCCGGTGTCGGCAAGCTGATGATCGACTCGATCCTGCAGCGGGATTTCAACGTCGTCCTTGCCGCGATCCTGGTGACCGCACTGGCGATCTTCCTCATGAACCTGCTGATCGACCTTGCCTATGCGCTTCTCGATCCGCGCATCCGTCATTGAGGAGCGCAACGATGAGTGTTTCCACCTCCGATACGACGATCACCCACGAGCCCCCCTTCCCGGTCCGCATGGCGCGGATGCTCTGGGCCGACAAATTCGCGCTCTGCGCGGTAATCTTCCTGCTCGCCATCATCGTGCTTGCCCTGATCGGGCCATCCTGGCTCGGCGAGCTCGCCACCAAGCAGAACCTGCGCGGCCGCAACCTCGCGCCGTTCGACTGGAGCCGTGAATGGGTATGGTGGATGGGGGCCGACGCTCTCGGCCGGCCGCTGCTCGCCCGCATCATCGTCGCGACACAGAATACGATCATGGTCGCCGCCGGCGCGGTGATCCTGTCGTCGATCACTGGCACGCTGCTCGGCCTCATCGCCGGCTTTTCCTCACCGCGCGTCGGGCAGGTGATCATGCGCCTGGCGGACGTGATCATGTCCTTCCCCTCGCTGTTGATCGCGGTGATCGTCCTTTATCTCCTGGGGTCCTCGATCCTGAACCTGGTCGCCGTCCTGTCGATCACCCGCATCCCCGTTTACCTGCGCACCACCCGCGCCGAGGTGCTGGAGATCCGCGAGCGGATGTTCGTGCAGGCGGCGCGGGTGATGGGCGCTTCGCAGAACCGCATCCTGTTCCGTCACATCCTGCCCGTGGTTTTCCCGACGCTCACGACACTGGCGACGCTGGACTTCGCCTATGTGATGCTTGCCGAAAGCGCGTTGTCCTTCCTCGGCATCGGCATCCAGCCGCCGGCGATCACCTGGGGGCTGATGATTTCCCAGGGGCGCCAGTATCTGACCAATGCCTGGTGGCTCTCGTTCTGGCCCGGTCTGGCGATCATCATGACGACCTTGTCACTCAACCTTTTGTCGAACTGGCTGCGCATCGCGCTCGACCCCGTCCAGCGCTGGCGCCTGGAAATGAAAGGCCGAAAGAATGGCTGAGCACCTGCTGGAAGTCCGCAACCTCTCGGTCGAGTTCCACACGGCCGCCGGCGTCGTGCATGCCGTGCGAGACATCTCCTACCATCTCGACCGCGGCGAGACGCTGGCGATCCTCGGCGAGAGCGGATCCGGCAAGTCGGTTTCGTCGGCGGCAATCATGAACCTCATCGACATGCCGCCCGGGCGGATCAGTACCGGGCAGATCCTGCTTGACGGCAAGGACCTGCTGACCATGCTACCCCAGGCCCGCCGCGAGGCAAACGGCCGGCGGATCGCGATGATCTTTCAGGATCCACTCAGCCATCTGAACCCGGTCTATACGGTCGGATGGCAGATCCGCGAGGCGATGACGACCCATGGCATGCCGGCCGAACAGGCCAGGAGCGAAGCGGTGCGCCTGTTGACGCGGGTCGGCATTCCCGATCCGGAAGGCGCCATGGGCAAATATCCGCACGAATTTTCCGGCGGCCAGCGTCAGCGCGTGATGATTGCGATGGCGCTTGCGCTGCGCCCCGATCTGCTGATCGCCGATGAGCCGACCACCGCGCTCGACGTGACGGTCCAGGCCGAGGTGCTGGCGCTCTTGAAGGAGCTGCAGCGGGAAACCGGCATGGGCGTGCTGATCATCACCCACGATCTCGGCGTGGTAGCCGAAATCGCCGATCGGGTGGTCGTCATGGAAAAAGGCGAGCTGGTCGAGACCGGCACGGTGCGCGACGTCTACAAGAACCCGACGCATCCTTATACCAAAAAACTGATCGGCGCGGCCCCCGGAAAGGGCGAGATGCACACCGCGCAGCTTTCGGGCGAACCGCTGCTCAGCGTCCGGGACATCCGCAAACGCTACGGCTCTTTCGATGCGCTGAAGGGCGTCTCGTTCGATCTGAGAGCCGGCGAGACCATGGCGATCGTCGGCGAAAGCGGCTCGGGCAAATCGACGCTCGCCCGCGTTCTCTTGAGGCTGGACGAGCCGGACGCAGGTACGGCGCACTGGAAGGGGCGCGATCTTTTTCAGCTTTCGCCATCGGAACTCTACAAGCTCCGGCGCGACCTCCAGATGGTTTTCCAGGATCCCACCCAGTCGCTCAATCCGCGCATGACGGTGTTCCAGCTCGTATCGGAAGCATGGGCCATCCATCCCGACATTCTGCCGAAACGCCAATGGCGGGAACGGGTCGCGGAACTGCTGGTGCAGGTGGGCCTTTCGACCGAACACATGAGCCGTTATCCGCACCAATTCTCAGGCGGACAACGGCAGAGGATTGCAATTGCCCGGGCGCTTGCGCTCGAACCGCAGCTGATCGTCTGCGACGAGGCGGTATCGGCGCTCGACGTGTCGGTGCAGGCCCAGGTCATCGCGCTTCTCGACAAGCTGCGCCGGGACATGGGCATCTCCTTCATCTTCATCGCCCACGACCTGCCCGTCGTTCGCGACTTCGCGGATTACGTCATGGTCATGCAGAAGGGCGAAGTGGTGGAATTGGGAACGGTCCGGGAAATCTTCGAGACGCCCCGTGAAGCCTATACAAAAGCGCTCCTGGCGGCGAGCCTCGATCCGGACCCGGATGTTCAGGCCGAACACCGGGCAGCCCGTCTCAAACGTGCATGACACACCGCCGAGCGGCGGATAAGCGGAGTTGATTGAATGACCAGAAATGCCTTTGTCGCACTCGTGACCTGCTTCAACGAGGACGAGACGATCAATTTCGAGGCGACCCGCGCCCAGGTGCGCCGGCAGGTGGCGGCGGGTAACAACATCATGTGTGCCGGCACCAATGGTGATTTCACGGCTCTCACCCACGAAGAGAAGATCCGTCTGACCGAACACGTGGTCGACGAGGTGGCGGGGCGCGCCAAGGTCATCGTCAATGCAGGCATGCCCGCCACCTTCGAAACGGTGCAGCTCGCCAAAGAGTTCGACCGGATCGGCGTCGACGGCATCGCCGTCATCACCCCCTTCTTCATCGCCTGCACGCAGGACGGGTTGATCCGCCATTTCTCGACGGTCGCGGATACGGTCAAGACGCCGGTCTATCTCTATGACATCCCGGCCCGGACCCAGAACCATATCGAGCCGGCAACGGCCGCAAAGCTTGCCGGGCACGGCAATATCGCCGGCATCAAGGATTCCGGCGGCGCCCAGGAAACTCTGGCAGCCTACCTTGAGGTCTCGAAAGAGAACCCGGGCTTCGAGGTCTATTCCGGTCCTGACCACCTCGTCCTGTGGTCGCTCCAGAATGGTGCTACCGGCTGCATATCAGGCCTCGGAAATGCCCTGCCGCACGTGCTCGCCGGCATCCTTGCGGCCTTCAACTCCGGCGACATCGCGGAAGCGGAGCGTCAGCAGGCGATCTATACCGCTTTTCGCACCGAGCTTTATGCGCTGGGCTTTGCGCCCGCCATGGTCAAGCGTTCGCTTTACCTGCAAGATAAATCGGTCGGCGCGAGCAGGCAGCCGGCCCTGCTTCCAGACGAAGCTCAGGACGAGAAAATAAAAGTGATCCTGAAAAAATACGAGCTGCTGTAGGGTTTTCTGACCTAAGGTGTCGCCAAATTTACGAGGCGCTTCGAGTGCAACCCTATTTGGTGATCACGAAGACCGCGTCAGGCGCCCAGCTGATACAGCATTCCTCGCCTTCCTTGATGATCACTACATCGGCGCCGAGCACCCTGACGCGCATGGGGATATCCCCTGCCCGTCCGATCACGAGTGCGTTGTCGCCGTAGTTGACGATCGTCTCGACGATCATGCGGGCGTTCTTGCGGCCCTCGATCGGGCTGCGTGACAGCTTGATATGCTCCGGGCGGATCAGCAGCGTCACCTTCTGGCCGTCGGCAAGAGCATCGTCGCCAGCGTATTGGACGGCTCCAAGCGTCGGGTTTTCGGCCGTTCTGCCGGTCCCGCTGTTAATGATTGCCGGGATCAGGTTGCTCTCGCCGATGAAGGCAGCGACGAAGGAGGTCTGCGGGCGATGGTAGATATCCAGGGGTGCTGCGACCTGCTCGATACGTCCCTTCTCGAACACCACGATGCGATCGGACATCGACATGGCCTCCGACTGGTCATGGGTCACGAAAATCGTCGTCACGCCAAGGCTGCGCTGGATACGCTTGATCTCGATCTGCATCTGCTCACGCAGGTTCTTGTCGAGCGCGCCAAGCGGCTCGTCGAGCAGGAGCAGCGAAGGCTCGAAAACCAGGGCGCGAGCAAGCGCAACCCGCTGCTGCTGGCCGCCGGACAATTCCTTCGGATGACGATGGCCAAACCCCTTGAGGCCGACGAGAGACAGCATATCCTCTGCCTGCCTCAAGCCCTGCGAACGGCTGACGCCACGCATCTGCAACGGAAAATACACGTTTTCGACGGCTGTCTTGTGCGGAAACAAGGCGTAGTTCTGGAACACGATGCCGATATTGCGCTCGTGCGGCGCAAGCTCCGAGATCGACCGGCCACCGACTTGCACCGTGCCGCCGCTCGCCTTTTCGAAACCGGCAATGATCATCAGGGTCGTCGTCTTGCCCGAACCGCTCGGCCCCAGGAAGGTCACGAACTCCCCCTTGTCGACCGACAGGCTCACATCGTCGAGCGCCGTGAAATGCCCGTAGGTCTTGGTGATGTTGGAGAGTTGCAGATAGTTCGTCATGGGAAGTCCTTGGGGAAGTCCTTGCGAGGATCAATGTGCGCCGGCCGACCGGCTCGGCTTGGGAGCGCGGCTGCGCAGCGCGCTGGCGAAATAGGGAGCCGCTATGCCGAGCAGCACGACGAAGAACAGCAGCGTCGAGATGACGGCGATCACCGGATCGGCCTCCTGGCGGATGCTGTCGAACATCTTGCGCGGCAGGGTCTCCGCGTCGCGGCCCGAAATGAAGATCGCCACTACCGTCTCGTCGAAGGATTGGATGAAGGCGAAGAGCGAGCTGATGACCAGCCCCGGCCGCAGGATCGGCAGGGTGACGTGCAGGAAGGTCTTCGTCGGACTGGCGCCGAGGCTCTGCGCGGCCCGTTCAAGGTTTCGGTCGAAACCCTTGAGGTTGGCCGAAAGGACGAGGAAGGCGATCGGGACCGACAGGCAGGTATGCGCCAGGATGACGCCGAGATGGCTGTGCACCAGCCCGAGATCGCCGAAATAGGAATAGTAGCCGACCGCCATGACGATATGGGGCACAGCCATCGGCATCAGCATCATCAGGTCGGCAAACCCCTTGCCGCGAAACTTGTGGCGCACCAGGGCGAAGGTCGCGGGCACGACCAGGGCCATGGTAAGGATGGTCGTGGCGGTCGCGATCAGGATGCTGTTCCAGGTCGGTATCAGCCAATCCATGCTGGTGAAGTAAGCCCGGTAATACCCGAGCCAGTAACCCGGCGGCGGGAACTGCAGCGAGCTCGCGTTCGAAAACGACATCGGCACGACGATGACGAGCGGTGCGGCAATGAAGAGCACGACGATGAAACCGGCCCAGCGCATGAACGTGTTCATGTTCGGTCACCCCCAGAGTTTGTCGAGGCCGAAGCGGCGATGATAGATGGTGAGGATGATGAGTGTTACCACGAGCAGGATCATCGCCATGGCGGAGCCCAAACCGAAGGCGAGAAACTCCTCGATCTGGTGGCCGATCAGACCGGCGACCATCTGCTCGCGCGGGCTGCCGAGCAGAACCGGCGTCACGTAGAAACCGAGGCAGATGACGAAGACCAGGACGGAACCATTGGCGATACCCGGTGCCGTCAGCGGCAGGTAGACATGCCTAAACAGCGACCAGCCTTTGGCGCCGAGGCTTTCCGCCGAGCGGATCAGCGCCGGGTCGATCTTCTTCATCACCGAATAGATGTTCATGATCATGTAGGGCGCCAGGATATGCACCATGGCGAGCGTCGAGGAAAAACGCGTGAAGAGAAGCTGCGGCGGTTTATCGACGCCGATCATCTGCAGGAAGGCGATCAGCGGACCGTTATTGCCGAGCAGAACCATCCACGAATAGGTGCGGACGAGGAAGCTCGTCCAGAAGCTCATGGTAACGAGCAGCAGGATCAGCATTGCCGTGCGCGACTTGGAATGTGCCATCAGATAGGCCAGCGGATAGCCGACCAGAAGGCAGCAGAGCGTGACGAAGGCGGCCGTCATGAACGTGTTCAGGAAGACGCGCTGGTAAAGCGCACCGGTGACGACCTTCTGGTAGTTCGCAAGCGAGACCTTCGGTTCGGTGAAGCTCATGATCGCCACTTCGGCAAGCGGCACGGCGAAGAAGATGAGCATGTAGGTACCGAGCGGCGCCAGCAGCAGCCAGGGCCAGATATTCGTCTTTTCCGTCAGTTTTGAAAGGCTGATGCCCATTGCCGTTCCCTTTTTATGGCAGGCAGGGTCGTTGCGGCATCGCGCGGTCGTTCCCGCGCGATGCCGGCCAGCGGGTCAAGTTGATCCAAGAGAGCGGATCAGCTCGCGACCCACTCCTCGAAACGTTCGGCGAGCTCCGCCGGGTCTATGCCCAGATTCGCCATGTCCTGCTCGAAGGTCAGCTTGTAGTTGTCCGGCGAGGTCGGCATGCGCTTGGCATCCGCCGGATCCACGAACTGGTTGGAGGCCGGGTTCAGCGCGCCGTAGTCCGCAGCCTTGGAGAAGCCGGCGAGCGGCTTGGCACTGGTCGCGAACTCGACGAATTTCCTGGCGTTCTCGAGGTTGGGGGTCTTTTTGGCGACAACCCAATAGGCCCGTTCGATCTCGCCCTGGTTCCAGGTCATGGCAACCGGAGCGCCAGCCTTCTCGGCCTCGAAATAACGGCCGTGCCAGATGCCGATCATGTCGATCTCCCCGTCACGCAGGATCTGCGTCGACTGGGCGCCGGCAGTCCACCAGACGCGGATATGCGGCTTGATCTTGTCGAGCGACTTGAAGGCCCGGTCCACATCGAGCGGATAGAGGTCCTTGACCGCGACGCCGTCGGCGAGAAGCGCGATCGGGATGACGCGCGACGCATAACGCTGCAGCGACCGTCCGCCGGGGAATTTCTCGACGTTCCAGAAATCGGCCCAGGTCTTCGGAGTGTCCTTATATTTATCCTTGCGCCAGGCCATGACGGTTGCGAACGCATGTGAAGCGACGCCGTTTTCGAAGAGGCCGCCTTTGTAGGGTTCCGTCAGTTTTTCGATGATGCCGGCCTGGTTGGCGCGCACCAGCTCGCCGCCGCCGAGCGTGGTGACGTCGAATTCGTAGGTGCCGGTCTTCACCTGCTGGGCGAGCTTGGCGAACGAGACCGGGGAAACCGTCTTGACCTGAATGCCGGTTTCTACGGTGAAGGGATCGATGAGATGCGCCTTTGCCGCAGCCTCCCAGGGACCGCCCCAGGTGTTCACGTAGAGGATCTTTTCCTGCGCGCGAGCGAGATAGGGAGCGGCAAGCGAGGCGGTGACCGCAGCGCCGGCCGTCTTCAGGAAACGGCGGCGGTCAGGCATGAGAAATGTCTTCATTCCAGTCATTGCAGTTCTCCTCTTTATGATTTTCTGAAGGTGGCTTCGTAGAGCCGCAGCCAGTTCTGGTGGGTGATCTTCGCGATCTCTTCTTTCGAGAAGCCCACGGCGCGCAGGCCGTCCGGGATTACCCTGATGTCCTCGACCTTCTGGAACCATTCCGGCGGCGCGGCCTTGAGCGGCTTGCCGGGGGCGCTGGCGCCATAGTCCTCGCCACGGGTCCAGCGCCCCTTGCGCATCCACGCATAATCGGGAGCGGTGAAATTGTGGCTCTTGTCGGTGCCGATGGCGACGGAGTCGATGCCGGCAAGATCCACCGTGCGGGCAACCATCGTGCACCATGCTTCGATCGAAGCGCAGAAATCGTCGCCGGTGATGTTGCGATAGGCAGCACAGCCGATCACCCCGCCGGTCTCCTTCAGCGCCCGGATGACGTCGTCCGACTTGTTGCGCTTGTGGAAGAACAGCGACTGGGCGTTGGCATGGGTGACGGCGATCGGCTTTTCGGAAACCTTGATCGCATCGAGCGTCGTTCGGTCGCCGACATGGCTGCAGTCGACCAGAATGCCGGCGGCGTTCATCTCGCGCACCACTTCCTTGCCGAAGCGGGCAAGGCCCGAATCCTCGGCCTCGTAGCAGGAGCCACCGAGTTCGTTCTGGTTGTTGTAGGTGAGTTGCACGACGCGCACGCCGAGTTCGGCAAACATCTCGACGAAGCGGATCCGCCCTTCGAAAAGGTTGGCATTCTGGAAACCCATAATGACCGCGACCTTGCCCGCGCTGGAAATGCGCGTGATGTCGCCTGCGGTAAGGGCGATCTCGGCGAGATCGGAGTTTTCGCGCACCAGGTCGCGCCAGCGGCCGATGGAATCCATCGATTCAACGGTGCCCTCCCAGAAGCCGCAGGTATTGACGACCCCGCCGACATCCCCTGCCGTCAGGGATTCAAAGGCGGCGCGATCGAAATGCCCACATTGCAAACCGTCGATGATCATGATCTCGCGCCCTCTTTCATACGTTCGGAAATGCTGGACGACAGGAAGGAGACGTCCGTCTCGTCGTCATTGTCCTTGCGGCCGATGACGGTGCCGTCCTCGTTGACGATCATCGGACCGGCATGGCGGCGCGAGACGACGCTATCGGTCGCAAGCGCCTGCTTTGCCAGGTGATAGATGCGCCACCAGATATCGCTCTCGATCTCGGCGCCGTTTTCCAGAAGCGACCAGAGAAGAGGATCGTCTTTTCGTACGTCGCCGGTGACCGCTGCCGCAACCGCCGTTAGGACATTGCCGAATACGGAGATCGAAAGCCCTGATCGACCGCCGAAACGCGCGGCAAGCGCAAGTTCCTCGGCATCCGTGGCCCCTGTGACGGCCAGCTCCACCGACCCGAACCGGGTTGTCAGCTCACCGAGAAGATCGATCGCCGTCGGCAGCACGAACCATGCGTGTTCGCCGCAAGCATCGAGCGTCATGCGGTTGCCGGCTTCGGAAGCAATCGCGATACGGGCGGGAGCCGCCGACTTGAAGCTCTCGAACCGCTGCTCGAGCAGTTTGAAACCGCCAAGGCCGAGCTTTTGCGAATACATCGGAATGTCGCCGACTGTCAGGAAGAAGCCTTTGGGCAGGCTGCTCAGCGAAAGGATCCGCTCCGACATCAGCCGCATTTCGCGGGGCATGACGCGCATGGAAGGTGATGAATGCGAGGATATCATAGAACAGGCTCCGCCGGGTAATACCAGGTGCCGGTATAGCCGGCGCGAAGATCGTCGGGAGTCGGTGCGCCGTGATAGAGCACGCCGCGCAGGTTGCGATTCAGGAAGTCACGGGTCTTGTCGATGCCGTGGATGCCGACATTCATCAGCCGCACGAGATCGATCGGCACAAAAGCCTCCGCATTGATGTTGGCGCGGGGCGTGTGATAGTCCCGCCCGCGCAGGCTCTGAATGCGCGCCACCATGTAGCGGTGTTCAGGATGTTTCATCAGGAAACGGGCGATGCTGAGCGAACCTTGGGCCCTGCCGAGATCGGCAAACAGGGATTGGATGCCGCCGCAGACATCGACGCCGAGGTCAAGCGCATCGGGGACTTCCTCGCGGGCGCCGCGGCGCGGCTCCTCCGCCGTCTCCGACTTGTACCAGACATATTTGTAAGCCTCTGGGCCGGCCATGGCGGTGTCGAGCGCCCACCGATATTCATCCCCGACAAGCGCCATCAGCTGTTCGACCGTCTCGGCCGGCGAGATGCTGAATTCGTCGGGAGCATCAATGGCTGCCAATAGCCGGTCGGCTTCTTCCGGCACCAGTTCGATCAGCAACGACAAAACCGTTTCGAAGGCTTCGGGGATGAGGTCTGTTTCGAATTCAGCGGCAAGCACGTCAAGCGGGAAATCCGTGGCACGACCAAACACCGTTCCGCTGCGGCGGAATTCTTCGAGTGCTGCCACGACCTTTTCGAGGTCGGCTGCCACTTCGGCGCTGGAGGCAAATGTCTCGTAGACCATCCGGTCCTGTTTGCGGAACAGGATTGCCTGGCGGAGAAGTCCGAGCAGCCTGGCGATGCGGGGATCCGACGCATCGAGCTGCAGCGCGCGGGCCATCGCGATCGCGGTTTCGCGTGCGGACAGGAGCCCGTCGATCAGGCGCGGATGTTTGTGGACGAAGAAGATAAGGCCGAGTGCCGAACCGTTGCCGACGCCGATATAGCGGCGAAGCTGCGGGTCGAGGCGCACGGCGGTCTCCGATTTCTTGGCCGCCAGATGCTCGACGAGGTCGCAGGAGAATTCCCGCATCAGATAGGCAGTCAGCAACTGCGCCTGCAGGACACCACCGAGCGCATGACGGGCACCGAGCGACGGAAAGGAGCGCGTCCCGAACGTGCCGTTGCCGTCGAGGCCGGTATTGCGCATCAGGTAACAGACCTTGGAAAGATCGGCGACGGAGGGCTGACGGCCTTCGGCAAGCGCTTCGAGCGTCTGGTCGAAGACCCGCATCGACCGGTTCGAGCGGCACCAGATGAGCGTTCCTGCGGTCGCCCGGCCGGTATAGAGCTTGGGGATTTCCCGCCGCGCCGTTTCGATCTCGACTTCGGTCGCCGGCCCTTCGATCAACGCGCCCATCATGTCCCAGGCCTGGCCGATGATACGGCCGGTACGAGCCGTCCGGCTCGGCGGGCGGGAAAAGCCGATAAAGGAGAATTCCTGGTCCGGCGCCTTGATGGAATAAACGACGGTTCCTTCGGCGTTTTCATCCACGTCGAAAAGGACATTGGAGATGTCCCAGCGCTCGCGAATCATCTTGTTCATGAAGGCGCGGGTGCCGCTGAGCCGGCTCGGCTGGATTGCCGCCAGCCGTGAGGTCTTCATCACCTCATGGCTCGGGCGCGGTCGGGGCGTTGCCACCTGTTTGGAAGTCGCGGTCATGACCGTCAACGTTCTCCCTGCTGCATTTTCGTGATGGTGCGGGCGGTTTCGAGAAGCGGTTCGCGGAAGCTTTCGAGGTCGAAGCGCATCTCCGGCATGACCAGCGAGATCGTCGACGTGCATTTGCCGTGGAGATCGAAGATCGGCGCGGCGATGGCGACGACGCCGCTGTGGGTATAGCCGCTCGACAAGGCGTAACCGTTCGCGCGCGCCTCGCCCAGGAGTTCCTCCGAAGCGAGCGGCTCGCCGCTTTCCGTCAGGCGGGCCAGTGTCAGTTCGTCCGCGAAAGCGGTCAGGATGCGGCCGGATGCGGAACCCTCGAGCGACATGGTCGTGCCGATCTTCTGTTCCGCACGCAGCACGCTTTGGGATTCGACGCGCGAGACGATGCAAGGCAGTCCGCGATCGAGCACCGCCAAGGAAGCTGTCTCCTTCACCCGATGAACCAGCATTTCGATGACCGGCTGAATTCGCGTTCCGAGATTGGCCTGCTCCATGGCGGCCGCGGCAAGCCGGCAGGCGTGCATCGAGAGCCGATAGCGCATCTCCTGATCCTGCTCGACCCAGCCGGCTTCGATCAGCGTGAGCAGCCGCTGGTAGGCGGTTGGTCGCGACAACGACATGGCCGACGCGATCTCCGGCAGTTTCATGCCGCGAGCGCTGGAGGCCAGCACGTCGAGCACCGCCATGGTCTTCAGGACCGTGGAGAGTGGGCGGACACCGCCGCTTTCCTCTTGTATTCTATTTGAATATGTCGTATCCATGTTGAATATAATCTGGCTGTCATTGATTTATGTCAATCGCGTCGGAGGCGAGTGTGAGCGAAAAACGGCACGTTCATCGCTAAGGTGTTCAGGGTGTTTGGAATTTTTTGCGTTGAATTCAGTGCGCCACAGGCATCGACGCGGCCGAGCGACCTATATCCACAGCCGTAACGTGTATCTACGTGCGAGGCCGGAAGCCGTGGCTGCCGGTTGGCTGCCAACCTTCGCTATCGTTGGGATAAGGGATAGGGGCGCTCCGTACGTGAGCAAAATATTCGCATTTGCCGGCTTTATTTGCGGTTTTCTTTCAATCGCCGCGTCCTATTTTCTGTCATCTAGTCGCCAGCAAGCACTGCTGAAAGGATGACCTAAATGTTCCGGCTGAAAACCATTATCGCGGCGGCCCTTATTCACGCGGCAGCCCTTACGCCGTCTTTCGCCGGCGAAAATCTCGCTGCCATCAAATCCTCCGGTATCTTCAAGATCGGCACGGAGGGGACCTACGCGCCATTCACCTTCCATGACGCAAGCGGCAAGCTCGTCGGTTTCGACGTGGAGATCGGGCAAGCCGTTGCCGCGAAAATCGGCGTCAAGGCCGAGTTCCTCGAAGGCAAGTGGGACGGCCTCATCGCGGGCATCGATGCCAAGCGCTACGATGCCGTCATCAACCAGGTCGGCATCACCGAAGCCCGCAAGCAGAAATACGACTTTTCCGAGCCTTACATCGCTTCCAAGGCGGTGCTGATCGTTCGCCAGGACAATAGTGACATCAAGGGCTTTGCCGATCTCAAGGGCAAGAAATCGGCCCAGTCGCTGACCAGCAATTTCGGCAAGATCGCCCAGCAGTCGGGCGCCGAACTTGTGGGCACGGATGGTTTCGACCAGTCGATCCAGCTCGTGCTGACACGCCGCGCCGACGCGACGATCAATGACAGCCTCTCCTTCCTCGATTTCAAGAAGCAGAAACCCGACGCGCCGGTGAAGATCGCAGCACAGCAGGACAATGCCGATTATTCCGGCATCATCATCCGCAAGGGCGAACCGGAACTGCTTAGCGCGATCAACAAGGCCCTGGCGGACATCAAGGCCGACGGCACCTATCAGAAGATCTCGGACAAGTATTTCGGGCAGGACGTCTCGAAATAGGCTGCCAGGTCGTTCCTGAATGCATGAATCCAGCGTCCGGCGCCTGCGCCGGACGCGTCATTTTTTTGAGGATCACATCGTGCCGCACTGGCTTCAATTGATGTCGGATTCACTTCCGACCCTCCTATGGGCGGGCATCCGCTTTACGGTTCCGCTGACATTGCTGTCGTTCCTGTTCGGGCTCGTCCTCGGCCTGATCACGGCGGTTACGCGGCTCTTCGGCCCGGCACCGCTTGCGCTGATCGCCCGGTTTTACGTCTGGGTGATCCGCGGCACACCGCTTCTTGTGCAGCTTTTCGTGATCTTCTACGGCCTGCCGAGCATCGGCATCCTGCTCGATGCATTCCCGGCAGCGCTGATCGGCTTTACCCTGAATATCGGCGCCTATAGTTCCGAGATTATTCGCGCCGTCATCTCGTCGGTCCCGAAGGGGCAGTGGGAAGCGGCCTATTCGATCGGCATGTCGTGGCGCCAGGCGATGAGCCGCACCATTCTGCCGCAGGCGGCGCGCGTCGCCGTGCCGCCGCTTTCGAATACCTTCATCTCGCTGGTCAAGGATACCTCGCTTGCCGCGGCGATCACCGTGCCGGAGCTTTTCCAGGCAGCGCAGCGGATCGTCGCGACGACCTATGAGCCGCTGATCCTCTATATCGAGGCGGCTTTGATCTATCTGGCTCTGAGCTCGGTGTTGTCGTCCTTGCAGAACAGGCTTGAAAAGCGTTTCGCCCGTTATGGCGGCATGATGGAGTCAAACCGATGATCGAGCTTTCCAACATCGAAAAGCGGTTCGGCGACGCGGTCATCCTGAAGGACATCAGCCTCGGCATCCCCGAAGGAAGCGTCACTGCGCTCATCGGACCCTCGGGCGGCGGCAAGAGCACGCTGCTGCGCTGCATCAACCTCCTGGAGATCCCGACCGCCGGCTCCGTCCGCATCGGCGATGAAAAGCTCGATTTCGAGCCCGGCATGAAGATCGGCTGGAAGTCGATCCAGAAAATCCGCCGCCAGACCGGCATGGTCTTCCAGAACTTCCAGCTCTTTCCGCATCGCACAGCGATCGAGAATGTCATGGAAGGGCTGACGACGGTTCTCAAATGGCCGCGCGAAAAGGCCCATAACCGCGCCAGCGAACTGCTCACCAAGGTGGGAATGGCGCATAAGACCGATGCCTGGCCGTCAGAGCTTTCCGGCGGGCAACAGCAAAGGGTGGCGATCGCCCGGGCGCTCGCACCTTCGCCTCGGGTTCTCCTCTGCGACGAACCGACCTCGGCTCTCGATCCCGAACTTTCCGCCGAGGTCATCGACGTGCTCGGACGGCTCGCGGCCGAAGGAACGACGATGGTGATGGCGACGCACGATCTGCGCCTTGCCTCGCGGATTGCCAATCACGTGGTTTTCCTCGAGAGCGGAAAAGTGGTCGAGTCCGGCAGAGCGCAAGCGATCTTTGGTGATCCGAGACAGGAACGCACGAAGAGCTTCATCTCATCGATCAACGCGGCGCAGACGACACATATCTAGCGCCGTTCTTCCCGCCGAACGTTGGCGCCGAGCCTGCGCTTCCCCGGGCCGGCTGATGACAAATCCGGGTGGATTTCCAGGGGCCGGATCACCGAGGCGGTTCAATGGGAAAGCGCGCGACGGCATTGGTGCTGTTTTTCGTTGGAATGTTCCAAAGTCCCTTTCTTCCCACTGTGACAATGCTAGAGTTTTGATCAGCGCTATCGCTCACGTCGACCGGGGGACGAATGAAGGCTTTTATAACAAGGGCCGCAGCGGCGGCGATCGTCGTATTTGCCCGTGCGGTCACGGCGGTTCGCGCCATCTGGCCCGAGGAAGGCCTGCCCTCCCGCCCTTGCGTTTATTTCGCCAACCATTCCAGCCATGGTGACTTCGTTCTGGTCTGGACGGTGTTGCCGCCAAGGCTGCGTCGTCAGGCTCGTCCGGTTGCCGGTGCTGAATACTGGCTGAAATCGCGGCTTAACCGCTTTATCGGCCGTGACGTTTTCAATGCGGTTCTGATCGCCAGGGAGCGAGACCAGAGGACCGAGGATCCCGTCACCCAGATGGCCGCGGCGATCGACGCTGGTTCGTCCCTGATCCTCTTTCCGGAAGGCACGCGCAACCAGTCCGATGCCCCTCTCCTTCCGCTCAAGAGCGGCATTTTTCATCTGGCGGCGGCACGCCCCGACATAGATCTGGTCCCGGTCTGGATCAACAATCTCAACCGGGTCATGCCAAAGGGAGAGATCGTCCCGATACCGCTGATCTGCACCGTCACCTTCGGCAGCGCCCTGCGCTTGGCACCGGATGAGGCCAAGGACACTTTCCTTGAACGCATGCAGACGGCTCTTCTAGCTCTGTCCCCCAAACCTGCAGGGAGTGGTGAATGAGTGCCGCGAGTTCCGATCTCTTGACGCTGGTGGCCGGTATCTTCGGCGTGCTTATTCTCGCATCGGCCATTGGTTACGTGCTGCAGCAGCGCCTCTCGCCAAACGGTTCGAACGCGGCGATCGAAAACCTCAACGCCCGGATCAAGGCCTGGTGGATCATGGTTATCCTGATCGGCATTGCTTTCGTGGCGGGCCGTATCGGGGTTCTCGTTCTATTCGGTTTTTGCTCTTTTGCCGCGCTCCGGGAATTTGTGACCCTCATCAACACCCGCAGGGCCGACCACTGGGCACTGGCAGCCGCCTTCTTCGTCGTGGTGCCGGTTCAGTATTATCTGCTCTGGGCTGAACAATACGGCATCTTCTCGATCTTCATTCCGGTCTATGCGTTCCTGCTGATGCCGATCATCTCGGTGCTCAGGGGCGATACGGAGCGTTTTCTGATCCGCATTGCGGAGGTGCAGTGGGCATTGATGATCTGCGTCTTCTGCGCCTCGCACGTCCCGGCGCTGCTGACCTTGAACATACCGGGCTACGACGGCCGCAACGTACTGCTGATCGCCTTCCTGGTGATCGTCGTCCAGCTGAGCGACGTGCTGCAATATGTCTGGGGCAAGCTGTTCGGGCGGACCAAGATCGCACCGAAACTGTCGCCATCCAAGACCGTCGAAGGCTTTGTCGGCGGCGTGATCAGCGCCACTCTGATCGGTGCTGCCCTCTGGTGGATAACCCCGTTCACACCTGTTCAGGCAGGGCTCCTCGCCTTCATCATCACGCTGATGGGCTTCTTCGGCGGATTGGTGATGTCGGCGATCAAAAGGGACCGCGGCATCAAGGACTGGGGCAATCTCATCGAAGGTCATGGCGGTCTGATCGACAGGCTGGATTCCGTCGTATTCTCGGCCCCGATCTTCTTCCATATCGTGCGCTACTGGTGGTCGCTGTGATGCCGGATGCGCTGAAACGGCTTGCACGCAACGGGACGGTGCATGTGCTGTTCGCGTTTCTTGCCATGGGCGGCTGGGCCGTCTTTGCCAATCGCGCCTATGCAATGCCAAGACCGCTTTATTCCGGTCTGGTGCAGGGCGTGATGTCCGCCTGCCTGACACTCTTCCTGAAATCGGTAGTCGACGGACTTTCGAAGCGCTTTGACGGCCTGACCCGGTTATGGGCGCCGCCGCTCATTGCCTGCCTCGGCTCGACTGTGGTTCTCGTCGCGATCCATGCGGCGAGCGGCACACCGGAAATCCTCAAGACCGTCGCGGTTCCGCTTCTGGTATCGACGAGCTACGCCGCGATCTACAATTATTCGATCTCCGCAGGACGAGGTGCCGGGACATGACCGAAACAGGCGACAGGCGGCCGCTGGCAAGCCGCAACACCCGCTGGGCAGGCTCGACCGCGCGATGGATGGCGTCGAAAAGCATCACCCCCAACCAGATATCGCAGGCGAGCATGGTCGCCGCAGCACTTGCCGGTGGCGCCTTCTACATGGCGGGACAGACGGTCGGTTGGTCGCGCATTGCCTGCCTGCTCGTGGCCGTGCTTTGCTGCCAGGGCCGGCTGCTTTGCAATCTGTTCGACGGCATGGTCGCCGTCGAAGGCGGAAAGGGAGAGCCTGACGGACCGTTCTGGAACGAATTCCCGGACCGCATCGCCGATCTTCTGGTCTTCGCGGGCGTTGGATATGGGATCGGCATGCCCGGCCTCGGCTGGGCCGCCGGCGCTTTTGCCGTATTGACGGCTTATGTCAGGGAACTCGGCCGGGCCACCGGCAATCCGAGTGATTTCTCCGGCCCGATGGCCAAGCAGCACCGGATGGCAACGATCACCGCAGCAGGATTGATATCCATGCTTGAGCCGTTGTGGGGCCGCTACAATCAGGTCCTGACGATTGGTCTCGGCATCATCGCGCTCGGCGCAGCCCTCACCGCAGTCCGCCGCTCAAGGACGTTGATCCTACGCCTCAAAACTCTCTGAAAGGCCTTGGAGCGGGCCATCGCGGCGAGCGGCCAAAGTCGCGATGCGCCACGCTTGCCACCATGCAGATGCCGAAACCGGACGCTGACTTTGACGTGGTCTTTGCCTCGGTATCACCTGCTTGCGGCCTTGAAGCTCTATCTGGCCGGCTTGACACCCTGGTCGAAGGAGGCGCGCTCGATCCCGTGCCGTTGGAGCTTGTCGTAAAAGGTCTTTCGCGGAATTCCGAGCGCCTCGATCGTACGGCGGACATCGCCTCCGTTGCTGGCCAGCGTCTCCCGGAGGATTTTCGCTTCATGCTGGTTGAGACGCTGGGGTAGCGTCAGGGTGACTGCCTCCGGCGGCACCAACGCCCCGTCCTCCTCCCCTGCAAGCCCGAGGACGAAACGCTCTGCAAAGTGGGACAGTTCGCGGACGTTGCCGGGCCAATGATGGGTTTCGAGGTGATGACGGGCAGAAGATGACAGGGCGGGCGTTTGGCGATTGAACCGCTTGGCGGCCCGTTCGCAAAAGAATCCGAAGAGGAGGAGGATGTCGTCACGCCGTTCACGCAGCGGCGGAATGGAGATGGTGACGACGTTGAGCCGGTAATAGAGGTCTTCGCGAAATGCGCCGCGTTGCGAGGGATCGCCAAGATCGACCTTGGCGGCCGCCACGACCCTCAGGTCGATCGGCCGTGTCTCGTTGGTGCCGAGAGGTGCCACTTCACGCGCCTCCAGGACGCGCAGCATATGGATCTGCGTGGCGGGCGGCATGCTTTCGATTTCATCGAGGAAGAGCGTGCCGCCACTCGAATATTCGATCCTGCCGACACGCTTTTTCTGCGCGCCGGTAAAGGCGCCGGGCTCGTGGCCGAACAGTTCGCTTTCGATGATGGTTTCGGGAAGCGCGCCGCAATTGAGCGCGACGAAACTGCCCTTGGAGCGCCGGCTCCATCGATGGATCAGGTTGGCAACAACCTCCTTGCCGCTGCCGGTCTCTCCGGTCACCAGAACGTCGACGTCGGTATCAGCAATCTGGCGAAGCGTTCTGCGCAGCCGCTCCATGGCTGCGGTCTGACCGATGAGCGGCAGGTCGTCGCGTGCCTGTTCGGCCACATCGCGGAGTGTCCTGTTCTCCAGTATCAGCCGCCGTTTTTCGGCAGCCCGGCGAATGGCCTGCACTAGGCGGTCCGCGGCGAAAGGTTTGGTGATGAAGTCGTAAGCCCCATCCTGCATCGCCTTGACGGCCATCGGTATGTCGCCATGACCGGTCATCAGGATGACGGGAAGGTCCGGATCGAGCTTGCGGACGCGGTCGAAGAGCTGCAGCCCGTCGATCTCGGGCATGCGGATGTCGGAAACGACGACGCCAGCGAAACCATCGTCGATCCGGACGAGCGCATCGGACGCCCTCGAAAATCGGGAGACCGCAAAGCCCGCAAGCTCGATCGTCTGGGCGGTAGCCTTGAGAAGGTCGGCATCGTCGTCAACCAGAACGACAGGTGTTGAATTGCTCATGATACCGCCTTGCGCAGATAGACAATGAAAGTCGTGCCGGTTTCGCCGCTTTCCACCTCGATGCGACCGCCATAGTCCGCAACGATGTCCTTCGAGATGACCAGCCCGAGACCGAGGCCCTTTTCCTTGGACGTGTTGAAGGGCGAAAAGAGCGAACTTCTAACCGATGGATCAATACCGGGACCATTGTCGGAGACCCGGATCACGATCTCATCCGCCAGTGTCTCCACCGAGACATTCACACTTGCCTCGGTTCTGCCCTCCAGCGCTTCCAAGGCATTCTGGAACAGATTGATCAGCACCTGTTCGAGGCGGACGCGATTGCCGGTGACGGCAAGGCCGGGTGGTGGCAGATCGATCTGGAGTATGTCGAGCCGACCAGCGAAGCGGCTCCTCAAAAGCACCACCGCGCCTTCGATAGCGCCCCGCAGATCGACGGCTTCGGGCGGCGTTCGTCCCTTGCGTCCGAAGGCCTTCAGTTCCTCGGTGATCATGCCGATCCGCTCGGTCAGGGCGGCGATCTCGCCGAGATTTTCCTCCGCCGAAGCTTTCCGGTTCCGTTGCAGGAAGACACGTGCATTGTCGGCATAGGCGCGGATTGTTGCGACCGGCTGGTTGATTTCATGGGCAACCCCGGCCGCAACCTGACCAAGGATCGCAAGGCGATTTGCCTGCACGAGCTCCTGCTGCACGACCTGCAGCTTCGACTCGGTACTGCGATGGTCGGCGATCTCTTCCTGCAGGAGGTCCCTCGCGCGGCTCAAATCCACGGTCCTTTCCGCGACACGGCGCTCCAGTTCCACGCGCAGGTTTTTCTCCGCGGCGATGCGATTGGTGATCATCTGCCGCCGCCTCAAAAGGAATGCGATCAGTGTCAGGATCGGAACGAGCACCGCAAGTGCAAGCAGCCGCGCTTCGCGGACCGCAGCTGCGACCGAAGGTTCAGTCGGCACGAGATATTCAAGGCGCCACGATGTCGAAGGAACCGGCGTCAGAAGGCGAAGATACTCTCCTGCGCTTGTTCCGGGCAAAACCGCCGAAACGATCGATGTCCCCTCCGAAAGTGGCTCCTGCCGAACGATCGGAAGAGGCGCCAATGGCGCGTTGCCGAATTGCAGACTTTGGCGGATGGCGCCAAGCCGTTCCGCAGGCAGCGGCGCGGCGGTCATGAAGCGCCAGGACGGAATGCTGGTGATCAAGACGACACCATCGGCGTCGGTAACATAGACGGGACGGTTGGCGTCGTGCCAATCGCCTTCGAGCTGGTCGAATTCCATCTTCACCACAACGACGCCGAGCGCGCCGGCCTGATTTTCGGCGCGCCGGGAGATGTACAGTCCAGGACGCTTGCTGACGCTGCCCAAGGCGAAGTGCTCTGCCGTTCCGTTCTCCATCGCCCGCTGGAAATATTCCCGGAAGGAATAGTCGTTGCCGACGAAGCTCAAGGGTTCGCGCCAGTTGCTGGATGCGACCGCAATGCCATCCCTGCCCGTGACGTAGAGAACGGAGGCATGGGTGCCCGCCACGAGCCCTTCCAACTTCCGGTCCAGGGCACCGACGGTCTGTGTGTTTCTCGACGCCAGCGCCCCGACCACCTGTTGATCCTCGGCCAGAAGCAGGGGAAGCGCTCGCGGTCTTTCCAGCACCGCACGCAGCAGCGCAACCTTGAGGTTGGCATCGGCGCGGCCCTGGTCGAGGAGCGCTCCGATTGCGGAACTGCGACCGTAAAGACCAGCGGCATAAAGAGCGGATATCAGGATCGCGGCCGCTGCGAAGGCAAAGACAGGCCATGGTGTCCACGCGAAGGCGGGATCCTTGACCGATTTCTCTCGACGGCGCTGCTCAAGCATCGCCGGATGTGTGCATAAATCCGCATAAAAAGCAAAGGCCAATGGCGGAAATCCGCACGGCGGGATTTCAGGAACCACTTCCGTCGTTCAGTCCGAACATGGAAAATCAATGGGTTAGGCATCAGCCGCCGCTCTGGCATGCCTGTTGCTCCAGCAAAACCAGCAGCACACCTGCAGCAACAGTAACGCCGCCGCCCCGGGAGGCCAATTGGTTGGGGCGCCATGGAGGACATGATGAACGCAACGATCTCCGATGTGCCAACGCACGACAAACTTCCTTTCTACCGCCACCTTTATTTTCAGGTTCTCGTGGCAATTGCCGCCGGCATCCTGCTCGGTCATTTCTACCCGGATGTCGGCGCGTCGCTGAAGCCGCTCGGCGATGCCTTCATCAAGCTGGTGAAGATGATCATCGCGCCGGTGATCTTCCTGACGGTGGCAACCGGTATCGCCGGCATGGCCGACCTGCAGAAGGTCGGGCGTGTCGCGGGCAAGGCGATGATCTACTTTTTGGCCTTTTCGACGCTTGCGCTCGCCGTTGGCCTCCTCGTCTCGAATGTCGTCCAGCCCGGCGCCGGCATGCACATAGATCCGGCCACGCTCGACGCCAAGGCAGTGGCGACCTATACGGCGAAGGCCCATGACGCGACGATCACCGGCTTTCTGATGAACATCATCCCGGACACGATCGTCGGCGCCTTCGCACAGGGTGATATCCTGCAGGTGCTGTTCTTCTCGGTTCTGTTCGGCATCGCACTTGGCATGGTCGGCGACCGCGGCCGTCCTGTTCTCGATTTCCTGCAGGCATTGACCGCGCCGATCTTCCGTCTCGTGACCATCCTGATGAAGGCTGCCCCGATCGGCGCTTTCGGCGCCATGGCTTTTACCATCGGCAAATATGGCATTGGTTCGATTGCCAACCTTGCCATGCTGATCGGCACTTTCTACCTCACCTCGCTCCTCTTCGTTCTGGTCGTCCTTGGTGCCGTCGCCCGATATAACGGCTTTTCGATTATCTCGCTTATCCGCTACATCAAGGAAGAACTGCTTCTTGTGCTTGGCACTTCCTCGTCGGAAGCGGCATTGCCCGGCCTGATGGCAAAGATGGAACGCGCCGGCTGCAAGCGCTCGGTGGTCGGCCTGGTTATTCCGACCGGCTATTCCTTCAATCTCGACGGCACCAACATCTATATGACGCTTGCCGCGCTCTTCATCGCCCAGGCGACCGACACGCCGATCACGCTCGGCGACCAGGTCCTGCTGCTGCTGGTCGCGATGCTGAGCTCGAAAGGAGCTGCAGGCATTACCGGCGCCGGCTTCATCACCCTGGCGGCGACCCTTTCGGTCGTTCCCTCCGTGCCTGTCGCCGGCATGGCGCTGATCCTCGGCATCGATCGTTTCATGTCGGAATGCCGGGCGCTCACGAACCTGATCGGCAATGCGGTCGCGACCGTCGTTGTCGCGCGCTGGGAAAACGAGCTGGACCGGACACAGTTTGCAGCCGCCATGGCAGGCGGCGCCGACGCCGAAACCGCGGTATTAATACCGTCGGGCCAGCCTGCCGAATAATCGCCTGTTTCTATCGCAGCCGAAGAAAGGTCGCTGGCCAGCCGGCGGCCTTTCCCGTTTCCGTAGAATACACGTGCTTTTGTTTCGGGATAAGCGCGGCGCTATTCTTCAGGCACGCCTTCGAGCAGACCGTCATACACCTCGATGAGTGCCTTGGTGATCGCCTGCCCCAGCGCGTTGCCGGCGACGCGGAGCTCCTCCTCCGTGCCGCTCCGCGACGCGTTGGCCAGGTCGAAACCCTGTTCGCTGACGATCTGCTTGGCCACTTCGATGGCCCAGAGCCCGAAGTCGCCGCGGTTGTCTATCTTGATCGAGTCATCCATCGCGATCTGCCTGTTGCTGAACCTGGCTTCTATATCGCCTCGGCAATGATGGCCAGCATCTATCAGCATACTATTCAAGCGGCTGGATGTATTTTCTCGGACATGTGCCCGAACGTTAGGGCAACATCATGTGACATTCCGGAGAGCAAAGCCGCGACCGTCCATAACGCTCGCCACATGGATTGCGCTGCGCAATTGCTCCAGTCCCCGGTCGGGATGTTCAGCGGCTGTGCGCGGCGCCGGTATTGCGTCACCCCAATGACAAACGAGGCCGGAACATCATCACAATGTTCCGGCCTCTCAATGTATAAGGCCGGACATGATGCCCGGCCCTTAAAAAAATCAGCTTCCAGCGGTGCCAGTACATCCGTGGTCAAAGCGGAAGCCGCTTTTGGTTAGGCAGCCTGCAGGTTGCAAGCCGACATCTTACCGGACTTTGCGTCGCGTTCGAGTTCGTAGCTGACCTTCTGGCCCTCGACGATTTCCCGCATTCCGGCGCGCTCGACGGCGGAAATGTGTACGAACGCATCAGCGCCGCCGTTGTCAGGCTGGATAAAGCCGAAGCCCTTGGTGGAATTGAACCATTTAACTGTGCCTGTGGTCATGATGATGAACCCTTTCAAAGCAAGATTGAGTGACCCCAGAGCCAAAGCCCTGCGGATGGTGATAGCGATTGATTTTGAAAGGGAAGTTCGTCAGGCGCGGTGCCAATCGCGCGGAAACCAAAGTTCAGCAAGCAAAAGATCGATAAACCGTAAATAGGGGCTATCCGCCCATAAGTCAACTTTTAGTTTGGGCGCCTCGGTGGATTTGCATTCCGGGCACAGCAAAAGGGTTCTCACAGGTGGACCCTCAGCCCGCTCGGCTGGGCGCAGAACTGCCGCAGCAACGGACTGCTCTGTGGTTGGCCTGTCCATACTCCTTGCCTGCTGGCGCAGGACCGCCATATAAGGCGCGATGACGTCTGATTCAAAGATATTTGTCGGCCTACGGTCGATCCGCAAAAAACCGGCTCCGCACCACGAACCCAACCATCCGAAATGCCAGTGGGACGGATGCGAAAAGGGTGGCACTCATCGCGCTCCTGTCGGGCGGGATGCCGAAGGGCTTTATCTGCTGTTCTGTCCCGAGCATGTAAAGGAATACGGCAAAGGTTATAACTTTGCGCCAAACCTCTCCGACCCTTTGATCGCCCGCTATCAGAGGGAAGCGGCAAGCGGCAGCCGCCCGACCTGGGGCACCGGTATCAATAAGGCTTCGGAGATGCCGCTCCCCTCCATGGCTCGCTCCGGTTCCGCAAAGGCGACGAACGCGCGCAAAAGCGCTGCACAACGCCAGGCCGCAAACGTGGATCTTCAGCGACGCAAACTCAAGGTACTGGAGGCCAAGGCTTTCGAGACGCTCGGCCTTTCGCCGGATGCAACGCCGGAGGAGATCAGAAGCCGCTATAAGCAAAGGCTCAAGATGCATCATCCGGACGCGAACCATGGAGAGCGCAACTCGGAGGATCAGCTTCAGGCGTCGATCGACGCCCATAAGATCCTCAAGCTCAACGGCTTCTGCTAAACGTGCGAGAGTGACCCGCGCGCGGTCTCGATGTCGGCCGCCCCTCCTCTGGCAAAGAGAGACGGCGTCGCCGCGGATGCCGGATCACCACCAAGGCACGAATGGCGCTAGCACTCCCGGCATAAGACTGCTAAAGATATCCGATCGGGAACCCGCCATTGGGCTGCGCTCTCGCTAAGGAACCCAAAATGAACAATACCAATTTTCGGCCGTTGCACGACCGCGTCGTCGTGCGCCGTATCGAGGCTGAAGCCAAGACCAAGGGCGGGATCATCATTCCCGACACCGCCAAGGAAAAACCGCAGGAAGGCGAAATCGTCGCCGTCGGCACCGGCACCCGCGACGAGAGCGGCAAGATCGTTCCCCTCGATGTCAAGGCAGGCGATCGCGTCCTGTTCGGCAAGTGGTCCGGCACCGAGATCAAGTTCAATGGCGAAGACCTGTTGATTATGAAGGAAGCAGACGTCATGGGCGTCATCGCCTGATCTTCGGCCGCTTCCTTATTTCCTTTTGACGAAGACCATGGGGCCAACGGCCCGGGAGTTTTTCCATGTCTGCCAAACAGATCAAATTCGGCCGTGATGCACGCGAGAAGCTGCTGCGCGGCGTCGATATTCTCGCCGACGCAGTCAAGGTCACGCTCGGTCCGAAGGGCCGCAACGTCGTGATCGACAAATCCTACGGCGCACCGCGGATCACCAAGGACGGCGTTGCCGTCGCCAAGGAAATCGAACTTGACGACAAGTTCGAGAACATGGGCGCCCAGATGGTCCGCGAAGTTGCTTCGAAGACCAACGACGTCGCCGGCGACGGCACCACGACGGCGACCGTTCTTGCCCAGGCGATCGTTCGCGAAGGCGGCAAGGCTGTTGCCGCCGGCATGAACCCGATGGACCTGAAGCGCGGCATCGACCTTGCCGTTACCGCCGTGGTAAAGGACCTGCTCGCCAAGGCCAAGAAGATCAACACATCGGAAGAGATTGCCCAGGTCGGCACGATCTCCGCAAACGGCGAGAAGGAAATCGGCCAGTATATCGCCGACGCGATGCAGAAGGTCGGCAATGAGGGTGTGATCACCGTCGAAGAAGCCAAGACCGCAGAAACCGAACTCGAAGTCGTCGAAGGCATGCAGTTCGACCGCGGCTACCTGTCGCCCTACTTCGTCACCAATGCCGAAAAAATGGTGGCTGAGCTGGAAGATGCCTACGTGCTGCTGCACGAAAAGAAGCTCTCCAACCTGCAGGCCATGCTTCCTATCCTGGAAGCCGTCGTCCAGAGCGGCAAGCCGCTGCTGATCATCTCCGAGGATGTCGAAGGCGAAGCTCTTGCGACGCTCGTCGTCAACAAGCTGCGTGGCGGCCTCAAGATCGCGGCCGTCAAGGCTCCGGGCTTCGGCGATCGCCGCAAGGCCATGCTGGAGGATCTGGCGATCCTGACCGGCGGCACCGTGATTTCGGAAGACCTCGGCATCAAGCTCGAGAACGTCGGGCTCGATATGCTCGGCCGCGCCAAGAAGGTCTCGATCACCAAGGAGAACACCACCGTCGTCGATGGTGCGGGCACCAAGGCGGATATTGACGGACGCATCGGCCAGATCAAGGCTCAGATCGAGGAAACCACTTCGGACTACGACCGCGAAAAGCTGCAGGAACGTCTGGCCAAGCTGGCCGGCGGCGTTGCCGTGATCCGCGTCGGCGGCTCGACGGAAATCGAAGTCAAGGAAAAGAAGGACCGCATCGACGACGCCCTCAATGCAACGCGTGCAGCAGTCGAAGAAGGCATCGTGCCTGGCGGCGGCACGGCCCTGCTTCGCGCCTCGATCGTTCTCGACATCAAGGGCGAGAATGACGATCAGAATGCCGGGATCAGCATCATCCGCAAGGCCTTGCAGTCCTTGGTTCGCCAGATTGCCGAGAATGCCGGTAGCGAAGGCTCGATCGTGGTCGGCAAGATCCTGGAAAGTGATACCGACAACTTCGGTTACAACGCCCAGACCGGCGAATTCGGCGACATGATCACCATGGGCATCGTCGATCCGGTCAAGGTCGTTCGCACGGCTCTGCAGAACGCGGCTTCGGTTGCCGGCCTGCTCGTGACGACGGAAGCCATGATTGCCGACCTGCCCAAGAAGGATGCTGCCGGCGGCGGCATGCCTGACATGGGCGGCATGGGCGGCATGATGTAAACGGGTTCCCATCGGGAACTCGATCACGTCTTCTGTTATGAAGGGCTCCGATCGATCGGGGCCCTTCGTTCGTATAGGCAGAAAAATATCGATCAGCAGCCCTGGTGGCAGCGGACGCGGTCTGGGCCGTAGTTATCTGCTAGCCGCTCAGGCTGCAGCATAAGATGAGGGTCAAATGGTTGTATTGAACAGGCCGCGCAGTTCCGAACCCTATCCGGACAGGGATATCGGTTGCCAGGAAGCCCTGGAGCAAGTCTTTCTTCAGCTTGCAAAGGGACTGACGCCGGACGATATCGTGGCGACGGCCGGCGGCAATCTGCCGCCCGTGTTGGCCGGCCTTGCAAAACGCGCCGAAAACGTCGGCTGGAGCCTAGAAGAAGCGGAAACCGCCATCAGCGAACTGGCGCAGAACCTGCTGGATGACATGTCGCAGATGTAGCCCTTTGGCGGTCCATGAGCGATCCGTATCCCTACGCCTCGGGCGGATCGGCCGGCGGCGGTGAATAATCTGCATCCGATCGCCGGGGACGGGATAGAAATGTCGGCGAGTTCTACGCGGAATTCAATGCGAAAGCGTCACGCGCCATCAAGCAGGCATCGTCTCCCGGAAGGCATTCGCGACAAACGTCAGGCCTGATATCGTAGACCATGCAGGATGTGCCGACACCGACCTGCCCTGACAAGGCAGAACAACGGGATCCTTCACAACGCATTCCTCCTTCGTCCGCAGCGACGAAACGTGCCGGCAACAGATCGAGGGCGGCTTCGCTTTCCATGGAGAATCGTGGCCAATCGGCGGAAAACGAACAGCACGCACCGCATGACTGGCAATCAAAATCGTTCGATAGGGTCATCACCGTCTCTTATCACGGCGCCGACCGAAACTCCACAAAGGTGCGCCACACGTGATGATACCTGACCACGATCCGGCAAACCCGGCGGTCGGTGTCGCATAGTCACAAAAGGGTCGTGAGATAGCGGGTATCACAGCGCAAGGCATGCCCCGAAGGGCGCCGCATGATCATGGTAATCCAGGAGGCTGCATGAGCGTCGCCGCATCTTTTCTCTATCGTGACGGCCGGCGAGTTGAAGCCGTGCCGTTCGACGAGGCGGCGATCCCCGCAACGGACAACGAATTCGTGTGGATCGGGCTGCACAAGCCCATCCGCGACGACCTTTTGATGCTGCAAAGCCGTTTTGGCCTTCACGAACTCTCGATCGCCGACGCGCTCAGTCCGCTGCAGATGCCGAAGCTCAGCGTCTATGACGATCAGCTGTTCGTCATCGCGAAGACGGCGCAGCTGGAAGCCGACCATATTACCTATGGTGAAACAGCGATTTTCGTCGGCAAGCGCTATATCATAACGGTCCGCAATGGCTCGGAGCGCGGACATCAAGAGCTGCGCGGCAGGCTGGAAACATCGCCGCAGACGCTGTGCCATGGCACCGACTACATCCTGCACGCCATTCTCGATTTCATTATCGACGGCTATCTTCCCATTGTGCGCACGATCGAGGATTCCGTGCTCGACATGGAAAGAAAGATGCTCGATGCGTTTCTGGACCGCAACCAGATCAAGCGCATTTTCAAGCTGCGGCGGGAAATCATCCTGTTCCAGCGGGTGCTGGACGCAATGCTCGACCTTTGCGGAAAACTCTACCACCTCGATTTGCCGTCGCTTGACAGGGAAGCCAAGCCCTATTTCCGGGACGCACTGCAGCACATGCACCGCGTCGAAACGATGGTCGCAAGCTTGCGCGACGTGATCACGTCCGTTTTCGAGGCGAGCAATCTGCTGGAACAGCAAAGACAAGGCACGATCACGCGGCAACTGGCGGCCTGGGCCGCCATTCTCGCCGTTCCGACGGCGATCGCCGGCATATACGGCATGAATTTCGACAATATGCCGGAGCTGAAAACCAGCTACGGGTATTTTGTCGTTTTGGCAGTCATCGCCGTCATGTGCATCGCGCTTTTCATTCGGTTCAAGCGCGCTCGTTGGATCTGACGCCTTCAACGATGCCGCGCCGTCCACCCATCGATCATTGCTGCCAATGGACCCAGCCTCATTTCTTCTCGTCCGCCAACGCCTGCTTGCGCCAGCGACGTGGCAGGAACGATTTGAAGTATCGCCAGGTCGGCGAGATGACGTAGCTTGCGACCGGGATCGTGACAAAGCCGAGGACAATACCGACGATGCCCGCTCCTGCCGCTTCGACGACCCAGCGCAGCACCGAGGGCAGAACGGGGATCGCATGCGCGGTCACCTCCCCGGCATCATGGATCAGATGCGCAAGGCCACCGAGACCATAAGCCTCGAGCCCGTGAACGATGATGCCGCCGCCGACCCAGATCATCGCGGCCGTTCCCACGATACCCAGCACTTTCAGGAAATAAGGCATGCCGGTGACAAGCCCTCGTCCAATGCCGCGCACGAACGACCCTATCGGAGGCGCCGTCTGCGCACGCGCCATCATCAGGCCCAGATCGTCGGCCTTCACGATCAACCCCACGCCACCATAAACCATGGCCGTTATGCTCAATCCCACGGCCGCAAGGATAAAGGCCTGCGTGATGACGCTGCCTGACGGCACCGCGGCGAGCGTAATGGCCATGATTTCGGCCGACAGGATGAAATCCGTCTTGATCGCGCCGGAAACCTTCTCGTCTTCGAGCGACTGGGCGCCGAGACTTGCCGTTTCGAGGGCCGTTTCATGGGTGTGAGCGGCATGCGGCAGCAGCATTTCGTAGATTTTCTCAACACCCTCGTAACAGAGGTAGAGTCCACCGATCATCAGCAGCGGCGTGATGGCCTGGGGTGCCGCCAGGCTTAAGACGAGCGCGGCGGGGAGCAGGATCAGAAGCTTGTTCTTCAGCGAACCGAGCGCGATCTTGCCGATGATCGGCAATTCGCGTTCGGCCGAAAATCCGGTCACGTAGCGGGGCGTGACCGCCGCATCGTCGATGACGACGCCTGCCGCTTTTGCACCGGCCTTGGCCGCCTGTCCGGCGATATCGTCAAGCGAGGCGGCAGCCACTTTCGCCAAGGCCGCGACATCGTCAAGAAGGGCGATCAAGCCAACGCTCATTCGAGCCTCCGGGGGTTAAGAGATTGCGCAGCGGCAACGGGTAGCCGTCATCCCTTAACGCGAGGACGTGGCATCTTCTATCGCGAAGATGCCACGTGCGGATCTTGACGGCAATGTCCGTTACTCGGCGGGCATCGGACTGAACCCGCCCTCGTTGCTGACGGGACGAACCTGTTCGTCGCGCTTGCGCGGCACACGCGACAGGATGCTCTGCCGGTTCACAGACTTCCGCTCCGCATCGATCCGATGGATCAGGATCTGCGCCCGTTCGATCGAACCGAGCAGCGCAAGGATGGTGCCGCGTTCCGCAGCGCCGGCATTGGGTCCGAGCGCCAGCGTGCGAGCACGCAGTTCCTCGACTTCGGGAAGGCTGACATGGCCGGCCGGCATGTCCGGACGGGTGACGCCGTGATCGGGCATGATTTCCTGCAGGGCGGTGCCCAGCTTGTTCAACGCGACATCGACGATCGCCTGGGCCTGGCTGCTGAACTTTTCACGCCTTACCCGCCGGGCGACCTGATGCATCGATTCCGTCAGGGCCGCGGTAAAATCCGCCTCCTCGATCAGGCTTGCTACGAGATCGAGCTGCTCGTAGGGCAAGTCTTCCTTCATCAGCGAGGCGGTATAGTCGCGAATATCGCGGCTGAGGATATCAGTGGCGAGATAGTGTTCGCCCGGATCGGACGGTGCCGACTTGGCGGAACGAGCGATGTCCAGGAACATGGCGCCGGCCTGAAGATGCCGAGCGGTTTCCTTCTGCACGGCCGGAACCGCAAGGGCAAAGTTGCCGGCAAGCTTGCGGTCGAGGAATTTCGGTGTCGAATAATCCTCCGCATCCTCGGAATCCGTGCGCCCGATCCGCGATAGGACCCGGTCGAACACGCCGACGAAGGGAAACAGCAGCGCCGTGTTGAAGACGTTGAAGAACGTGGAATAGAGACCGACGGCCACAGGAACCAGCGGAAACGTTTCCTTGCCCTCGATCACGACGGCGACACCCGGATCGCCGCCGAACCATTGCATCGCCCATGCCAGCACGTCGATCGAGACGAAGAACAACGGTACGGTGATGCAGACGCCGATAATGTTGAAGGACATATGCGCATAGGCGGCGCGTTTGGCATTCTTCGAAAGATTGAGGGAGGCGATCCACGAGGTGATCGTGGTCCCCAGATCTGCACCCAGCGAGAAGGCAACCGCCGTCGTCCAGTCGAGGACGCCGGCCGCGCCGAGACCCATGACGATCCCGATCGTCGCGGACGAGGAATGGATCATCGCGGTGACGCCGGCGGCGATCAGCACGCATTTGATCAGGTTATAATAGGAGTCCGCCGTCAACGTCGACAGAACGGCCATGACCTCGGGTATGTTGCGCAGAGGCCGAAGGCCTCCCGTCATCAGATTGAGGCCATAAAAGATCAGCGCGAAACCCATGCAGGCCAGCGCGATGTTGCGCACCTTCTCGCTCTTGGCAAAACAATAGACCAGCGAGAACGTGCCGGCGAAGATCAGACCGAGGGGACCAAGCGGCAGGGCGATCAGACCGTTCCCAAGGGTCGTGCCGATGTTGGCACCCATGATGACGCTGATGGCCGGTCGCAGGCCGACGACGCCCGCATTCACGAGGCCGACGACCATGACGGTCATGGCCGTGGAGGATTGAATGACGCCGGTGATGACCGTACCCGCAATTACGCCCTTGATCGGCGTACCCGCAGCCTTGGCGAGGAACGCCCGCATCTTGTTGACGGAGAGTGCCTGGATGCCGTTCGACATGAACTCGAGACCGAGCATGAAAATACCGAGGCCGCCGATGACCGGAACCAGGATATCCTTAAAGATATCAATATTCATAACGCCTAACCCCTTTTGACGCCGTGGCGGCACGATCCAATGAGGTCTTTCGCAACCGGCCGGAGCCCGGAGTGAAAAACCTGGCTACGAAAGCACCAGCCTACTGGCTGGCGGCAGTGTCCTTCTTCAGCCAGTACTTGACGATCCGGCTGACCATTTGCGGCGTCACGGGCACGTAGCCCAGCGCCTCGGCGTCCTTGCCACCGTTTTCGAATGCGAGGCGGAAGAAGTCTTGAACCCGCCCGGACCTGTGCGGTCCTATTTTCCTGGAAACGACTGCGAACGTTGCCCCGGCGATCGGATAGGCGCCCTCCGCCGGCTGGTCGGTCAACGACACGGCGAAATCTTTCGCTTCATCCCAGGAGGCCGGGCTTGCGGCGGCCCGCACACCTTCCGGCCCCGGGTTCACGAACTTGCCCGCCTTGTTGCCGATCGCCGCGTAAGGGAGATTTGCCC
Organism: Neorhizobium sp. T25_13; assembly: GCF_002968675.1. Lineage (NCBI taxonomy): Bacteria > Pseudomonadati > Pseudomonadota > Alphaproteobacteria > Hyphomicrobiales > Rhizobiaceae > Neorhizobium > Neorhizobium sp. T25_13. The sequence continues at coordinate 233,035 of NZ_PVBI01000001.1, forward strand.
GTTTCACCTGGCCGAAATCGGCATAGGCGATGGCGCCCTTGGTCGCCTGCACGGCGCGTATGAGATCCTGGGTCCCCTCGACGGAGGCTCCGACGGGCCACTTGATCAGGGTATCCGCACCATGGGTCGCCTTCCATTCCGGGCTGACGGACGACAGATACTCCGTGAAGATAAAGGTGGTACCCGAGCCATCCTTGCGCGTGACGGCGCTAATCGCCAAGTCGGGGAGCGCGATATTGGGATTTACGGCCTTGATCGCAGGATCGGCCCAGGACTTGATCTTTCCCAAATAGATGTCGGCAAGAACAGGTCCGGTAAGGTTGATCCCGCTTTTCTCGAACCCGTCGAGGTTGACGGCGACAGCCACGCTGCCAAGCACGATCGGAAACTGCTGACGACCATGCTTTGCCAGTTCCTCATGCGAAACAGGCACATCTGATGCGGCAAAGTCGAGTTCTGGCTGGTCGAGGCGCATCAGGCCAGCCAGGGAGCCCACCAGTTCATAGTCCACGGTCCAGTCCGGCGAACTGAAGTCGCCATCGTCCATGCGCGCCTTTTCATAGTTCTCGGCCCATCTGGCGATGATCGGCGCAGCAAAGGTCGATCCAGCCCCGCGGATCGGATCGGCCGTGACCACTGTTGGGCAAAGCACCAGAGCGATAGCGATGACACCGCGAAGATGGGCGGTGGCCGCACTCAGTCCCCGCATCTGTCGAAAGAAACGTTCCATCGGTTATTCCCCTCATGGCCGTTATCTGTGCCCGACCGAATGGCCCGACGGCCGGACATAGTTATTCCGCAGCGAGTTGCCCCGCCCCATGCAGCATCGGAAAAGATATCCCGGGAATTTAGGTATTTACCTTTGTTAACATCCTGATGACGGCTCACATCCGACAACCTCGGCCTGGCCGCCAAGCCCCCAACAAAGCCACTCTACTTAACAACCAAGGCGCTCACGCCTTGAAAGCGGGAAGAATGCGCTATAGGCTCCCGCTCGCGGCAACGGCCGTGCAAAAAATCAGGAGCCTTCATGCCTACCGGTACTGTCAAATTTTTCAACGAAGACAAAGGGTTTGGCTTCATCACGCCCGAGAATGGTGGAGCGGATGTGTTTGTGCATGTCTCTGCACTGGAACGAGGCGGATCTTTGAGAGAGGGACAAAAGGTAAGCTATGAGCTAGGCCAGGACCGCAAGACTGGAAAGTCGAAAGCCGAAAACGTCAGCGCCCTTTAATCGGCAATGCGCGTTTAGACTACCAAACGGGGTCGAGCCGAAAAGGCGAAGCCAGTGAGATGCCGGCGCATCAAATGACAGCCGCCGGCCTCTCCCACCTTTTTGAACACAGACGCCGAAGCACGATACCGTGCCTGAGAAGCAGTGGGATTGGATTTCAGGTCCTCCCGTATAATCGCTTTGCACGCTCCCGACCACGCAGGTCGCGTCGGCAGAAGTCGTCTCTTTGCAAGAGCGCAGACGGCTTCGTCGTGTCAAGCAAAAGCCAGACCGTCCAGGCCAAGCTGCCAACTAGCCCAATGCCGCGCCGTTGGTCGCCACGAATACGGAATAGAGCGATTTGGTGGCGGTGATGAAAAGCCGGTTCCTGCGCGGGCCGCCGAAGGTGAGGTTCGCAACCGTCTGCGGCACGAGAATCTTGCCGAGCAGCACTCCGTCTGGCGAGAAGCAATGCACGCCATCGCCGGCGCTCGTCCAGACATTTCCCTTTACATCGACACGGAAACCATCCGGCAGGCCGTTGTCCAGGCTGCAGAAAATCCGGTCATTGGAAAGACGCCTGCCGTCGATGACATCAAACACCCGGATGTGCCGCGGCGCCTTGATGTCGTGGCTGGAGGCGGAGTCGGCGACGTAGAGTCTTGTTTCATCCGGGGAGAAGGCAAGGCCGTTCGGCTGTCCGAAATCGGTGACGGCCGCCTCAAGGTCGCCGCTCACCGGATCGAGGCGGTAGACGTTGCGTGTATCTTGCTCCGGCTCGGCCCGGTAACCTTCGTAGTCGGACTTGATGCCGTAGGTCGGATCGGTGAACCAGACGCTGCCGTCCGAGCGCACGACGACGTCGTTCGGCGAGTTGAGCCGCTTGCCCTGGTAGCGGTCCGCCAGAATGGTGATCGAACCGTCGATCTCGGTACGCGTCACGCGTCTGCCGCCGTGCTCGCAGGAAACGAGCCGGCCCTGACGGTCGCGCGTATTGCCGTTGACGAAATTCGATGGCGAGCGGAACACCGAGACACCGCCCTCCGGCGCCCAGCGCATCATGCGCTGGTTCGGGATGTCGCTCCAGATCAGGCAATTCAGGTCCGCGAACCAGACCGGTCCCTCGGCCCAGCGGCAGTCGGAATAAAGCTCCTCGATCGCTGCACTGCCGACGATCAGCTGCCGGAAGGCTTCGTCGTGGATCTCGTAGATGGAGGTTTTCTGCGGCATGGGAATGTGTCCGATTGGAGTTGTTCATCGGTTGGCTTGACGGCCGCCGGCGAGGAGAATGACGGCGATGATGATGAGGCCCGTGAGGATTAGGCGGAACCCGGCACCGAAGCCATAGGTGTTGAGCATCGACACGACAAGGAACATGAAGAGCGAGGCGCCCCATATGCCCGGAATGTTGGAATTGCCGCCCGCGACGGCGGTACCGCCGATCACGACGACGGCGATCGACATGAGCAGGTATTCGGAACCCATATTGAGTGCCGCGCCGCCGGAGAAGCTCGCAAGCAAATAGCCGCAGATCGAGGCGAGAACGGCGCAAAGAATGTAGGTGACGAGCCGCGTGCCGTCGACCGGGATGCCCGTCATGCGGGCGGCAAACGTGCTTTGACCGATCGCCGAGATCCACCGGCCATAGATCGTCTTTTCGAGCAGCACCCAAGCGATGACGGAGAGGATGAGCGCGACGATGGCGATGTTGGGGACGCCGAACAGGTTGGATGTGGTGAAGCTCGCCAATATCTCCGGGGGCTTGATGCGCAGGCCGCGGTTCGTCCAGATCGCCGTCGACTGGATGATGAAGCTCATGGACAGCGTCGCGATGATCGGCGGGATGCGCAGCAGCTTGATAAGCACGTAATTGCCGATACCGATCCCGAAGCCTAGCAGGATCGAAACCAGCAGGCCGACGACGATCATGCCGTCCTGCACGTCCATCAGCTTCAGCGCCAGCGTGCCCGAAAGCGTCATCGTGGCGGGCACGGAGAGGTCGATATTGCCGGGGCCGAGCGTGATGACGAACATCTGGCCGAGGCCGACGATGACGGAGAAGGCTGCGAAGGTAAGCGCCGCCTGCGACAGACCGAGCGAGCTTGCTCCGCCGGTGAAGAGGACGGTGACGATCCAGACGGCAATCGTGGCCGCGAAAGACCAGATCCAGGGTTTGGCGAAGAGAAGGCGCGCGCCGTTCATCGGCTCTTCTCCCGCTTTTCCAGCCGGTTGAGGAGGAGGCGCAGCCCCAGCACGACGATGAGGATTGCTCCCTGGGCGCCGATCTGCCAGTCGGGAGAAATGCGCATGAAGGACAGGAACGAACCGGCGAGCGTCAAGGTCAACGCCCCGATGACGGCGCCGATCGGTGAGACCTTGCCGCCGACGAACTCGCCGCCGCCGAGGATGACACCCGCGATCGACAGCAATGTATAGCGCAGAGCGATATTGGCATCCGCTGAAGTCGTAAGGCCGACGAGCGCGATGCCCGACAGCACGGCGAAGAAACCGGCCAGTGCATAGGTTCCCGCACGGATGCGGATGACCGACCAACCGGCGCGTTCGACCGAGCGGACGTTTCCGCCGACGCCGCGGATCAGCACACCGACGGAGGAGCGCATGATGACGAAATGGGTGAACAGCGCGATGACGATGCTCGCGACGATCGCCATCGGCACGAAGGGTGGCCGGGAGGTCATCAGCCAGCGGGCCCAGCCCGGAGCTTCGCCGCCCGGAGATGGCAGCATAAGGACCGCAAGCCCGCCCCAGACGAAGCTCATACCGAGGGTCACGACGATCGAGGGCAATTCTCGAACGTGGATGACAACGCCGATCACGGCGTAGGCCGCAATAGCGCCAAGGAAAATCAGCACTCCGATCGCCGGGGAGGCCTGCAGAAACGTCGCCGTCACGCAGGCGCAGAAGCTGACGAAGGCGCCCATCGACAGGTCGAGGTCGTTGACCGCCATGATAAGCATCTGCGCCACCGTCGCGAGTGCGATCGGCACGGCGAGATTGAAGAGCAGGTTCAGGCCGGTATAGCTCATGGCGCGCGGCTGCATGTAGAAGACTGCGGCGAGCAGCAGTGCCAGCGACGCGGCAGGGATGACAAGGCGGATCGTGCCGGTGGATATCCTCATGCCGCTTCGCCTCCGCTGAAGGAGGCTTCAAGCACATTCTTCTCGGTGATCTCGTCGCCTGCGAGCTCGGCGACGATCGCTCCTTCCCGGAAGACATAGACCCGGTCGCAAAGGCGTATCTCGTCCATTTCGGTCGAATACCAGATGAAGGTGCGGCCACCTGCCGCTTCAGAGCGGAGGATGTCATACACTTCCTGCTTGGTGCCGACATCGACGCCGCGCATGGGATCGTCCATCAGCACGATCCTCGCGCTCGTCGCCAATGCGCGGGCGAACAGCACTTTCTGCTGGTTGCCCCCGGAGAGCGACAGGATGCGGTTTTCCATTTCCGGCGTGCGGATCTCGATGCGCTTCTTCCAGCCGTTGGCGAGCGCGCTTTCGCGGTCATGGTCCACGATGCTCCGCGAGGAAAAATCGCCGAGCGAGGCGACGCTGAGGTTCTTCAGGATGCTCCAGAGCGGGAATATGCCGTTCAGGCTGCGGTCGCCGGCAACGAAAGCGATCTCCTTGCGGCTGGCCGGCCACCAGTTGCTGTTGCGGGAAAGATAGAGGTCGAGAAGCGTTTCCGTCTGGCCATGGCCTCCGAGACCGGCAAGGCCGATCATCTCACCGCCATGGGCTTCGAAGGCAAGGCCGTGACCCCGTCGCGCGGGCATGGCAAGCACCGGCGCGCCGTTGCGCTTGTCGCCGGTGCGCTGCCATTCCTTTTCTCGCGCCACATTGCCCATCGCTTCGACGAGGCTGCGTTTGCTGAACTCCGATGCGGAGCGGTCGGCAACGACCCGACCGTCCTTCATCACCACGATGCGGTCCGAGGTGGAGAGGATTTCGCCAAGGATGTGCGAGATCAACAGGACCGCGCCTCCCTCGCCGACGAACCTCCGGATATAGGCCATCAGCTGCGCCGCCAGCCCTGCGTCGAGCGAAGATGTCGGTTCGTCGAGAATGACGAGTTTGGGCTTCTGGTTCATGCCGGCGAAACTGACGGCGATCTCGACCATCTGCCGTTCGGCGATCGAAAGGTCATCGATCGTGCTGTCGCAGTCGATGCCGTGGCCGGGGAAAATATCCTGCAATTGCAGTTTGACGAGGACGCCCGCCCTGCTGCGCCAGTTCCAGCCGGCGAGTTCCGCGTGCATGATGCGGGCGTTCTCATTGACGGTCAGGTTGGGGCAAAGCGACAGTTCCTGGAAGACGCAGCGAACGCCATTGGCTCGCGCGGTCGAAATGCCGTGCTGGGTGCTGACGCCGCCATAGCTGATTTCGCCAGCATGCGGGTTCAGGCCGCCGTTGATGACGTTGACGATCGTGGATTTACCGGCACCGTTATGTCCGACCAATCCGACGCATTCGCCGGCATGGATGACAAGGTCGGCGCCGTCCAGTGCCTTGACGGCGCCGAAGGTCACCTTGATGCCGCGGGCGGCAACGACCTCTTGTCTTGTTGTCACTTCATTCATGCGAAACACGTCGTCGACAGTTCGGGAGGCGGCCGGGCACGGATCGGGACACGGCGCGCAACGGCGCCGCATCCTGTCTTGGGGAGGATCAGCTTACTTGGCTGCGCTGATGACTTTCTGGGCGTCTTCCAGCGAATACTCGACATTGGCGACGCCACCCTTCTGGGTGCCGGCGAGATTGGTTTCGAGATTGCCCTGGTCGATGCGCAGGAAGGGCACCACCAGGTCCTTCTTCACCTGCTTGCCGTCGAGGATCTGCTGGGCCACCCAGAAGGCGAGCGTCGAAACGCCGGGAGCGATGGAGACGGACATCGTCTCGTAGCCGTTCTTGTCCTTCTGCTGTTTCCACCAGACGAGTTCGTCCTCGCGGTTGCCCATGACGATGGTCGGAGTGGGACGATTGGCGGCGGCGAATGCCTGGGCCGCGCCATAACCGTCGCCGCCCTGGGTTACGACGGCGGTGATTTCCGGAAGGCTCGGAAGGATGCCGGCGACAGCGCGCTGCGCGACGTCCTGCGCCCAGTCGCCGTTGACGGCACCGACGACCTTGAACTGCGGGTTTTTCCGGACGCCAGCCTGGATGCCCGCATGGATTTCGTCATCGACCGAAACCCCTGCGAGACCGCGAATCTCGAGCAGGTTCCCACCCTTCGGCAGCTTCTTGGCGAGATATTCGACCTGGCTTTCGCCCATCGCCTTGAAATCCACCGCGATGCGCCAGGCGCACGGCTCGGTCACGATGCCGTCGAAGGACACGACGGTGATGCCGGCGTTACAGGCTTCCTTGACAGCGCCATTGAGCGCGGTCGGCGACGCTGCGTTGATGACGATCGCGTCATAGCCCTGCAGGATCATGTTCTGGATCTGGGCGGCCTGCTCGGTCGCCTGGTTCTCGGCCGTCGTGAACGGATCGGCGGCAGCGACGATCTTCTTGGAGACGGCCTCCTTGGTGATCTTGTCCCAGCTCGTGAGCATGGCCTGACGCCAGGAATTGCCGGCATAATTGTTGGAAAGGGCGATCTTTTTGCCCGAAGTATCGGCCAGGGCGGAGACCGGCCCGGCAACACAAGCGATAGCGACAGATGCAAAAAGCATCTTCCTGATGATCATGATTTCCTCCCTAGAGCTCTCGACGGGTTCTTCGGGCCGCTCCTCAACGGTTGTCCGAAGATAGTGATTGCGCTGAGCCCCGTTTGCTCAGTAAAGCGAGCATGGAGGAGAAATCAGATGTTGTATAGGCGCATACAAGCAACCTCTCTGCGGGTATTCGCGCAAAATTTGCGGGTTCCCGCAAGACAAGAGCAGTAGCGAGGCGTCTAATAATTGGAGGACTGGAGGATGTCCGTCATGCTCAATCCGGCGCCAAATGCGTTATTTGACCGCTATCTCGGAATTTCCCGGCTGCTGGCAGGCCAACTCGATTTCAACTCGATCATCCAGGCGGTGGCGGCTGAGATCAGCCATATCATTCCGCACGATCATCTTGACGTCTGCATCAAGATGCTGGATGGGAAATACCACATCGCCTACGAGAGCGGGCTTGCGACCGCCTGGAGTCAGCAGCCCCCGGCGCTGCTGACCGGTAGTCCGATCCGTACGCTCCTGTCCGGCGAGGTGGATTTCCTGCTTTCGCCGGACGCTTGTGCCGATCCGCGCTTTCATTTCGACGGCGCGTTTTCGAGCCCGATAATCGAACTGTCCCTGAGAAGCCGGCTACATGTGCCGCTCAAGGTCCAGGGCGATATCATCGGTGCCCTGAGCTGCTCCAGCCATGAGCACGACAAGTATTCGATGGAGGATGTCGAGAACGCCCGCTCGATCGCCGACCTTTTGGCACCTTATTTCTTTGCGCTGAGGGCTGCCGAACAGGCCAAACGCTCGGCGATCGTCGAGACGGAGGCCCGCGCCCGCGAAGAGGGATTGCGGCTGGGTGCGCTAAAGCTGACCGAGGCGCTGGAGGCCGAACGCCAGCGGATCGGCATGGACCTTCACGACCAGACGCTCGCCGACCTGACCCGGCTCGCGCGGCGCATGGAGCGGCTTTCAGGACTTCCGGACATGCATGGGGATGCGCTCGAACCGCTCTGCCGCACCCTCCAGCAATGCATGCACGACCTTCGCCAGATCATCGAGGAGGCCAAGCCGACCGTGCTGCAGCTTTTCGGCGTGGCGGAGGCGATCGAGAACCACCTGGAACGCTCGGTACGCGAAAGCGGCCTGCCCGTTGCCTGGCGGATGGTCGACGAGACGGGTGGAGCATTGCTCGACCTCGACAGGACCGTGGCGACCGCGCTGTTCCGCATTGTCCAGGAGGCGGTCAACAACGCGATCCGTCATGGGCAACCGAAGACGATCCTGGTGCATCTGCGTATCCAGGGCGACGCGCTGTCGATCGAGATCAGCGACGACGGGAGCGGCCTGCGCAACGCCCGCGACAAGGCGGGGCACGGGATAGGCAATATGAAGACGCGAGCGCGGCTGATCTCGGCAAAATTCGAGATCGGCGTCAATCCCGGCGGGCGCGGCACGACAGCCAAGGTCCTGCTGTCGATGGAACGCCGGCATGTTGCGGAGAAATCGGCATGAAAGTCTTGATCATTGAGGACGATCCGCTGCACCGGTCCTACCTGCACGAGGCGGTGCGGGCAGCATTGCCAGAATGCGACATGGTCCTGGAGGCGGAAAACGGCCACGTCGGTGAGGTGCAGGCGCGCCAATCCCGGGCTGAGCACGTGGTCATGGATTTGCAGATGAGCGAGCGCAACGGCATCGAGGCGGCCCGCACCATCTGGCGCGAACGGCCGGACACCAAGATCCTGTTCTGGTCGAACTATTCCGATGAGGCCTATGTGCGTGGCGTGGCGCGTATCGTTCCAGAAGGTGCGACATACGGATATGTGCTGAAATCCACCTCCGACGAACGGCTGAAGCTCGCACTGCGCGGCGTCTTCATTGAATCACAATGCGTTATCGACCGCGAGGTCCGGGGCATCCAGCAGAAAAGCCTCGGGACTGCGCATGGCCTGAGCGACGCGGAATACGAAATCCTGGTGGATGTGGCACTCGGCCTGACCGACAAGGCGATAGCCCAGCGGAAAAAGCTTTCGTTACGAAGCGTCCAGAACCGCCTTCAGCAGCTCTATGAAAAACTGGACGTCTACGAGGAGCCAGGCAATGGGCCAGAGGGCTGGTACAATCTTCGCATGCGCGCGGTCGCCGTCGCCCTTCTCCGCAAGGTACTGAATGCCAGCGCGCTCGAAAGAGGCGAGCGTGAATTGCGCAGCGCGCGCGGGAACTAGGCATTGGGGCTGACTGCCTATCGCAGCACAGCGTTTCGGTGCCGGCGGCGGCCCTGCGATCAACAGGATTCGGTTTTCCTCCAAGTGTGACGTCTCTACAGGGTGAGCCGCCTCGAGAGAAAAATCAGGAGGACAAGCGGTCCTCCCAGAAGGGCCGCCAGCATGATCGCAGACAAGAGAAACCTGCCGAAGAGGCGGAGAACGGTTTTCCGGGTCATGGCCGTGCCGATTTCGGCGAGTGAAGTTCGTTTTCGCTGGCCGAATGCGTCCGCACCGTCCCCGCAATCCAAAGCGTCAGACTGTCGACGTAGGAGAGGATTACAGGCACCACGATCAACGTCAGGAGAGTAGAACTGACAAGGCCGCCGATGACGGCATGCGCCATCGGCGCCCGTTGTGCGCCGCCGCCACCGGCCGCCAGCGCGAGCGGAATCATGCCGGCGATCATCGCGAGCGATGTCATGATGATCGGGCGGAACCGTACGGCGCCTGCATTGACAAGCGCCTCGCTGAGGGTCGCCCCCTGCCGGCGCTCCCGGTTGGCGAAATCGACCAGCAGGATGCCGTTCTTGGTAACGAGCCCCATCAGCATGATGAAGCCGATCATCGAGAACATGTTGATGGTACTTCCCGCGACCATGAGGCCTATGAGCACGCCGATCAGCGACAGGGGAAGTGCAGCCATGATGGCGATCGGCTGGGTGAAGCTTCCAAATTGCGACGCCAACACGACATAGATGAAGATCACCGCCATGGTCAGCGCCTTGAACATCCCGCCTGTCGCGTCCTGAATGTCCTCGGAATCGCCGCCGAATTTTATCCGGTAGCCCGGCGGCAAATCTTGCTTGGCTACCATGGCCTCCAGTTCGGCTGTGACATCCCCCGCGGCCCGACCGGATACATCCGCCGAAATCAGGATCTCTCTGGACATGTCGAGACGACGGATCTCGGAAGCCGCCGGGACGACAGCGATGTCCGCGACCTGATCCAGCCGGACCATGCGCGGGCTGCCGCTTGCGTCATCGCCCGGGACTTTGATCATCAACTCCCCGAGGGCGGCAGCATTGGTGCGCTGGTCGCGGGGAAGCCGGACGACAACGTCGTAGGTTTCTCCGCTCCTATCGGTCCAGCTGGAAACGTCTTCACCGCCGATCAGCGGCGAGAGCATTCCGGCCAGTTCGGAGATACCGATGCCCAGATCGCTCGCCCGCTCGCGCTTGAGCCGGACGGAAAGGATGGAATTTTCCTCGCCAGCGCTTGAATTGATGTCCACCATGCCGGGCATCCCGCGCATGTCGGTGGTCAGATCCGCCGCGATCTTTTCCAGCACCCGCTGATCGTCACCCAGGACGCTCAGTTGGACCGGACTGGCGCCTCCGCCCAGGCCCTCCTGGATGATGGCGATCTCGATCCCTGGTATGACGGAAAGACGCTCCCGGACGGGACCCGCAATGGTGGCGGGCGCCCGTTCGCGCTGCTCCAGCGGCACGAGGCTGACGAGAATGGCGGCTTTGTGTTTGCCCATGGCGCTACCGGTGTTGATCGTCGAGTAGATCGAAGCGACCTCCGGAAACTCATGCAGCGCCTTCTCGATCTGCCCAACCTTGGTGCGCGTGTAGTCCAACGAAGAACCGGCCGACGTCGTTACGTTGATCTGGAATCGACCTTCGTCCGCATTGGGAACGAATTCGACACCCACCAGAGGAACCATCAAAATGCTGCCGACGAGGATGCCGCCAGTCAACCCGAGCGTGACCAAACGATGTTGCAGCGTCCAGCGGATGATCTCTCGATAGCGCTCGGCGAGCCTTTCGAACCCGGCATCGAAGCGCGAAATCAGCCGTCCGACCGGTCCGCGCCTTGCGCCGGGTTCAGCATCGGGATCATGCCAGACGCTGGAAAGCATCGGGTCGAGGGTGAAGGCGACGAATAGCGAGATCAGCACGGCAGCGGAAACTGTGACGCCGAATTCGTAGAAGAAACGGCCAACCATGCCTTCCATGAATGCGACGGGCAGGAAGACCGCGACGATCGTGGCGGTCGTCGCCGTCACGGCGAGCCCGATTTCGTTGGTGCCATCGAGAGCCGCCTTCAAGTGCGATTTGCCCATATGCAGATGGCGCATGATGTTCTCGCGCACCACGATCGCGTCATCGACAAGGATGCCGATCGAGAGCGTCAACGCCAGCAGGCTGAGCATATTGAGCGTGAAGCCGAGAAAATCGATGACAGCGAGCGTGCCAATCATGGCGATCGGAAGCGTCAGCCCGGTGATCACCGTGCTTCGCCATGAATTGAGGAACAGGAAAACGATGGCGACCGCCAATGCCGCTCCCTCAATCAGTGTCGATTGCACCTGCCCGAGCGACTCCTGAATGGGGGTCGAGGCATCCGTGATGATCTGAAGCCGAATGTTTTGGGCGCTCAGTTCGGCGTTCAGCTGATCGAGCCGCTTTCGCACATCGCTCACCACCTGCACGGTGTTGGCATCCCGGACCTTGACGATGGCCACGGCAAGCGCTGTTTCGCCGTTATAGATCGCATGGCTTTCCGGATCCGCTGCGCCATCCCTTACGGTGGCAACATCCCGGAGATAGACAGCCCCGTTGCCGCGGCGGGCAACGATCATATCCAGAAGGTCCTTCGGCTCTGCAATCCGTCCCTGCACCTGAATGGTGCGATCCGTGATACCGCCGGTCACGGTCCCGGCGGGCCTGTTCCGGTTGGTGGTCCGGAGGGCCTCGATGACCTCGTCGATGCCGATGCCCAACGCGCGCATTCGCGTCTCGTCGATACTGATGTCGACCTGCCGTTTCTGACCGCCGATCAGCGTCGCCTGCCCTACCCCGGCTATCGTCGTCAGTTGGCGCAACACGCGCTGGTCGGCGATCGTTGTAAGTTCCGGCATTTCGAGCGAGGGCGAACTGATCGCCACCGACAGTATCGGTTCGTCCGATGGATTGAACCGCGCCACGACCGGCTTGTCGGCCTCCTCCGGGAGGTCTGCTTCGAGGGCCGCTATCTTGTCGCGGACGTCCTGTGCTGCCGTCGTGCTCTCCACCTCCAGCTTGAACTGGGCGATGACGACCGACCGTCCTTCGTAGGAGGTCGACGTGATCTCATCGAGGCCGCTGATCGTATTGAGCGCCTCCTCGATGGGCCTGGTCACCCCCGTCTCGACGGTTTCGGGCGTCGCACCCGGGTAGGTCGTCGTGACGACGACAACCGGAACGTCGACATTCGGAAACTGGTCGACGCCGAGGCGCTCGTAGGAAAACGCGCCAAGCACAAGCAGCACCACCATCATCATGGTGGCGAAGACGGGATGAGCGATCGAAATGCGGGTGAGAAACATGTCAGCCCGCCTTCGAGATCGTGACGGTGACGTCCGGTCGCAACTCGGGCAGCGGTACGGTCACGATCGTGTCGCCGTAAGCCAGACCTTCGGAAATCTCCAGGCTGTCACTCCCGCCCCATCCCGATCCGACAGTCACGGGTTGGCGGACGAGACGGCCTTTTTTCAACTTGAGGACATAGTCTCCCGTCTCGTCCTTGCGCAGCGAGATGGCCGGTATGACGATCGCGTCTTCGTTTTGCCGGACCAGGATCGTGCCCGTCGCGAACGATCCGCCCCGCAGCCGGGCGCCACCGTTGGAGAGCCGGATATAGACCGGGATGAAGCGCGTGCCGTGGTCGGCGACGGGACTGATACGATCCACGCGTCCGACAACGGTTTGCCCATCAAGCCCGTCGATATGCAATTCTGCCCGCTGGGCGATCGCAACGCGGTGCACGTCGCGCGTGGAGACCAGGACTTTTGCTTCCAGAATGCTCGTATCGACGATCATGAAAAGTTCTGCGCCGGCGCCGACGCGGGAGCCCTGATTGATTGCCCGGTTTGAGATCACCCCATCGAACGGCGCCCGAACTTCGGCGTCCCGCAAAGCGGTGCGTGCGATATCCGCCTGTGCTGAAAGGCTTTTCAGTCTGGCGGTCGCAGCGGCGACCTCGCTTCGTGCCTTGTCGAGCTGCTCCTGGCTCGCGATGTTCTTATCTGTGAGTTGTTCGATCCTGTTGAGCGACTGCATGGCAAGCAGCATCTCCGCCGCCGCGACATCGCGATCCCCTTCACGCTGCTTGAGGATCGATTGGAGATCGTCCGTCTCGAAACGTGCCAGCACGTCCCCTGCCTTGACCGCCTGTCCCGCGACTGCGCGAACCTCGATGATCTTGCCTCCATCCTTGGCGTGCAGGGCGGCGCGATTGATCGGCTCGAGGTCCCCGCTGACGCGCAGCCGTTCCGCCATCGACGTGGGCCTGATATCAGCTATCTCCGAGAGGGCCAGTTCCAGCGGTCTATCGAGCTGGTTCGCCGCGACGACCTCCTTCACCCGCTCATTCGCATCGACTGTTCCGCGTGCGGGATCGATAAACACGACAGCGAGGTAGACGCCTCCCAGAAGTATCCCCGCCTTGGTCAATCTCATCGTCCATTTCAAAGCCATAGCGACATTCCTTGGATTTAATGCACGGCCACCTGCGGGCGGCGCCTCGCGTTTTCGCGACTGGATGGCTCCGGTTGCTAGGCTTCGACAATTGCAGCAGCATTACCTGATGGTTCCTTTGTCCCCCGTAATGCTGCCGCAATCTTCGCGGCGGAGAAGGACGGGACAGGAGAGCCAAGGGACGATGAGACTTCTATTGATAGAGGACGAGAGGGAGCTGGCCGACGCTCTTTCGGGGGCGCTGAGCAAACACGGCATCGTCACCGATCACACCACGCATCTTGCGGACGCTTTCGAATTGACGCGCCAGAATAGCTACGACGCGATTCTCCTGGATCGGCGTCTGCCTGATGGCGAAGGGCTGACCTTCATTCCGATGCTGAGGCGGACGGGCACCGACACGCCGATCATTGTGCTGACGGCGCGCAACGAACCGTTGGAGCGGGTCGAAGGGTTGGATCTCGGGGCGGACGATTATCTGGGCAAGCCGTTTCTTGTCGACGAGCTGATGGCCCGGTTGCGAGCGGTTCTGCGACGGCCGCCAAGTCTGACGGAACTTCAAATCTCGGTGGGCCGGATGGTGATTGATCCCCTGCATTTGAGCGTGACCGTCGAATCGATCCCGCTCGATCTGCCGAGGCGCGAACTTCTCGTTCTGGCGGCGCTGGCCAAGCGGAAAGACAAAACCGTCCTTCGATCGACCCTTGAGGCCGCGGTCTACAATTATGAAGAAGAAATTCAGTCGAACGCGCTCGATGCGCATATTTCAAGATTGCGCAAACGACTGCTGGATGCCGGCGCCGGTATCACGATCCACAATATCCGCGGCGTCGGATATCTCCTGAAGGAAGAGTGATGCACGACAAGGCTACCCCTTCTCTTTGGTGGAAACTGAGTTGGCAACTCAGCCTGGTCATTATCGCTGTTGTTGCTGCGGTGATCCTCGGGCTTTGTATATGGGCTGCTACGATCATGTCGCCTAACATTGCCATGGAGGAGAAGATCGGTTCTGCGATAGCCGCGGCCGCGACACGCGACAGTCAAGGGGGATTGGAGCTACGAGATACGCCGGGGCTGAGGGCACTCAAGGAGCAGAACAGCTCCCTTTGGTACGTGGTGGCCACAATAGATGGTGCGTCGGTGTCCTATGGCACCATCCCTCCAGCTTATGCTGAGCTGACCCATCTGGTCCATCTGTTCGACGACGCGGACATACGGGGATCCACTGCGACAAAGGAGGTCGCGACGATTGACAGTGCCGAGGCGGCCGTCGGCGAGATTCGGATTCTGTTTGGCGGCGTGGCCGACAAAGGCTCGCGAGTCTTCACCCTTCTGGCAAGGGCTTATCCGATCTACGTCTCTTTGCTGGCGGTCGCTCTGCCTGCGATCTTCCTCGCCGTCCCGCAAATTGTACGGCGCGCGCTTGCACGGGTGAGCGATGTCGCTGACAAAGCATCGCAGATCCAACCGCGCCAGCGTGGAGCACGCCTGCCGGTGGCAGGTATTCCCAAAGAAGTTGCCCCGCTGGTGATTGCATTCAACGGTACGCTCGAGCGGCTTGAGAACGAATTGAAGAAACGCCAGCGCTTCCTGATCGACGCGGCGCATGAGCTCAGAACACCGATCGCCATCATGCAGACGCGGATCGATGGGACGCCCGAGGGCCAGGAACGCAGGCGATTGTTGAACGACGTTGCGCGTTTGGCCGAGACCGCCGAACAACTCCTCGACTTTGAGCGCAACGACCAGGCGAGCGAGCTCCATGAAGCGGTCGATCTCGTCGAGATTGCACGGACGGTGGTTGCCGACCTGGCGCCTCAGGCGATCGCTGCGGGCTATCAGATTTCCTTCCAGAGCGAGGTGGAAAGCGTTGAACGGCGCGGCAGCCCTTCTGCCCTGCCAAGAGCGGTCGGCAATCTGGTCCGCAATGCGATCGACCACGGCGGCAACAGGGGAATGATCACCATCTCGGTCTCAGCCGGCGGGCGGATCACCGTGGCCGACGAAGGGGCAGGCATACCCGCCGAACACCAGGAACTGGTTTTCGAACCCTTCTACCGCGTCACCCCAAAAAGCAGAGGCGCAGGCCTTGGTTTGAGCCTGGTGAAACAGATCGTCGCAAACCATCAGGGGCGGGTCAGCCTTCAAAGCGGCACAATCGGAACCCAGGTTGCAATCGAACTCTGACAGACGGCACCATGCTCGCCCCATCCCGATCCTCTGTAATGCTGCGGCAATCCTTCCCCCGCACTGTCAACCTGGTACACCCATGACGGAGGCCCGACGGCGTGCGCAGCAATCTATCCATTGAACCATTTCTCCGATTTGCAGGATCTCCATCCACGTCAGCTTTCAGATCTCTATGTTTCGCCCTGCCTCTGACCCTGGCGGTAGCGGGATGCACCTCGGTGCCGCTGATGGAAGCAGGTACCCTGACTTCCTACAGCAATCTTGGCGCGCCGAAGGGAACGCTGGCCAAGAAACGCCTCTATGTCGATGGGCGCCATCTGGCTACGGTCAAGACGGTCAGCATCGTGCCGACAACCTTCTCTTTCAGCGCCGCATCCCGCATCAAAACGGAAGCCGACCGCTCGCTGGTGTCTAACGTTCTGGACCGAGCGCTCTGCATCGCGCTCAGCGACAAGTACCAGATGGTCTCAGCCGGCCAACCGGCGGATCTGACAATACGGTCCGTCGTCACCGATATCGTACCGACAAACAGGGCCGTGGCCGGGGTCGCAACCGCCGTCACCGTCGGCACCGGTTTTGTCCTGCCGGTCAGCGTGCCGCGCCTGCCCATCGGCCTCGGAGGATTGGCCGTCGAGGCGGAGGCTGTCGACGGCAGCGGCATGCAGAGCGCGGCGATGGTGTGGGCCCGCGGCGCAAATTCGATCCAGGACAAACCCCGTGTTTCCGAAGTAGGGGACGCCTATGGCCTCGCCTCCACGTTCGCGTCCGACTTTTCGCGCGTGCTCATTTCCGGCAAGGAGCCGAAAGGATTGAACATCGCCCTTCCTTCAGGGCAGCGGATGCAGTCCTGGCTCGGCGGAAAACCAAAATACCCGGCGTGCGACGCCTTCGGGCGGGCGCCTGGATTGGTGGGAGCCGTGGCGGCCAAGTACGGCGCGCCGCCGGACTGGACCGACAGGAAGCCGAAAGCGGCCATTACGCACTGACATATCATCCGAGTGGACCGGCACACGCGTCAGCGAGGCCGTTGCACTTTTTACGGAGGAACGGCGGTCGGACCCTCCAGCGACCGGCTGCCTCCGTAAGGCGGCATGGACGGACGGAGCGCTGGCCGGCACCCCCAAAGTCTTGCTCCGTTCGTCCGCTGCTCGCCGGCATTGGCAGCAGGATTTGCCGCTAACGCTTCGCCCTGCCGCACCGACATTGCCGGCTGGTTTTCATCTCGACTTGTAATGCTGCGGCAATTCTTCAACCGCAACGTCTCACCGAAACCAGACCCGGTTTCTTTAGCTTTTATAATCAGGAGTTAATTTGGTGAGCCAGCACGATCAACATCATCCGGAAGACCGGCACCGCAATACGGTCTTAAGCGGAGTTGGGGCTTCCGACATCATTCAGCGACGGTGGACGATAAAAATCTCGATCGCGGCGTTGGCCGCAGCCTCGGCACTCTTGCCGGTCACGGCACTCGCGGCCGACCTTAAAGCAACCGACGCGGCGATTGCCCCTCCGCAGCAGTTCGATACCGCACGCTACGGCGGCATTCGCGGCAAACTGCATGACTGGAAGGTAACGATCGGCGTCGGGGCGGTTTACCTGCCCGAATACGAAGGATCCGACGAATTCGAGGTGCAGCCGTTTCCGCTCGTCTCCGCCCAGTTTGGGGACCGCGTGCATCTCGATACCAGTGGCCTCACCGTCGATCTTTTCGAAACAAACGGCTTCAGGATCGGCGTGACCGGTGGTGTCGAGATGGGCCGCAAGGAGGACGACTCGGACTACCTGCGTGGTCTGGGCGACATCGACATGGGCGGCGTCATCGGAGGGATCGTCAGCTATGAGGTCGGCCCATTCGGCGTCTACGCCAAGTTGGACAAGACCATAGGCGGCAGCGAGGGACTGACCGGCACTTTCGGCGCGAAGGTTTCCCATCGCTACGAACGGTTCATCTTCTCCGCCGATGTGTCCGGCACATGGGCCGACGACAAGCACATGGAGTCGTATTTCGGGGTGACTTCGATCCAGTCGGCTCGGTCCGGCCTGGGGGCATACGAAGCGAAGGCGGGGATCAAGCGCGTCGATCTCAAGGGTTCCATCACCTATATGATGACCGAGAACTGGAGCGTCACAGGCGCCGGCGGGGCCGGCTTCCTGCTCGGGGATGCCAAGGACAGCCCGATCGTCAAGGACGACGTTCAACCCTTCGCAATGCTGGGAGTAGGATACAGGTTCTAGAAAACGAGTGAGATCCTGCGGCAGCCATGACGGCTGCCGCTATTCCGTAGTGGGGTTACCGCCTAACGAAACCCCACTGGCTGACTGTATACTCGAAATTACTGGGCCAGCGCCACCAGCCGGCCGCTTGAGGGTTGGCATAGGATATCCATCCGGACGTCGTAGATGCGAGCCAGTTCCTCGGTCGTCATGACCTCTTGCGGTGTGCCATGGGCAATCAGCCGGCCGGAATGCAGTGCGACGATCTCATCGCAGAAGCGGGCGGCCATGTTGACGTCGTGCAGCACGGTGATGATGGTGATGCCCTTTTCGCGGCAAAGGTCGTGCGTCAAGGACAGGACTTCCAACTGATGGCCAATGTCGAGCGCGGCGATGGGTTCGTCGAGCAGAAGGCAGGCGGCATCCTGTGCCACGAGCATGGCAAGCCAGGCACGCTGGCGTTCGCCGCCCGACAGGCTGTCCACCATGCGCTCTGCAAAAGGGCCGATACCGGTGAGCTCGATTGCCTCCTCCACCTTCTGCTTGTCGATGGCGCTGAACCGGCCGAGCGCGCCGTGCCATGGATACCGACCGAGCGCCACCAGTTCCTTGACCAACATGCCGGGCGCTGCCGGCGTCCGTTGCGGCAGATAGGCGAGCCGGCGGGCGAATTCGCGCGCACTCCAGTCTTCAAGCGGTTTGCCCTCGAACTGGATAATGCCCCCGCTCAACGCCTGCTGCCGGCCGATCAATTTCAACATTGTCGATTTGCCGGAGCCATTGTGACCGATCAAAGCAATCGACCTGCCAGCCCGAAGATCGAGCGTCAGCGGATGTAAGAGGACGCGGCCTTCGATCGCAAAGCTCGCCGCCTTCAATGACAGGAGAGGGAGATTTGCCTTGGCGATCTCACGCTCGTTTGGGTTCAGCGGCATGGTTACCATCCGTATGTCGTCTTTCAAACCGGAAAATTGGACTCATGTTTCTCCGAATCTGACGCTCCGGTCAACCGACGTCCTTTGCCGGGCCGTTGGTCGCGTTGCCGGTCGGCCAGTGTGTGTATTTGCACTTGCGTGGCACGCAGATCGGGATGATGCGGCATCTGCAACGCCCGCGGGATTGATACGCTGCATTAAAGTTGATAAAAATATGCAAGTTTATTTATTCGGGTAGCTGCATGATCTTTCAACCGCGGATGCAGAACAGGATCGAGGGTTTTTCGGTCATCGGGGGGCTGAGGCGCCGTTACTGGAACGGCATCACCGCCGACCTCTGGGAGGTGGAATGCGCCGCCTATGCGGGCGGCCATTACGTGGCGCGGGACCCGCGACTGTTCATCCTGCTCGACCAGCGCGGCCGCGGGCGCCCTGTCGTAAAGCTCTCCCCGAAATCCCGCGGCACGCCACAGGACAGCAATCAGAGCCCGATCTCCTACATTCCCGCCGACATGGACCTTTGGCTGGACATTGCCGACGTGCAGTATGTGCGCCACCTCGATATCCATTTCGACGCGGACATCCTCGGCCGCCGGTTGATGGAAGACATCAACCCCAAAAAGCTCAAGGATCCCCAATTGCTGTTCTCCGACCAGCGCGTCATGGCGCTGGCCGGACTGATCGCCGCCGAGATTTCCAACCCCGAGCCATTGCATGATCTCTATGGGGACGGGCTCGCCCTGGCGCTCGTCATCGATGTCCTGAAGATGGCAAAGGTACCGCCCCGGCGCCGAGGAACGCTGGCCGGAGCGCAGCTGCGGTGCGCTACGGATTTCATCACCGAAAACTGCATGCGCAATATCCGCCTGCAGGAACTCGCCGACCTGACGGGACTGTCGCCATCGCATTTCAGCCATTCGTTCAAGGCATCGACTGGAATGGCCCCCCACGACTGGCAGATGAATGCCCGGCTGGAACGCGCAAAAGCCTTGCTGGCGTCGGAGGCCTGCGCGTTGACCGAAATTGCCGCCGAAACCGGTTTCTCGGACCAAGCGCATTTCACCAAGGTCTTCCGCAAACATGTGGGGACCACCCCCGCCCGCTGGCGGAAGGCCAGGCAGTCGTGATGCACTTCGCAAATATTTGCTCACTCCTTCAGAAATTGCCCAAAAACGTCCAATTGCCGCCGATCGAAGCAAGCCCAAACTTTAAATATGAGTTAACTGCTCACCTTATTGTGGCGCCGCTTCCGGAGAGCGGCGAAAAGTTCGTGTGAGTGGGGCATAGAATGAACAAGAGAAAAACAGCCTTGGGGGCAAGGCTCGGCCTGGGTGCGCGTGTGGCGTTTGTCGCCCTTTGCAGCGCGTGGGCGGCTCATGCCCAGGACGCCGATACGACATTGGCGCCGATCGTCATTCGCGGCGAGGGCGAAGGCGACGGAACCGGTCCCGTCAAAGGTTATGTCGCGAGGCAGACGACCACCGGTTCCAAGACCGATACGCCGCTCAAGGAAATCCCGCAGTCCGTGTCGGTCATCGGCCGGGAAGAGATGGACGACCGCGGCACCGTCAGCAAGATCGACCAGGTGCTCCTCTATACGCCCGGCGTGTTCGGCCAGCCCTACGGCTCGGATCCCGACACCGACTGGATCTACGTTCGCGGTTTCAATGCGTCGCAGACGGGCGTTTTCTTCGACAGCCTCGCGCTCACCAGTCACGCCTATGGCGGCTTCCAGATCGATCCGTTCATGCTGGGGCGCGTCGAGGTCCTCAAGGGGCCGGCCTCCGTCCTGCTCGGCGGGGCCAATGCCGGCGGGGTCGTCAACCTGATCCGCAAGCGCCCGACCGACGAGCCCTACTCCTACACCGAGACCGGCATCAACACGAATGGCAACGCCTTCTTCGGTTTCGATATTTCCGACAAGATCACCCCGGACGGCACCTTCAGCTATCGCCTGACCGGCAAGATCGCCGGCGGCGACAACTATACCGACTACAGCGAGGACCTGCGCGGTTTCATCATGCCGCAATTCACCTTCTCGCCGGACGCTGGCACCAGCCTGACGGTCTGGGCCTATTTAAGCGGCCTGGACCAGGTCCACACGACCAACGGTCTGCTGCCCTACCGCGGCACGGTCGTCGACGCCCGCTACGGCAAGATACCGCGCGACATGTTCCTCGGCGACCCGAACTTTGACGATGGCACGGTCGTTCAGAAAATGATTGGCTACGAGTTCGAGCATGAATTCGAAGACGGTTGGAAGTTCACCCAGAACCTTCGCTACGGGCATCTCTTCAAGCGCGAACAGTATGTCTATCCGTTCGACCTCAACCAAACGGATGCGGTGGTCGGCCGCTACAGCGAGGATATCACCTCGACTGCGGATGCCTTCAACGTGGACAACCGGATCGAAAACGAATTCGATTTCGGCGGAGCATCGCACAAGATCATGGCGGGCCTGGATTATCGGTACTATCGCCTCCACACCGACCAATTCGCGAGCCTCTTTGGATCGGTTCCCGACTTCGACCCCGCCAACCCCGCCTATGGTGTGGTTCTGCCGCCGCTCGCCCGTAACCTCAACCAGGTCTACACGATCAACCAGGTCGGCGTTTACGCGCAGGACCAGATCAAGTTCGGCGATGGCTGGATCGCCACGTTCAACGGCCGCTACGACTATGTCCACAACGATATCGATGACCTCATGCCGGGAGGAACGTGGAATTATTCCAGCAACGACCGGGCCTGGAGCGGCCGCGCGGGCCTGGCATATGAGTTCGACAACGGCCTGACGCCCTATGTCAGCGCTGCTACCTTCTTCAGCCCGATCGTCGGCCTGACGGGCGGCGCGGCGCCGAAGCCCGAGGAAGGTTACCAGTTCGAGGCAGGCGTGAAGTACGAGCCGACCTGGCTCGACGGCAGCCTGACGGCCTCCGTCTTCGACATTACCAAGAAGAACTACACGATCACCACCGGCGTAGTAACCAGCCAGCTTGGCGAAGTTCGCTCAAGGGGCGTCGAAGTGGAAGGAAAATTCAATCTGGACGAGAACTGGAAGGTCATCGCGGCGGCGTCGTATACGAATATAGAGATCACCAAGGACGATCCCACGCTCGTCGGCAATACACCAAACGTCGTGCCTGACGTTCTGAGTTCTCTCTGGCTCGACTACACCGTCACGGAAGGCCCGTTGGAAGGGCTCAGCTTCGGCGCCGGCGCCCGCTATCGCGGCAAATCCTGGGCGGACAATGCGAACACCCTGCGCGTTCCGGATGCGACGGTCTTCGACGCGGCGATCCGCTACGAGAAGAACGATTGGAAGGCGTCCCTGAACGTCACCAACCTACTCGACAAGAACTATGTCGCAGGCTGCAATACGGAGTATTTCTGCGGCTACGGCGAGGCCCGCACCGTCAACTTCAAGATCAGCAAGGTCTGGTAGTTCGACGATCTGAAACAAGTCTTTCAGGAAGGCCCGGCTCGGGCCTTCCTGTGCCTTTGGAGACATGCCGATAGTGCAGCAATTTACCCGCAGAACCATGCTTTCAGCCGCAGCCACCTTGGCGGCGGCGCGCACTCTGCGGGCGCAGGAAACGGGGCCGCGGGTGGCAACGCTCGACTGGGCACTTCTCGAAACGCTGCTTGCAATCGGCGCCAATGTCGTGGCGGCGACGGAGCTTCGCCAGTTCCGCCAGGTTGCGATCAAACCCGATCTCCCGGAGGGCGTTGCCGATCTCGGCCTGCGCGGTACACCGAATTTCGAGGTGCTGCGCTTTGCCCGCCCGGACCTGATCCTCAACTCGAATTTCTACGCCTGGGCCGACCCGCTGATGAGCCGGATCGCACCGGTCGAAAACCATTCGATCTACAAACCCGGTGAAAACCCGTACATCCTTGCAGAACAGGCAACGCTGGCGATCGGCGAGCGGCTGCAGCGCCCGGCGGCCCGCAGGATGGTCGAAGACCTCGCTGCCCGGCTCGATCGCTACAAGAACCTACTTGCCGGGGGTGACGGCCGCCCTGTCCTGCCGATCAACCTCGGCGATGCGCGCCATTACCGGGTCTTCGGTTCCGACAGCATGTTCGGCGAGGTGTTGAAACGCGTCGGGCTTGCCAATGCCTGGACGGGCGCGACCAGTTATTCGGCCATGGCGCCGATGGGCATCGAGACGCTGGCCTCCATGCCCGAGGCCTTGATCGTCCTCATTCCTCCGCATCCGGAGGATGCCTTTGCGGCGCTGACCGAAAGCGCCTTCTGGAAGGCCCTGCCTGCGGCGCGGGAAAATCGCGTGCTGACGGTCGGATCGATCAATCCCTATGGGGCATTGCCGGCCGCCAGCCGTTTTGCCGATTTCCTGGCGGAAGGGTTTTCCCATGCCCGCAACGGCTAGTCTCCCAATGCCCATGCGCGCACGCCTGCCCCACGTTCTTCCTGCAGCCTTGCTCGGCATCGCCTGCGTTGTCTCCTTCATTCTGCTTCTGGCATTTCGCCCACAGGTCCCCGGGGCAGCGGCCACCGCTACGGTTCTCGATGCGATCCTGCTGTGGAACAGCCTTCTGCCTCGTGCCGCGATTGCGCTGATCGCCGGGGCAGCGCTCGGTCTTTCCGGTGCGCTGCTGCAACGGGTATTGCGCAATCCGATTGCCGATGCCTCAACTCTCGGCATCGCCTCGGGGGCACAACTGGCGCTGACGCTCGGCCTTAGTTTTCTGCCGCTCATGACCGGCATCTCCCGCGAGCTGCTCGCCTTTGTTGGCGGCTTTACCGCGGTGGCGATCGTGCTGGCGCTGAGCTGGCGGCGCGGGCTCGATCCGGTCACGGTCGCGCTCTGCGGCATGATCGTCAGCCTGATCGCGGCCTCGCTCAGCGTGATGCTGATCCTGGCGCGCGGCGAATATGCCATGTCGATCCATATCTGGGGTGCGGGCGCGCTCAACCAGCAGGACTGGAGTGGTGTCACCTCGCTGGCGCCGCGGCTTGCGGCGGGCATCATCGCCGCGGCACTGCTGCTGCGGCCCCTGAATGTTCTGGCGCTCGACGATTCCAGTGCCAAAAGCCTCGGTGTCGCGCTGCATGGTGTCCGGTTTTCGATCCTCGTCCTCGCCGTCTGGCTGTCCGCCTCGGTCACGGCAACAGTCGGCATCATCGGCTTCCTGGGGCTCGCAGCACCCGCCATGACCAGGTTCTGCGGAGCACGAACCACCGGACAGGTGATGATGGCCGCGCCTCTCACGGGCGCCGCGGTGCTTTTCCTCGCCGATAGCCTGACCCAGCTGCTGGGGCCGGGTTTTTCCGATCTCGTGCCGGCGGGTGCCGCAACCGCTCTGCTCGGCGGGCCGTTGCTTCTCCTTCTGCTGCCGCGCGTCCACGGATTTTCTGCCGTGACCACGACGGCTGACGCCGCCTGCCGACAGCTTCGAAAGCCTGCTGGCGCACTGTCGCTACTTGCCTTGGCGCTTTTCATCATCTTCGTCCTCGTACTTGCGCTAGGTCCGACGGATCACGGCTGGAACGTCGCAATCGGCTCACTCTTTTCCGAACTTCTGCCGTTTCGTCTGCCGCGTATCCTGGCAGCCGGCGGTGCCGGCGCCATGCTCGGAGCAGCCGGCTTCATCATGCAGCGCGTGACCGGCAATCCGATCGCCAGCCCCGAAGTGCTCGGCGTTTCGAGCGGCGGCGGTGCCGGGCTGACGGTTGCTCTCTTCCTGTTCAGCATCCCATCGCCGGCCATCATGCTTCTCAGCATGGCGCTCGGCTCGCTCGCCGCCTTCCTGGTGATGATTGCGATCGCCGGCCGCTCGGGTTTTTCGGCCGAACGACTGCTGCTCGCCGGCATCGCCATCAGCGCTTTCTGCATGGCGATCGTCAGCATGGTGCTCGCCCAGGGCGACATGCGTAGCTATATCCTGCTCACCTGGATGGCCGGATCCACCAATCGCGCCGGCATCTTCGAAGCCTCGACGGCGATGATCGCTCTCGTGGTGTTGACGGCGCCGCTTTTCTTCATGATCCGCTGGCTCACCATCCTGCCGCTCGGGACTAGCCTTTCCCGCAGCGTCGGTCTTCGCGTCCTGCCGTCACGCCTCGTGCTCGCGATCCTTGCGGCATTGATGACGGCGATCTCGTCCTTCCTCGTTGGCCCCTTGAGCCTGACAGGACTGATCGCGCCGCATCTCGCGAGGCTCTTCGGTTTCCAGAAACTACATCACCAGCTTGCCGCGGCAATCCTGATCGGCGCTTGCGTGCTTATGATGGCCGACTGGCTGTCGCGGGTCGTCATCTATCCCTATCAGGTCCCGGCCGGCCTCTTCGCGGCGCTGATCGGCGGGCCTTATCTTCTCTGGCTGCTTGGGTTAAAGCAACGCTCCCCGTAATGGCCGAACGCTTCACGCTGTCCGGCAGCCATCAATGTTTGGCTAGCCCTGTGCCCTCGGCTATCTTGATTCCCGGCTGGGTGAAGGTTTGTACGGCACCGCACAGAAGGCGGCAGGAAGTCATTATCTGTGGAAAAAGCGTTTCGCGGGGATTAGAATTCGCCGCTTCAAGGAGGCCGATATGACGTATCACAATCCTTTTCCAGCGCGTGCAATGACGATGGGAGACATTTCCCTCCTCCGACACGCTGTCATTGTTGCAGCCGAAAAATCAGAACGCAGCGCCGATTCAGTCGCACCTATCGTGTACGACCTTTATTGCCGCGGCCTCAAGGATCCTGAAAAACTCGCCGAGGCGGCCGGCTTGCTCGCCACGTCTCGTTCCTTCAATTGAGCGGCAGCGCAACCTATTCGCCAAAGGGATAGGTTTCCGGCATGCCGCGATGGTGCTCCGGTCCGAGCGGCGTCACCGCCTGGGTCTCGTCGAACCAGACATAGGCATCGAACTGCTCGGGAAGGATTGCCTGGCTGTAGTGGCTCCACAGCTCCGTGTCGGGCCGGTAGATGACGCCGATGAAGCGCTCAAGCCGAGGCTCCGAGAGGCGGCGTCTCAGCGGATCGTGCTTGGCAGGCGAAAGATCAAGCAGGAACCGGGTTTTACCCGCCTCATGGCACAGCCGCTCGTAGCTATCCGGGCGGGAAGGATTGACGCGCATGACCTGCATGTCTCCGTCCCAGTCGCTCGCGGCGGCCACCGTGCCGGCATGGGTGCCGAAACCGACAAGTGCTGCCTCGCTTCCGAAAGCTTCGCGGCAGAGCTGTCCGATATTGAGCTCGTTACGGATTGCGCCCATATCGGTGGACCGGGCATCGCCGATGTGACTGTTATGGGCCCAGACGATCGCCTTGGCATCCGGTCCCTTGGCATCAAGAAGATGCTGTAGCGTTTCGAACATATGGGTATCACGCAGGTTCCAGCTTTCCGCTCCGCCATAATACATGATGCGATAGTAGCGCTCGGCGGACGCGATCAGCCGGGCGTTCTGGGCGGCATCGAGAAAGGCATCGCCGTCGTTGTTTGCATAGTCGAGCCGCTTGCGCAGCAGCGCCTGGCATTGCTCGATCACCGCCTGCTCGCATTCGGCATAACCGCGGCTGAGCGCCGCCCGGCCATAGGTCGCGGGGTTCTGCTGCCAGGGCGTCAGGCAGCCGTAGCGCTCGCGCGCCACAGCCGCCGCCTGCGGATCGACCCGATCCAGATAATCAAGCACGGCTCCGATCGAGGCGGACATGTTGTAGATATCGAGCCCGTAGAAGCCCGCCCGCTCTTCCATGGCGTCGAGACCCGCATTGTGCTTTCGCATCCATTCGGTCAGTGCCCGAACGTCCGTGTTGCGCCACATCCAGGTCGGGAAGCGTTGGAACGGAGGCTCATCCCATTCGGACGCGGATCGGTGTCGGACGTATCGATCAACTTTCGCCGCATCCGGCCAATCTGCCTCGACCGCGACAATCGTGTATCCCCGATGGACGATCAGGTGACGCGTGATCGCGGCACGGGCCCGATAGAATTCAGCGGTCCCGTGGCTCGCTTCCCCCAGCAGAACCACGCGTCGGTCGCCGAAGCGGTCGAACAGGCGGCCGAATGCTGGATCGTCGAAATCCGGCAGGTCTTCGGCCGCTTCGGCAATCATTGTCGGCAGGCTCTGCTTGCGAGAAATGCCCGGCTTGTGATTGCTCGCGGAGCGCCGGCCATCCTCGGCCCAGCCCTGCTCCCCGATGAGCGGCACGAACATCACCGCCCCGAGATTCGATTCCTCATAGCTGGTCGCCGTGCGCCGGATAACCTTGCAGAGCGTCTGGCTAGACTCCCCACCCACAGGGATCACGAGCCGCCCGCCGATTGCGAGCTGCTCCTTCAGCGCTTCCGGCACCGCCGGACCGCCCGCGGCCACCACAATTGCGTCGAACGGCGCTTGCTCGGAAAGTCCTCGCGTGCCGTCGCCAGCAAGAACCTCGACATTGTCATAGCCGAGATCAGCCAGGCGCTGCTTTGCCGATGCGGCCAGGACCTCATGGCGCTCGATCGCATAGACGCGCTCCGCGATCTGGCCCATCACCGCGGCCGCGTAGCCGGAACCGGCTCCGACCTCGAGCACACGATCGCCCGCCCGCAGTTCGGCCGCCTCGATCATCGCCGCGACGATGTAGGGCTGCGAAATAGTCTGCCCCTCCTCTATGCGCAGAGGCGCATCCTCGTAGGCGAATTCGGCCATGCCTTCGGCGACGAAGCGCTCTCGCGGCACGGCACGCATCGCATTGAGGACATGCTCATCCCTTATTCCACGTCGCCTTATGTGAACCTCGGCCATGTGATCGCGCATGCGCTGGTAGTCGACCATCTTGGCCTCCTTCCTTCTGCTCACCTCTCGATCGTTCCCGCCAGGCGACGGTGCCGCATTCAGTAAGGGCGTGACGATCGAGTCGTGCCCTGGGCATCGCTCGGAGATCGTCTCTCGTCCTGCAGAATTTTCTCCGCCACTCGGAGAGCCCTCTCCATTGCCGCCTCCCGTTCCTTGCGGCTCCGCTCCGTGTCCGCGCACCTTGCGTCATCCGTCCCCGGCTCAGGCGGCACACGCCGCTCCTGCTTCTCTTCCATAACTTATCTCCTCAGGCGGCACTGCCGAACGGTCCGGTTACTGGACAATCCCGCGCCGCTTCCATTCACGATATGGCGCCAGAACCTGTCCCGGATAGCGCCGCTCGATCTCGCTCTCGACCAGGGCAATTCTGGCAAGGATGTCGTCGCGGCCCTCTTCCCGCGCTACCTCGCTCGCCAGTTCCAGCTGACGCATGGCGATGAAAACCTCCTCATCGGTCATGGTCTCCATCCTGGCTACCAAATCTCCGATCGGCTCGTTTTCAATATTCTCAACGGAGGCCATGGCTTACCCCATAGTCTGCAAGTCCGCCGTCTGCGGCTAAAGCGAATGGCTATCACCGGCATGGCTACGATGCGGAATCGTTGAAAGGGTTGGCGGCCTCAGTAACGGCTGAGGCGGCGTCCGTTGGTCATGGACGTGAACCCGAATCCGCGCGTGTTGTATTGCTCGAGAGCATCGTCGAGGCATCGAGCCTGCCGGCGAAGGCCGGAAAGAACTCAGCATCGATCGACGTAGCGGTTCCCATCGCGGTCGCGGTAATAGCAGCGGCCGGGCTGCCCCGCGACATTCCCGATCAAGGCACCGGACACGCCACCCACGGCCGCACCAACCGCGGCACCGCGAACATTACCCGTTGCCACGCCTCCGACGACGGCACCCGTGGCAGCGCCGATTCCCGCCCCACGTTCAGTCGACGTGCAAGCTGTGAGGCACAACCCTACACATCCGATGACGAAAAACTTTTTCATTGGAACCTCCGTTCAAGTTTTCTCACTGATAGATTGGCTTGTTGGGCATGGCGACGCGACGAGTGTCGGCTTTGGCTGGAACGTCGCGCTAAGGTCTCCGAACCAAGTCTGATGCCGAAAGTTCCAAGGCAATTGAGGGACAGCTCTGCCGGCGAAGAATGCCGCTGGCTTCAAGGCTTTGCGACGCCGGAACGGAACCATCCCCTGCCTCCGCGGGTTGAATGGCATATTTTGCGCTCTTGCCCCTGGGAGCATGCCATGGCTGTACTTTCCTCCAATGATCGAGACGCGGCCGCCTATCCGATCCAGTCGCTTTTCGTCCCATTCCCCTTCGTCTGCTTCACGCTTGCGCTCGCAACCGATATCGCCTTCTGGCAGAGCAACAACCTCATGTGGCAGAACTTCTCCGCATGGCTGTTGTGCGCCGGTCTGGTGTTCGGCGTGATCGCAATCCTGGCTGGGCTCATCGACCTCGCGCGGCCCCGCACCCGTCCGCTGCGGCCGGCATTCCCGTCGGCGCTTCTCTACCTGATTATCCTCGCCCTTGCCGTCCTGAACAGCCTCGTCCATGCCGGCGACGGATGGACCGCCGTGGTCCCTTATGGACTGGCGCTCTCTGCCGTTACATTCGTGCTTTGCCTGGTGGCAGCCGCCGTTTCCGCCCGCAAATATGCCAGATTGGCCTGGAGGATATGATGATGAGGTCCGTTATTCTCGGCGCTTCGGTTCTGTCGCTTTCCCTCGGGCTCGGCGCGTCGGCGCAGGAAACCACATTCGATCTGTCCCAGCAGATCGGCCCGAACCCGGTTCTGCCTGACCCCTCTCCTTCCCTGATACCTGATCTGAAGGTCGCGGAAGTGGCCGGCTGGAAGGACGGCGAGACGCCTGCCATTCCCGATGACCTGAAGGTCACGGCCTATGCCCAGGACCTTGCCAATCCCCGCACCGTCCATACCCTGCCAAATGGCGACGTGCTCGTCGTCCAGTCCCGCGGCCCCGCCGGCGAGCCGACCTCGCGACCGAAGGATTTTATCCGCGACTGGATCATGTCGATCGCCCACGGCGGCGGCGGTGAACAGAAAGAAAGCAATATCATCACCCTGCTGCGTGACACCAATCGCGACGGCACGGTCGATGAACGCCATGACCTCCTGAAGAAGCTCGATTCTCCCTTCGGCCTCGCCTGGATAGACAACACGCTTTATGTCGCCACGACGAGCGCCATCCTTGCCTACCCCTACGAACTCGGCCAGAACGGGATCACCGCGCAACCGAAAACGCTGACGCCGCTGCCCGGCGGCCCGATCAATCACCATTGGACAAAAGATCTGGCCCTCAGCCCGGACGGCCGGACGCTTTACGTCTCCGTCGGATCGAATTCCAACATCGTGGAGAACGGGCTCGAAGCAGAAAAGGGCCGTGCGGCGATCTGGCAGGTCGACCGGCGGACCGGCGCCGCGCGCGTTTTCGCCTCGGGTTTGCGCAACCCGAACGGCCTCGCCTTCAACCCCGAAACCGGTGCGCTCTGGACCGTCGTCAATGAGCGCGACGAGCTCGGCCCCAACCTCGTTCCCGACTACATGACCTCGGTTGAGGACGGCGCTTTCTACGGCTGGCCGTGGAGCTACTACGGCAACCACGTCGACGCTCGCGTTCATCCGCCACGTCCCGACATGGTCGAAAAAGCAGTCCAGCCGGATTACGCCCTGTCCAGTCATGTCGCTGCGCTCGGACTGACGTTCTCGATGAATTCCGCGCTGCCAACTGCATACGCCAACGGCGCCTTCATCGGCGAGCACGGCAGCTGGAACCGGGACAGCTTCAATGGCTACAAAGTCATCTTCGTACCGTTCCAGAATGGCAAGCCATCTGGCAAGGCGCAGGATGTCGTCACAGGCTTTATCCAGGGCGATCAGGCGAAAGGACGGCCGGTCGGCGTCGGGATCGATGGGACCGGAGCGCTGCTCGTCGCCGATGACGCCGGCAATACCGTCTGGCGCGTTGCGTCATCCGACGGTCGGGTCACGCCACAACCGATCGGCACGGACCAGGTGTCTGTCAATCAGCAACTGTCATCGCCGGCGAAGACCGACAGACTTCCTGACGGAGTATCCGGTATCGGAACGGAAATCACCGCGTCGACCACGCAATCCGCGCGGCCTCCGACATCTGCCGACGAGCGCCTGACCGGTCAGAAGCCGCTTTCCGGCCAACCGGATAAGCTCGTGCCCGCCCAGATGCAGATCGCTCCCGCGACAGGCCCTTGACGACTTAGACCGCAAGATCAAGGAAGGAACCTGCTGCAACGCTTCGGGATGGAAGCCGCCGAACCCGGCAGCTTCCATCAAGGACGTCGCGTCTAAGTGACCGTCAAAAGCCACTATTTCATGGCTTCGAGCAAGGCCGCGATATAGCCGTAGCAAAATGCAAAGGCTACGCCCGTGGGATCGCGACCGCTTATCTTGGGAACGTGATCCGGCATGATCATGTAACGATAGCCGACCTCTTTATAAATTTTGAGAGAGCGCACCATGTCCATGTCGCCCTCGTCCGGAAAAGTTTCCATGAAGGAGAGTTTTCCGCCCGCGATATTACGGAAATGGACGTTGAAAATCTTGCCGCGTGTCCCGAACCAGCGGATGATATCGTCGATCTCTTGCCCGGGGTTCTCCAACATCTCGCCGATCGAGCCCTGGCAAAAATTGAGGCCGTGGTAGGGGCTCTCGCGCATGAGCACGAACTTCTTCAGACCCTCGACGGTGCCGAGCACGCGGGTAACACCCTTGTAGCCGGGCGGGGTGTAGGGGTCATGCGGATGGCAGGCAAGCCGCACCTTGTTGCTCTCTGCGACGGGCACGACGCGTCCCAGAAAATAGTCGATCCGCTCCCAGTTTTCGTCCTCGGACAGCACGCCCGCTAGGCCTGGCTCAGCCTGCTGGTCGGCCTTGTCCCATCGAAAGGCCTCGTTGAGCGACCCGCCCCGCCCGGGTTCCATCTCCGTACGTGGGATGCCGATCAGGTTGAGATTGTATTTCACCGACGGGATTCCCGCCTTGGCGGTTTCCTCGATCAACCTGCATACCGCGTCGATCTGC
Organism: Neorhizobium sp. T25_13; assembly: GCF_002968675.1. Taxonomy (NCBI): domain Bacteria; kingdom Pseudomonadati; phylum Pseudomonadota; class Alphaproteobacteria; order Hyphomicrobiales; family Rhizobiaceae; genus Neorhizobium; species Neorhizobium sp. T25_13. Next base: position 264,873 of record NZ_PVBI01000001.1, read on the forward strand.
TGGTCGCGATCGGGGCCTTTAAGGAGGATATCCGGATAGGATGCCTTCTCGATGGGCTGCGACGGAAGTGGAAGCTGGATCATGTCGAGGATGAGCCCGAAGCTTTCAATCTTGTCGCGATGACGTTCGAGATCTTCCAGTTTCCAGCTCGACGGCGCGCCGGGCGGATCTGCGCAGATGTGTTTCAATCCCAATTGGGCGAAAACGCGGTAGTCGTCATCATCTCTCGCGCCAACTTGTGTGCCAACATACATTTTCACATCCTCCCTAAGCGTATCATATATCATACGACCTAATATGATTTTTTACCGGCTGTCGAGAATCTTCGTGCGGCAAGCGTGGAGATCGGATGGCGGAACTATACCTGAACAGCTAGCTGCGATCGCTCCATTTTTCTTGAGATTCCCGCAGAAAATCAACTGATAATACGCATTATTAGAAAGGTTTATCGTTAACTCACCACGCTCTGTAAAATGTAGGCTTGCGGAAGGCTCGTGCGGCAAGCTTGCCATCCCCAGAAAAGTTGGCTAAGTCATCATACAACATTTGAACAACCGGCTATGTCTTTGGTTCACTCTGGGAGGAGTTACAATGAAATACCTTTGCACCCGATTGCTCGTTGGCGCGGCTTTTGCCGTCATGTCTTTCGGCACGCCAGCGGCTTTTGCCGAGACGCCGGCCAATCAACTCGTCATTGCGACTTCGCTTGCCCAGGTTCTCTCGCTGGATCCGCATCAGGCGACGGAAGCCAAGGCCAATGAGATCATGGCAAACCTCTACGATCGCCTCGTTTCGACCGACGGTTCCGGAAAGATTTCCCCGCAACTTGCCGAAAAATGGGAGATCGATGACAAGGGGATCACGTTCCATCTGCGCAAGGCGGAATTCGCATCGGGCAACCCGGTCACCTCCGCGGACGTGGTATACTCGATCACCCGCCTCCTGAAGCTCGACCAGGCCGCGGCCGCCAATCTCAAGCGTGTCGGCTACAATGGCGGCAACGTTGAAAAGCTGGTGACGGCGCCGGACGAGAGGACTGTGCGTGTAGACCTTTCCGGCGAGGTCACGTCGGAGCTCCTGCTCTATCGCCTGGCGATGGTCATCGCGAGCGTTGTCGACAGCAAGGAACTGAAGAGCCATGTCGTCAACGACGACTGGGGCAATGCATGGCTGCGCACCAATTCGGCAGGCTCGGGCCCTTTCACGCTGAACAAGTGGACGCCGAACGAGATCGTCATCCTCGACGCGAACAAGAATTACGTCGCCGGTCAGCCGAAGATGCGCCGCGTCGTCGTTCGCCATGTGCCTGAAAGCCAGGTCGAGCGGCTGATGCTCGAGCGTGGCGATATCGACATCGCGAGCGCCCTGACCGCGACCGACCTTGCGACATTCAACGGCAAGCAGGGTTATCAAATCCAGCGCGTCCCGACAGGGGGTTTCTATGTCCTGTCGATGAACGCCGGCAAGGAGCCGCTCTCCAATCCGAAGGTCCGCGAAGCGATTGCCTATGGCATTGACTACAAGGGCATGGAAAAGGCGATCATGGGGCCATACGGCCGGGCGCGCACGGTTCCCGTTCCGGAAAACTTCGAATATGCCATTCCGAGCCCGGACTGGAAGCTGGACGTGGCAAAGGCAAAGGCGTTGCTGGCGGAAGCCGGCTACAAGGACGGCTTCACGCTGAACCTCAAGACCATTGCCCAGACGCCGCGCATCGATCTTGCAACCGCGATCCAGGCCTCGCTCGGCCAGATCGGCGTGAAGATCAATATCATGCAGGGCAATGGTGCGGATATCATCGCCGCGCATCGAGCCCGAGATTTCGATCTCCTGATCCCACAGACAGGGGCCTATATGCCGAATGTCCTGGGCGCGATGGAGCAATTCTCGAGCAATCCGGACAATTCGCTGAAGGCCAACAATGCCGGCAACTTTGTATGGCGCTCCGGCTGGGACATTCCCGAACTGACGGCCATCACCGCCAAGGCTGCGCTGGAACCGGACGCGAAGAGGCGCGGAGCGCTTTACGTTCAGATGCAGGAAATGTTCGTTGCCCAAAAACCTGCTGTTCTGCCACTTTTCGAACGCTATGAGCCGATCGTCCTAACGAGCCGTGTGCAGGGCTATGTCGGGCATCCGAGCCAGACGACACGTCTGGAAGGTGTCACCAAGACCGATAAGTAACTTAACGTCAGGTCAGGCAGCCGATCATGAAGGAACTTTCGTTAGGCGAGCTGGGACGACGACTTCTCCATCTGATCGTCAGCCTGTTCATCCTGTTGTGCGTCACCTTCGTGATCGGCCGCGTTATGCCGACCGATCCGGTCGGGGCCATTGTCGGCGAACTCGCCGATCCGAAAGCCTACGAGGCCATGCGCATCAGGCTTGGGCTCGATTTGCCGCTCTACCAGCAATTCTTCGTCTATGTCTGGGGACTGCTGCACGGTGATATGGGCACAGCCATCCTGACCGGCAACGCGGTCACCAAGGACCTGTCCCAGGCATTCCCGGCAACGCTGGAACTTGCAACGCTCGCGGTGTTGATTTCCACACTGATCGGCGTTCCTCTCGGCCTGGCGGCCGGTCTTTTCAGGGATAGCGCGATCGACAAGTTCGCCCGCGTCTTCGCGCTGGTCGGACATTCGATCCCGGTCTTCTGGTTCGGTATCGTGGGGTTGGTCATCTTCTATGCCGGCCTCAACTTGGTCGGCGGGCCGGGCCGCGTCGATGTCTTCTACGAAGGCCTGATCGAGCCGACCACCGGGCTGATGCTCGTCGACAGCCTGCTCGAAGGCGAGACCGACATATTCTGGAACGCCCTGTCGCACATCATCCTGCCGGCTTGCATCCTGGCCTATATGGCCATGGCCTATATCACCCGCATGACCCGCGCGTTCACGCTGGAGCAGCTCAATCAGGACTATGTCATCGCCGCGCGCGCCAAGGGCGTCGGTCCGGTCCGCACCGTCATCAGCCACGTCCTGCCCAATATAGCAGTTCAGCTGATCACGGTCCTCGCGATCTCCTACGGCAACCTGCTGGAAGGCGCGGTGGTGACGGAGATCGTATTTTCATGGCCGGGCATCGGTCAGTACATGACCAATGCCCTCATGATCGGTGACATGAACGCAATCCTCGCGGCGACCATCATTGTTGGTTTCATCTTCATGTTCCTGAATTTCATCGCAGACATTGCTTACGCGCTTCTTGATCCGCGTACCCGGGAGGCCGCACGATGAGCAATATCGCCCAGGACGACGCCATCATCCGTCCACCGGCAATCGGCACCAGGATATGGAACTCGACCTCCCGCATTCTGCACAAGCTCGCCGATGAACCCCTTGGGATGATGGGTTTCATCATCCTCGCCATCCTGGTTGTGGTCGCGATCTTTGCGCCGCTGATCGCACCCTACGATCCCGCGGCCCAGACATTGAGCGACGCGCTTCAGCCCCCGAGCTTCGCGCATCTCGCCGGCACGGACGAATTCGGGCGCGATATCTTCAGCCGTCTCGTCCACGGCACGCGTATCACGATCCAGACGGTCCTATCGGTCTCGGTGATCGTCGGCCCGATCGGTCTGGTGATCGGGGTTGTTGCAGGCTTTTTCGGCGGGCGCACCGATGCCATCCTGATGCGTGCCACCGATATAGTCCTGTCGTTTCCGTCCTTGATCCTGGCGCTCGCCTTCGCCGCGGCTCTCGGGGCAGGTTTGGGAACCGCGATCGTCGCCATTTCGCTGACGGCCTGGCCACCGATCGCCCGGCTCGCACGCGCGGAGGCGCTCGTCGTGCGCAATGCGGATTACGTGGCGGCGGCCCGGCTTTACGGCGCCTCACCCTTGCGCATCCTGTTTCTCTATATCGCTCCGATGTGCATTCCCTCCGTGATCGTGCGGCTGACGCTCAACATGGCAGGCATCATCCTGACGGCAGCTTCCCTCGGCTTCCTCGGTCTCGGCGCGCAGCCGCCGCTGCCGGAATGGGGCGCAATGATTTCCAGCGGTCGAAAGTTCATGCTCGATTACTGGTGGGTCGCGGTGATGCCCGGCCTCGCCATTCTGTTGACCAGCCTTGCCTTCAACATCGCCGGAGACACGCTTCGCGATCTATTGGACCCGCGCCATGCCAGATCTTGATGAAACGCCCGTCCTCTCCGTTCGCGACCTGAACGTCCGTTTCGGCCGAAACTCCATTCCGGCGGTCTCCAATGTCAGCTTTGACGTGGGACGGGAGCGCATCGGCATCGTTGGCGAATCCGGTTCGGGCAAATCGACAACCGGCCGCGCCATCATGCGGCTTTTACCGCAACGCGCCGGCGTGACGGCCGAGCGGATGGATTTCCTCGGCAGCCCGTTGCTGGAAAAGACCGAACGGCAGATGGGAGGCCTGCGCGGCAAAGACATCGCCCTGATCATGCAGGATCCGCGTTATTCGCTGAACCCTGTTCTGACCATTGGAAAACAGGTTGCCGAGGCTGCAAAGCTGCATCTTGGCGCCAGGGGCAAGGATGCCGTTGCGCGCGCCCGCGACATGCTGGCGAGAGTGCGTATCAACGATCCCGATCGCGTCCTGTCTCTTTACCCGCACCAGATATCCGGCGGCATGGGCCAGCGCGTGATGATTGCGATGATGCTTCTGGCCCGCCCCAAGCTCGTGATCGCCGATGAACCGACGTCTGCGCTCGACGTCAGCGTCCGCAAGGACGTTCTGATGCTGCTTGATGAACTGGTGCGGGAGAACAACTCCGGCCTGATCCTCATCAGCCACGACATCCGCATGGTCGCCGCTTTTTGCGAGCGCATTCTGGTCATGTATTCCGGCCGCGTCGTCGAAACGCTGAGCAGGCTCGAAGATGCGGCGCACCCCTATACCCGAGGCCTGATAGCCGCGATGCCGGATCCCAAACATCCCGTCAGACGTCTGAAAGTCCTCGACCGCAAATCCATCGAAGTGGAGACCAATCCATGATCAAGGTCGAAAACCTCGATATCGTCTATGGCTCCAAGGATAAAAGCAATCATGTCGTACGCGGTATCAGCTTCGCCGTGAGCCGCGGCGAAACGCTCGGCATCGTCGGTGAATCCGGTTGCGGCAAGTCGACGGTGCTGCGCTCGCTTGCCGGCCTCGAGGGGGCATGGACAGGATCGATATCGTTTAACGGCAAGCCGGTCGGCAAGGTGCGGACACGCGACGAGTTGAAGCTTGCCCAGATGGTGTTCCAGGACCCCTACGGCTCGCTGCATCCGCGCCACCGCATCGGCACCGCACTCGCCGAACCGATCAGGTCGATGGGCGCCGGCGACGGTTGGGCAAGGGTCGCAGAGGCACTGCAACAGGTCGGCCTGCCGGCGCATTTCGCCAGCCGTTTCCCGCATGAACTTTCCGGCGGCCAGCGTCAGCGCGTGGCGATTGCACGCGCGCTGATCCTGTCGCCGCCGATCCTGCTTCTTGACGAGCCGACTTCGGCGCTCGATGTCTCGATCCAGGCGGAGGTACTCAATCTGCTGGCAGACCAGCGGGAGGAGCGCAATCTGACGTTCATCCTTGTCAGTCACGATCTGTCCGTCATCTCCCACATGTGTGATCGGGTCCTCGTCATGCAGAATGGCGTATTTGTCGACGAACTCACCAGGCAGGATCTGCAGGCGGGCGTGACCCACGCGAGCTATTCCCGCGAATTGTTCGACGCAAGCTTCTTGTAGCCCATCCACTCCGAACCTCACCCGGCTATGATTCGAGTTCGTTGAGCCGCATATGGTGGGGAGCAGGAAAAAAGATGGCGAGAGCCACCAGCGACAGAAAAAGCGCCGGGAAATCCCGGCGCTCTATACTCGAACCTTCGGTATTACCGGGCGCGCATTTGGCCGTCGTAATAGTCACCGCTGTCGATCACCGGAGACGCAGGAATATCGAGACGCCGATCGCGCTTCAGCGGCGGATAGCCATAACGGGTGACCGAGGGGATGCCCAGTGAATCCGCCGTGACCCCCAGATGGTCGCGGTCGCGAGAGGCGCCCTCATAATATTCGCCTTCCTGGGCAAAGGCACTGCCGCCTGCAAAGGTGGATGCCATCAGGGTGGCGAGGATGGTGGAGATGACAGAGTTTTTCATAGTCGTTGTTCCTTGTTTAGCCTGATCGGCTTCTGGTGCGACCCAGCCGATCGATGTCTTGAATGAACTGTTTGGATGCTTGCTTCCGGGGTCTACTGTCGTTCGTCGCCGATAAGCCGGTTGTCGCGACGAGTCGGGGTCCGGACCTGCGCCACGTCACGCGTGGCATCGGCCTTTGCCTCGGTTTTGGCGGCATCCGCCGGGGCGGCGAACGAAGCCTCGTTTCCCGAAGTCAACCGATGGCCGTCATAGGCCAGGACGTGTCCGGCAAACGAGGCCATGCACGCCACGGCGACGAGGAAGGCAATCTTCTCTATAGGCACAGTCATTTTTCACTCCATTGTTTGGCGAAACCCGCTTCTGCGGACGTCGTGCTTGATTTTAAGTCTGGCGAGACAGCCATCGCTGTCATCGATTTCCGAATGACTGGAGGATCTCCTCTCGGCCCGTTGAACGGTGTTGCCGAAGCTCCCGTGAGCTCATCCTTCGGAGACGAAAGTAGGCTGAGGATCTGCCCACCGGCTTGAAGCGTTTGTGAGCGTTCCCCTGCCGATCGGTTGAGTGCTGCCGGGGACGGCCAATGCCAGCCAGCCGGACCGTGTTCTCCACCGTCTTTCGTGATGAGACTTTCTCTCGAACCCGTCATCGCCCCGCCAGCGCGGCGTTAAACTTCCGTAAAAAATTGTGGTGATGAGAAAACAATGGAGAGGGCTCATCAACTATAATTCCACGCACCACGGAACCAAACAAGATATTATGATAGTATGTCGCAACAATTACGAATATTGCGAAACGGTTTTTGTCATTGGACGCCGCCATGCTTGGCGCAGACATGACATAAACTCAGGATCTTTTCAGTTATACCCAAAGACAACGCCATGATCTCCCGTGATGCCTAAAGGCCTCCCGATACCATCTCGCGCAAAATGTGAAGGGGTTTGATATTATGATTGTGTCAGGCGGTGCCGCAGAGCCGGATGCTATGGGAAATGAGCCGCTGCAACTGAAATGGAATGCGCGCCGGACCTTGGATCGGAGGCTCTCCCGGCGTGACTAACGGCGCAACCGTGGCCAAAAACCGAAAATTTATCGCAGCATTGCCGTCGTAAAAGTTCGGCTTCCACGACGGAGGTTGTCTGAGCGCGCCTGCTGTTTTCAGGAATCCGTGGGAGACAATTTGGGTTGATGTCGATCCCGTTTTTATGAATATGCGCTTCGCAGGCCGACCGCCCTTGCGGCCTCCCTCCAAAAGCTGCATCCGACCACGGTCGAGCGGCGAACGGAAGCATGACGATTGGACGTGACCGCTTCAAACGCCATTGGGACTTCTGCGCGTTTGCGGTGCGTCACGCCTTCGGCGACGATCTGTTCGCCGGCGCGCGCTATCAGCAGATAAGGGTGTCGGTGATGCGCCAGCTTGCTGATCAGCCGGCGGCGTTTCGCCATCGCTTCCGCTAATTCCTCCATCTTCGGAACGGTGTGCAGGATATCGCGCGCCAGACGGGCTGCAGCGCTGTCTTCGAAATGAAACCTAGGCAGCCGCTTGATCTTCCCGACGCTCAATCCCGCGTCTTCGTGAACGGACACGATGTCGTCCAGTCCGTCAGGCATCCACCCCAGGCCGAACGTTTCTTTCTCCTCCTGGCGAAGAGAAGGGGGCGCATCGGCGTCGTAGACATAGTGGCAATCCATCAGGAGGCCGCCGGGCCTCAGGCATCTCGCAACCATTCGGTAGAGATCCAGCGGCCGCTCGAAAAAGGCAGCACTTCCTCCGCAGATGATGACATCTGCCTCCGACATGAGGTCCGGGAGCGCGGCAATGTCGACGCAGGAAAAAATCGCCGCCGACTCCTCCCGCCGTGCGACCTCTCGCGCGACCTCGATTATCGCCGGATTTTCGTCCACACCGATCACTTCGGCTTGCGGAAAAGCCCGTGCAACCCTGCGGCTGATCCAGCCGGTATTGCAGCCGAAGTCGACGATTTTGCGCGAGTCGCTGGGAAAGGCGGCAAGGATCGCCTCCATCATTGTTTCCCCGCCAGGCGGTACGTTCTTCTGTTTCAAAGCCGCGACGATCGAGAAATAGTAGTCCTGGGAAGAGAGGGGCTTCATGGCTGACACACCTTGCAATCGAGGTTCTTGGAAACAGGATGGAGCGAAGCGTGGCCCGTGGCCGGATTGAAGAGCCAGTGATGGCCGCGCAATGAACTGCGGTGGGTCAGGCGTTCGATGGCGATCTGCGAAACCGCAAAACAAGCGATCAGGGCGTTATCGGCCGGCGACGGCGGCGCTGCGATCCCCGTGTCGACCGATGCTGGCAATGTCGAGCAACAGAAAGGGCAGGCTTCATCCGGCTGCGCCACCAGTGGCCCGGCGACACAAAACGGTCCAATCTGGCCGACATGCAGGTAAGGCAGAGGCTCCGGCGCCGTCGCGTGATATTCCGCCAGGAATTGGCGTGCCAGGGAAATATCGTCCTCTGCAAGTATCAGAAACGGTTTACGTGTCCGGGCCAGAGTGAGCCGGGCAGCTTCCGCCCCATCGGCGAACTGGGTCATGATTGCAACCGCAGCGGAAAAGCGGGAGGCGAGATAAGTTGCTAACCGGTCGCTCTTTAATCGACCGGTATCTTCCGCCGCCGCCCAGCGCATCTGTTCTTGGCTGCTCTCTTCGATGCGGTCGCCGTCCACGAGGAAGAAATTGCGAGCCCCGAGTGCGGCAAGCTGGGAGGCAATCTGGGAGCCGAGGCCTCCGCATCCGACAATTATGAAATCCGTGTCGTGAATGACATCGAAGAGATCGGCATGATATTCGAAGGCTCTCATGATCGTTTACCTTGCTTGAACCGGTCGGGAACTGCTGAGAATTCACAGGAACCGCGCCCACCCATCACGCATGCTCCATCACCGTCGAACTTGACGTTCCCGCCAGCGCGACATCCTGGAAGCAAAACTCATCGGGAGGCTGCCTGGCGGCTTTGCGGATCATATGGAGCCGGCCATCGTACCAGAGGCTCAGGCCATCGCCGCTGCTCTGCAGCATCGGGCGGCCCATTCTCGGGTCGATGGGCTGCTCCCCCCGCAGCAGCACCTGCCCGAGATCCCAGGCCTGACGATCCACGACACACAGGCGCTGGGCATAATAGGCCTTGCGCCGAGCCAGCGGCTCGCACTCCAGAAGCCGGTCGATGAGCGCCAGGATTGCGGCGCCCCAGGATGGAATGACGGCGATGTCCCGGAGATCGAGAAGAACATCGCCGCCCAGACGCTCGATCCCCTCGCGGGCGATATCGATGAGCGGAATTAGGCGGGCAGCATACGCAATGACAAAAGCTGCTTCCCGCGCGCGGTGCTCAGGCGGTGCTCTTAAAGGCAAGCATGCGATGCGGACGGCGCACTCCCAGGGAATGGCGTAGGCCGTATGCACGATGCTTTCGAGCGTCTGTAAACTGTGTGTGTATGGCGATACGTATCGCAGCTCGACGGGCAGCGATAACGGCGCGGCTGCCGTATAGAGCCGCAGCAGGACATGCCCTGCTTCGCGCAGAAGCTCAGAGGCAGTCGCCGGATAGTCTTCGGCGTCCAGCTTTTCCTGCGACAGGACCACGATGGCACTCCCCGGCAGGTCGCCGGAGCTGGAGAACGAGCTTATCGCACCGCGCCGGGTGCCAATATAAAGTGTGTGAAGCCCTGCAGTCAGCCGTTGATAGCCACCGGGATCGACGGTCGAAATCAATTCGATTGCCTTGGTGAGATGATCGTCGATCCGGTCCAGGTCGTGGTCGCTCATCTGGGCCTGCTCGAAGCCGGGATCGGCCGGCCGGCAATGAGCGATGCGCCTGCGCATGGTGCGGCTCGCTTCCAGACTGTCGATCGGGACGAGACCGATACCACAGGCAAGCCGGCGGGCGGGACGGCGCTCGAGAGCAAGGTCCTCAGCCACGAGATCAGGCTGCAGGCTGTGGTCTACAACTTCAGAACTGGCGCCGTCGACGTAGCTTTCCAGCCCGCGCTGAAGCTCATCCATCCAAGCCGCCAGTGCGGGAGACCGGTAAGGGTCGCTTCGCACGGGCAGGAAGGCGGTGGTGGGCAGGAACGCGTCGGCATCATGATATCCGCCATCAGCAAGACCTGGGAAATAACGTGCCAACGCCTCGACCCTTTCTCCGCAACCCGGCAGCTCGGAAGCGGCGGCAAGAATTCGGGCATAACGGGGTCGCTGTTTCAGCATGTTGCCCGTTGCAGCCGCATTGACGAAACCGGACTTTGAAAAGAGCGGATTGCGCTGGAGCAAGGCTCTCGCCTGATCCGCCAACGGCTCGATCTGATAAGCAGACATCTCAAGCTCTCCTCGCCCCGGACGCTTCGAACCTCATCATGAGGCGCGCCACTTCAGGGAAGATTAGTTGCCGCCAGAACCGGCCGTACCGACGGCCCTCCGGCTTGAAACCACGATCTCGTCTAGTCTTCCGTTGAGAGGAGCTTCTTGTGGACCCGTCATCGGCACGCCAGCACCGCGTTAAACTTCCGTGAAAAGGAAGCTTAATCGACAAAAAAGCCCCCTTTTTTTAGGGGGCTTCGATCCTGGTGACCTTTGCCGAGAATCGGCCTTACGGAGACAATACGGCAGCGATGGCTGCCGGGACATCGGGCAGGCCAAACCCGAAGAAATAGCTCATGTCGAGAGCATCTTCGCCATCCGCATTCATGCAGTCGGCGGTCAATGCGCGCATTCCCGGTGCGACCATCGCATCCAGCCGAGCCGTGGATTGGAGGATCGACTTGACGGAAGGGCCGGAGAGCCGTGCATCGCCACCGTTCTTCTGGGTCTTATGGGCACGCTGGATCAAGGCGCATATGCCCCCTACCTGGGCGGAGGCTCCCGACGTGCCCCCGAACGTGGTGTAGTAACCTCCACCAATGCCGGGATTGGCTGCGGATGGCACCATGGACGACCACGGATCCGCGCCCCGGTCGTAACCGAATGCGCCGGGAAGGTCGGTCGTCAGCAGCGAGAAGTGAGAATACCTGTATTCCCGCAGCCCGAATGCCTCATGGTCATGTTGGGCGGCGAAAGGGGACAGGCGGTCGACGCGCAACTGATGACGATTGAAGACTTCGCCGTCATCGGATGGCGAGACGACCGTAAGCCCTTCTCCGTAATTGCTGTATCCGGAGCGGTAACCCTCGACCGTGACCGCGCCGACGGCGATTATCCCATTGTCATCGGCAGCGAGATTGGCCGGATAGATCAACTGACTTTCGCCGCTGTTTCCCGCAGCGCAAACGATTGGAATATGATGGCTGATGGCGACGATGAGCTGCTTGAGGATATGCCACGCTCTATCGGGGTTTGACCCCTTTTGCGGGGCTTTGGGCTCCAGCTCGGCGCCGCCCTGCTCGGCCAGAGATATACGGGCGAACAGATCGGCAGCGATCTGATTTTTCCAGCGTTCGAGATCGGCCTTCAATTCGTTCTTCGGAATAACCCGACTGCGCTTCGGGTCCGGCAAGCCGCGCGGCAGGACGATGACATCGACCCGCTGATGATAGGCGTAGAGGAATGCGGCGATGAACTGCAGCACATCGTCCTCGAAAGACGTCCTGATCGAGATCACCCGGGAGAAGGGATCGACACCGAAATAGGGAAGAACGTTGCGGTTGGCGCTTGGGCATGGCGTGCCGCCAGCACCGGAGAATACGTCCTCGGGAAGAGCCGAAGGACCTCCCTCCTGCGTCGCCACGGCCGGTTCACCGGCAATCAGGCCGGCACAGCAGGTGCCATGGGAAGCAAAAAGCGACTCCGGGTGGAACAGCCGTCGCACGACGCCCTGCGAGGCTGCATATTCCGCGACGATGTCGTCGAGATATTCCCGATCATCGTTGGATAGACCGAGATTTCCCAACGGCGCGATATCAAGCCCCGCGAAGAACGCCTGCTTTTCCTCACGGTCGAAGGATGTGGTCGCATCGAGGATTTCGGCGACGCGCGAACCGTAGCGGTGGCTCGTAAGGTCGATCGAGGCTTCACGGTCAAGCCGGGTCGCCAAATTCGGATGATCGGGCGCTATCCCAACATCGATGAGCGCCACGCGGGCGGGATGGATGAGACCGGCAGCCGCGATCGTATCCCAGACACTTCCCCCGATCTCCGGGTCGGGGACCGGACGCGCCGCAGTCTCGTTCTCGGACGGCGGTACGAACGGCGGCGAACCGTAGTCGGCATCGATGACGCCCAACGCCGTCAGATGCCAGAGATAATAGTAGTTCATCGGCGCGGCCTGCGGCGCTTCCATGTCGGCGGACGTCATGATCTTCGTTCTCCCCAAAGAATAAAATCGGCCTCAAACCCATTCGTCGTGGACCGCCTGGAAAAGCGGCCCGAACGCATCGTGGAGGTATGGAGCGAACCGCCGCGCCAAGTCCCGGCCAGCTTGCGTATCGCTCGGATAATGCAATCCGGCCCATTCGCGATTTTCGGCAACATTCTGCGCGATACGGGCGAGTTCGTCCGTTGCCGGATGTTCGGGCAGGATCGTCGAGAAAGCGAATACAATCGAAAAACACTGGAAGGCATGGTTGCTGGGATAGGATTCGTGCACCGGCACGGGCAGAAGCGGTCGCAACAGGGATTCGAACTGGTTCGGCCGGAGCCTGTTGAACTGGCTCTTGTAGAGAAGCCCGACATATTCGCAGGCGGTCAAGATCGCCTGAAACAAGCCCTCGGTCTGTTCGTACCCGCCGATGTCCTCGATATACAAGGCGCGGGTAAATTCCGACACAGAAATGGTCGCCTCGGCCTGGATGTCGGGCAATCGCCGCGCCCGCTCACGATCGCGCCGCTGCATGGAAAGCAGCACCGCCGCTTCCAGCCGGGTGTAGTCCGGACCGGGTGGTGGCGGGATGTCGAGCATTTCCCATGTAAAGCGCCGCGCGGCCGTGAACGCGTTGCGCGACGGCTGCTGGTGCAATCGGCGCAATTCGAACGCCGGAATGAGTTGCGATACGCCGAGGCTCGCGCCATCCATCGTCGATTTGTTTTTGTTCTTATTCTTATTTTTGTTCTTATTCTTGTTCTTGTTCAGCGTGGCCTTGTTGAGAACCGACTTGTTGGCGACGCCCTTGTTGAGGACCGAGGCAGCTGCCGCCATTGTCGCCATCATCAACGGAGGCTCGTCTATGGATAGGTCCTCCTCAGGCATATGGGCCGGCGCAGGTGGAACGGGGGAAGACGGCTCCACCGCCACCGGAATGGCCTCGACAGGCCTCGGTTCGCAAGGGAGAACCGTATCCGGTTCAACTCTAAATTTATAAGAATTCAGAAAATCTACAATCTTTGATTGTTCTTCCAAATTTGCTTCCCCTACCATACCCCAACCTCCCCAAATGAGATCATCGTGAATGTTGCCTTAGCGAATTCTGGCACCAGCCTTGATCAGGCCGTCGAGCAACAGCTTGCCGCCGCCGGTGCTGAGCAATGGATAGCCCGTGCCGCGAAACGAGGTTATGGAAAACCCGTTTTCAACCTTATCAAGCCGTTCCACATACTGATGTGCAGCCTCCAAATTGCCCGTGTGAGCGTGGCTGGAAGCGAGATAGCGCAACAGGCTATTGAAGTTCGGGCGGGAATGCAGGGCATCCTCGCCTGCCGCTATTGCCGCCACGTGGTCTCCCGCCAACCCGGCGCTGATGCATTTCGTCGTATCGAAGTAGTATTTATGAGGGCTGTAGACGCCGAGTTCCTGCACCCACCGCGCCATTGCATTGGCCTTCTCCGGCTGCCCCGCATAGCAGTGCAGCATGGCATAGAGATCCCAACCCAGCGGCAAGGCCGGGTTCAGACGGATCGACTTCTCGAACAGACCGGCTGCGTAATCGTATTCCCGGAATAGGAAAGAATGCACATGCCCGACCAGCGCCAGCGAGACGGAGTTGTTGGGATCGAGTTCGAGAGCCTTTCGCGCATAGGCCTGGGCCTCTTCGATCACATGCGCATCCAGCGCGCTAAAGCGCTGGCCGACCTGGAATGTGCGGATGAAGGACAGCCAGGCGAAGGCAGACGATCGCGGCTGATATTGAATCTGCTCCTGCAGCCGCCTTTCCGCTTTTTCGAGATCGCCTCTCGAAAGCCGGAAGATCGCGTTGACCGCATCGATGAAGAGACCATCGCGGGTCAGGCGACCATCGCCGGCGCTCAACTCCTGAAACAGCGACAACTGGTCGACCGCCTGGCTGATCAGAGCCGCGGCGATCCCGTATTCGGACCGCTCCATCTGGGTGCGACCGATCATACGGCTGCCAAGCCATATGATCCGGTTGTCGAGCAGATGCTTGATCGCCAGCTCCACCAGCACCTGACTGCCATCGAAGGTCAGCCGCAGTTGAAGGCACAGCGGAAGGCCCATCTTTCGATCCGGTTGACCAAGATGCGGATCGAAGGAGAGATCGGTAACACCGAGCCCCAATCCGTCGAAGATCGCCTTGGCAAGCAGGTTCTGAAACTGCAATGCCGCGATCTGCCCCCCATCCCCGGCGCCGAGGACGATTGGCGGCTGGAGAGCGATGGTCCACTGAATATTGTCCGGGGACGGCGGCTTATCCGGATCACTGCCTGCCGCTACTGAGGGAATATTGGTCGGGCGCTGGTCAGGCAGGCCTGTCAAAGGCAAGAGCGCTGATAGCGTGCTGACGTCGCGGCGAGGTTGCTGCCGAGGTTCGAACACATCATCGACGCGCCCTTCTTCGATGCGTCGGTACCAGTTCTGTCTCTCGACCGTCAGCCAGTCCTCGAATTCAGGATCGCGGATATCCATGCCTTCGAGCAATTCGTCGGTGATCTGATCGACCAGGCGCTCGCTGCGCAGCATCTCCTCGGTGTCGAGCGCGATGCGGTCCATGTCCAGCCACACGGTGTTCTTGTCGGCGATGATCAGATCGCGAGACGAACCCAGGGCTTTATGAATATCCAGCAGGGCCTGCCTTAGGCTGGCAGCCGCCTGGTCCTCGGACCGGTCGCTCCACAATTTGTCTCTCAGCCAAACCCGCGAGCGCGATCCCCGCGCAGACAGAGCAAGCATTGCAAGAATTGCCTGGGCCTTCTGGGACCTGGGTGTGGCAGATTTCCCCTTGCTGTCGACGAGACTGAACGGGCCAAGCAGGTACATCCGGAACACTGCATGTTTTGCATCCATGCGATCCATTGGCCCAACTCGTCTTGTGCCCCTCTCGATCATCTCATCGAACCTGGGCTGCCCGTCCAGCAGACAGTCTGACACAAAAGCTGCCCTTGACAAGAGCGCTACAGGCGCACCTGCGATTCGGTAGCGCATGTCAGCGTTGTGACCATCGACGAACTGAAGCATAAAAAGCATCCTTGGAAACCGCAAATCTGCCCTAGCGCGCCGCTGTCAAAGCAGCGTCAAAACAGCGTTAAAGTCGAGACGGCGGGCTCTGCGAATGCCGGCGACGGACACCAATCCATGAATTCAACTCAGACAAATGCAACTCTATATTGCCATCAGGCTTGCAAGGGCAGCCGACAGATGCAGCCATGAGAAGAGAATGACAGATGCCAGATCGTCGACGTGAAGCCGTGAGCAAAAAAGCCCGCGCCAGTCTCCCGGCGCGGGCTTTTGTCCAGGTGTTGATGATCAGGCAGCGCGAACCAGCTGTTCTGCCTGACGCAGCGCCGAGATCACCCGGTTCTGGCCACGCACGAGTTGGGTCCTGGCGAAACCGAGCTTCTCAGGGCCGAGCTTGTCGAGATCGGCTGCCGTCGAGATGGCCGGCAGTTCCGGGATCGGCAGGGCCGGGTCGTGGCGGAAACGCTGCTCGCGGGTGTAGTTAAGCGGCACAAGGATGCGGGCGAGCCTCTGGATCACGTGGTTGGCGCTCTTCGTTTCAATCTTGCCGCTGTCGATCCCGGCGTAGAATGCGGCGAGTGCTTCGGCCAAGGACTCGACCGCCTTGCGGCTCGGCGAAAGGTCGAAGCGGTCGCCGGCCTTCTTCTGGTAGGTGTCAACCGTGTGGATGAACTCTCGTGCCGTCGCACGCCAGTCGAAGGGCAGGATCTTTGCATTGGCATTGCGCAACACGGCCAGCAGATAGACCTTGATGTCGCGCAGCATGATGTCCTTGTCGGCGATCTCCAGCGTATCGTTTTCGGTGTGCCAGGCGATATTGGCGCCGCAGCCGCCAACCGTGTAGTAGCCCTTTTCCTCGCGGTCGCGTTCCGTCATGGTCGAGGACAGCATCAGGTAGCTCGACAGACCTATATTGTTGAAGGAATAGTCGCCGGCGCGATGCGGGCGTTCGGCTTCGGCCTTCTTGCCGGCCACTTCCTCGATGACGTCGGAGAGAAAGGCTTCCGTCTCGGTCATCATGCAGAGATTGATGAATTCGGTCGCCCAGCGGCAGCCGGGGCTGTCGCAATTGACCGAGGCGACGCAGTTTTCATCGAGATCGAGCGCAAAATTGTCCGAGAACCAGGTGGAGCCGGCATAACGGCCGGTCGAGTGGCCGGGCCACCAGCAGATGCGGATCGAGCGCTTCAGCTTGTCGCGGTTGGCCCACAGCACACGGGCGATTTCGAGCAGCGTCGCGTCGCCGGTGGCATTGTCGCCGACGCCGACATCCCAGCTGTCGAGATGGCCGTGCAGGAGAACGTATCTGTCCGGCTCCTCGGTACCCTTGATGAACACTTCCGGCAGCTTCGACTTGAACCAGCCTTCTTCCATATCGGCGAAGACGGTGACCTCGGTGCCGGTCTTGGCAAGCTCGATCAGCGCATCACCGCTCTCGCGGTTGACGGCAACGGCCGGGATCGACGGCTTGCGCGGCAGGTCGTCGAGATCGGGCGTGCCCCAGACGGTGGTGCAGGTGCCCCAGTGGATATCCACGCCGGGATTGATGGCGATGACGCCGACCGCGCCGAGTTCCGTGAACTGCGAAACAAGACCCGGATTGGCAAAGCCTTCCGAGAGAACCACCTTGCCGCGGACCCGGGCGGCGAGCTCCCCGATGCCGTCGACGGTCTTTTCGAACATGGTCGAGATCGCCTTCGGCTGCAGGCTGGCAATGTAGACGATCTCGCCCTTCACGCCCTTCGATGCATCCAGCGAATAGGACGGCGGCTTGGCGCGGAAGGTCTTATCCCCTGCTTCGACGCGGGCGAGGCCGGGTAAACTGAGGAAGAGGTCGGCCTCATGCATCTTGACCTCGACGCCGTGCTTGGCGAGCCGCGCGGCGACCTCGTCCATGGCGCGGTTCACGTCGGTCGGATGCTCGCGCTTGTAGGTCGCAAAGCTCTCTACCAGAGCCCAGGGTTCATCCAGCGTCACCGCTCCCAGAACGGCAGATTCGATCTCGTTCATATCCGGCACTCCCCAATTTGTTTTATCCAATGAAACGATGTTTCACAAACATAAAACGCTAACAGAGGTTGGGGGACCCCGCAAGCGGCTTCGAAGGGCTAAAAATCGCCCTGACGAAAACGAGCGCCAAGGCGCCCGTCTATTTCCGGATGATTGGAGATCGGCTTGGTCGCGCCTCAAGCCCTTGATTTCACGAGGCCGTTTTCGCCAGGGCCGTGGATCGAAAGTCGCTCAGATATTTCCGCAGCGGCGTCGAGGGCGGCCTTCAAATGGCTTTCGCGCCGCTCCTCGTCGAAGCGGGCGACAGCGCCGGCCACCGAGATCGAGGCGATGATCGTGCCGTCGGCGCCGGTGATCGGGGCGGCGACGGAGAAGGCCCCTTCATCGAGATCGTTGAGCACGATATTGTAGCCGTTGGCGCGGATGCGTTCGAGTGCCTGGCGTAGTTTCGCCCGGTCGGTGATCGTGTAGGGCGTGAAGGCTTCGAGCGGCTGGGAAAGTGCCGCGTCGATGACCGACGGATCTGCGTAAGCCAGCAGAAGTAGCGAACCTCCGCCCGCATGCAATGGGCCATTGCGTCCCGCCTGAGCAAAAAGCCGGATTGAATGGCGACCGGCGCGGGTTGCCAGAACGTAGGTCTTCAGGCCTTCGCGCACGACAAGGTTGACGTTCTCCGATGTCCGGTCGCGGAGCGCATCCATGACCGGCCGGGCCGCGTAAAGCAGGGCGCCGTCCTTGCCAAGGCGCTCGCCGAGTACGCCGATGCGGTAGCCGAGCGAGAATTCGGCACGCTCCGGATCGCGCGATACGAAGCCGCGCTCCTCCAGCGTGTGCAGCAGGCGGAAGACCAGCGATTTGGTCATCCCCAGCGATTTTGCAAGCGAGGTCACGCCCTGGTCCGGACGATCGGCAAGGGCTTCGAGAAGGGCCAGCGCCCGGTCCACGGCCGCGATCTTGTAGTCTTTTGGTTCGGTCATCGGATGGTCTCCTCCGGCATGTGATTTGGATTGCTTGAAGCTTCTTGCAATCTTCTTGGAATGTGTTTTACTCGCCATCAATGCGAAACGATGTTTCACACAATAAAACATTGAGGGCCGGGTTGCAAACCTTTCGAAGGCGCTCGTGAATTTATTCTGTGGATTGAGTGTCGGCATTGAACGCGCGGGAAACGTGTTCGAAGGCCGATTTCGGATTTGCGATGCGGAGGGAGAAAACCCTTTGCCAACAAAGAGAATAGTCAAGCTATTCAGAGGAGAACGATCATGAAGTCCGTTTTGAGAAGTGCATTTGCAGCTTTTGTGGTGACGGCCATCGCTCTGCCCGCCTGGGCCGGCGATCCGATCCGCAAGATCACCATCCTGTCCCGTCCGCAGGCCGGCCAGCAGGCGGAATTCCAGTCCGTCCAGCTGATTGCTCAGGAATGGCGCAAGCTCGGCCTCGATGTCGAAGTCCGGGCGATCCCTTGGGAACAGATGTCCGACGAAGTCTGGTACAAGCGCGACCAGTGGGACTCGACTGCCTGGCAGATGGTCGGCCGTCCTGAGCGCTCCGATCCGGACGAGCTCATCTTCAACCTCTTTCATTCTTCTACCGCCAAGGATGGCTACAACTTCGCGGGCTACCTGAACAAGGATTACGACGCGACCGCCGAAGCCCAGCGCGGCGAGATCGATCCGGCCAAGCGCAAGGCGCTGGTCTTCAAGGCGCAGGAGATCCTCTCCAAGGATCAGCCCTACATGATGCTCGTGCATCCGAAGTCGACCTTCGCTTTCGACAAGACGGTCTGGAAGCCGGAATCGGTCATCAACCAGAGCGGCATCGGCATCCGCAACACCTGGACCTTCCTCGGCATCGAGCCGGCCGGTCCGAAGAAGGACCTGATCATCAACTCGTCCGACAATATCAAGGCTATCAACCCGCTCTATATCTCGGGCAGCGTCGACAGCTGGATCACCGAACTCGTCTGGGACCGCCTGCTGCGCGTCGGCCCGGATGGCCTGCCGAAGGCGTGGGCCGCCGAGAGCTTCACCTGGAAGGACGGCACCACGGTCGACGTGAAGCTGAAGTCCGGCATGAAGTGGCATGACGGCAAGCCGGTCACGCCTGATGACGTCAAGTTCTCGTTCGAGGCGGCGGTCGGCGGCGAAGCCCCGATGTACAAGCCCTTCGCGACGAACATCGACTCGATCACCACGAATGGCGACGCCATCACCTTCAAGCTGAAGAAGCCGGCCGCCTCCTTCGTTACCTCCAGCCTTGCCAAGGTCAACCTGATCCCGAAGCACATCTGGGAACCGATCCTGAAGGACCTCGCCGCCAAGCCAGAGACTGCCGAAAGCTATCAGGAACAGATGCCGATCGGCTCCGGCCCGTTCAAGTTCACCAGCTGGGCGAAAAACGAATCCGTCACGCTTGCAGCCAACAAGGATCACTTCGCGGCGCCGAAAGTCGATCGCTGGATCCTGCGTATCGTACCGAATGCCGAAGCCGCGCTCGGCATGCTGCGCTCGGGTGAAATCAACTTCATGGGCGAGTTCACCGGCGATCCGCAGGTGCTCATCGATGCGGCCAAGAAAGATGGCGACCTGGAAGTGGTTTCCACCGTCGACATGGGCTTCCGCTACATCGCCTTCAACGAACGTCGCGCGCCCTTCAACGACCCGGCCTTCCGTCGCGCACTTTCCGAAGCGGTCGACCGCCAGCTGATCGTCAAGGCTGCCTACAAGAGCTTCGCGGTCGGTTCGAACTCCATCGTCTCGCCGGCGCTCGAGTTCTGGCATGACAAGTCGGTCGTCGACAGTTTCAAGACCGGTCAGGCCGTTGCGGCCAAGACCCTGAAGGATGCCGGCTATACGCTGGAAGGCGGCAAGCTGCGTTATCCGGGTGACACCAAGGAAACCATCGCCGCCAAGTAATCTTCATGGGAGGCGGTGAGTTCTCCCAGGCGCCGCCTCCCTTTTTGCCTGACGCTTGACATCGGCAGCCTCGCCTTGTCCTCCCAAGGCGGCGCCGAGCCAAGAGAAGGAATTTTTTCAGATGAAGAATTTCAAGGCTGTGGGCAGCAGGTTGCTGCAGCTCGCACTTGTTTTATGGGCGGTGGTGACCATCCTGTTTCTGATGTTCCGGCTGATGCCGGGCAATCCGATGGCCGCCTATATCGACCCGACCTTTACGCTCGAGCAGCAGCAGCAGCTGATGGCCCAGTTTGGCCTCGACAAACCGCTGTGGCATCAATACCTGATCTATCTCGGTAATCTTCTGCAGGGCGAGCTCGGCCAGAGTTTTCGCTATCGCGAACCGGTCGGCCAGCGCATCTGGATCCTGCTGCCGAACACACTGATCCTCACCTTCTCCTCGCTGATCGTCGCCTATGTCTTCGGCATTCTCGCTGGCGCCTATCTCGCCTGGCGCCGCGGCAGCTGGGTGGAGCAGGCGGCCATTCCGCTGGTGCTCACCACCCGCGCCATGCCGGAGTTCTGGCTCGGCATGGTGATGCTGGCGATCTTCTCGTTTTCGCTCGGCTGGCTGCCGGCCGGCGGCACGCGCGCCCCGGGCAACGAATATTCCGGCTTTCTCGATCTCTATACCTCGCGCGATTTCCTCGCCCATCTGGCGCTGCCGGCGGCGACCTTGGCGATCTACAGCCAAGGCCTGCCGCTTCTCCTGATGCGCTCCAACATGCTCGACGTGATGAAGGAGGATTTCGTCACCATGGCCCGCATCAAGGGCTTGTCGACCTGGACCGTGGTGGTGCGTCACGCCGCCCGCAACGCGCTGCTGCCAGTGATGACCTCGTTTGCGATCGCCGTCGGCTATCAGCTGCAGGGCAATGTCGTGGTGGAATCGGTGTTCTCCTGGCCAGGCCTCGGCCGCGAACTGGTCAACGCCGTTGCCGCTTCCGACTATCCGCTGGCGCAGGGTGCCTTCCTGATGATCGCGCTCGTGGTGATCTTCATGAATCTGCTCGCCGACCTGCTCTATGCGTTCCTCGATCCGAGGATTTCCCATGCCTGAGATCGCCGCACCCGCCATCACCAAGCCGAGACGCCCCAATATTATTGCCCGGATGTTTCGCGCACTGAGACTGCCGATGAACGACCCGTTCGCGGTCGCCGGTCTCCTCATCTATCTGGTGTTCGTCGTCGTCGCCGTGTTCGCCGATCAGATCGCCACACATGACCCGACCGAAATTCTCTACACGCCAGCCTACGATCTCGCGGCGGACCTCCGGCCGGGGCAGGATGGTTTCATCATGGGAACCACCAGCCTCGGCCGGGACATCTTCTCGCAGCTCGTCTACGGCAGCCGCTCGGCGCTGCTGATCGGCATCACCGCCGCCTTCATGGTGGCGCTGATCGGCTCGGTCATCGGCCTCGTCGCCGGTTATTTCGGTCGCTGGGTAGACGCCATCCTGATGCGGCTAGCTGATATCGCCTTCGGCATTCCCTTCCTGCCCTTCGTCATCGTGCTTGCCGCCTTCCTGCGGCCGTCGATCTGGAACGTGGTGATCGCCATGGCGCTGGTGCTTTGGCGCGATACCGCCCGCGTCATCCGTAGCCAGGTGCTGACGCTGCGGACCCGCGGTTATGTCGAGGCGGCGCGGGTGGCGGGGTCTTCAGATTTCAAGATCATCCTGCGCCATATCGCGCCCAACATCCTGCCGCTCTCCTTCCTCTACGGATCCATCGCCATCGGCTGGGCGATCCTGACCGAAGCGTCGATCAGTTTCCTGGGGTTCGGCGATCCGGATTCGATCAGCTGGGGCTACATGCTGCAGGATGCGTTTGCCAGCCAGGCGCTCGCCAAACAGGCCTTCTACTGGTTCGTGCCTCCGGGCATCTGCATCATCCTCGTCGTCAGCGCGGGCTTCTTCATTACCCGCGGTTATGAAAACATCCTCTTCCCGAAGTTGAGCCGATGAGCGAACCTCTTCTTTCCGTCAGAGATCTTCGGGTCAGCTACCAGGTGGGGCGCAATTTCGTCCATGCCGTGGACGGCGCAAGCTTCGACATTCCGCGCGGCTCGATCACCGGCCTGGTCGGCGAATCCGGCTGCGGCAAAACGACGGTTGCCCGGGCACTGACGCGGGTGATTGCCGAGAATGCGGCGATCACCCGCGGCCAGATCCTGTTCGACGGCAAGGATCTCGCAAAGATCCCCGAAAAGGAGATGAATGCGCTGCGCTGGCGCGACATCGCCTTCATTCCCCAGAGCGCCATGAACTCGCTCGATCCGGTCTATACGGTCGAATACCAGCTCGACGAGGTGCTGCGCCGCCGCGGCGGCCTGGGCCGAAAACAGTCCCGTGCCCGTTCCGAGGAACTGTTCGAGATGGTCGGCATCGATGCCAACCGCTTGGCCGACTATCCGCATCAGTTCTCCGGCGGCATGCGCCAGCGCGTCGCGATTGCCCTGGCGCTCGCGCTCGATCCGAAGCTGATCATCGCTGACGAGCCGGTGACGGCGCTCGACGTCATCGTGCAGCGGCAGATCCTCGATCAGCTCAAGGAGCTGCAGACGCGGCTCGGCGTTTCGGTCATCCTCGTCACCCACGACATCTCGGTCGTCGCCTATATCTGCGACCGTACCGTCGTCATGTATGCGGGCAAGGTCGCGGAATCCGGCACGATGCAGGCGGCGCTGACAGCACCGTCGCATCCCTACACGATGGGCCTGCGCAACGCCTTTCCGGATCTGCAGGGGGCAGCCTCCGGCATCCTGACGCCGATCGAAGGCGCGCCGCCGAACCTTGCCAACCCGCCGGCCGGCTGTCGGTTCAAGCCGCGCTGTCCGTTCGCGCAGGACATCTGCGGCACCGAGCCGCCGATCGTTGACGTTGCTCCGGATCACCCGGTGCTCTGCCACCGCGCCCACGAGAGCGCTGCCCTGCGTATCGAAGCCGCCAAGACGGAGACGTGGATGGCCCCCGCATGAGCATGGTCACCAAAAAGCCGGATGTTCTGGTCTCCGTTTTCGATGCCAAGCTGCATTATGCTGTCGGCGGTGCGTTCGCGGCGATGCGCGGCAAGTCGACGGTGGTGAAAGCTGTCGATGGCGTCAGCTTCGATATCCGGCGCGGCGAAAGCGTCGGCCTGCTCGGCGAATCCGGCTGCGGCAAGACCTCGATGGGCCGGCTGCTGCTGAAGCTCGAAGAAAAGACCGGCGGCACGATCCATTTCGACGGCGAGGAGATCGGCTCGGTGCGCGGCAGCGGGTTGAAGAAATTCCGCTCCAAGGCGCAACTGATCTTCCAGAACCCGTTCGATGCGATCAATCCACGCTTCACCATCCGCCAGACGCTGGCCGAGCCGCTGGAAAATGCCGACATTCCCAAACGCGAACGCGAGGGGCGGATCATCACGGCGCTGGAACTGGTCAAGCTGCCGGGCCCTGCGCAGTTTCTCGACCGTTATCCGCATCACCTGTCCGGCGGACAGTTGCAGCGCGTTGTGATGGCGCGGGCGCTGATCCTGCAGCCGGAATTCGTGGTGGCCGACGAACCGGTGTCGATGCTCGATGTCTCGGTGCGTGCCGGCGTGCTCAACGTTTTCCGCGACGTGCGCGACCGGCTAGGCCTCACCGCCATCTATATCAGTCATGACTTGGCGCTCGTGCGTTACGTCTGCGAGCGGACCATCGTCATGTATCTCGGCCGGATCATGGAAGACGGACCGACCGAGGATATCGTCCGCGAGCCGTTGCATCCCTACACCAAGGCACTGGTTGCTGCCGTCCCCGTGCCGAATCCCGACCAGAGCCACGAGCCGTTGCCGATCGGTCGCGGTGCGCCGGACCCGCGCAATCCACCCTCCGGCTGCGTCTTCCGCGACCGATGTCCGGCGGCCCATGCGCGCTGTGCGGCCGAGACACCTCTGCCGAAGCCGGTCGGTACCCGCACTATCGCCTGCCATCTGTACTGATTGGAGTTATCGATGTTAGCCGCTTCCTACACATGCACCGGTCCCGCCGCGGAGGTTCTCTCCGTGGCTGAGATGGCTACACCGATCGCCGGTCCCGGTGAGGTGCTGGTGCGCGTGCATGCGTCCGGCATCAACCCGGCCGACGTGAAACGCCGGGGCGGTTGGCGCGGCATGGGCATGGATCACCCGTTGATCATCCCGCATACGGATGGTGCCGGCGAAATCGTCGGTGTCGGCGCGGGCGTTGATCCGGCGCGCATCGGCGAACGGGTCTGGATGTGGAATGCCCAAGGCGGATATGGCGAAGCGGGCCGCGCTTTCGGCACCGCCGCCGAATTTATCGCAATCGCCTCCCATCAGGCGGTGAAACTTGCCGATAGCCTGAGTTTCGCCGATGGCGCCAATCTCGGCGTGCCGGCGATGACCGCTTATCGCGCCGTCTTTGCCGATGGCCCGGTGAATGGCCAGACGATCTTCGTCAACGGCGCTGCCGGTGCGGTCGGGCACTTCGCGGTGCAGATGGCGGTTGCCGGCGGAGCGCGGGTGATCGGTACGGTCAGCACGCCGGAAGCTGCGGCGCACGTGAGGCAAGCCGGCGCTTTTGCGACGATCGACCGCAAGCGCGAAGACGTCTCGGCCCGCATCCTCGAACTGACCGAAGGACAGGGCGTCGATCGTATCGTCGAGGTCGATTTCGGGGCAAACCTGGAGCTCGACGCGGCCGTCCTGAAACGCAACGGCACCGTTGCCTCCTATTCGTCGAGCAGCAATCCGACGCCTGTGCTTCCCTACTACGCTTTCGCAGCCAAGGGCGCCAACCTTCGCTTCATCCAGGGTTTCCTGATCCCGGAGGATCAGCGGCTGGCGGGTGAAAGGACGATCGCCGAGCTTGCCGATGCCGGGAGACTCAAGGTCGCCATCGGTGCGACACTTCCCCTTCACGATATCGCCAAGGCCCATGAGCGCGTCGAGCACGGCGGCCTCGGCAATGTCGTCGTTCTGATCGGAGGTGCCTAGTGAGCACCCGATCGATCCATTCCACAGCATCCAACGAGGATTCCAAGATGTACAATCCCAAGGAAAGCGAAAGCTCGCCCGCAAGGGCCGTAAAACCGGAAGAGTCCCTCTGCGATCCCGTCTCGCTCGAAATCATCCGCGGGGCGATTGCCGCCGCCCAGTCGGAAATGGAAGCGCTGCTCGAGCGCACCGCGATCTCCGCGTTTATCCGCGAGAAAAAAGACTTTTATACCGCGCTGTTCGACGGTGAAGGCGTGATGGCGGTCGGCTCGATGGTGCCGGTGTTCGGCGACATGACCGGCCCGGTCTTCGACAAGTTCCCGGCCGATACGATGAAGCCCGGCGATCTCTACTGGTACAATGACTGCTACGGCTCGCGCGGCGCGGTTTCCCACTCCAACGACCAGGTTTTGCTGGCGCCGGTCTTCAAGGACGGCAAGCGTTGCGCCTTCGTGATGAGCTGGGCGCATTTCGCCGATATCGGCGGCATGCGGCCGGGCTCGATCAGCCCGGATGCGACCGACATCTATCAGGAAGGCATCATCATCCCGGTCACCAAGCTGATGGACCAGGGCGTTACCAACGAGGCGACGCTGTCGATCTTCCATCGCAACTCCCGCTTCCCCGAGCAGAGCATCGGCGACATGCGGGCGCTGATGGCAAGCGTCGACGTCGGCGTCAAACGCATCGGCGAGATCCTCGACCGCTTCGGCTCCGATGTGGTCGAGGATGCGTTGGTACAGTTGCTCACCCGCACCCGCAAGCTGGTGCGCTCCAAGCTGGCCGAGACCTTCGACTACGGCACGCACAAATTCACCGATGCGATCGACAGCGACGGACATGGCAACGGCCCGTTCAAGATGCGCCTCTCGCTGACCCGCGAGAGGCTGGCGAATGGCGAGGACAAATTCACTTTCGATGCGACCGAATCCGACGATCAGGCGCCCGGTCCGATCAATTTCCTGATGAACCGCGGCGTGCCGGGCATGGCGCTCGGTCTCTTCTATCTTGGTGGCGATCCGGGCCAAGTCTGCAACGCGGGCGGTCCGCAGGCGCTGGATGCCGTGAACCTGCGCCAGGGCTCATTCCTGCAGCCGAATTTCCCGGCCTCGCTCGGCATGCGCGGCCTGACCATGATGCGTGTGCTGTCCGCCCTGAACGGCCTCGTCAACACGGCAGGCGGCAAGGCGCCTGCCTCCAATTCGGCCTATGTCATCACCATCATGCGCGGCAACTACAAGGATGACGCGGGCGACCTGAAGCGCTTCCTGCTCGCTGACGGCATCGGCGTCGGTTACGGCGCGCGGCCGGATTCGGACGGCATCGACGCGGTCTATTTCGTGGCGCAGGAGAACTATCCGGTCGAGTTCCTCGAAGTCGGTTATCCGGTGCGGCTGCGTACCTACGGCATCGTCAAGGATAGCGGCGGCGCCGGCAAATACCGCGGCGGCTGCGGCATCATCCGCGAATACGAGATTCTTGCCGAAGACATGATGCTTGCGGTGCGCATCGACAGCGTCAAGAACCCGCCCTGGGGCATCAATGGCGGCATGGGCGGCGGTACCGGGCGCGTCACCATCAATCCGGGCCGGCCAGACCAGCGCATGGTTCCGCCGCTTTCGGACGGCAACAGGCTGGTCAAGGGCGACGTGCTGCGCATGGAGACCGGCGGGGGCGGAGGCTTCGGCCATCCCTTCGACCGTAATCTCGATGCCATTCTCGAAGACGTGCTCGGCGGTTTCGTCAGCGCCGAGTCCGCCGAACGCCTCTATGGCGTCGTCGTGAAGGGCACCAAGGTTGATCACGCGGCTACGGCCGCACTTCGCGCCAACCGTCCCGCTACCCGTGCATTCCATCGTCAGGAGTATGTCGATGTCCTCGCCTGAGACCTTTATCGATACGTCCCTTTCCGTCGCAGTCGATATCGGCGGCACCTTCACCGACGTTGCGCTTCTCGACCGTGCCACGGGCAAGGTCTGGCGGGCGAAGACGCCCAGCGTGCCTTCCGATCCTTCGGAAGCGTTCCTCAACGGCATCCGCCTGGCGCTGACCGATGCCGGCCGCGAGGCCTCCTCGCTCGGTCAGGTCCTGCATGGCACGACGGTCGCGACCAACATGATCTTGGAGGACAAGGGCGCCCGCACGGCGCTGGTCACCACCAAGGGTTTTCGCCATGTGCTGAACATCGGCCGCCAGGATATTCCCCGCAAGGCGAACCTTTATACCTGGGTGAAACCGGAGCGGCCGGTGCCGGCCTCGCGCATAGTCGAGATCGACGAGCGCATCGCCGCCGGCGGCGCCATTCTCGATGCGCTGGACGAAGACAGCGTGCGGATTGCGGCCGAAGCGATCCGCGGCATGGAGGTCGAGGCTGTCGCCATCTGCCTGCTGCATGCGTTTGCCAACCCGGTGCATGAAAAACGCGCGGCGGAGATCCTTCGCGCAGAACTGCCGCATCTCGCCGTCACCACCTCGATCGATGTACTGCCTGTGGTGCGTGAGTTCGAACGCACGCTGACGACCGTGCTCAATGCCACCGTCATGCCCGGCGTCACCACCTATGTGGGACGGCTGGAAAAGCGGCTTGAGGACGAGAAGGTCGCAGCCCCGCTGCTGCTGATGCAGTCGAATGGCGGTGTCGCCGGTGCGGCCACCATCCGGCAGGCTCCGGCGCTGACGGCACTGTCCGGTCCCGCCGCCGGCGTGGTCGGCGCGCGCTCGGTCGCCGCCGCCTGCGGCATCAAGGATATCATCACCGTCGATATCGGCGGTACCAGTGCCGACATCTGCCTCATCAAGGATGGTAAGATCGGGCTCACCCAACACGGCAAGGTCGGCGAATGGCCGCTGCCGCTTCCGATGGTCGACATGGTAACGATCGGCGCGGGAGGCGGCTCAATCGCCAAGGTAGCGGATGGCACGCTGACCGTCGGCCCGCAGAGCGCCGGCGCCCGTCCGGGGCCGGCCGCCTATGGCCATTGTGGGGAGAACCCGACGGTGACCGACGCCCATGTCGTGCTCGGCCACCTGCCGGCCCGTCTCCTTGGCGGTCGCATGGCGCTGGATGTCGAAGCCGCCCGCAAGGCGGTCGACGGCAAGGTCGCGAACCCGCTCGGTCTTTCGACGGCGACGGCCGCCCGCGGCATTCTGGCGATCGTCGACAACCACATGGTCGGCGCGGTGCGCGTCGTTTCGGTCGAACGCGGCCACGATCCGCGCGACTTCACGCTGGTGCCGTTCGGTGGCGCCGGACCTCTGCATGGCTGCGCGCTTGCCGACCTGCTCGGCATTTCCCGCGTGATGATCGCGCCGGCTCCCGGCATTCTCTGCGCCGACGGCCTGCTGGCCGCCGACCTCAAGGCGGAGTTCAGCCGCACGTTGCCGAAAGCCGGTGCCGTAGATGTGGCGACCGCCAACGGCATCATCGCCGAGCTCAAGACCCAGGCATCCGCCTGGTTCGAGACCGAAGGCGTGGCCGAAAAGGACCGCCGCATCGCGACTGTGGCGCTGCTGCGCTATCACGGCCAAGGCGGTGAGCTTGCCGTTACCTGGGGCGAGACCCGCGAGGCAGTGGAGGCCGCCTTCGCCGCCGAACACAAGGCGCTCTACGGTTTTGCCCTGGAAGCGGCGATCGAGCTCGTGACCCTGCGTGTTGAAGCAGCCGGCATCACAGTCGAACCGCCGCCCGCAATCCTCGAGGAGAGTTCCGACGTTACCCCGTTCGACCATGTGCCGGTGCATTTCGAAAGCGGCGTGACGAGCGTTCCGGTCGTCGACCGTTCGACGCTTG
Organism: Neorhizobium sp. T25_13; assembly: GCF_002968675.1. Classification (NCBI taxonomy): domain Bacteria; kingdom Pseudomonadati; phylum Pseudomonadota; class Alphaproteobacteria; order Hyphomicrobiales; family Rhizobiaceae; genus Neorhizobium; species Neorhizobium sp. T25_13. The sequence goes on from NZ_PVBI01000001.1 coordinate 294,085, forward strand.
GTGCGGGCGCCACCATCCAGGGCCCGATGATCCTCACCCAACTCGACACGACGACATTGGTCGCACCCGGCTGGACCGGCACGGTGCACGGTTCCGGTGCCCTCCTTCTGACAGCCAAGCAGGATGCATGAGATGACTGAGCAAAAGAGCGATCTGGAGCGCGTCTTCGCGCATATCGAGGAAAACCGCGAAAGCTTCATCGAACGGGTTATGGACTATGTCCGCCATCCCTCGATCAGCGCCCAGAACAAGGGCATCGCGGAAGTCGCGGCCATCCTCGTCGAGATGCTGAACGGCATGGGCATGGAGGCGGTTACCATCCCGACCCGGAACCATCCGATGGTTTTGGGTCGCATGGAAAAGCAGCCGGGCAAGCCGACCGTGCTTCTCTACGGCCATTACGACGTGCAGCCGCCGGAGCCCTATGAACTCTGGGACAGCCCGCCCTTCGAGCCGACCATCCGCAACGGGCGAATCTATGCCCGCGGCATCGGCGACAACAAGGGCCAGCATTTCGCCCAGCTGATGGCGCTGGAATCGCATCTGAAGGTAACCGGCGAACTGCCCTGCAACGTCATCTTCCTGCTGGAAGGCGAAGAGGAAATCGGCAGCCCGCATATCGCCGAGTTCGTCGCCGAACACGCCGACAAGCTGGATGCCGCCGATCTGGTCGTCACCTCCGACGGTCCGTTGCATGAATCCGATACGCCGATCATCACCTTTGGCGTACGCGGTGTTGCCTCCTTCGAACTGCGTGCAAAGACCGCCAATCGCGATGCCCATTCCGGCAATTTCGGCGGGGTGATGCCGAACGCGATCTGGAAGCTCGTCCATCTGCTGGCAACGATGAAGAACGACAAGGGCGAGATCACCATCGACGGCCTGCATGAGGCTGTCGTGCCGCCGACCAACATGGAGCGCGAGGCGGTCAGCAAGCTGCCGCTTGACCTCGATGCGATCAAGGCCGATCTCGGCATCAAGGAACTCGATGCGCCGCTCGACCGCGGTTATTTTGACCGGCTGATGTTCCACCCGACGCTGACCATCAACGGCCTGCATGGCGGTTACGGCGGGCCCGGCCAGAAGACGGTTCTGCCCTGCGAAGCGTTTGCCAAGTGTGATATCCGCCTGGTCGAAAGCCTCACGCCGGATTACGTGTTCGAAAAGGTGCGGGCGCATGTCGCAGCCCATGCACCGGACGTGGAGTTCGTACCGCTCAACGCCATGCTGCCCTCGAAAACGCCGATGGATAGCCCGTTCGCGCCGATCATCCAGGACGCGATCTTCACCGCCCGCGGCGTCGAGCCGCTGCTCTACCCGACCGTTGGCGGATCACTTCCGGATTACGTGTTCACGAAGATCCTGAAGAAACCGGCGTTCGTCGTGCCTTACGCCAATGCGGACGAGGCGAACCATGCGCCGAACGAGAACCTGAAGCTGGATTTGTTCATTGCAGGCATCAAGACGGGGGCGGCGCTGCTGACGAAGCTCGGTGAGATGAAGCGGTAATGCGAAGAGTCTCTCTGCTTTGGTGCCGAGAGAAATCTTGCCAGGCGCTGAGGCAGAACGGCAGCATTCGCACTCCTCCTCCCGGTGCATGAGGTTTTAGCGAGGCTGCATCGATACGAACCGCACCCAGCCATTCCGCCGCTGCAGCCCGATCGCCTTCCGATCAAATTCTTCATGCCCATTGTTAAAATACCATAAGGTTTATTCACGTGGTATTTTCACGCAATATCTCAAAGATAGAGACCACCGCAAAAGCTCCCTCAACCAATGACCCTGTATTTCCGTTTTCGCCAAGCCTTAGTCACACCGCATATCAAGATAGCAATGCTCCGCACCCTCGCGGCTGCGATTGGAGCGATCGCGATTGTTTGGCTATTAAGCCTGCTTATTCCCCAACGTCCGTTCTGGGCGGAATTGACAGCCGTGGCATTGATATCGGCGGCCGTTACATTTCCGCTTCAATTGGCGCTTTATCTCCGTAACCAAGCGCTTCGGGATACCCAACAAGAGCTGCGGCACGCGCTCGGTCGCAACCCCGTCACAGGCACGATGCGCGCCGGCGAATTTGCGAATTCGGTCGAGCATGCGATAGAACGCAGGCGCACAAGCAGCACCGGAAGCTCCGATGGCGTCTTGCTCGTTCTCAGGATTGATGATTTCGATGCCATCGATCGCCGTTACGGTCCACAATGGGCTGATACGCTGCTTCAATCGATGGTCCGGATCGTATATTCTTCCGTGCGCCATGGTGACCTTGTCGCCCGCCTTGCCTCAGACGAACTTGGCATCTATCTGCCCGGCACGACGATGGAAAATGCCAACGACATCTGCGAGCGTATTCGCGTGCAGGTAAAGGAAACCATATTCACAGCCGGACAGGAGCGCCAGATATTGGTGACGGTGCGGCTTGGCGGTACCAGGGTCGAGCAGCAAGCCGACTTTCAGGCGTTGCGCGAGGCTGCCATTGCGGAGGAGGAAGCTGGTTCGCCCCTATTCCGGGAGCGGTTCTCTTGAACGGGAAACTCCAGCGTCTGCCGCGCATATCCGGTCTTTGCGATCTTTGAGAGCGTGGATTTTCCTACTTCGCTTCAACCTTTCCCGTTCTCGTGGCCGCAACGCCGGCCGGGCTTAAGCCGCCGCAACGCCAGACGCTATAGACCGCTTGGGTGTCCCAGTCATAATAGAAGGCCGCTCTCAACCTTCCTTCGTCCATCAGTTCGTCGAAGCTGCGGCGCACGGCACGAACCGCCGCTTCCCGCGCGCGATCGTCCAGGGGGCAGGAAAGCGCGGTGTTGGCGATGCCCCACTCGGTCACCCAGCACGGCTTGCCCTCCCCTTCGGGCCGGCAGAAGTTGAGAAGCGTTCCGACATAGCGCGCAAGTCCCGCGTCATCCTTGCGCCCCGGATAAAGATGAATTCCATAGCCATCGATCAGGGCATCGATACCCCGCTCTCGCAGGTGTGAAATGAATTCGCTGGGGTCGAGCCGTTCCATGCCCCGGCTATCGGCCTCGCCAGTGCCGACATCCGACAGCCCGGCCGAAATCAAAAGCGTTTCGCGGCTATGCACCGTCGACCGCAACTCCTCCCGGGTGATGCGGACGGCACCGACATATGCGTCTAGCCCCCGCCCGAAGGCCGTGCGGTCTGCGACTTCCGAAACGTTGCGCGGCGTCCGTCGCCCGGGCTTTTCGTAGACAGCGAGGTCGCCGTTATAGGCGCTGTAGTTTATCTCGTTTCCGGGCTCTACGGCGTCGATGCGGATGCCCATGCCGTCGATGCGGCGAAGGGCCGAGCGCAACTGCGACCGGTACAGATCGAGGTCGAGATCCGAAAGCCGCTGAACATCCCAGATACGGCCGAAACCGGTTCGGGGCCGCGCCCCCGGGGGATAATAATCCTTGTTCCCGAGCTGGATCTCGAGAAGGACTTTCAGCCCTAACCGATCGGCGATCTCGAGCGCATCGATGCTCTTGTCCACCGGCCTCGACAGCGAAAGCCGGACATGGGTGACGCCATTCGCCGCGATTTCCTTCAGGATACGCTCCTGATCGGCGCGAGAAAGCCAGGCGAGGTTTACCCGGTTGACGCCGATGCGATCGGTAGCCACATCGCGGGCGACCGTCGGCGGCACTTGGGCAAACGCCCAGAACACCGCCAGCGCACAGGCAAAGATCGCGCGCATCTGCACCGCGACCTTCATCCGCTCAAAGTCCGATCTGCGCCAGGGCGCTGCGGAAATTCGCCTCGCAAGCGGAATACCGGTCGATTACGGCCTGGGTGTCGATCTTGCCGAGGAAGTTGGCAAGATAGGCGCGCTTGTCCGCCTCCCTGTTCCAGGTGGAGGCCTCGATATAAGGGAAGCCGATGAATTCCAGCATCTCCCGCATGCGGTCGTCGACGGCGATCATCAGGGCGGGCGTGCCGGCCTGCATGCCGATGATGCAGCCATGGAAGCGGCGACCGAAGCAGAGATCGCGCTCGGACATCGCCCCGCGCCATTGGTTCGTATCGAAATAGACCAGCAACTCGTATTTCCGCTGCCATTTCTCCGAATGCTTGTATTCCGTGCCCCCGGTGATCCGCGCACTCGACCGGTCATAGGCGATGTCACTGTCGCCACCGGTCAGGGAGAGGTTGTAGGCAACAAGTTCGTCCTGAACGACATAGCTTGCGACGCTGTCGGGCTTGAGCAGTGCATGGGCGTCGACGATCGTATCGGCAACGCTGCCAAGATAACCGCCGAAGGCGATCTTCTGGGCTTCCGCCAGCGCCGGGTTGGCGAGCGCGGTCAGCGAACGTTTCATGTCGTTCGGAGAGAAATAGAGTGACGGGCAGCCCGTCGGCTTGACGAACTTCATCCCCTGCTCCCTCAGGAATTCGGCGGTGAAGTAACCGCGCGTGAGGAAGAAACTTTCCTTGTTCCGCAACACGTCCAGGAACTTGAGCGTACCGGCTGGCAATTGATCCTTGAGGCCCTCCTTGCGCTGGATGCCGATGCCCATCACCACGACCGGCATCGTCAGCTTCGCAAAGATTTCCGCCTCGAGATCGGCGGAATAGCCGGGGCGCAGCAGATTGGCGGAGGCGAAGACGCACAGATCGAACTCGCGGTTCACCTGCTCGAAAATCTCGTTCGACTCCCGATTGTTGGCCAGATGCCAGAACGGCAGATAGGTGACGTTGTGGCCGCGCAGGCTCTCGGCCGCTCCCTCGCCGATCAGGTAGTTGCCGGTATTGGCGATCTTCCTGACCTGCGCGATCAGATCCTTTTTTGTCCTCGTCTCGTCGAAATAGGGCCGATGGATAACGGTCGTACCAGAGACGTCCGCAATCGTTCGCTGCAGATAGGAAGGAATGCCTGTAAGCAAGATACGCATGACTGTCCTCTGAACCGAAGGGTGATGGCCCGCAGGCCCGTGGATAGGGCCTCGCTAGAGACCGATGCCGATTTCGCGAAGCGTGGTGCGGAAGGCGCGCTCGCGATCGGAATACCGGTCGACGAGTTCGCTCGTGTTGAGCTGCGACAGATGGTCGGCCACGAACTCGGCGCGGTTCTCCGCCTTGTCGACCTCCATGATGTCGACAGCCGGCAGGCCAGTGAAGCCCAGCATCTCGCGCATGCGGTCGTCCACCGCCACCATCAGACTGGGAACGGCCGCCTGCATGGCGATGATCGAGCCGTGAAACCGCCGGCCGAAATTAAAATCCATTGACGAGGCCCAGCCGCGCCACTGGTTGTTGTCAAAGAAGGTGCGAACCTCGAACCGCTGCTTCTCCCGTTCAGTACCGGGATAAGTCAGATCGCCGATCATCCGGCCCGACGCGGAATCATAGACACGTCCCTCGTCATTGGGTTCCACCTTCATATCGAAGTGAAGGAACTCGTCCTGCACGACGTATGGCGGTACGGTATCCTCAGGAGCGAGCGCGTTCGCATCCAGGATCGCATCCTGATTGCCGCCGAGATAGCCCGAAAAAATGGTCTTCGCCTTACCGATCTTGACGCTCGACAGCTTCCTCATCGACTGGCGCATATTGTCCGGCATGAAATAGACGGAGGGGCAGCCGGTCGGGCGCACGAAGGAGAAACCCTGATCCTTCAGGAAGCCGGCGGATTCGTAGCCGCGTGTCAGGAAATAGTGCTCTCGTTCCTTCAGGACGGCCAGAAGCCGCTTCGTTCCTTCCGGAAGATTGTTTTCCAGGTCCTTGCGGTTCTGCAACCCGATGCCCAGCATGACGATCGGCATGTTGAGCCGGCTGAGAACATCCGCCTCGGCATCCGCGGAAAGCCCCTTGCGCAACAGGTTCGCGCAGGTGAAGACGCAGATATCGAAATTGGCGTTGAACTCATCGAATCCGCTGCCGCTCTTGCTCAGATTGTAGAGATGCCAGAAGGGAACCTGTTTGGCATGCGGAGCGAGCGCCCGCAGGGCGCCTTCGCCGATGAGGTAGTTCCCGGTATTGCTGATGTTGCCCAGCTCCTGCAGGAACTCCTCTTTCGTTTCCGGCTGCTTCTGCCGCTCCGAATAGGAGACGGTCGAACCATGGGCGCCATTGGCAAGGCGCGTGTAGTGACCGGGAATACCCGTCACGAGAATTCGCGGACGCATTCGACTAGACCTTTCTGTTTCAAAGAAGCGGCTCGGCGATCAGCCAGCTGCCGCGACCACGGGATTTGCCGTCGCCTGCTCGCGAAAGATCGCGGCGCGGGACAGTGACGAATTTTTCACGGACCGATCGCTCCACGCGATGAAATCCGAGAAGGAGGACGTCCAAGACCGGTGCGCGGCGGTTCTGATGCAGCCCTCCATGAGCGGCGCAAGGCGTGCGCGATTGCGCGCGACCTCTTCAATGATGCGTGCCATCTCCCTCACCATCTGAGGATCGGAAGCCGCATCGATGAGTATGCCGTCCTCGCCGTCGCAAATGAGCTCGTCCACCGCGCCAACCGCGGTCGCGATTGGCACGCAGCCGAGCTGCTGTGCCTCGGCGATCATCAGCGGCGCGCCCTCCCACCGTGACGGCATGAGGAGAACATCGGCCCAGCCGAGCGCCTTGATCAGATCCTTGCTCGCAAAGACCGGCGGACGCACGTCGACACCGAGGTCTTTCAGCCGCTCACTCCAGGAGACCCTGGAATCGGCGAGGATTTCCCCTCCGATGGCCCGGGCGTCGAAGGCGACGTTGGAGGCCCGCAATTCCGCGAGCACTGCCGCCAGCCTGTCGATGCCCTTCTGCTGGTCGAACCGGCCCATGTAAAGAATCCGCAAGCGGTCGTCCTTGCGCTCAATCCGCCTGACGGCCAGGACCTCCGCCAAGGCTTTGGGCGGCACCGAGAAGCTCGCGCCGTTCGCAACGGCGAAGACCTTCTCGTGCGGGACACCGTAGCTGTGCAGATAGATCTTGAGCTGCTCGGAGCAGGTCAGGAAGGCATCGTAGCAATGCTCGTGGGCAATCGCTGCGAAGGGCTGGCCGGCGGGCCTCTTGAAGGCCGTGTTGTCCACGACGTGCAGGTAGCAGGCCGTGCGCGTGCCTTCGGAGCGCAGTCGCGCGATAAGGGGATGGACGGCCATCACGTGGTTGTTGATGACCAGGTCGAAGCCGGAAAGCTGCCCCTTGAGCGCCTGCCAGTCGACCGAATGCTCCTCGGCGATGAAGTCCTGTCCCAGGAAAGAACCAGACCCTCCCCAGGCCGGAATTCCCGCCTCCCAGAAATGGATGTAATCGAAGCAGGAATCGAATTCGTCGATCACGTCCATCCGGGACGTGCCGAGCACGAAGAGGTGGGTTTCGTAACCGGCCGCCTTCAACTCCCGGGCGGCGGCATAAACGACCTTTTCAGCCCCGCCGAACGAGGCGTTCGGCACGAGTAGCGCCACGGTGCGCTTGCCCTCGTTATGCCCGAGCGGCAGGACGGGCGATCCTCCGATCTCCTTGCGCAATGCCTTGTGGAGATCGGTATAGGGTACCAGCCGCGCGGGGCGCCAGGTCCACCGCCTACCCGCCGTCTCGCGGAGGGGGCTCGAGGCAATTGCGTTGAGGCAATTGATCATCACCTGCTGAGGCGTGATGAGGGAGCGGCGCGGGAGGCTTCTTGGAAAAGGGAAGCGCACTTTCAGAATGGCTGATGTCGGCCATACCTGCTGGCTTGCGATCGAGGCGAACCAGTCGACAGCATTGTTCTGGACCACGTCCTGGGCGATCCGGGTCGACAGGAAAACGAGATCGGCGGGGCCGATTTTTTGTGCGCCCGGACCATGAATGACCGGCTCGATCTTGCGCTGGGCGGCATCGTTGGCGAGCTGGACGAAGACGACGTTGCTCACCTCGCTCAGTCGCTCGAGATGAGCAAGCACGTTCGGCAGCATGCGCGAGCGCCGCAGAAGGTCGAGCGCCGCGCCGCTTCCGGCGACCAGGAATGGCGGAAAATGTTCATTGTCCGGCTCGCCGATATTGCCCCAGAAGGCCGGGATGATGTCGTCGAGGCGAAGCATCGTCGGTGGTTTGGTGGGATCGGTGAAGAAGGAGATCGCCGTGTCTTCCGTCCGCGCAAACAGGTAGCGCGGGCAATCCTCATGCTCGAAATCCACCAGCATCGGGCGCTGGAACAACGGCATATGACGCTTGCGCAGGAAGCTGACCGATGTGGCGCGGTCGCGGTTCGCCTCCTTGAAGCGGCTTTCCGCCCTCAGCCTGTATTCGAAGACGGTGTCGTGGCAGGGCGTGCCGACGAAACCGTGCTCGATGCACGACAGCCAGAATTCCCAATCCTCGAAACCGTTCTGCCGGTCGTCATTGAAGCGGACGCCGTCCTTGAAAACCTCGATCGAGATCATCGATCCCGTATCGCAGATATTGTCGGTGATGCAGTGTACCAGCCGCGAATAGCGATTGCCGTAATGGGCGCGCCAGCTGACCGAGAATGTGTCGATATTCGTGTAAACCCACCCGCAGCCGCTGGAGACGAGCTGCTGGTAAAGCGTCTTGATCGTGCCGGGAAGAATGCGGTTGTCGGCATCGAGGAAATAGAGGGCCTTCGCCTCGGGAAAATGCTCGATGACGTAATCGATGGCGCGATTGCGTGCGCCGCCCGGGCCGGCGTTGCGGCCGAATATGACATGGACGCAAGGATGGGCAGCGGCGTAGAGCAGCAGCTGATCGAACGTCTCATGCCGAGGATCGCCGTCGACAGAGACAACGATGACAACACGGCAGTTGCCGGGATTCGAGGCAAGCACCGATTCGATTGCCTCAAGAGCAAGTGCCGCGTGACCGTAGAGAGGCATGGCCACGGCGATCAGGTCCGCTGGCTCCCTGTTACCGGACATCGGCGGCCTCCGTAAATTGCTTGACCATCCTGAAGCCGGACACTTTAAGCCAGGAGAAGTCGACAGAATCCGTCACTGCGCGGCTAAGGATCATCAGATCCATCGGGCCGCGTACGGGCTCATCCAGCTGGATATTGATGTTGACGACCTCGCTGGAGCTGACTTCGCGCCATCCGCTGAAGAATGCCGACGGTCTGGCCGTGCCCTTTCGCGCGATCTCGGCCACTTCGGAACGCGCATTCGAATTTGCCGGCGCAAGCAGGAAGCTGACCGCCGCGGGCTTGCCTTCCGGATGATCGATAAAGGCGCTCACCGAAAAGGATATCGTTCCCGGCTCGATGGCGCCGCTGACTGCGCCGGCCGATATGCCGCTCGGCAACGGATGGCAGACGATGGCATGCTCATGTTCGAGGAAGCGCACCGTCTGGAATTCCGGGACGATGGGCGTGACCGAAACGTCGGCGATCTGGCTCAAGGTCGCGACCGCCAGGCGATAGTCGACAGTGTACTGGCCTTCGAGCAGGTTGCTCGGGGCTATCATGTTGGGTGTTCTGGTCGGCTTGACCCCGGGCAACCCCGTGAACACCTTGAACGCCAGCGGGCGCAGGTCGAGATCCGGATGCGGAAGTTCCGAGCGCGCCGAATAACGTTCGCCGGCGATCGGATAGCCGAGCGAAAGGCCGACGGTCTCCGGCCCGGTCGCGGAAATCCGCAGCTTCAACGTACGTGCAGCTCCTCCACAGGCGCGGGGCAACGAGAAGAAATTCCAGTTCGGTACGAGCTGCGCATAGGGGACAGTCCATTCGGCAACCCCTTCGCCGCTCTCGAGATAGCTCAACGCGACGACAAGCTCTCCGCTGATTCTGGGCACCGCGTGAAAGTGAAGGGCAAACCCCGCCACGCCAAGGCTGGATACCGGCAGAAGCTGTTCGATAAAGGCCGCGGCAAGCAGCGGACCGATCCCCTCGTCCTTCGGATCGGCATAAGGATCGTGGGAGAAAATCTCCGAAACCGGCTCCCAGTTTCGCGCCTGGAACGCATCTTCGAGCGCTCTGTAGTTTTCCAGCAGCGCTTCTCGTTCCCTTCTCAGGATCGCAAGCTCGGAGGTGATCGAGGCGCTGTATCGCGCAAGCCGGCCGACACTGCCTTCAGTCAAAGCCTGCAGAAGCGGGAGGCTTTCCGGCCTGTTTGCGGGATCAAGCCGCCGGATAGGAACGGCCGGGATCGTCCCCAGTGGTCCAAGCAGCGCCAAACCCGCCTGCAGATCCGCCTCGCCCTCGTCCGAATAGGCGACGGCAACCAATGGAAAAGCATTCTGCAATGTCACCGGAGGAAGGCCATCGGCATCGAGGAAAACGACCTGATGTTCGATATCGCTTCCCTCGAAGCAGGAGCGATCCCGGGCCGATGCCGCGATCAGCTTTCTCGTCACCAGTTGTTTCCCAATGCCGGAAGACGTCAAATTTAGCACGCACCGCCCCTGAAGAATTACCCTGTAACAAAGAACAATATTCCGGATAACCGAATTTTATCAAAGTCATCCTGCGTCTGCGAGGGAAGCCTAACAACTAACATTGCAGTGCACAATAACAAAATTCAACCGATATAAAGAAATAAACTCCAAATATACTTTCAAAATTGAAGCAATAATTATGCAGCCGCTCCTTGATCGCCTCTAAACGACTTTCCGGTCAGCTTTTCAATGATATTCTGCTGCCGGTTGAGGCATTCCGCTAACCGGAAACGCCTCTCGACAGTCCGGCGCGCTGCAGCGCGCATCCCGAAGTGACGTTCCGGATTGGCGAGGGCGCCGAGAATCGCCTCGGCGAGCGCATCGGTGTCGAAGAACGGCACCAAAAGACCATTCTTCCCGGAGCGTATGACCTCCTGAACGGGTGCGGTATCGGACCCGATGACCAGCGCGCCACAGGCCATCGCCTCCAGCACCGACCAGGACAGGACAAAGGGATAGGTCAGGTACAGATGCGCGGAGGAGATCTGGTAGATCTGCCGTAAGAGCGAATGCGGCACCGCACCGGGAAAGATTATATTCTCCCGCGGTATGTCCAGCGACTTGAGGAGATGATCCTTCCACGCCCCGCCGCCCGGCGGCGGCACGCCATAGCTGACACCGTCTCCTCCCACGCAGATGAACAGGGCATCGGGGCGCTGGTGCACGACCTTGGCGGCAGCCTCCAGAACCTGCGGGAAGCCGCGATACGGCTCGAGATCGCGCGCGACAAAGGTGACGATGGGAGGACCATCGGCACTCAGTACGCGCCCATCCGGAAGCGTGGCCGAAGCTGTCGGGTCGGGTCGAAACCGCGCCGTATCGATCCCCTCGTGACACACCGAAATGCGCCCCTGGGCGTCGGCAGGATAAAGACTTCTCTGCCAATGGGTGGGGCTGATGCCGGCCTCGATGGCCTCAAGGGACAGGAGTTGCGCGATATTGCGCAGCCGCAGTCTCTTGCGGGTCTCCAGATCGGGCCGATCGTCAGGGGAGAACCCGATATCCGCCCCTTCCGACCGATAGAAGAATTCGCAATACCCCAATACGGGCACCTGCGGGAGCACATCCTTCAGGAACATCATGCTTCCCCAGCCGATATGGCCGACGACGACATCGGGCACCAGCCCCTGCCGCACCATGGCATCGAGCGTCTCGGCGACGCGATGGCCGATTCGCGCATGGTGATCGGGAGTAGCCATGTGTCGGGCCATATGCGGATCCGCACGCGGACCCGCTTCCGCTCGATGTCGAATGACGCGAACGGAAGGGATCTTCTGATCTATGGTCTCGGTGATGAGGCTGACCTCATTGCCCAGCTGTGCAAGCTGGGCGGCCAGGGCAGCGAACTGGCCGAAACCCCGTCGATGAACAAACGCCACGTGCATCGCGTCTATTCCCCCACGGCGAGGCGCACGGCCTCACCACTACTCAAACGCCGTACCGTGAGGTGCTGCCCCAGGCCAGTTCGAGCTGATGCAGTGTCTGGAAGGCGGTTTCAAGCATCCGCTGCTCCTGGTCGCCCCGATTCACCGCGCGCTCATAGGTCATCGCGGCCTCCCGGAGATTGGCTCTGAGCTGCCGCCCCTTCTCCGTCAACTTGATGCGTGCGGACCGCTTGTCGCGCTGGGAGGCAACCCGATCGATGTAGTCACCATCACCAAGCTGTTTCAGATAGTAGGAAACGTTGGAGCCGACATAATGGCCCCGATCCAGCAGCTCGGCGACCGAGAGCTCCGAATCGCCGATTGCCAGCAGGATCATCGCCTGTGCCGGCCCGATATCGTCAACCCGAAGCTTGGTCAGCTCCGCACGGATCAGACCCGAGAACCGCCTGCTTGCCCGCTCCATGAGGCGAGCGAGTTCGAAATATGTAACCTGTTGGAGGGCCCCAAACTCGGCATCCTGAGGATGCTTGGGGTCTGTCTGTGCCGCCTGACCCATTTGAACTGTTAGTTCGCCGCTCAGCTCTACAGGCAAATTAAGCACAACTTCTTCTTTCATCCCAATCTCCGTTTCAGGAAACTACTTCAAAAATTGAAGTAATATTCAACTACGCCCAATCCCCCCAATCGCCATGAGCTTGCACAAGCCCTCCGTTATGTGCCAGATTGGAGGAAGCAATACTATCCTTCGGTTTAGCTATAACCAAAACGTCCTCCGACTGATTGATCTAACGTTAACCTGAGGCAAATTGCCATGCGCGATACTGTTCAAAATGAGACAACAATCAAGGGGCAAATTCGCAGAGGTCGGAAAGAAAGCAGCCCAGGGTTGCTAGTATCGCAAGCCAAGCGTGTATTTTTGTCGGGATTGCTTTATGCCGCTGCGCTCAGCGTGTGTCTGAATTTATTACAGCTGACGATGCCTCTGTTCATGCTGCAGGTTCATGACCGAGTGCTTAACAGTCAGAGCATGGACACGCTGGGAATGCTCGTCATCCTGGCCATAGGCGCCCTGATCGTGCTCGGTGTTCTGGAATTCATCCGCGCCCTTTCGTTCCAGGCCATGGGAAGTGCGCTTGTGCGCCGACTGAACATGCCCATCCTGGCGGCTGCCGTTCAGGCCTCGGTCGACCAGGGCCTGTCGCGCGCGACCCAGTCGCTTCGGGACATCTCGGAATTGCGAAGCTTTTTGACCTCGTCAGCGGTCACTGCGCCTCTCGATGCGGCGTGGTCACCGATTTTCCTCGGCGCCCTTTTCCTTTTGCATCCGCTCTTTGGCCTCATCGGAGCCGTTTCCGCCGCTCTGCTTCTCTGCGGCGGACTGGTTACGGACATTTTGACACGCCAACTCACCAAGGAGGCGAATCAGACGAATATCGAGGCGGTCTCAAAGATTGGCGCTTCGCTGCGACATTCCGAGGCAATCGAGGCAATGGGCATGCTGCCGGCCCTGGCGGCCCGTTGGCGTGCCCTGCAGCTGCAAGCCCTTAGCGCGTATGAAACGAGCGGGAGCAGGAGCAAGGCGATGTCATCCATTACCCGCAGCCTGCGCTATTCCATCCAGATCGTTACCCTGGCGGCCGGTGCCTATCTGGTGCTGCAGCAGGAAATCACGCCCGGTGCAATGATGGCATCGAGCATCCTGGCCGGGCGCCTCCTGATCCCTTTCGATTCGCTCATCGACAATTGGCGGCAGTGGGTGCTGGCGGCAGCGGCCTGGCATCGCCTTGAGGCCATCCTCACGGCGGACGTTGCGATCCGCCAGACGATGCCGACGCCGCATTCGTCGGGCGACATCGTCGTCGACAAGCTCATTTACGCGGCCCCCGGCCTGGATGTGCCGATCATCAAGGGCATTTCTTTCTCCCTCTCTCCGGGCGAGGTTCTGGGCGTGATCGGCCCTTCCGCCGCGGGCAAATCGACGCTTGCGCGCCTGCTGGTCGGTATCCTGCGCCCCACATCCGGTGGCGTCTTCCTTGACGGCAACAATACCTATCTCTGGGAGCGCAGCTCGTTCGGCCAGGTGGTCGGATACCTGCCGCAATCCGTCTCGCTTCTGGAAGGCACCATTCGGGAAAACATCGGGCGAATGGCGGACAGCGATCCATACAAGGTCCTGGAGGCGGCGCGACTGGCCGACATCCATGAAATGGTCGGGCGCCTGCCGCTCGGATACGACACGCCGGTCGGCGACGGACATCTGACCCTTTCCGGAGGCCAGCGGCAGCGCATCGCGTTGGCGCGCTGCCTCTACAATCAACCTCGCCTCATCGTGCTCGACGAGCCGAACGCAAATCTGGACGCGATCGGCGAGCGGGCCCTTATCCGCGCGATCGAGCGCGCCCGCGAAAGTGGCGCCATCGTCATCATTATCGCTCACCGGCCGGCCATCATGCAGGTTGCCGACAAGCTGCTCGTGCTCGAAAACGGCCGCATCACCCAGTTCGGACCGCGTACGTCCGTGATTCCGGTAGCGGCGCCGGGCGAAACAACCCGGGAGGTATCCGCAATATGACCGCGCAGAAACCCCTCCTGGTTGAGAAAAAGCCGCTCGCGATCCGCGCCGATCTTTCCGAGCGCCAAATCCAGCGATATCAGCCGGCCTTGCCGGATGCCTCCCCGTCGAACCTGGAGTCCGACCAATTCGACAACCGCTCACCGCTGCGCGGTCTCGTCATTGCGGGGCTTGCCACGATCCTCGTGTCCTTCGGGGGATTTTTTGCCTGGGGATTTTCGGTTGAGCTCAGCAGCGCGACGGTCGCCAACGGCACGATCATCGTCGATTCGAAACGAAAAACCATCAGCCATTTCGAAGGCGGGGTGATGAACCGACTGCTCGTCCAGGAGGGCGACAAGGTCACAGTCGGTCAGCCCCTGATCGAACTGGAGGATACGCGTGCCCGTTCCAGCCTCCGGTCGCTCCAGGCCCGGCGCATCGGCCTGATCGCCAAACTGGCTCGACTGAAATCCGAACAGAACGACGCTCCGCAAATCAGTTTTCCAAGCGATTTCGGCGACGCCTGGGATGTTGCGATGGATGACTCCGTCAGGGCGGAGACGATATTTTTTGAAAAGCGGCGCGAGACCAAGGTCGGACGCGTCGAGGTCCAGAGAAAAACGATCGAGGAACACCTCGAACTGGCAGCGTCATACGATATCCAGATCGAGGCGATCGACCGGCAAATCGGCTTCATCAGGGAGCACCGCGCGGCGATGGACTCATTGGTGAAGATAGGCGCCGTACCGCGTACGCAGGTCATCGAGATCGACTCCAGACTCAGCGATCTCGCGAGGCAAAGGGGCGAGCTCGTCGGCAACAAGGCCCAATCCGAAAAGGCCGCAGCCGGTGCACAGCTTGCGCTGACCGGGATCGAAAGCGACTTTCAGTCGACGATTGCCGGCGAAATCACCACCGCACGCGTCGATCTTGCCGATGTCGAACAACAGATCACCGCTTCGAAGGACGTGCTGCGGCGGCTTGAAATCCGCTCTCCGCAGGACGGCATCATCAGCAACATCTTGTTGCGCACCCCCGGCAGCGCGGTCACGCCCGGCCAGCCGTTGCTTGAGATCGTCCCGGAAAACGAACCGCTGCTGGTCGAGATGCGCGTCAATCCTCGCGACGTCGACAGCATTGCCGTCGGCTCGCATACCCAGGTCCGGCTGACGGCCTATAACCAACGGTCCCGCCTGCCGATGGAAGGTACAATCACGTATGTCGCCGCGGACCAGTCAGTCGATGAGAAATCAAACAGTGCTTATTTCGTCGCGCGCGCCAAACTCGACCCGGCATCGCTTGAGGCAAACCCTGATGTGCGCCTCTATCCCGGCATGCCGGCAGAAGTGCTGATCATTCACGCGTCACGCCGCGCGATCGACTACATCACCTCTCCCGTCCTCGAAAGTTTCCATCGCGCTTTCAGGGAAGATTAGTGTCCAGGCTACAAGAAATGCTGCATAGCAGAAATTATTTCAAATATTGAAGTTATTCCAAAGTAAAATACGGCAACTTTAATTTATAAGATGGCCCATTATCGAAACAATGTGCCATTAATATTCAATTCAGGAAATATATTTCCCAACATCTGACATTTTAGCTCCGGGTTATGCTTGCACTTCTGTTTTTTGCAGTGCACATTTCAAGCGCGAAATCGTCGCACCCTGCGCCGACAACGCACTCATACAAACCTGAAGAGGAGAGGCAGATGGCCACATTGGAAGGCGGAGCATACGACGATGCCCTGTTCGGTTCCCGCTTCAACGACTTCATCCGCGCCCATGCGGGCGATGATTTCGTAAACAGCGGCAACGGACACGACATGGTGTTCGGCGGCGAGGGTGACGATATCCTGTTCGGCGGAAAGGGACATGATTCCCTGTTCGGCGGCGAGGGTAGCGACTTGTTGAACGGTGAAGCTGGCGACGACAATCTTGTCGGCGGCTGGGGTGATGATCTTCTTTACGGCGACAAGGGCAATGACACCCTGCTCGGCGGGCATGGCAGTGACCTTCTGTCCGGCGGCAAGGGTGCAGACATCCTCTACGGCGGCGACGGCAACGACATCATCGATGGCGGCGCTGGCAACGACCTCCTTGTCGGCGGTGCTGGCAATGACGTCTTCGTCTTCGGCGGTGGCGGCGGCAATGACGTCATTCTCGACTTCACCGCTGGCGAGGATATCCTGCAGATCTCGAAGGGCATCAATGGCCTCGACGTGACTTCGCCGGACGATCTGGCCTCGCGCATCACGCAGGTCGGCGGCAATGTCGTCGTGGATCTCGGCCATGGCGATACGCTCACATTGGTCAACGTCGACGCTGACGACATTCATGCCAATCCCGAGAACTACTTCACTGTTCACTGAGCATGATTTCTGCGCGCCCTGCCTCCTCCCGTGGGGCGCGCAACTCCGATCCAGAGGGGCAGCGTGTGACGTTCGACGAAGCGATAGACGCCACCGGCGTTTTTAGAAACGCAAAAATCTTTCGGCTCGGCACGGATTTGGCCATCCTTGTCTGGGATCTCCCCCCGGCCCTTCCCGCAACCACCAAGTGCCTGTTGTCGATGAATCGCTCGCCGGTACCGCTGGTCAGCATGATGCTTCCGCTCGGCCACGGAAGGCAACGCATGTTCTGGGCGATGCGGCCGGAACAGCAGCCGGTGAATGTGGACATCTGCACGGAACACGGCGGCATCGTCGAAACCGTCATGATGCAGCCGGCACGCATGCTCACGCCCCTCGATGTGGAAGCGCTGTTTACCGATCTTGCGCCGGGTTCCCGTATCAAGTTCGTCAACAACCTGCTGACCGTCTGGCGAAGCGCCTTTCGCATCACCGGTGACCATCTATTCCATATGATCGTCGAAGACGCCCTTCATGCGCTCGTGCCCGAACCGCAGGCCGCCGGCATCGTCTGCCAGGTTGCCCAGGGACGCCATCTGATCGAGACGGCGATCAATCCGGACCTCGGCGACATCGTAGCGATCTATGCGATCGGCGCGACTTCGATCGCACGCATGGCCGCAAGGCCTGTCCTCGGACGCAAAATGAAAAGCGGCCTGCAACCCTGCCATTTCATTGCAGAGGCGCCTTTTCCCTCTCCTCCGTTTCTGATCGTCCTCCTGAGCAAGAATGGTGCTGCAATCCGCCAGCTTGCTGACGACAAACCTCGCCATCCCAGCCTTCAGACCTGGTGGAGCAAGAACCGTGAGGCCGTGGAACTGCGCGAAATGGTCGTCCGTTGTCTCGCCACCTTGCCGGAAGGCAGCGCCGCGACGGCGATCGACCTTCAGGTCAACGCTCCATTGCCTGCAACCCGTATTGCCAAGTCGTCGATGCATCCGTCGGGCGAGGTCGATCTCGCCCTGGCGCTCGACGACGGCCTTCTGGCAGGCGGCTGGTTTCATGCACCGTCATCCGCCTTCGCCGGCATCGACTACGTCAAGGAGGACGGCACGGCCGTGCCGCTTGACGCAAACAGCTACAAATTCCCGGCATGGGCGGAAGGCAAGGATGAAAAGAGCAAGACCGATGTGACCGGCTTCGTTGCCTGGATCCCGCTGACGGAATCCCCCGGCCCGCTCCTGCAGCCGCGATTTCAGTTGCGCCTTGCTTCGGGAGCGGTCAGGCCGCTGATACCAAAGCCGCAGCCTTTCGAGCCCGCAACGCAGCGAAACCATGTCCTGCGCGCCGTGCCGCCGCAGCATGCAGTCGACAGTGCCTTCCGCACGATCCTCGCGCCCGCCCTGCAGGACATAGAACGGCGATTGGGCAAGACCATAGAGGTCGATTCCACCAAGGACTACAGCCTGCCCGAAACCACACCCCTCGTTTCGATTGTCATACCCCTCTACAAGGTTCTCGATTTCCTGCGCTTCCAACTGTCGGGAATGGCCACCGATCCATGGCTCGTCGCCAATGCCGAGATCATCTTCGTCCTCGATTCACCGGAAATCCAGGATGAGACGGAGCATATGCTGGGCGGCCTGCACCTGCTGCACGGGCTGCCGATGAAGCTGGTCATCATGAACCGCAACAGCGGCTACGCGCGGGCCTGCAATGCCGGCGCACGTTTTGCCCGCGGCGCCATTCTGGTCATGCTCAATTCGGATGTCGTGCCAAAGGGACCAGGTTGGCTTCAGGTGCTGTCGCGCCCGCTGCTGGAAAACAGCAGGCTCGGCGCCATCGGTCCGAAACTGCTCTTCGAAGATGGATCGCTGCAGCATGCGGGCCTGTATTTTGGCCGCGACCAGCGCGGAATCTGGTTGAACCACCATTTCAACAAGGGCATGCCCGGCGACTATGCTCCCGCCCAACAAGCCCGCGAAGTTCCCGGCGTCACCGGCGCCTGCCTCGTGACCCGCAGGGCCACCTACGAGCGCGTCGGCGGCTTCACCGAGGACTACATAATCGGCGACTACGAGGACAGTGACCTCTGCCTCAAGATCCGCCGTCTCGGGCTCCAGATCGCCTATGAGCCGGCCGCCTGCCTGTATCATTTCGAGCGTCGCTCGATCCGCCGCAGCCAGGACTATATGCGCGGCGTCGCCAGCCAATACAATTCGTGGCTGCACACGCAACGCTGGGAGGACGACATCACCGACCTGATGGCGAACCAATTCGGCAGAGATCAAGATCGCCTCGCCGCCACCAACGGCAGAAACCAGGAAAGGAACGCAGCGTGACACAGGTAGCACTCGTGCACCCTCCCAGGCCGGCTCGGCTGGTCGACGAGGACCGTGTTCGCTGGCTGCTCGACGTCGTTCGGGGCAACCGTTTTCTGCCGCAGCCGGAACCCACCAATGTCTTCGTAGGTGACGGTGATTTTCGTGCGATCGGCGCGGAATTCCTCGGGCACTTCATCCGTATCGGCGGCCTGCGCGAAGAGGCCCGCGTGCTCGACATCGGCTGCGGTATCGGCCGGATGGCCGTGCCGCTCACCCAGTATCTCGATCCGCAGACGAGCCGCTACGACGGCATCGATCCGGTCGAGGGCGGCATCGACTGGTGCCAGCGGACGATCACGCCCGCCTATTCCAATTTCGCCTTCCAGCGACTGGATATCGCGCACGAACTCTACAATCCGACCGGCAAGGTCAGCGGCAAGACCCTGAGGCTTCCCTTTCCGGATCACCATTTCGACTTCGTCATCATGACGTCGGTGGTCACTCACCTACCTCCTGCGGAAGTCCTCGTCTACCTCGCCGAGGTTCGCAGGGTCCTGGCATTCGGTGGGCGATTGTTCATGACAGCCTTCGTGGTCGACCGGATCGCGGCGGCAAACGAGCACGGGCGGCGCGATCCGCGCCTTGCGTTCCGCCGTTATGGCGAAAGCCCGTGCTGGTTTGTACCCAACCAGGCGCCACTTGCGGCAGTCGGCTTCGAAGACGGCTTTCTCGACAAGGCGCTCGAACGGGCTGGCCTCTCCGTCGCCTTGAAATCGCTTGGCCATTGGCGCGGCACCAAAGCGGCTCACCATCAGGACTTCATCGTGGCGAAGCGCCGGGGAAATGGCCGATGAGCAAGCGCATTCTGGTCGCTGCCCACAACCATCCGTCCCTTCACCCGGGCGGCACCGAGATATTCGCCCATGACCTGTTCCGCGCCTATCAGCGCGAGGGCCATGAAGCTCTGTTTCTCGGTGCCACGAACCATATTCATCGCGAAGCGAGACCAGGCACGAGCTTCCAGAGCATCGGCTCGGCGGGAGACGAAATCCTGCTGTGGTCCGGACATTTCGACCGCTTCTTCATGAGCCAGATCGACCTCTATGGTGTCGTGCCTGACATAGCGGAGCTGCTGCGCGATTTCCGGCCGGATGTGGTTCATCTCCATCACATGCTGCTGCTTGGCGCCGAGTTTCCCCACATCGTCCGCCGCACCCTGCCGGACTGCCAGATCGTCATGACACTCCACGACTACTACCCCATCTGCCACCATGACGGCCTGATGGTGCGCACTGGCACCAAGGAGCTTTGTCACCAGTCCAGCCCAGACCGCTGCCATGCCTGCTTCAAGGACATCCCGCTTGATCGCTTTGCTCTGCGCGAACGCCACCTGAAGGCTCTGTTGAGCACGGTCGACCACTTCGTCTCGCCGAGCGCCTTCTTGCGGGACCGCTACGTGCAATGGGGACTGGAGGCAGATACGATCAGCGTCATTCCCAATGGCATTCCCGTCCGCAAGACCGGCGTGCGAAGAGATCTGCTCCAGGGCGGCAAGCCGGTCTTCGGATATTTCGGCAATCTCAACCCCTGGAAAGGGGTGACCGTCTTGCTCGAGGCGGCGCGTCAGCTTCTGGCCGACGGCCTCGATTTCGAACTTCGCGTCCATGGCGGCGCGCCCTTCCAGAGCGAGGCGTTCGTCGAGGAGATCAACAGTCGTTTTGCCGAAACATCCGGATCCGTGCAGGCCCGCGGCCCCTATCGACGCGAAGATATCGGCGATCTGGTGGCCGCGGTCGATTGCACCATCGTTCCTTCGGTCTGGTGGGAGAACGCACCGCTGGTCATTCAGGAAGCCCAGGCGCAAGGCCGTCCGGTCATCGCCAGCAATATCGGCGGAATGGCTGAAATGGTCGAGCATGGCGTCAACGGCCTGACCGTCCCGCCCAATGATGCCCGGGCGCTCGCCGCGGCGATGCGCGACATCCTGGAAGATCCGAAACTGCTGCACCTGTTCGCGCAAAACGCCCGCAAGCCCGACGACATCGACACGACTGCCCGCCGCTATCTCAAGTGGATGGAGACGGCACAGGTTCAGGCATTGGAGAGCGCATGACCAGTCCCGCCGAACGACCGGATGCCGCATCCGAACAGGACAACGTCAAGCCGATGAACGGCCGGGTGGACGCCGTCGACATGGGTACGATCTTCGGCTGGGCATTCGACCCGATGGCGCCGGATCAACGGCTGTCCATTCGTGTCCTTCTCGATGGCAAGGTAATTGCAGAGGCCGTTGCCGATCGCAACCGTCCCGATCTGCGGCGCAACGGTATCGGCGACGGCAAACACGCGTTCGAAATCGCGCTGCCCGATCCCCTCCATTCGCGGGCCAACGATGTCGTCGTCATGGCGCGCAATGGAAGCGGTTCCGAACAGGCTCTGCGTGTTCCGCAGCCGAACGAGCAGGCGGCTGAAGCCCTGATCGCAGCGCCGCTGGCAAAAGTGCTCGACAAGCTCGATGTGCTGATGGCGTCGCAGCGGCAGTTGCAGGTCTCGCAGCGCGCCCTGCAGCGCGCACCGGAAATCGATGGAGACAAGGCCGAAACCACCGGCCTGACCGAAATCGGCAACGCCGTCGAAAACCTCAAGGTGGAGGTCAGCCAACGACTGAATGACCTCGATGTCCACCTGATGCGGCTGGACGGGGTCGTGGCGGGGATGGAGAAGAACCTGAATACATTGAAGAAGCGGGCGAGCGCTGAATTCAAACCCATGCTGTTGCTGCTGTTCGTTCTGGTCGGATTTGCCGCTGGCGCCGGCCTTGCGCTGATTGCCAGGATTTGACCGAGGGAGGGCAATGCATGCTGGTTACGGAACAATCCCCCACGGTTACCAATCCTCCGGTCACCAGCCCCCTGGTCGCCAAACCAGCGCCCGCCAAGCAGGGGACGAGCAGGGCGATGCGCTCCGGAAGGGTCATCGGCTGCCGCGTCGACGAGACAACCCTGCTCGTTATCGGCCTCGGCCAAGTCCCGGCCGGTGACGTGACGGTTGGCGTCGGCGAAGACCAGGCCGACACGCGAAATGCATTTGTGTCGGAATGGCGATCGGCCGCATCCTCACCGCGGGCCAAGCACGGCTTTGCGGCGCTCCTTCCGGGAGGGGACACCGACCTTGCCATGACCACGATCCGCTTTGGAGAGAAGCAGACGAGCACGCCCTACATCTTTGCGTCCCGCCTTGCCTCAACGGAGGAAGCAGCCGCGCTCGTGCTCGAGGCCGCCGGATCTCAGTCGACCGCCGTCATAAACCGGCTCGTGGACGCGCTGATGACCGGCAATCTCAGCCGCCGCAGGCTTCTCACCATAACTGCGCTTTTACAGGCGACCCACGCCACTGATGGCTTCGTCGAGTTGATCGGCGAGAGCCATGACGGCGTGACATTCCTGCAGGGTTGGAGCCGCGGCATGGCGCCCGGGTCTTGCCGGATGTCCCTGATCGGAAGGGCGACACCGGTGGTCGCGGAATGCGGTATAGCCACCTTTGCACGTCCCGACGCTCCTGATGGCGCCACCGGTTTTGTCGGCCTTCTCGAGACGGACGAGGCTGCCCGTGCGGCCGACATTGAAGGTCTGATCTTTCGAGGGCGCACCGGCTGGAGGCATGTTGCGGTCCACCCTCGCAAGCGCATCGCTGATCCGCAGGAAACTCCCGAACATATCCGGTCGGTCCTGATGCGCACTCATGGCACGCCGGACGTGCTCCTGTCGCTGCGGGCCGCCGCCAACAGCTTTGAGGGCAAGGAAACCATCTCCGGCCTGCCCTATCCCGTCCGGATGGGGATAGACAGCATATTCGAGGCCGATGTGGGAAATCTCCTCATCTCCGGCTGGCTTTATGACCCCGATGGCCACGTCGCGACGGTTAGACTGCGCCGATGCGATGCTGCGACCCGCCTCGACGAACACTGGACGCGCTTCGATCGCCCCGACGTCACGGACAGTTTCAACGACCAGGCGCATCTTGTGCCGGGTCTCCGCGGAGATCAGCGCGCCCACGGCTTCATCGCCCACGCCCAGTTATCGGCTGAAGATCCCGGTGCCCCCACTTATTTTGAACTGACGCTGCAGGATTCGCGCCGTGCGTTTCTGCCGATAAAACCGACACGCCTTTCGGCACGTTCGGCGGCATTGCGCCAGATCGGCTCGATCGATCCCGCCAACAGCGCACTGCCAGGGATCGTTGATACACACATCGTTCCGTTCCTCAAACAATCATCAGGACGATCGGCGCCGGTCATCGAAACCATCATAGATGCCGGATTCTTCGATGAAGAAAACGGCCCGCCGATTATCATCGCCGTAGGCGAGAGCGAGGAAGACATCTCCCCGCTGCTCGCCCTGCTTGCGCTCGATCCGGAAACCCGGGGCGCTCCGATCGTAATCGCCATGCCCGCCGAGCGGTTTCGCAGGCAGGCCGCCCGCCTCAAGGAACTCGCACGTTTCTATCGCCTTTCAGTCAGGATGGTATCGACGAAGGGAACGGGCGACGTCTACGACATGCTGGAAGCGGGCACGCAGGCGCTTTCCTGTGAAACGGTCGTGTCGCTCTCCGCCTCGTTGATTCCGCACGGGACAGGCTGGTATGGCAAGCTTGTCGCCGCGGCTTCCACGATGAAAGGAAGCATCGTCTCGCCCGTCCTGGCTTACGAAGACCATTCGGTTCGCTGGGCGGGAACCTGGATCGACGACGGCAACGACGACCAACCGGTCGTGGGCCGCTACGCCGGATACCCGCTCAAAGCGGTGACCGACATGAAGGTAACCGGCATCGCCGCGGCATCGCTCGAATGCTGCATCATGCCCCGCGACGCCCTGTCGCGCGCGGGCGGCTTTTCCGGCGGCTATCTCGGCACGCAGGAAAAGGGTCTGGATCTCGGCCTCCGTCTCAGCCGGTCCGGGTTCGACTCCTATTTGCTGCCGTCCGTGCAGATGTGGGGCTGCGACGACGCACGCGCCGGCGACAGTCCCGCGATGGCGGCTTTGGTGGAGGAGATCGACCGAAAGATCTTCAAGAGCCAATGGCTGCCTATCCTCACCGTTGAAAAGCACCTGGAAAAGAGGCCCGCATGAACGAGCAGCTTCGCGTCCTTGTCGTCTCGCATGCACATCCGTCGGTCTCGCTCGGCGGGGCGGAAATCGCGTCCCACAACCTGCATCTCGGCCTGAAAGCATTGCCGAACGTGGAATCGGTTTATCTGGCTCGGATCGGACACCCGGTGCCGCGGCACGCCGCATCCGCGCTGATGAGCCTGCGCCTTGTCGAGGACGAATTGCTGTTCCACACGGATGATTACGACCACTTCTTCCTTTCCAACGGCGATACGCAGGCGATCAGCCGGGACCTCTTGCGTTTTGCGCGCGATCTCAGGCCCCATGTCATCCATTTCCATCATATTCTCGGTATCGGCCTTGAAGCGCTCTACGCCTTGAGAGAAGCGTTTCCGCACGCCGCCATCATCGTCACCTTCCATGAATATCTGTCGATCTGCCACAATCACGGGCAGATGGTGAAACGGCCTTCCGGCCAGCTCTGTGAAACCGCGTCCCCGGTCGCCTGCCACGGCTGCTTTCCAGATATCCCCGTCTCGCGCTTCCTGAAGCGGGAACTGTTCGCCCGCGGCATGCTCGGCCTTGCCGACGCTTTCATCTCCCCCAGCCGGTTCCTGGCGGATCGTTACGCCGCATGGGGCATCGAAAGAGACAAGATCAGCGTGATCGAAAACGGCATCGCCATGGAAACGGCGGCGCCCGCGCGCGAGGTTCAAGGTCTCAAGCCGCGCCGCAACCGGTTTGCCTATTTCGGACAAATGACGCCGTTCAAGGGCGCCGATCTGCTGATCGAGGCCGTCTCGCGCATCCCAAAGGAAATGTGGGGCGAAGACTCCTGCCTGATGATCTTTGGCGGCAATCTTGAGCGACAGCCGGCCGAGTTCCAGGAACGTATCAAGAAGCTCATCGCCGACGCCGGCCACCGCGTTCGCTTCTACGGCGCCTACCAGAACGCGGACGTGCCGCGTCTCATGCGTTCCGTCGACTGGGTGGTTCTGCCGTCCGTCTGGTGGGAAAACTCGCCCGTTGTCATTCAGGAAGCTCTGCTCCACCGCAGGCCGATGATCTGCTCCGATATCGGCGGAATAGCCGAGAAGGTGCGCGACGGAAAGGACGGGCTGCACTTCCGGGCAGGCAGCAGCCAGGATCTCGCGGATCGCATCGTTGAGGTGCTGGGCGATGGCAAGATCTGGGAGCGGCTGCGCGGTTCCATGCGCCAACCCGCGGACCGCGCCGCCTGCGCGCGCGAACACGTCAAACTCTATCGCACATTGCTACGGCGGAAACTCGATGCCGCAATCGCCGAGAGCCCCAAGCTTCTCTCGCCCGTGCTTTAAGACACTCGTTTCGAGAAACGCTAAGAGTCCCTTCTTCGCGAAGGCTGCCTTGCCTCGGCAGGCTCAGCAACATTCGGTTACGAATGCGCGGCCCCTGCCGCTCTGAGACGCGCGATACGGCCGTCCAGTTCTTCTAGCCGGCGGCCGAAGCCGAGATTGTCCGGCTGATACGCCATGGCGTCTGCAAGCATGGCCCGCGCCGTCACAAGCTCACCGTCGCGAATATGGCGGTTGGCCCGATGGTAGAGGAAGTTTGCCTGCTCGACAGGAGAAAAATTTGGTCCGAAGCGCGCGTGAAACCTGTCGGCCCAGGCCCGATGCCGAGCAATCGCCGTCATGGCGATCTGATAGGGCCGCATTGGCGCGGTCACGCGCGCTGCACGGGCGAGACGGCGCAGACCCGGAAGATCGTCTGCGCGGCAGGCCTCGATCAGCGACAGCGCGCGCGAGGTCCCGGTAAAGGCGCGAACGGTGCCATGGCCGGTCATATGGACAGGCACCAGTCGGGTCCTCTCCTGTAGCGCCGTGATCCGAACCGCGTGCTGGTGATCGACGGTGTGAAACGGATCGAAGAACAGATAGGCCCGGCCTGCCGCGTGATCAGGCGCGATCCCCATATTGGCATGAAGGTCGGGCGAGAAATGGCGCGCAAACCTGCCGTCGAAGGGAACAGCCTTCGGATCGATGGAGACTTGCGGGCAGAAGGCGACGGCAACTGTGGCGTTGAAGCGCCTCCGATAGCGCAATGCCGCATAGCCGCCCTGCGAATGCCCATAGAGGATCCGCTCCGATGTCGCGTGAAGTATGGGCGCGGCCGCCTCGACCGCCTTGACGACGCTCGCCGCTGGAAACCAGTTCGGCCGCCTGCTGATGAAGCCGAGCGCCGAAATGCCGGCCTTCTCGCACAATCGCTGCCCCCAGAAACGACTGCCGTTCGCCCTCATCTCCATTTCGTTAAACGTGACGAGAAGATATGGAGACGACCCGGAATGATGTATCACCTCTAGGTTTTCATCCGAAAATATGATCATACGGTCACCATCAAGCAATTATGGAATAAAAATAATTCAATTTTTGAACTATATTTGTTCCATCGCGCGATTTTCGTAAAATGTTGCTTAACATCAATAACATATTTACACGCTCTATAGGAATATCTATTTGTTAATCTCCCATTCTTGGCTATGGGAATTTTATCCGGCTCGGAAAACACCAACCGCACCCTGCGTTCACACAAGATGTTTCTCGCCTGCATGCGTTCCCCTGGAGAAGACGAGACCGGCTTCGTTGCAACGGCACAAAAACGAAAAGCTCTTTGAGATGATCTAGCGATCTGAGTGCGAGGAAGACATGCAATTTGAACGGACGAAAATCGCCGACGTCGTGCTGGTGACGCCGCAAAGAAATGGAGACCATCGCGGCTACTTTTCAGAGACTTTTCGTTCTGACGTCTTTGGTCAAAACATCGGTACCTTCAATTTCGTCCAGGATAACCAGTCGCTTTCCGTAGACGCTGGAACGGTGAGAGGATTGCACTTTCAGATTGAACCTCGCGCTCAAGGAAAGCTGGTCCGGTGCATCGCCGGTTCCATCCTCGACGTCGCAGTCGACATCCGGAGAGGATCACCGACTTTTGGACAATATGTCCAAGCGGAACTGACCGCCGAGAACGGTTGCCAAGTCTGGATTCCCGCCGGGTTTGCACATGGGTTCTGCACTCTCCAGCCTAAC
This sequence comes from Neorhizobium sp. T25_13, assembly GCF_002968675.1. Taxonomy (NCBI): domain Bacteria; kingdom Pseudomonadati; phylum Pseudomonadota; class Alphaproteobacteria; order Hyphomicrobiales; family Rhizobiaceae; genus Neorhizobium; species Neorhizobium sp. T25_13. The sequence goes on from NZ_PVBI01000001.1 coordinate 321,224, forward strand.
AGCATCATCTCCTACAAGGTAACGGACTACTACAGCCGCGACCATGACCGCGGAATATTGTGGAATGACCCCGAGCTCAGCATCAGGTGGCCGGTGACAGCAGAAAGCGCCGTGCTTTCGCAGAGAGATCGGATGCAACCACGTCTCGCCGAGCTTGAGGCGACTTCATTCACAATAGCAAGTGGCAGCTAGGGAGCATGCAATGCGCGTCCTCGTTACCGGCGGAGCCGGGTTCATCGGATCGGCTGTCGTGCGTCATCTGGTTCTCGTCAGAAACTACGACGTCTTGACCGTAGATAAGCTGACTTATGCCGGCAACGTGGCGTCGCTCGCCACCGTCGAAAGCAATCCGCGGCATCGTTTCCTTCAGGCAGACATTTGCAATCGAGCGGCGATGCAGGAGGCGTTCGACAGTTTCAAACCCAACCGAGTCATGCATCTGGCGGCGGAGAGCCATGTGGACCGCTCTATAACTGGCGCCCGCGACTTCATCGAAACCAACGTCGTCGGCTCATTTACCTTGCTGGAGGCAGCCCGGCACCACTGGCAGGATCTCTTCGGCAAAGCTAAAACAGAATTCCGCTTTCTCCACGTCTCTACCGACGAGGTGTATGGCTCTCTCGGCGAGGGCGGATTGTTCACCGAAGAAACCCCCTACGATCCCTCTTCTCCCTATTCAGCGTCCAAAGCAGCCTCTGATCACCTGGCAAAAGCGTGGGCCCGCACCTATCGCATGCCGGTTATTGTCTCCAACTGCTCGAACAATTACGGCCCTTATCACTTCCCTGAAAAACTGATCCCGCTGATTGTGCTGAATGCTCTTGAGGGCAAATCGCTGCCTGTTTACGGCAACGGCGCCAACATCCGCGACTGGCTATTTGTCGAGGACCACGCAAGGGCGCTGGACCTCATCGCCGAACGCGGGAGGATCGGCGAAACGTACAATATCGGCGGCCGTAATGAGCGGAGCAACATAGAGGTGGTCAAGCACATCTGCTGGATCATGGATACCCTGCGGCCGCAGAATGCCCCACACGAGCGACTGATTACCCATGTCACGGACCGGCCCGGGCATGACGCACGCTACGCGATCGACGCCACCAAGCTGGAGGCGGAATTGGGTTGGAAGGCAGAAGAAAATTTCGATACCGGGATCGAAAAGACCGTCAACTGGTACCTGGAAAACGAATGGTGGTGGGCACCGCTTCGTCAGGGCTACGGTGGTGGCCGGCTCGGCCTCCTTCATCGATCCGGAGGCAAATGATGGCGCGGCGGTATGTGGTCACCGGACGTGGCGGGCAGGTCGCACAGTCTCTGATCGAGCGAGCCGAGCGCCACGGCGAGATAAAAATTATCCCGCTAGCTCGACCCGATCTCGACCTTGCCAATATCGGAACGATCGAAAAAGCTCTTGTGGAAGCGAGACCTGAACTGATCATCTCCGCTGCCGCCTATACCGCCGTCGACCAAGCGGAAAGCGACGCGGCCAAAGCTTTTGTCGTCAACAGTGCGGCCATAAATGAGATCGGTCGCGTAGCGACCAAGCTTAATGTGCCGGTTATTCACTTTTCGACGGACTATGTCTTCGACGGCGATAAGTCTTCGCCTTATCAAGAGAGCGACCCTGTCGCGCCCCTCTGTGTTTATGGTCGATCGAAGCTTGAAGGCGAACGTTGTCTCGACGCGTCGGGGGCGGATTACGTCATCCTCAGGACTGCGTGGATCTACAGCCCCTTTAACAAGAACTTTTTGCGCACGATGTTACATCTTGCCGGAAGTCGTGACGAACTCGCTGTCGTCGCCGATCAATACGGCAATCCAACATCTGCACTCGATATCGCCGATGCCATATTAACGGTTGCCGACAATTTGCTGTCGTCACGGGACCAGCGCCTGCGCGGTATATTCCACCTAGCGGGAAGCGGTGAAGCCAGCTGGGCAGACTTTGCTTCCGAGATCTTCCGCATATCTGCCGAGATGGGTGGCCCGTCTGCGATCGTCCATCCGATCCCGACTGCGCAATATCCGACACCGGCTCGCAGGCCAACCAATTCGAGATTGGATTGCAGCAAGCTCGAACGGATTCACGGTGTTCGACTGCCCAACTGGAAAATCGCGACCGCGACCACGTTGCAACGGCTCTTGGCCAGCGGTGCGCCGGAAAACAGGCCGGCATGGAAGAGGCATTTTGAGGAGAATTGTCGATGAAGGGTATCATTCTGGCTGGCGGCAACGGGACGCGGCTGCATCCGATGACGCTTGTCACGTCGAAACAGCTAATGCCCGTCTATGACAAGCCGATGATCTATTATCCGCTCTCGACGTTGATGCTAGCCGGAATACGCGACATCCTCATCATCTGCACGCCGCATGATCTGCCCGATTTTCGCGGCCTGTTAGGTGACGGTTCGGCCTGGGGAATCTCGCTTTCCTATGCGGAACAGCCTTCACCTGCAGGTCTTGCTCAAGCTTACATCATCGGTGCCGATTTTGTCGGATCGGATCAGTCCTGTCTCATTCTCGGTGATAACATTTTCTACGGCCATGGCATCACAAAGCTTTTTGAAAGCGCTGCGGCGCGCAACGATGGTGCGACAGTGTTCGCCTATCATGTTCACGATCCGGAACGTTATGGCGTTGTCGAGTTCGACAAGGCAATGAAGGCGATCTCGATCGTCGAAAAGCCGACTGTCCCGAAATCCAACTGGGCGGTTACCGGACTCTATTTTTACGACAAGGACGTGGTCGACATTGCCGCAAACCTCAAGCCATCGCTGCGCGGTGAACTGGAGATCACCGATATCAACCGAGTCTATCTCGAACGTGGCAAGTTGAACGTCGAACAAATGGGCCGCGGTTTTGCTTGGCTCGACACCGGGACGCCTGAGAGTTTGTTGGAAGCAGGCAATTTTGTCGGCACTCTGCAGAAGCGGCAGGGCATCAAGATCAACAGCCCTGAAGAGGTCGCTTGGCGCAGGGGCTTTATAGATGACAAGCAACTGGAGGCCGTCGGCAAGAAGCTGGGCAAGAGCGAATATGGTAGATATCTACAAACGCTTTGTACCTAGGTTCAAGCAAATCTGATGTGGGTTCGTCGTTGTTCGCCCGTCCGCCCTTCAGTTTATCCCTTGTTCGCTTTGTTGGTCGAAGAGATGGACCTTCGATGACCCGCTAGCCGGATATGTGCCGGACGACATGCGGAGCAAGGCTGTGCGCAGACGGCGATCAATCCTCGATCGGGAAAGCAAAGCCAGCTTTCACTCGATCCATTACCACCATGGTTTTGAAACCTCTAATATCGTGGTTCTCGTAGAAAAACCGACGTGTGAAGGCTTCGTAGTCCTCCATGTCCTTCGCGGTAATAACCAGAATGAAATCGGCATCGCCCGTCACGTAGTAGCCGATCATGACTTCCCGAGTGGCGCGGATCGCTGCCTTGAATCGATCAACGATGTCCGCGCGTTCGCGCTCTAGCGAGACAAGCACGATCATGGTGATACCGCGGCCCCCGGCCTTTGGCGAGACGATCGACACATCTGCCTCGATCACCCCTTCTTCACGCAGCCGCTTCAGGCGCCGCTGACAAGCCGTCGGTGAGAGATTGACAATTTGCGCCAGCTCTTCTGACGTCATGCGATTGTTCTTTTGAACAGCCTCAAGCAGCGCTCTGTCCGCTCTATCGAGAGTAGTCATGCAGAAATCCTGCGCCAAGAGCCAAAATTGAGCACAATTCCTGCACGGAAGGTCAAATCAATGCAGCCAGGCGATCATGTCCTACGACTAGTCTCTTTGTAAACCTAATTTGGAGCCCCGCATGAAAGGTATCGCCAGCGCTGCGCTGAACAACCTGAAACGACCCGATCTGATCGAGCGCCGTGCCTTTCTGAGCGGCACATGGGCAGCACGCGCGGAGACGCTGGGCGTCGTCGATCCTGCAACCGGCGAACACCTCGTCGATGTGGCGGCCTGCTCGCTTGAAGACGCCGATGCTGCCGTCGACGCTGCGAAGAACGCCTTTCTCGCTTGGCGTGACAAGCTTCCCGTCGAGCGGGGCCAGATCCTTCGCATCTGGGGCAAGCTGATGCGCGATAACGCGCAGGATCTCGCTGTTATCATGACGGCCGAACAGGGCAAGCCGCTGGCAGAGGCACTTGGCGAGATTTCCTATGCCGCGAATTTCCTCGACTGGTTTGCCGCCGAAGGTGAGCGCGCCTATGGCGAAACGATCCCGAGCCACCTGCCAGGCAGCCGCCTCTCGGTACAGATGCAGCCGCTTGGCGTCACCGTTGCGATCACGCCGTGGAACTTTCCCTCCGCCATGATTACCCGCAAGGCGGGCGCGGCTCTCGCGGCCGGCTGCACCATGATCGTCAAGCCTGCTCCGGAAACGCCGCTATCGGCGCTTGCTCTGGCAAAGCTCGCGCAGGAGGCCGGGATGCCCGCTGGCGTATTCCAGGTTCTCACCGGCGAAGCTGCCCCGCTTGCACGCCGTCTGCTGGAAGACACGGACGTGCGCGCATTTTCCTTTACCGGCTCCACCGAGGTCGGGCGCATCTTGCTCACGCAGTCGGCCGCAACCGTGAAGAAGGCCTCGTTGGAACTTGGCGGCCATGCACCTTTCATCCTGTTCGACGACGCCGGGCTTTCCGACGCTGTAAAGGGCTGTATCGGCGCAAAATTTGCCACGTCAGGGCAGGATTGCCTCGCCGCCAACAGGATTTACGTCCAACGCGGGCATTACGATCGGTTCGTCGACGCCTTCGCCAAGGCGACCCTGGAGCTTAAAGTCGGTCACGGCCTCGAACCCCACACCGATATCGGGCCGATGACCCGCCCTTCGGTAGCCGAAAAATGCCGCCAGCAGATTGCACAGGCACTCTCCGCCGGCGCACGCCTCGTCTGCGGCGGACAGGACAGCCCGCTTGGCGGCAATTTCGTCACACCGACCGTGCTTGCCGATGTCACCGATGACATGCTGATCGCACGCGAAGAGACCTTCGGCCCAGTTGCCGCAATACTGCCGTTCGATGACGAGCAGGACGTGCTCGCCCGTGCCAATGCCACCGAAATGGGGCTGGCAGCCTACGTCTACACCAATGATCTTGGTCGCGCGATGCGCCTTACCGACCGGCTGGAATACGGCATGATCGCCGTCAACACGCCGAAATTCACCGGCGCCTCGATACCCTTTGGTGGCTGGAAGCAATCCGGCCTTGGTCGCGAAGGCTCGCGCCACGGCCTCCTGGAATATCTCGAAGCAAAATATGTCTGCTTCGGCAATCTCGCTGCATGAAAGGATCCGCTGCTATGACCACCAACCTCGATCAGATCGCCGAGATGGACCGCAAATCGGTCCTGCATCCCTTTACGCAGATCAAAGATTTCGCCAGCGGCAAATTGGGCGATCCGACGATCGTCGAAACCGGCAAGGGCATCCGCATTCAGGATGCACAGGGGAACCAGCTGATCGACGGCTTCGCCGGTCTTTACTGCGTCAATGTCGGCTATGGCCGCACCGAAGTTGCCGAGGCCATCTCGCGCCAGGCCTATCGCCTCGCCTATTACCATACCTATGCCGCCCACACGACGGATGAACTTGCGATCCTCTCCGACCGTCTGGTGAAAATGGCGCCAGGCCGGATGAGCAAGGTTTTCTACGGCATGTCGGGTTCCGACGCCAACGAAACCCAAGCCAAGCTCGTCTGGTACTACAGCAACCTGCGCGGCACGCCGAACAAGAAGAAGATCATCTCCCGCGAACGGGGTTACCATGGTTGCAGCGTCGTCTCCGGCTCGATGACCGGCATGAGTTTTTACCATGACCACATGGACCTGCCGCGTGCCGGCATTCTTCACACCGGCGCGCCGCATCATTATTGGGGCGCCGACGCAGGCGAAACGGAACTCGAATTCTCCAAGCGCCGTGCCGACGAACTTGAAGCGCTGATCCTGCGCGAAGACCCTGACACCATCGGCGCTTTCATCGCCGAGCCCGTACTTGGCACCGGCGGTATCACTCCACCGCCGCAGGGCTATTGGGACGAAGTGCAAAAGGTCCTCAAGAAATACGACATCCTGCTCATCGCCGACGAAGTCATCACCGGTTTCGGACGTACAGGCTCAATGTTCGGGTCGCAGCATTACGGCATCGAACCTGATCTGATCACAGTCGCCAAAGGCCTTACCTCGGCCTACTTCCCCCTGTCGGCCGCCATCGTCGGCGAAAAGGTCTACAAGGTGATGGAAGAAGGTGCCGACCGCGTCGGCGCTTTCTCGCATGGCTACACCTATTCCGGCCACCCGATTGGCGCTGCTGCAGCCAACGCCGTTCTCGACATCGTCGAGAAGGAGGATCTGCCCGGGAATGCACGCACGGTTGGCACCTATTTCCAAGCACAGCTGAAGGAAAAGTTCGCTCAGCTTCCCATTGTCGGCGAAGTGCGAGGCGTCGGCTTGATGGGCGCCATCGAATTTGTGGCGGATCGGGAAAAGAAGACGCGCTTTGCGCCCGGCCTTGCTGTCGGTGCACGTATCTCGAAGGCAGCGCGCAATCGTGGACTGATTGCCCGTGCCATGCCGCATGGCGATATTCTGGGCTTTGCGCCGCCCCTCGTCACGACGAAGGAAGAGGTCGACGAGATCATTGCCATCGCCGAATCCGCTGTGCGCTCGGTCATGGACGATTTGGTCCAGGCTGGCGAAACGATTTGACGCAGGCATGACTGCCGGGCGGGACAAGTCCCGCTCGGCCATGCCTGTTACCGAGCAAATCGCAGCGATCGTGATTATTCCGGATGCAATTGCGGCCCAGGCTGCATAATGCTTCATCTTTGAGACGAAGCGTGCATAATGTCATGAAATAGCCGTCCTCAAAACGAGCCAATTTCATGCGACGTCAAGCCAATCCCCTCAACCTTGTTCCGATCGCGGCGACCAAGCCGGTGGCATGGCGGCCGCACCTTTCCAAGCAAAGGGGTGAGACGAAACATGCGGCGCTCACCGAGCGCATCATCGCCGATATTGATGCCGGCGTTCTCAAGCCGATGGATCGCATGCCGACGCATCGCGATCTGGCGCGCGAACTCGGACTTTCGGTCCAGACGGTCAGCCTCTCCTACAAGGAGGCTGAGCGGCTCGGCTATCTAAGTGGTGAGATCGGTCGCGGTACCTTCGTCAAGACACGCGTGACCGACCGCGCCGGCCGCATGATGCTTGACCATAGTGCCAACGAAGTGCACGACCTTTCCATTATTCGCGGCGTCTATCTCGATGCGCACGAGGCCGCATCTCGCGAGATCCTTCGTGAGCTTTCCGAAGGCGACAATGCAAGCTTCATGCGCCCATGCCGCCCGATCGCCGGCCTTGATCGTCATCGAGAGACGGCGCGCATCTGGCTATGCACGCTCGGCGTCGCGGCCGGGGTGGAACGCGTTCTCCTCACCAACGGCGCCGCCCACGGCATTTTTCTCGCCCTGAGCTGCATCGTCCGCTCCGGCGATGTCGTCTTGAGCGAAAATCTCACCGATCACGGCATCATCGGACTTTCCAATATACTCGGCTTCAGCCTGAAGGGCCTGCCTACCGACAATGAGGGCATTTTGCCCGATGCACTGGAAGCCGCGTGCGCAGCAGGCGGTGTCCGGGCATTGGTGCTTATTCCAACCCTCAATAATCCGACAGGTCACGTCTCGGGTGCAGAACGCAGGCATCAGATAGCCGCGATTGCGGCACGTCATGGCGTGTTCGTCATCGAAGACGAGGTCTATCGACCACTGATCGAAGAGGACCTGCCTTCGATCACGGAAATGCTGCCTGATCTCGGTTTCTTCGTCACGAGCTTCACCAAGGTGGTGCTGACAGGGTTGCGCGTTGGCTATCTCGTTGTGCCACCCGCCTATTCCATTCGCGCCGCCTCAATCCTGCGCGTATCGAGTTGGAGCGGCACCTATCTGACCGGCGAAATCGCAACACGATGGGTCGAGAACGGCACGGCGCAGCGTCTGCTCGAAATCCAGCGTGACGAAGCAAAGGCACGCCAAAACATCGCGACAGAAATCCTCGGCGACCATATCGCCTCCAGTCATCCGCTCTCGCTCTGCGCCTGGCTCAAGGTCCCGCCGCACTGGTCCGAGGAAGGCCTGGTCCGTTCGCTCACCAACCAGAAAGTCGCCGTCACGCCGTCCGAACCCTTCATTGCCGGACCGGGTCATGGTGGCGGCATTCGTATCTGTTTGGGCGGACGCCTGAACCATGCAAGCCTGGCCAAGGCGCTGACAACCGTGCGGCAGGCCTTTGAGCAACTGCCGCCGGTCTACGACGTCGGTTCGATCGGCTAGAGCAACCCCAGGACAATCATTGAATCATTACAATATAATAATTGACATGATTTTACTTCGCTCACAACATGACAATCATGAAGAGCGACGTCCAGTCCAGATTGACCGAAGAAACCGTCCAGCCAGTCATCCTGGCAGACATTGAGCAGGCTGCGACCCGCATTGCCGACAGGGTGGCGCGCACGCCGCTCGTTCGCTCCAGCACGCTTTCTGAATACACCGGTCAGTTCGTCCACCTAAAGCTCGAAACATGCCAGCCCGTCGGCGCCTTCAAGCTGCGCGGCGCGATGAACGCTATCCTGTTGCTGGATGATGCGGCACGCGAACGCGGCCTCGTCACCGCCTCGACAGGTAATCATGGTCGCGCCGTGGCCTACGCCGCACGTGAGCTTGGCGTTCCCGCCATCATCTGCATGTCATCGCTCGTTCCGGCCAACAAGATCGAAGCCATCCGCTTGCTCGGCGCCGAAATCCGCATTGTCGGCCTGTCGCAGGACGATGCACAAGAGGAAGTCGAACGCCTGACCAAGAGCCGCGGCCTGACGCCGATCCCGCCTTTCGACCATGCGGACGTCGTTGCCGGTCAAGGCACGATCGGCCTTGAGATTGTGAAAAGCCTGCCTGACCTTGCGACCGTGCTTGTTCCCCTTTCCGGCGGCGGTCTGGCCGGTGGCATTGCCGTTGCCGTCAAGGCCCTGAGACCACAGGCCCGGGTCATCGGCATATCGATGAAGCGCGGGGCAGCCATGCATGCAGCGATTGCCGCCGGCAAGCCTGTCGCAATCCGCGAAGAGGAAACGCTGGCGGATTCGCTTGGGGGCGGCATCGGCCTCCAAAACCATGTCACCTTTGCGCTCTGCCGCGATCTCCTCGACGACATCATCCTTCTCAGCGAGGATGAGATCGCCGAAGGCATCCGCCATGCGGCGCGCAACGAGAGCATAACCGTCGAGGGCGCCGGCGCGGTCGGCATTGCCGCTATCCTCGCAGACAAGGCCGAGCTGTCCGGCCCCACCGCCGTCATCGTCTCAGGCGGCAACATCGACCCGAAGATGCACCAGAAAATCGTCGAGGGGACCACCCTATGAGCCGCATCACTATTTTGATGGAAAAGGATCTTCACGCCATCGTCAAGCTCGACGTCTCCGCGGTCGATTGCATCGAACAGGCGTTTGCGGCGCTCGCCACCGAAGCCGTTGCGATGCCGCCGATCCTGCGCCTCGACATCCCGGAATTTCGGGGTGAAGTGGACGTCAAGACAGCCTATGTGCCAGGCCTTGACGGCTTCGCCATCAAGGTCAGTCCGGGATTCTTCGACAACCCCAAGATCGGTCTGCCAAGCCTGAACGGGTTGATGATCTTGCTCAGCGCGAAGACCGGATTGGTCGAAGCCCTTCTTCTTGACAACGGCTATCTCACGGATGTGCGCACCGCAGCGGCCGGTGCCGTCGCCGCACGACATCTGTCGCGTGAAGACGCCTGCGTCGCGACGATCCTGGGTGCAGGTGTTCAGGCACAGCTGCAACTCGCGGCTCTCATGCTTGTGCGCCCGATCAAATCGGCGCGCATCTGGGCACGCGACCACGCAAAGGCGCAGACGCTTGCTGTCGATTTCGCGCGTAGCCACGGGATAGAGACCGCCGCAATTGCCGATCCGCGCGAGGCCGTGCGCGGAGCAGATATCGTCGTCACAACGACGCCGGCCGAACGGCCGATCCTGATGGCCGAATGGCTTGAACCCGGTCAGCATCTGACCGCGATGGGATCGGATGCAGAGCACAAGAACGAGATTGATCCGGCCGTCTTTGCTCGCGCGATTTACGTCCCGGATCGAATATCGCAGACCAGCATCCTCGGTGAGTTACACCATGCCATCAAGACCGGCGCAGTCATGCCGGACCGGCAGTTTGCGGAACTCGGAGCTGTCATCGCCGGTAAGGCAATTGGCCGCTTGAACGCAGACGAAATAACCTTTGCCGACCTTACGGGTACCGGCGTGCAGGACACAGCCATCGCCAATCTGGCGCTTGCCCGCGCGACAGATGCCGGACGTGGCCAGACGATCGAAAACGACATCAAAATGGGAGATGCAGCGTGAGTGTGACGCTGAACTTTACCCGCGAGGAATATGCCGCTCGCCTTTCCAAAACCCGTCACGCGATGGAAAAGGCGGGGATCGATCTCCTGATCGTCACCGATCCATCCAACATGCACTGGCTTACCGGCTATGACGGCTGGTCCTTCTATGTGCATCAATGCGTGCTGGTGCCGCCGAGCGGCGAGCCGATCTGGTACGGCCGCAAGCAGGATTCCAACGGCGCCAAGCGCACCGCTTATCTGGACCATGACAATATCATCGGCTACCCGGATCACTACGTTCAGTCGAGCGAACGCCACCCGATGGATCTTCTGGCGCAGATCATCGGCGAGCGCGCATGGTCCAGCCTCGCGATAGGCGTCGAGATGGACAATTATTATTTCTCGGCCGCAGCCTTCGCCTCTCTGCAAAAGCATCTCCCAAATGCCCGTTTCAAGGATGCGGCTGCCCTCGTCAACTGGCAGCGCGCGATCAAGAGCACGACCGAACTCGACTATATGCGCAAGGCAGGCACGATCGTCGAACTGATGCACAAGCGCATTGTCGAGGTTGTCGAACCCGGCATGCGCAAATGCGATCTCGTCGCCGAGATCTATGATGCCGGCATTCGTGGTACGCCGGAATTCGGCGGCGATTATCCGGCGATCGTGCCGCTCCTGCCATCGGGCGCAGACGCTTCCGCGCCGCACCTGACCTGGGATGACAAGCCGATGCGTTCGGGCGAAGGGACGTTCTTCGAAATCGCCGGCGCCTATAAGCGTTATCATTGCCCATTGTCGCGGACCGTATTCCTGGGCAAGCCGACGCAGGCCTTTCTCGACGCGGAAAAGGCGACGCTCGAAGGCATGGAGGCGGGCCTTGCCGCGGCAAGGCCTGGCAATACTTGCGAGGACATCGCCAACGCCTTCTTCGCCGTGTTGAAAAAATACGGGATCATCAAGGACAACCGGACTGGCTATCCGATCGGTCTGTCCTATCCGCCGGACTGGGGCGAACGCACCATGAGCCTGCGCCCGGGCGACCGCACGGAGTTGAAGCCCGGCATGACATTCCATTTTATGACCGGTCTCTGGCTCGAAGACATGGGGCTGGAAATCACCGAAAGCATCGTGATTACCGAAACGGGCGTCGAATGCCTGTCGAATGTGCCGCGCCAGCTGTTCGTGAAAGGCTGAGGCCATGCTGACGAGTGCGCCCCGCCCCTCGCCGATAACGCCGACCGTCGATTTCGACGGGAAGGGCGTGCAGCACGGGCATCTGCGATTGCCCTACAGCCGTGACGACAGCGCCTGGGGCTCGGTGATGATCCCGGTCTGTGTCATCTCCAACGGCGAAGGCCCGACCGCCCTCCTCACCGGTGCCAACCATGGCGACGAGTATGAAGGTCCGGCGGCTCTCTTCGAACTGGCACAGACGCTGGATCCTTCGCAGGTGAGTGGACGCATCATCATCGTCCCGGCGCTCAATTATCCCGCGTTTCGCGCCGGAACCCGCACGTCGCCGATCGATCGCGGAAATCTGAACCGTAGCTTTCCGGGTCGCCCGGATGGAACGGTGACGGAAAAGATCGCGGACTATGTCACCCGCAATCTGGTACCGCTCGCCGACATCGTGCTCGACTTCCATTCGGGCGGCAAGACGCTCGATTTTCTTCCCTATGCAGCAGCACACGAACTGCCCGACAAGGATCAGGAGGCGCGTTGTTTTGATGCCGTTGCGGCTTTCGCTGCGCCCTACTCGATGAAGATGCTGGAGATCGATGCGGTCGGCATGCTGGATACGACGGTCGAGGAACTGGGCAAGGTCTTCGTGACCACCGAGCTCGGCGGTGCTGGCACTGCCAGCGCAAAAACGATCGAGATCGCGCGAAAGGGCAGTCTCAACCTCCTGCGCCACGTCGGAATCCTGGAGGGCGCGCCATATACCCAGCCGACCCGCTGGCTCGATATGCCGTCAAGCGATTGCTTCACATTCGCTGCAGATGACGGACTGGTGGCGTTCGCGCACGATCTCGGCGATCCGATCATTACCGGCGACATCATCGCCAGCATCTACCCGGTCGGAAAGACCGGTGTTGCGCCGATCCACTGCCGCGCTGCCATGGATGGCGTTCTGGCGGCTCGCCACGTGCCCGGCCTCATCAAGGCCGGCGACTGCCTTTCCGTGATCGCGACGATCACGGAGAAGATCAAATAAACGCAACCATCTGAGATCCGAAAACGGACCAGAAGAACCTTAACCAGAGGAGAATTCGAATGCGCATCTCTAAAACCATTTGCCTTACCGCACTTGCGCTTTGCATCGGCGTCACGTCGGCCACCGCACTGACCGTCGAAGAAGCCAAGAAACAGGGATTTATCCGTGCCGCGACGGCCAACGAGGTACCCTACTCGTATATGCAGCCGGACGGCACTTCTGCCGGTATCGGCCCCGACGTCGCCAATGCCGTTCTAAAGTCCATGGGCATTGAGGAGGTCAACTGGACCGTAACGCCCTTCGGCACGCTCATTCCAGGTCTCAAGGCTCGTCGCTTCGATTTTGCCGCCGCAGAGCAGAACATATCCCCGGAGCGCTGCAAGCAGGTCGCCTTTACCGAGCCCAATTCGTCCTACGGTGAGGGACTGCTGGTCAAGAAGGGCAATCCGAAGCGCCTGACGACCTATGGCGACATTGCAAAAGACCCGTCCTTGAAAGTTGCCGTGGTTTCCGGTGCAAACAATGTCGACTTCCTGCGTGCCGTCGGCGTCAAGGACGAGCAGATCGTCTTCATTCCGGCGAATGCCGATGCGATCCCGACCGTGCAGAGCCGGGTCGATGCCTATGCGGCGACCGAGTTGACCGTTTCCGAACTCGCCAAGGGACAGGCCAATGTCGAGCAGGTTGCGCCGTTCAAGGACCCGATCGTCAAGGGCGCACCCGTCCGCAACTATGGCGGCTTTGCCTTCCGTCCGGAAGACAAGGAATTGCGCGACGCGTTCAACACTGCGCTCATCGCGTTCCGAAAGACGGATGGCTACAAGAAGACCCTGATGAAGTATGGCCTGTCGGAACAGAGCATTGCGGCAGCAGCGGAGAAGAAAGTCGCTGATCTCTGCTCCGGGAAGTAACAAAAAAAGCGCCCGGTCCCGGACCGGGCGCTACCTGCTTTCATTCGGAGATATTGCCAGATGAGCTGGACAGCCTACCTGCCGATGCTTTGGCAAGGCGCTACCGTGACGATGACGATCACTTTGGCAGCGATCGTCTGCGGCGCGATGCTCGCCTTCGTTTTCGGCATCCTGCGCGTCGAGGGAGGACCGATTTTGTCGGCCGTCGCGCTCTGTTACACGGAGGTGTTTCGTGGGACCTCGCTGTTCGTTCAGCTGTTCTGGTTCTATTACGCGCTGCCACTGGTCGGTCTGAGCTTCGATCCGATCACCACCGGCATTCTGGTATTGGCCGCCCATGTCGGCGGCTATGGGGCCGAAATCGTTCGAGGCGCCCTCGCATCAGTCTCCGTGCAGCAGCTGGAGGCCGCCCGAGCGTTGAATTTCAACCGTGCCCAGACCCTCTTTCGCATTTCGCTGCCACAAGCCATCGTCGAAATGATGCCGGCCTTCGGAAACCTCGCCATCGAAACGCTGAAGCTGTCCTCGCTGGTGTCGTTGATCTCGATCGCCGATCTCACCTTCGCGGCCCAATCCATTCGCAACATCACGCTGGACAGCGCGAGCATCTATTCGATCACGCTCGTATGCTACTTCGCCATGTCGCTCGTCCTGATGGCAGCCGTGCGCGTGATCGAGCATTTCGTCCGGCGCGGCGATGTCTTCCCTCGCTCGGCTCATTCGTGAGGATCTTACCGCCATGATGTATGGTTACGAATGGGACACGACAACCTGGGTTACCTACACGACCTCGATCCTGCCAATCATTCTGATTGGTTTGACCGTCACGTTGAAGGCTGCAGCCGCTGGGTTCGCGATTGCACTGGTGCTCGGCCTGGTGTTCGCCCTCTTGCGCCGAAGCCGCGTCAAGGTGATCTCCTGGACGACCGCCGTTATCGTTGAGTTCCTGCGCGATACGCCGCTTTTGGTGCAGCTGTTCTTCCTCTACTACGTGCTGCCCGATTTCGGTATCGTGCTCCCCGCCTTTCTGACCGGTGCCCTGGCGCTCGGTCTGCAATATGCGGCCTACACGTCGGAGGTCTATCGCGGCGGCATCGAAGCGGTGCATCACGGGCAATGGGAAGCGGCAACCGCGCTCAATATGACGCGCATGCAGGCCTATCGCGATATCATCCTGCCCCAGGCCGTTCCGCGAATAGTCCCTGCCATGGGCAACTATCTCGTGGCCATGATCAAGGAAACCCCGGTTCTCTCGGTGGTCACCGTTCTTGAGATGATGGGGCTTGCCAACATGATCGGCGAACGCACCTTCGAATATCTCGTGCCGCTGACGCTTGTCGGCCTGATCTTCCTTCTGCTGACGCTGATCTGCTCAGCAGGCCTCCACCGCTTGCATAAAGCTCTTCCAAAGGCAGGAATACCCTTGCGATGACCAACAATATCGATCCGCCGCCCATCATCGAGTTTTCCGATGTCACCAAGCGCTTCGGGATTCTGACGGTGCTTGACCACTTCAATTTCTGCGTCGCGAAGGGCGAGAAAGTCACGCTTATCGGACCGTCAGGCTCCGGTAAATCGACGGTCCTGCGCATTCTTATGACACTCGAACCGTTCCAGGAAGGCAAGCTGACGCTTGCTGGCACGTCCTACCACGAGCAGGGCGGCAAGGGCCGGTTCCAGGCCTCGGAAAAACACCTGCGCCAGATCCGCAATCATGTCGGCATGGTCTTCCAGAGTTTCAATCTCTTTCCGCATATGACGGTGCTTCGCAACGTTGTCGAAGCGCCGGTGCGGGTATTGGGAATGGCGCGCGCGGAAGCCGAAGGGCGTGCGCTGGACCTGCTGCAGATGGTGGGGCTCGCGGACAAGAAGGACCACTATCCGGTCCAGCTTTCCGGCGGGCAGCAGCAGCGTGTGGCAATTGCCCGTGCGCTTGCGATGCGCCCACGGGTTCTGCTTTTCGATGAGCCGACATCCGCGCTTGATCCGCAACTGGTGGGCGAAGTGCTTTCGGTCATCCGCGCTCTGGCGCATGAACATGATCTCACCATGCTGATGGTCACCCATGAGATGCGCTTTGCCCGAGAGGTGTCAGATCGCGTCTGCTTTTTCGATAAGGGGCGCATCTGCGAACAGGGTGCACCTGAAGAGATATTCGGCGCGCCGCGAATGGAGCGGACGCGCGAATTTCTGTCATCGGTTCTAGGGTAACCAGGAAACCCCGCAGGGGGAGAGACAGGGGCGGAAGGCTTAGAAAAAACCGCTGGAAAGAAGCTCTGGATAGGGTTGGAACCCACGATCCTGTGGGCCACAATCCATATCTTCGTAGGCGTCCGGTCAGGATACTTCGCGCGCCCCTTCGCTTTCACGCCCTGCTCGATAGGATCGAGGACGTAGGCGAACGAATGCTCTGGGAAGCGCTTCGCATGTTCGTTTGCGATTGCCTGGTCTTGCAGCAATTGCATCCGACGGTCCCGCCGCATGGCACTTGCCCAGGGATTGGGCGGGAAAGAGGCGGCTGACCTGCTCGGCATCAGCGAGCCGACCGTGCGCTCGCATCTAGCAATCCGATTGCCGGTCGGCATTCAGCGCTAAATCGCATCAAGGACCAATTGCATCAATGATCGCGCATGCCGCGGTAGGCTTCCTGCAGGGCGAGGAACGTCCTGTAGCGCTGCGTATGAATGTCCTGCGCCGACAGATCGGGGCCGATACTCTCACCCAGATTGGACATTCTGCACATGGCTGACTCGAGGCTGGGCACGTGTCCCTCCGCAACCGCACCCAGCATGGCTGCGCCAAGCAGGACCGGCTCGTCCGTATCGACGGTGGCGATGGCGATGCCGGCAGCATCGGCGAGCATCTGCCGGACCAACCGGCTTCGTGCCGCCCCTCCACTGACCACGACCGTTGTAATGGCGATGCCCTTGGCACGGAGCGCATCGAGGATCTGCCTGAGGCCGTAACCAATGGACGCCAGACCGGCAAGATAGAGGCGCACGAGGCTGAGCTCGTCCGCATCAAGGCCGAGCCCGGCGATGACGGCCCGAGCCTGCGGGTCTGCAAGAGGTGCACGATTGCCGAGGAATTCGGGCACGATATGCAGTCCCTTTACGATGTCGGTGATCGAGAGGTCGGATGAGAGCCCCTGCGCTCGACGTTCCAGCCATTGCACCAGACCCATTCCCTCGTGTTGCGCGAGGCGAACCGCCTCCGAGGCGTAGGGATGAAGCTGGACCAAGTGGTCGATGGCCGCCCCGGCTGCCGACTGGCCACCCTCATTGAGCCACATGCCTGGCAGAAGCGCCGAGAAATACGGCCCCCATATGCCCGGGACGAAGACGGGGGCGCGCGTGACGTTCAACGTGCAGGCCGATGTGCCGAAGACATAGGCCAGCCGTTGCTCCAGCTCTCCGGGGAGACCCGCGGCGCCAAGGGTGCCGACGGCGCCGGCATGTGCATCGATCATGCCGGCGGCAACAGGTGTTCCGGACACCAGTCCCATCTGTGCCGCCGCATCGGCGGTCAACCCGTGCGAAAGACACGTGCCGGGCTCGACGACATCGACCCCGAGCCGCGCGAAGCCGGCGTCCATCAGTCCACTCAGCCCAATCTGCTCAAAATAATCAGGATCCCAAGAGGCTTCGTGGGCCAGATAGGTCCACTTGCAGGTCAGGGTGCAGGTCGAGCGTTCAAGGCTGCCGGTTGCCTGCCACGTGAGGAAGTCCGCCAGGTCGAAGAGATGGCGGGCGCGGTGCAGACTGTCTGGCAGATTGCGCGAGAGCCACAGGATCTTCGGCGTTTCCATCTCCGGAGAAATGCGGCCACCAACATAGTCGAGGACGCTGGCGCCTTTGTCGTTGATGTAGGCGGCCTCGGCCGTCGCCCGCTGATCCATCCAGACGATAATGTTGCGCTCGTCGATGCCATCAGCATTGACGGCGACCGGCTTGCGCGCCTCATCGATGAGAACCAGCGAGCACGTCGCATCGAACCCGATGCCGGCAACGGCGGCGGGTGGGATGGCGGACTGCCGCATGACGTCCCGAACCGCGTCGCATACGGCTTCCCAGATATCGACGCTCGATTGTTCGACATGGCTGGCGCGGGGGCGCCAAATCCGTATCGGCCTGCTGGCGGTGGCGACGAGGCGGCCGGAGCCGTCGAAGAGGCCGGCGCGGGCCGACCCTGTTCCTACGTCGATGCCAACGAAATATGTGGTCATGGGCGTCGCTCTAAAGGTCGAGGGCGGCTGGCAGGATGACCAGATCGCGAATGGTCACCTTGGGGTTGCGGGTCAGCATGAAGACGACCGCCTCCGCCACTTCGCTGGCCTCCATCAGGCTGCCATTGGCAAGCGCATCATCGAGCTTGGCCTTTGGCCAGTCATCGATCAACGGCGTCACCACAGGCCCCGGCAAGACGGCCCCTACCCGCACCCCGTGGGGAGCGACCTGCCGCCGGACGCTGTGCACAAATGCCTGAACCGCATGTTTAGAGGCCGTGTAGATGGGTTCCCAGACGACGGGAACGACGCCGGCAACCGAGGACGTGACGATGATATCGCCGGAGCCATTGGCGATCATGTGGCCGATCACCGCATGGATGGAGCGGAAGGCCGCATTAATGTTCAGATTGAGCACCCGGTCCCAGACATCCGGATCGCCGTCGGCGATGGGCCCGCCGACATAGGCGCCCGCATTGGCGTGGAAAATGTCCAGCCGGTCGGTGTGCTGCAGGATGCGCGGCAACATCTGCGACTGGCTTTCGCCGAGCAGAAGGTCGATCTCGATCGGGACTGCCAACTCGCCAAGTTCATCGGCCCGCTCGCGCAGGGCCGCAACGTTGCGGTCAATCAGAAAGGTTTTGACGCCATGGGCTACGAGATGCCTGGCGCATTCGAAGCCGATACCCGAGCCCGCGCCAGTGATTGCGGCAGTTTTGCCGGCAAGGTTCTGAACCATTTTCTGTCCTGTTCCTTTTCTTCAGTGCAGATCACTGATGGGGAAAAGCTTCGCGTCGATCTCCGAGAAGGAGATGCTGACGTCCGAATCCAGCGGCAACTCGACATCTCCTGACAGGACGGCCAGCACCTGCGCGTCGTTGGCGAGACGTAAATTCACCACCGTTTCAGGCCCCATGCGCTCGACTAGAACGACCCGACCGCTCAGCTTCCTTGAGCCACCCGTCAGCGAAAAAGCCTGCGGCCGGATACCAAGCAGCGCCTTGCCGGGGTTCTGCACGCGACCGGCCGGAACCGGGAACGGTTCAAGACCGGGAAACTCGATCCGTGCCCCGCCCCGCTCGATGGATGTCACATCGACTGTCAGCAGGTTCATCTTCGGCGAGCCGATGAAGCCGGCAACGAAGGCGTTGCAGGGATTCTGATAAAGCTCCATCGGGGCGCCGACCTGCTGCACGACGCCACCATTCAGAACCACGATCTTGTCGGCAAGCGTCATCGCCTCCACCTGATCATGCGTCACATAGATCATGGTCGCCGCGAGCTGGCGGTGCAGCTTGGCGATTTCCGTGCGGGTCTCCATTCGCAAGGCGGCGTCCAGGTTGGACAGCGGCTCGTCGAAGAGAAAGATCGAAGGTTCACGCACAATGGCGCGGCCGATGGCAACGCGCTGCCGCTGCCCGCCCGAAAGCTGGCTGGGTTTCCGATCCAGCAAATGATCCAGCTTGAGAATCTGGGCGGCTTTCAGAACGCGTTCTGTCGTCTCCGCCTTAGGTGTCTTTCGCAGCGAGAGGCTGAACCCCATGTTTTCGGCCACGGTCAGATGCGGATAGAGTGCATAGGACTGGAAGACCATGGCAATGCCGCGGTCGCGCGCCTCCACCTTGTTGCTGACGGTTCCGTCGATCTCCAGCGTTCCGCCGGAAATATCCTCGAGGCCGGCGATCATCCGCAGAAGCGTGGACTTGCCGCAGCCCGAGGGGCCGACGAAGACAACGAATTCGCCGTCCTTGATATCGAGATCGACGCCCTTGATGACTTCCAGGCCACCAAAGCTCTTCTTCACCCCGCTCAATTTCAAGCGAGCCATAGGCTTATCTCCCTGTCGCGTTGCCGCGCTCCGAAGGTTGTGCGATCCCCTCCGTGCCGGAGGGGATGTGTGGGGAATGGGTTGTCAGGCGGTGGGAATGCACACCTTTTCGTTTTCCGGAGTCAGCCGTTCGCCTTCGAGGCCGCGCAGATAGGCGCCCTTTTCGAGCAGCTTTCGGCGTAGCGCATGGATATCGACATCCGACGGCCGAACGCCTTGTGAAATCGCGATTCCCGCCGCACGGCCGGCAGCCTCGCCCATCGCCATGCAGGTTGCCATCACGCGGATCGCGCCCATGGCTTCATGGGTCGCCGAGATGGAACGCCCGGCGACGATCAGGTTCTCGATGCTCTTCGGCAGGAGGGATCGATAGGGGATATCATAGCAATCACCGCACCAGATCAGCGTGCAGCCCTCGTCGCCGGGGCGATGAATGTCGATAGGGTAGGATGCCACGGCGATGGCGTCCTCGAAGTGCCGGCAGCCGAGCACATCCTGTTCGTTCATCGTGTAACGCCCCACGATGCGGCGTGTCTCGCGGATGCCGAGGAACGGCGCGGTCTTGGTAAAATGAGCCTCCTCGAAGCCCGGGACATAGTTGATGAGATATTCGACGATGTCGTCGATCTGATGCCGTGCGACGATCTCTCCATGCGTCAGCGAACGCGCGTCGGTTCCGTCGGTCCCGGTCACGCGGGTCATGTTGATCCAGACTTCGCCCTTCTTAAGTCCCGTGATGATTATGGTGCGCTCGTTAGGGATGTCGAGATTGCGCTCGGTGCGCGCCTTGGCAATCAGTTCCCGCAGGCCGACGACGATGAACTGTTGATTCTGACCGAAATATTCGGCCGGAATGAAGTCGGTAAGATAGGTGCGTTTTTCGACGGCGATGGACATCCTCAGTTTTTCGGTGTCGACGTTCGAAAGGCAGAACATCAACGTCGGCGGCTGCATGCCCCCATGCTCGTCGCCCTTCTCGGTCGCGACGCCCGCCCGGTGGGCGACATCGGCATCGCCGGTGCAGTCGATCACGATCTTGCCGACGACGACGCTGCGACCGCTCTTGCTTTCTGTGACGACACCGCGGATGGACGAGCCGTCATCGCTCATGATCACGCCCGCGACGAACGTGTAGAAGACCACATCGACGCCAGCCTCGGTCAGCATCTCCAGGCCGACCGTCTTGACCGCTTCCGGCTCGACGAGGGTGATGCCCATGTGCAGCGGGCACGGGCGGTGCTCGGAGGCCGCATTGCGCTCCTTGAGACGGTCGATGAATTTCTGGGGCAGACCATAGATGACCTGATTGCCTTTCTGACCGAGGAAACCAAGGACCGGCAGGCCGATCGTCATGTTGCCGCCAACAAAGCTGCGGCTTTCGAGAAGTCCGACCCGCAGCCCATCTTCAGCCGCAGCAAGGGCGGCGGTGAGACCGGCGGGACCGCCGCCGACGACAAGGACGTCGTAGTCGGCGCTAACCGGTATCTCTCGGGCGGGTTCGGTAAAGCTCAGCGGAATATTCATGGTCGTAGTCCTGAAGGGTAAAGGGACAAGGCGGTGATGGATGGGGCGGCCATTAAGATGGATCGCCGCCCCATGATATTGATCAGGCGGGCAGCAAGGGCTGGACGCGAGTGAGGATGGCAGCGACGGCATCCTTTGGGGTCTTGCGTCCGAGCACGGCAAGCTGCACTTCCTCGACGAAAAGCTGCTGGGCACGGGCGGCCTCGGCAAAGGGCGGGAAGGCGCCACGCGCATTCGCCAGAACCTTGGCCTCGACAGATGCGACCGAGCTCTTGGCGGTAAGTTCCGGCTCAAGGAAGGTCGAAACTCGCGCCGGGCCGTTGCCATTCACGGCCATGCCAAGCGTATTCTTCTTGGAGGAAACCTCCTTGATGAACTTCCAGGCAGCCGCCTTGTCCCTGGCATTGGCCGGGATCGTCATGGCCCATGCCTCGACGACGCTTGCCATTTCCTGCTTGCCCTTCAGGGCCTGTGAGATGGGAAACGCGATCGCCTTGATCTTGCCAGGGTATTTCGAGGTTTCGGCGCTGTTGAGCTGTGCAGATCGTGCGAACGGCAGCACGCTGAACGCCGCACGTCCCTGCTGCATCCAGGTCAGCAATTCCTCATTCTTGTTGGTCGCATAGCTACGAGGCAATGCTCCCTTTTCGAACATCCCGGCCAGAACCGTCAGTGCCTGCTCCATCGCGGTTGGATCGGGCAACAGTTTGAGGTCCTGACTGATGAAATCACCGCCGAAGGCGCGCGCGAACATGACGGGGAAGACCGCCAGGTCGGAAGCAAGGATCATACCGGTCGCCTTGCCGGCTTTCGAAATGATGAGGGTCTGCTCGACGAGTTCTTCAAGCGTCGTCGGAGGCGTCTTGATTCCGGCATCAGCCAGCAGTTCCTCGTTGTAGAACAGGCCCTGTGTCGCGGTACGGACCGGAATGCCGATCAACTTGCCATCGACGGTCATGCCTTTCACCAACCCCGGTGCGATGTCATCGAACGCCTCGATCGGATCCTTCGCCTGCCACTCGCGCAGGGATTCAAAAAGCGTCGCGTTCTGCTTCGTCGGGCGGTTATCGACCATGAAACCGACGGAAAAATCGGTCTGCGCGAGGCTTGCTTCGCGAAATAGCCGGTCCATGAGCGGATTGGAATCGAGCGTCGTGAATGCGACGTCGATGTTGTTTTCCTTCTTCCAGGCGGCCAGCAGATCCTTCTCGCCTTCGCCGAGCGAGGTCTGGTGGACTTTGTGGCTCAAGACCTGCAGGGTCGTCTTGGATTGCGCGAGAACCGGTCCCGCCGCCGCAAGCGCCATGCCGCCGGCTGCAGTTCCGAGAAATTGACGGCGGCTCAGCCGTGATGCGTTGAATTTGGACATGTATTCCTCCCTTGAGATTGCGGTTTCATTTCCTCCGGGCTCCTCCCCGAAGGGTTTCGATTCATCCCTTGGTCGCCCCCGCCGTCAGTCCCGCTACGAGGTAGCGGTTCATGACCATGACGAAGAGCAGGACCGGCAGGAGCTGTATGGTGGATGCGGCAAACAGTACGCCCCAATCGACGCCTTCGATGGAGCCGATCATCTCCGAGATCACCAGCGGCGCGGTCTTGGCTTTGGTACTGGTGAAGATGAAGGCGAAGAGAAATTCGTTCCAGGCGAACACGACGACGAACACGGCCACCGCGATGATCCCGGGAGCGGCCAGCGGCACGATGACACGCTTGAGAATGATCAGCGTCGTGCCGCCATCTATGGCGGCGGCCTCGTCCAGCTCGCGCGGGATCTGGTCGATGAAGGTGCGCATCAACACGGTGCCGAGCGACACGAAGAACGTTGCATAGAGGACGGACAGGACGAAATGGGTGTCGGCCAGCCCAAGATTGTTGATGATCGGGAAGAGCGGCAGGGTCACGACGATCGGCGGAATGAGGCGCACGGCAATGAGGCCGACGAGCGACGCGTCAAGAAACCGGTTGGAGTGCCGGGAATAGACATAACCCGCACAGGTTGAGGCGATGACGGCCAGCGCCGCCGCGCCGATGGTGACGATCGTCGAGTTCAGGAGCCCGACGAAGAACGCGCCCCATCGATCCCAAAGCTTCACATAATGCTCGAACGTCGGCTGGAAGAGCCATTGCGGAGGAGCGGCGAAGATTTCGCGGCCGGGCTTGAACGACGACGTCATGATGAAAACGATCGGGAACAGCGACCAGACGAGCATAAGAATGACCGCCAGCGTCTTGCACGATTTGATGAGAACCCGCTCAAGCATGACGCACCTGCCGACGAAGAAGGAAGATATATCCGGAAGCCAGCAGCAGCGAGACGATCACCATGATCCAGGCCGTCGCGGAAGCCGGACCGAAGGCGTTGAAGCTGAAGGCTTCCTGATAGAGATAGACCGCGACCACCTCGGTCGTCCGCGCAGGTCCGCCGCCGGTCAGCAGCCAGACTTCCGAAAACAGGCGGAACGCGAAGATGTAGCGGAAGAGCAGCGCCACCAGGATTGCCGGAGCCATCAGCGGAACTGTCACCCGCCAAAAGCACTGAAGACGGGTCGCCCCATCGATGCGGGCCGCCTCGTAGAGATCGGACGGTAGGGCCAGCCGAGCCGCATAGAGAATGATGAAGGTGAAAGGCAGATGCATCCAGATGGTCAGGACGGCGATCATGATCATGGCGTGCAACGGTTCGTACGACCATTCCAGGGGCGGTATGCCGAGCGCCTGGAGAAAGGTGGTCAACGGTCCGACATCGGGATCGAACAGAAAGCGCCACATGGCAACGCCCACCACTTCGGACACGGCGTAGGGCGCAAGCACAGCCACCAGCAGCAGGCGGCGAAACCAGAGCCCGGAATTAAACAGCAAGGCCATGCCGAGTGCGACGACCAGTTCGAGGTGGACAGCCACGACGACAATGATGACCGTGTTCCAGAGAGCGCTGTGGAAGCCCGGATCGGTCAAGACACGGACATAGTTGTCCCAGCCGACGAAGGTGGCGCTCTGCCCGAAGGTCGACGACTGAAAGCTCAGCCAGATCACGTAGATCGACGGGATGACGATCACGCCGAGCAGCAGCAATTGGACTGGAGCCAGCAACGGCATGGCGCGCCACAGCGTAGAACTTCTCATTCATTCCTCCCGCCGCACGCTCCCGACGCGCGGCCCTGGTCTTGGCCGGTCAGCCCAATCGGGCGACCGAATCCCGCAATTGCAGCGTGGCGGCCAGAACGACATTCTCCGGCTCCACCGCTGCTCCCTGAATTCTGCTTATCAACCGTTCCCAGGACCGGTCGGCGATCGCCTCGAGCGGCTGACGCACCGCGGTGAGCGGCACCTTGCGCGCCGTCATCCAGGTGTAATCGTCGAAGCCGATGAGCGAGATCGCATCGGGTATTTCCAGGCGCCGCCGCGCCAGCGCCGACAAGGCCGCCAAGGTTGTCACGTTCGTCGTGGCGATGATGGCGGTCGGGTGCGGATTGGCATCGAGCCACCGGCACAGGATCTCGGCACCCGATTCATGATTGATGCCGACCTCGACCACCCGGGGTTCGTCCAGGCCATGCGCTGCGCAACTGTCGGCCACTCCGCGGATACGATCGCGAATGGGACGAAACTCGGTGATCGAAGCGGCAATCGCAATCGACCGATGGCCGCAGCTGGCCAGATGTTCGGCAGCCGCCCATCCGGCGGCATGATTGTCGACAGTAACGGTATCGATTGCCAGGCCGTCCTGCCCCACGCGGTCGACGAGGATGATTGGCATGCTCTCGGCCTCGCGGCGAAGAAGTTCAGGCACCGCATTGGTCGCAGGAACCGCGATGATCCCCGAAGGCCTCCATCCCATCAGCGCATCAAGCCGCGCCGCTTCGATGCCCGGGTCATCCTGGGATGAAACCACGATCACCTGATAGGCCGCCTGAGCGGCAAGCTGCTCGATGCGCGAGACGAGGGACGTAAAGAATGTATCGTTGAAGTTCGGAATGAGCATTCCGATGATTTGCGTCCTGCCCGATTTCAGCTGGGATGCAGCACGGTCCACCTGATAAGACAAGGCTTTCGCCGCTTCGATGACCTTCAGGGTCAGTTCCGGCGTGACCAGTTTGCGGCCTGTAAACACGTTGGAGACCGTCGCAATGGACACTCCCGCGCGTTCGGCAACATTTTTGATCGTAGCCTTGGGCATTAAGGTGGTCGAACCTCAGTTAAACGTTTTACGCTCGTGTTAAACGTTTATCCACGCCAATTCCCGTTGTCAAGCGCTAACCATCATTGCGGTGCTGCCCTCCGGTGTGACGGCATGGAACCACCCGCCTTCCTTCTCGTCCCATAGACGCTCCACCCATGGGGCGAATGCCGCCAGAGCGATATCAGCGTAGCGATCCTCACCGAGCAGGAGTGCCATATGGGCGAAGGAATAGATCATTCGGGCCTGCACCCGTGTATGCAGGAGATCGACCATCAAGGCTCTGCCCGCCAAGTCGAACTCCTCGACGAAAAGCCCATACGGCGTGACGGCGTTGTTCGCCAGCAGCAGGCCGTTGCTCGCCCAATGACGCAGGCGCAAGGTGGCGGCCGGATTATCGCCCGCCGATGACAGGATGCCAGTCGGGACGTCGGGGATCAGTCCTAAAACGCGCATAGTAATCCCCCTTCTCTTCGAAATAGCGCTCGTACTTGTCCATCTTTTCGGGATCGAGCTCGACCCCCAGGCCAGGGCCCGTGGGTACCGCGATCGCGCCGTTGACGTAGCGCATCGGACCGCCGGCGATGATGTCGTCGGTGAGGTAGTGATAATGCGCGTCACCTGCATAAATCATCTCCGGCACAGTGGCTGCCGTATGGATCATCGCCGCCAATTCAATGCCGAATTCCGAGCCGCTATGCATCGCAACGCCGATGCCAAAGCTGCGGCACACGGCACAAAGATCCTTCACGCCGCGCGGTCCTTCCCAATAATGCAGGTCGGTGAGGATGACGTCCGCCGCACCAAGCCGGATCCCTGGTCCGAGATCGTCGAAGCGCGCCGGATACATGTTGGTGGCGATGGGTACGCGCACCCGCGAGCGCACCGCGGCATTGCCTTCTATGCCCCAGGACGGATCCTCGAAATATTCGATGTCTAGACTTTCGAGCCGCTTGCCGATGCGCACAGCAGTTCCGATCGACCATGTGCCGTTTGGGTCAATACGCAGCCCGAAATCGGGACCTAGCCGCTCGCGGCAAAGCTCCAACACGCGCGCTTCCTCACGCGGCTCCATCACGCCCGCCTTGAGTTTCATTGCCTTTACGCCAAGCGTCTCGGCAAGCTCCTGGCAGTGCTCGGCGACGTCTTCTGCCGTATTGTCGTCACCGCCGCCGGGCCTGTCGTACCGCCAGAACAGATAGCCGATGAAGGCAACGCTGTCGCGGATGCGACCGCCAAGCAGATCGTGCATCGGTCGGCCGAGCGCCTTGCCCTGGATGTCAAGGCAGGCGATCTCGATAGCGGCGTAAATACGTGCATTGGACTGGAAGTAGGTATTGCGCAGAATCTTCGCCTTGATCAGTTCGGTATGGAACGGATCAAGGCCTATCAGGCGGCTTTTCAGCTTGGCCAGCGCGCCCCGCTGATCGCCTCCGCCGACCTCGCCAAGACCCACTATCCCCTCGTCCGTGACAAGCTCGATGATAGTCCGCATGAAATAGCCGGGATGGACGCCGGTATTGCTGCGCAACTGTGCAGACAGAGGTATGGCGACACAGCGGGCCTTGAGGTCGACGATTTTCATGCTTTCATCCTCTCCATTGCGTTTGATTTGCGCCCATTGCGCGCCCATTCGGCATGCCGCTCCAGTAGCGCGGGTGTCGGGGGATAGATGTCGTTGATGGGTTCACCCGCAAGCACGCAAAGGGCGATGAATTCCTCGATGTCTTCCTTCTCGACCGCTTCGTCGGCGATTTCGGCGGCGATGGCTCGTGGGACCACCACCACGCCCTCTTGGTCACCAACGACCACATCTCCTGGAAAGACCGTCAATCCGCCGCAGGCGATCACGCCATTGGCTTCAACAGGATAGTGTTTCACCATGATCGGTGGCGCGGCAGGGGCGCTTTGATAAGTCGGGATGTCCAGCGCACCGATCGAGGGGCTGTCCCTGAACCCGCCGTCGGTGACGATACCCTCCACGCCCCGGACCATCATGCGCATGACCAGAATCTCACCGCAGGAGGCGGCGCCGGCGTCGCCACGCGAATCGATCACCAGCACATGGCCTGGTGGTATGGTCTCGACCGTAACGCGCTGAACGTCGCGGCTATTGTCGCGACTGAAGATACTGCCCAGATCTTCGCGAAAAGGCACCAGCCGCAGCGTATAGGCCTCGCCCACCATTTGACGCTTTCCCGGCGCAATAGGATAAACCGCCTTCATGAAGGTATTCTTGAAGCCGCGGCGCAGGAGCAATGTGGTCAATGTTGCCGTGCTGACTTTGCGTAGCTTCTCGCGGACTTCATCGGCGAGAGGAAACTCCGCCTGAGGGGTCTCAGTCATTGCAAACCTCTGGATTTAAGGGACAGGTCATCGCGGATACAGGCTTTCATCCGTCCCGGCGCGACTTCACGCAGTGCCGGCACAGTTTCGGTGCATGCCGGCAGCGCATGAGGACAGCGAGTGCGGAACACGCAGCCGGCTGGCGGCTTGACGGGTGAGGGAATGTCGCCGGTCAGCAGGATCCGGTTCTTGCGCGGGCTCCGACGTGGGTCCGGCACGGCGGCCAAAAGCGCGTCCGTGTAGGGGTGAAGCGGATTGTCGAACACATCCTTGGCCGGACCGATCTCCATCAGCCGGCCGAGATAGAGAACCGCCACGCGATCAGAGATATGACGCACTACCGCCAGGTCGTGGGAGATGAACATGACGGTCAGGCCGAGCTGTTCCTTCAGATCCTGCAGCAGATTGACCACCTGGGCCTGAATGGAAACGTCCAACGCGGACACCGGCTCGTCGGCGACAATAAAATCAGGCTCGACCGCGAGGGCTCGCGCGATACCGATGCGTTGTCTCTGCCCTCCCGAGAACTCATGCGGAAATCGTTGCGCAACTGCCGGCCGGAGGCCAACCTGCTCGAGCAGCGTGGAAACGCGCACTCGCCGTTCCGCGGCATCTTTCCCGATCCTCTGCACCGATAGGATCTCGTGCAGGGCATCCCCTATGCGCATGTGGGGGTTGAGCGACGAGAAGGGATCCTGGAATATAATCTGCATACGCCGGCGGATTGCGCGCAGCTCAGCCTGCCTCAGCTTCGTAAGTTCGACGTCGCCGAAGATGACCTCGCCCTCGGTCGGCTCCAGCAGTCGAAGCATCAGCCGGCCCAGCGTCGACTTTCCCGAGCCGCTTTCGCCCACCACCGCAAGAACCTCGCCGCGGCGAATTGAAAGGGAGACGTCTTCGACCGCCTTCACATGACCCGTGACGCGCTGGAACACGCCTTCGCGGATCGGGAACCATTTGCGGAGATGACGCGCCTCAACCAGAATATCGCAGGGCGCTGTTGAGGGCATAGGTTCATGCGAAGACATCAGCCCGCTCCCCCAGTTCCCGCCAGCGAATGCAGCGTACTGCCCGATCGTTTTGCACCGGTTCCAGCGCCGGATCCTGAGGCTCGCAGCGCTCCGCCACCACGTGCGGACAACGAGGCGCAAACCGACAACCTGTGGGCAGCTTGGCAAGATCGGGCACCATGCCGGGAATCGCCTCCAGTCTCCGCGCCGATCCGTCTACGGACGGCACAGAGCGGAGCAGCCCCTGCGTATACGGGTGGTCGGGTCGTGAAAGGACATCCACAACGGGGCCACTTTCCACGATCCGGCCAGCATAAATGACATTCATGCGGTCCGCGATTTCGGCGACCACGCCGAGGTCGTGGGTTATGAATAGCATCGACATGCCGAGCTCGGCCTGGAGACGGCGAAGCAGGTCCAGAATTTGAGCCTGGATCGTGACGTCAAGCGCCGTCGTCGGTTCGTCGGCAATGAGAAGCGCGGGCCGGCAGGCGAGCGCCATGGCAATCATGACCCGCTGTCGTTGGCCACCCGACATCTCATGGGGCCAGCGATTGAGCTGACGGGCTGGCTCCGGCAGGCCCACCAGTTCAAGAAGGGATTGAGCAAGCCGCTGCGCCTCCGTGCGGGAAACGGACCGATGAAGGCGGATCGCCTCCATGATCTGCTTGCCCACGGAATGCAGCGGGTTGAGCGATGTCATGGGCTCCTGGAAGATCATGGCGATCTCCTTGCCACGCAGACCGCGCATGGCGCGGGCACTGAGGCGCGTCACATCTTCCATCCCATTCCCGTTACGCCATAAAATCTTGCCGGACACCTCGGCACTGGGCGGCAGGAGCCCCATGATCGCCAGGCTGGTGACTGACTTTCCGGAGCCCGATTCACCCACGATGGCGACTGTTTCTCCTTGGCCGATGGTGAAGCTAACCCGCTCGACCGGTCTGGTGACACCATCAGGCCGAGGGAAGGCTACCGTCAGCTCCTGCACATCAAGGAGAGGCAGCGATTTTGGGGTCGAGCTCATGTCAGTCAGCCTTACCGAGCCAAGCGCGCGCGAAGAACCATTGGCCACTGAAGTCGCGACCGACGTCGTGGACGTTGGTACGGATGATCTCGACATTGTTTCGAAAGAAGAAGAAGGTTTGATAGTAGTTGTCCAGCAATCTGCGCTGGATGTCGCTGTAGAGCTTTGCCCGTTGCTGCTGATCGTTCATCGAGCGGGCCTTGTCGACAGCGTCATAGATGGCCTGGTCGCGAACGCCCGGATAGTTCGATCCGGCATTGCGGCTGTAATAGGTGCTGAAGCTCATGTCGGGATCGACGCGCGGCGTACCCGCCCGCTGCAGCCCCATCTCGTATTTGTAGCCGAGCACCTTATCAAGCCATGCCTGCCGCTCCAACGTCTCGATATTCAGCTTGATACCGATCTCGGCCAACTGCGCCTGGATGATCTGGGCGATGCGAGTGTCGGGATCACGATTGATGACACTCAGCGTAATCGGTCCTTTGTGGCCGGAGGCCTGGTAATGCCTGCGGGCAGCCTCCGGGTCATACGCATGCGGCTTGAGGTTCGGATCGCTGGCCCAGGACGAGGGTGGCTCGAAGGTGGCAGTCACGACGCCCGTTCCGCCGGTGACGACCCGCGAAAGGACCTCGCGATTTATGCCCAGCGCCACGGCCTTTCGCAGTTCGATATTGTCGAAAGGCGGCCGCGTCAGATTGAAGGAGCTGAATTGTGCCGTCCCGACATGGTTGGGGAAGAAATCGACATTGGGGTCGCCCTCGATTTGACCGTAGTCCTTGTCAAGAATGGTGTCGCCGAGCTGCACGTTGCCGGAACGGACCTCGACAATTTTCACGGCTGAGTTCGCAATGAAGCGGATCACGACCCCGTCGAGATAGGGTAGCTTCTTTCCGTCGGCACCCTCACCCCAATAATCCGGATAACGCTCCACAGTGATGCGGTCGCCGCCGCGCCAGCTCACAAATCGGAACGGACCGGTGCCGACTGGTTTTCGTGCGAACCCCTGGGGATCAGCCTTGAGCGCGGTCGGCGAAACGATCATCCCGGCCTCGTTCGCAAGCCCTGCCAGCACGGCACCCGACGGCGCGTCAAAATTGACGCGCACCGTGTACTCATCGACGGCATCGGTGGAAGCCAGGTTGACGACAAACTGGCGAGCCCGCGCTCTGACGTCCGGGTTGATGACACGGTCGAAATTGAACTTCACGGCCTCCGCATTAAAGGCCGTGCCATCGTGGAAGGTCACACCGTGTCGAAGGTTGAAGGTGATGGATTTGCCGTCATCGGCGATCTTCCAGTTTTCAGCCAGCTGCGGCGTCAGGGTCCCGTCCGCGGCCTGATAGAACAGGTTTTCGAAGATTTGATTGTAGACGGAGCGATCCTTGCCCGGCGCGTTGCCGAATGCCGGATCGAGGCTTGCCGGCTCCAGGTCCATGGCGGCCGTCAATATCCTCCCCCTTTGCAGCTTTTCCTGCGCAGCAACATGGCCGTGCGAAAATGCAAGCGCCGCGGCCACGCCGAGCGCCAAACCCAATTTACCGAACATGCGCTTTCCTCCCCTGGCATATCGATAGGCAGTTAACTTAACTGTTGAGAAGACGACTGTCAACTTGACACCAGATATCAACTGATCGAATATGTTTACAGCTTGGAGGGATCACATGTTTGATGTCAAGGTCGAAAATCTCGCAAGGGCACGCCTTTCCGACACGGTCGTGCAACATATGGCGGGATGGATCTGCAACGGCAGCCTGAAGCCCGGCGATGAGCTGCCGGCAGAGGCCGAGCTCGCGCGGCGCTTCGCCGTCAGCAAGGCCGTCGTGCGCGAAGCTTTGCAGCGTATGGGGGAAATGGGCGTAGTCGAAATCCGCCATGGCAAATCCACCACCATTCGCGAGCAGGGCTCGGAGCCGCTTGCCCAGTATTTTCAGTTCGCGGTTCGAACATCGGCAAACGGCCTGCGTGAGGTGGTTGAGCTGCGCCGTGCGCTTGAAACGAATACGGTTTCGCTGGCCGCTCGCCATATCACCGAGACCGAGCTCGACGAACTACGCCGCCAGGTAGACATCCTCGATGCCAACCGCACCAATTCGCAGGTCTGGATACCGACCAACGCGGTTTTCCATATGATCCTCGTCAAAGCCAGCCGAAATGTGCTGATGACGCGGCTGTTCGAAGCGCTGAGCGGGCCAATCGAAGAGAGCATGCGGCGGCTGCATTCGGAGCGGGCCGTGCGCGATCCTGACGAAACCTTCCGTCGCCATGTGGACATCCTGAATGCGGTCGCTGCGCGCGACCCGCAAGCCGCATTCGCGGCGATGCAGCGTCATTTCGATGCCACGGAACCGGCCATCGTCGCGGTTCTGTCGCGAGAAACGGAAACCTAGCAGCCGAGACAGGTCGAAGGGCAGTCTGGGAGGAGCCATCGAATGATACCATTCATAGTGCGGCGTTTGCTGCAACTCATACCCGTATTGCTGGTTATGAGCATTGTGGTTTTTTCAATATCGTTGATGCTGCCGGGAGATCCGACAACGGCTGTTCTTGGCGAGGATGCGAGTCTGCAGGATCGGGCCGCACTGCGACAAGAACTGGGGCTCGATCAGCCCATACCCGTCCAGTATGGCCGCTGGCTGGCGCGAGCCGCTTCGGGCGATCTGGGCCTTTCCCTCAAGACGCGCGAACCGGTAGCGGAAATGCTGGCCGCACGGGTACCTGTCACGTTCGAACTCGCCCTTCTCGCAGTCCTCTTATCGTTGATGCTCGGTATACCTCTCGGTATCCTCGCTGCTCTGAAGCGAAACTCCTGGATCGACAGTCTCGTGAGTGCGGTTTCCCTCTCGAGCATGGCCATTCCCTATTTCTGGGTGGGCATCCTACTGATCATGCTGCTGTCTATTCAGCTCGGCTGGTTGCCGCCATCCGGCTATGTTCCGTTCTTTTCGGATCCCTTCGGCAATCTCCGATTGATGATCATGCCGGTCATCACCATCGGCACCGCACAGGCCGCGCTCGTGATGCGCCAGACCCGGACGGCAATGTTGCAAGTGATGTCGCAGGATTATGTGCGCACTGCTCGCGCAAAGGGGGCGAGCGAGATCCGCGTTGTCTTCGGACATGCCCTGCGCAACTCGCTGATACCGGTCATTACTGTGATCGGCTTGCAGATGGGCGCCTTGATAGGCGGCGCGGTTGTCACCGAGACGGTATTTTCTCCGCCAGGCTTGGGGCGCATGATCGTGGACGGAATCTTTGAGCGCGATTTTCCTGTCGTGCAAGGCGCCATCCTTGTCGTTGTGCTTGGCGTGCTCATCGTCAACCTGCTCACCGACCTCAGCTACACCCTTGTCGACCGTCGTGTGAGGTTCTGATCATGCATAGTGAAACCGCAGTACTGGGCGCGCCGGCCGCGGCGAAAGTCGAGCGCAGTCCCGCCTGGGTCGCCATGCGCAAGGTCTGGCATCACGCATTGGGACGTATCGGCCTGATCATTCTCGGTATTTTCCTCGTCGGTGCCATTGCCGCCCCTTGGATCAGTCCCCATTCCCCCTTGGCGCTCGACTACGACGCGATCTTGCAGCCGCCCAGTGCACGCTATTGGCTGGGCACTGACGAGCTGGGCCGCGATATCCTTTCTCGCATCATCCATGGGGCTACCGCTTCGCTGCAGGTCATGGCGCTGTCGATCATCATTGCGCTCGTGCTCGGCGTCGCGGTCGGTCTGGTGACAGGCTATGTCGGCGGCTGGTTGGATGATGTGGTCATGCGGATCATGGACGGACTGCTAGCCTTCCCGATGCTCGTCCTTGCGCTTGCGATCATCGCTACACTCGGCCCAGACCTGAGCAATGCGATCATCGCGATCGCAATCGTCAACGTACCAGGCTTTGCACGCCTGGTGCGCGGCCAGGTGCTGGCCCTGCGGGAGGTGGAATTCATACAGGCGGCGCGCGCTGCCGGTCTTTCCAATTCCCGCATTATATGGCGCCACGTCTGGCCAAGCGTGCGAAGCAATGTGATCGTTTTCGCCTCGCTGAAGGCCTCGACCGCCTTGATCACCGAGAGCGCACTTTCGTTCCTCGGCCTGGGGGTTCAGCCGCCGACGCCGACCTGGGGATCGATGCTGTCCGTCTCCATGCAATATTGGGACGCCTGGTGGATGGGCGTGTTTCCGGGCGCAGCTATCTTTCTGACGGTACTGGCTTTGAATTTCCTCGGCGACGCTCTCCGCGATGCGCTCGACAGCCGCCTTCAGGATTGAATTGGCAGGGCGATCCTCTTGGGATCGTCCCTGAAAGCCTCATTCGGCAAGCGAATTGAATTGTCCTGGTTCGCCTGCACGGCCCGGCTGTGATGCCCGATCGGAATAGCCAATACGAACTGGGCCGCTGGACATCATCCAGCCCGCCGGGCGCAATTGGTCGGGAGTCTCTCTGACCGCCATAACGGCTTCCTTGTGCCGAGCGGCAACTTCCTGATCGTGCTCAGTACTATTCCGTGAAAGCCTCTTCCCGTTTACGGCTGATGCTCGGCGACAGCACCAGCGCAAGGACAACGACGGCGAAGATCAACAGCGAAAGGCTGAGCGGGCTGCGCAAGAAGATCGACGGATCTCCTTGGCTGATGAGCATGGCACGCCGCAGGTTCTCCTCCAGCATCGGCCCGAGAATGAAGCCGAGGAGCAGCGGCGCCGGCTCGAATCGCATCTTGCTGAGCGCAAATCCAATGACGCTGAAACCTGCCATGACGAACACGTCGAAGACGCTGTTATTGATGCTGTAGGCGCCGATGCAGCAGAAGCCGATAATCGCGGGAAACAGCAGATGGTAAGGCACCGTCAGCATCCGTACCCATAGCCCGATAAGCGGCAGGTTGAGGATGACCAGCATGAGATTGCCCGACCACATCGAAACGATCATGCCCCAGAACAATTCCGGCTCGTCCGAGATAACGTTAGGACCGGGCGTGATGCCCTGCAGGATCATAGCCCCCACCATCAGGGCCATGACCGGGTTGCCGGGAATTCCGAGCGTCAGCATCGGAATGAACGAAGTCTGCGCACCAGCATTGTTGGCGGATTCGGGTGCCGCGACCCCCTCGATCGCCCCCTTGCCGAACTCGGCCCGGTTCGGGGATATTCGCTTTTCCATTGCATAGGATGCGAAGGATGCGAGCATCGCGCCGCCTCCGGGCAGAACACCAAGAAGGGATCCGAGCGCCGTGCCGCGCAGAACCGGGGCGATAATGCGCTTGAAATCGCTCATCGTCAGCATCAGGCCGGTCACGCGCTTGACGCCAACCGAACGTTCCTGCTCGCTTTCGAGATTGCGAAGGATCTCGCAGATCCCGAATATGCCCATGCTGACCGCGACGAAGTTGAGCCCGTCGTAAAGTTCGGGGATGTCGAAGACATAACGTGGGGTACCGCTCTCGACGTCGGTGCCGACGGTGCCAAGCATCAGCCCAAAAACGATCATAGCCATAGCCTTCAGCAACGACCCGCTGGCGAGCGCCACAGAGGCAACCAGCCCCAGAACCATCAGCGAAAAATACTCGGCAGGCCCGAAATTCAGTGCGACCGCAGCCAGAGGGGGGGCTGCCATCGCAAGTAGGATTGTCGCCACCGTTCCGGCGAAGAAGGAGCCAAGTGCAGCCGTCGCCAGAGCCGCACCGGCACGCCCGTTTCGCGCCATCTGATAGCCGTCTATCGCGGTCACGACGGACGAACTCTCGCCCGGAAGGTTGATGAGAATGGCCGTTGTCGAACCGCCGTATTGCGCACCGTAGAAGATGCCCGCAAGCATGATGAGCGCTGATTCCGGCGGCAGTCCGAACGTGATCGGCAGGAGCATGGCAATCGTCGCCGTTGGCCCGAGCCCCGGCAACACGCCGATCGCTGTCCCAAGCAGGCACCCGACGAAGCCGTAGAGCAGATTCATCGGCAGGAATGCGGTCGAGGCGCCGAGCCAGAGGTTCGAGAAGATATCCATAAGCAATCCAATCCGGTTTCGTCGGCCTCGCTGGGAGGGTTATGAAAGGTCGCCGAGAAAAGGGACCCACGGTCCGAACGCGCTGATGGGGAGCGACAAAAGCCGCGTGAACAGCAAGACCGAGCAGACCGCCAGGAACAGGCCGAGGAGAATGGAATGGCGCCAGTTGGCGTATCGGCTAGCAGTCGCGACGCCAACGATCAGGAGAAAGATTGTCGGCGCCAACCCCAGTCCGGAGAGCAGCACACCGAATCCTACTGGCGCGAGGATGACGAGAAAATAAGCCTTCCAATTCGGCCTCTGGGGCTCCACTCTCTCAGCCTCGACCACCAGGGACTGAAGGATGATGAGCGTGCCGATCGCCATCAGAACCAGGCTCAGTGCCGTCGGAAAATAGCCCGGCCCCATCTGGAAAGAGTTTCCGACCTCCAGATTGCGGCCGAACCAGATAAATAGCAGACCCGCAAAGATCATCGTCACGCCGCCGACGAAGTCGCGGCCATTTCTTATCTTCAACATGGCATGACACTCGCGTGGAAAGATGAGCCGGTCGGACATCTGCTCCGACCGGCACGCGTACTCATTGAGGCGGAACGTTGGCGGCCTTGATCACCTCGGCCCACTTTGCCGTTTCCGTGGCAATGAAGGCCTTGAACTCGGCCGACGTGTTGCCGACCGGGGTCGCACCCATGCCTTCCAGCTTTGCCTTCATGGCCGGCTCCGCAAGAATAGCCTGAACCTCTTTGCTGAGCTTCTCGACGATTTCCGGCGGCGTGCCGGGAGGCGCAAAGATGCCGTGCCACGACGTTGCTTCGAACCCGGGAATGATGCTCGCCATTGTCGGCACTTCCGGCAGAAGAGCCGCTTTATCGAGGCTGGTCACAGCGAGTGCGCGCACCTTGCCGGCCTTCACCTGCTGCGCTGCCGTCGGAATATTGTCGAACATCATGTCAACGTGGCCCGCAACCACATCGAGAATGGCCTGGCTGCTTCCCTTGTAGGGAATGTGGGTCATCTTGATGCCTGCCTTGGTGGCCAAAAGCTCGCCGGCTAGATGTATCGACGTGCCGACGCCCGACGAAGCATAGGTGTGCTTGCCTGGCTCCTTCTTGAGAAGCTCGATAAGCTCCTCGACGGAGGTCGCCTTGATCTTGTCCGGATTGACCACCAGAACGTTCGGCAAGGTCGCGATGAGCGAGATCGGCGCAAAACCCTTCTCCTTGTCGTAGGGCAAGGTCTTGTAAAGCGTCTGGTTGATGGCGTTTGAACTTACCGTGCCCATGCCGATCGTATAGCCATCCGGCTTCGACCGCGCGAGATCGCCAAGACCCACATTGCCGCCCGCACCGGGCTTGTTCTCGACGATAAATCGCTGCCCCAGCCGCTTGTCCAATTGTTCGGCCACGAGGCGGCCGAATGTATCGGTATTCCCTCCCGCGGCGAACGGCACGACCACCGTCACGGTCCTGGATGGATAGTCATCGGCGCGGCTCGACTGTATGCCTGTCGCGCATATTGCAGCCACAACGGCCGCAAACGTCGTGAAACGTTTGAAGTGCATAGAACTTCCTCCTTGCCTGGCCTCCAGCCAGCCTCATAAACCCACTCTCTCCACACCTCCCGGAGAGCAATGGAAGCGCTTTCATTGTAGCCTCAAAATCCTGCTCCGCAAGCATGAGTGGCAAAATTTATACCGCTTTGATTCAGTATGTTAGCTGGCTTCCTTGAAGATTATGCAGTTTAGGCACTTGCCTGTGAGTCCAATGAAAGCGTAACTCATTTAGCAGGGATGGCGAATATGACAGGTCACGACAAAAACAGAAGAAATCCGACGAATGGGCCGGTGACGCTTGCCGACGTCGCAAGGCTTGCCGACGTATCTCCTGTCACCGTCTCACGGGCTATCAACACGCCCAATCTGGTCAAGCCGCAAACGCTGGAAGCAATCGGCCGCGTCATCGCAAGGACCGGATACGTGCCCAATCTCCTGGCCGGGGGGCTCGCCTCACGAAGAACGAGGTTGATCGCTGCGATCGTGCCGTCGGTCGCCAGCACGATCTTTGCAGAGACTATAGAGGGTCTCAACGCCGAGCTTGTTTCCGCCGGCTACCAACTCTTGCTTGGATTGTCCGGCTACGATGCCCAACGAGAGCTCGAACTGACCCGCGCAATCCTCGCCCGCCGTCCCGACGGCATTATCCTGACTGGAATCTCTCATCTGAAAGAGACGCGCGCGATGCTGACCGGGGCAGGATTGCCGATCGTCGAGATCTGGGACTCGACGCCGTCGCCGCTCGATACCGCCGTCGGTTTCTCGCACCTGGCCGTGGGCGCCCTGGTTGCCGAGCATCTTTTGGCCAGGGGATATGACCGCTATGCCCAGATCGGCGCGAATGACCCGCGCGCAGTCCAACGCCGCGACGGCTTCATCAATCGTCTGGCGGGAATTGCTGAGGTAGAATTGCCGGCGCTCGATATGAACTCTCCATCGACGTTTAGCGACGGACGAGCCGCGATGGCGCAGCTTTTGGACCGGGGACACGGCACGCTCGGCGTCTTCTGCTCGTCGGACGTGGTAGCCCACGGGGCACTGGCCGAGGCCCATTTCCAAGGCTGCAGAATCCCTGAGGACCTGGCGATCATCGGCTTTGGCGATTTCGATTTTGCTCCGCACACGCATCCTCCGCTAACGACCGTCCGCATCGATCGCCGCGACATCGGCACCAAGGCGGCGCAATCGATCTTGAAAAAAATCGCCGGCAGCGAGGATGTGGGCGCCATGATCAATATCGATTTCCACATCGTCGCGCGGGGAACCGCCTGACATGCGACCTCAAGGTCGCTTGCCGAACTCCGCCGTTCCCCTTGTCCAATGATGCGACTGCTCGGAAAGCGTGATTCCCAATCCCGGACGGGTCGGCACCGCCATGCGGCCGTCCTTGATCTCCAGCCGCTCGTTGAACAGCGGATCGAGCCAGTCGAAATGTTCGACCCAAGATTCAAGTTCGTAAGCTGCCGCCAAGTGCAAATGGATTTCCATGGCAAAATGCGGCGCCAGCTGCAGCTTTTTCGCCTCCGCCAGCGCACAGATCTTCAGGAACTGGGTAATGCCGCCTACCCGTGGCGCGTCCGGCTGGATGAAATCAACGGAATTGTTCTGGATAAGAGATGCATGCTCAAGAACGCTCGCCAGCATTTCACCGGTCGCGATCGGCGTATCCAGCTGCGCCGCAAGCGCCGCATGCCCTTCGACATCATATGCGTCGAGCGGCTCCTCGATCCAGGTAAGGTTATAAGGCTCCATCAGGCGGCCGAAACGCATGGCGCTCGGCCGGTCCCATTGCTGGTTTGCGTCGACCATCATGGCTGCCCGGCCACCGATGCGGTCGTAAACTGCCGCCACGCGCTTCAGGTCGATATTCATGTCCGGCTGACCGACCTTGATCTTGATGCCGCCGATGCCGGCCGCGATCGACTGCTCGACGTTTTCGAGAACCTCTTCGATCGGAGAAGAAAGAAACCCGCCGGAGGTGTTGTAGCATCTGACGGAATCACGGTGCGCGCCCAGCAGCTTTGCGAGCGGCAGACCCGCGCGCTTGGCTTTGAGATCCCACAAGGCCACGTCGAAAGCGGCGATCGCTTGGATGGCAAGACCGCTACGACCGACGGAGGCTCCGGCCCAGCAGAGTTTGTTCCAGAGCTTGCCGATATCGTTCGGATCTTCACCGATTAAAACCTCGGCGATCTCCTTTGCATGCTCGTACTGGCCGGGGCCGCCTGCCCGCTTGGAATAACTGAACCCGATGCCGCTATGCCCCTGCCGGGTCTCTATCTCTGCGAACAGGAATGCGACCTCGGTCAGCGGCTTCTGCCGGCCGGTCAGCACCTTTGCATCGCTGATCGGCGTTTTCAGCGGCAGGAAGATCGAGGAAAGCTTGATCCAGGCAATGCTGTCTCCACCGCCGATTTGCTGCGTTGAGCCCGTTGTCGAGTGCGTATCCATTCGTCTCACGCCCATAAAGGTTTCGCGTCTGGTCTTGACCGTTACCGATCTCACCCATTTAAGTCCAGATTGATTATTGTAGAGAATCTATACCGGAGTTGGATAGATGCTGGATATGACGCAGGTCAGATCGTTTGTCGTGCTGGCGTCAGAGTTGAATTTCAGCCGTGCCGCCCGGCGCTTGAATATCACGCAGCCGCCCCTCAGCCGGCAGATCAAGCTCTTGGAGCAGGAACTGGACGTCACGCTGCTGGAAAGGACGAGCCGGCGGGTCGTTCTAACCCCTGCCGGCATGGTATTCCTGGTGGAAGCCCAAAAGTTGATCGAGCAGGGCAATGCGGCCACAACAGCGGCGCGGCGAGCGGCACGCGGCAGCGCGGGATCGGTGAGCATCGCATTTGTGGGAGCAGCAACCTATAGTTTTTTGCCAAAGTTCATCAGTGCCGCACGCACCACCGCTCCTCAGGTAGAGCTGGAATTGGTGCAGATGGAGACGGCGGAACAACTCCAGTCAATCAACACCGGCCGTATCGATCTGGGCCTGTCGCGCCCGTTGATAGGTTCGCATTATCTCGAAAGCGCCTGCGTGGCGCGCGAACCCATGATGCTTGCGATACCTCGGACTCATCCCCTGGCCGCCGATCGTCGTCCCGCGCTGAACAAACTCGATGGCGAGCCCTTCATCATGTTTTCCGCCCAGGCGCGATATTTGCACGAAAAGCTGGCCAGGCTACTAGCCGAAGCCCGGATCACCCCGCGCATCCTGCAG
This sequence comes from Neorhizobium sp. T25_13, assembly GCF_002968675.1. Taxonomy (NCBI): domain Bacteria; kingdom Pseudomonadati; phylum Pseudomonadota; class Alphaproteobacteria; order Hyphomicrobiales; family Rhizobiaceae; genus Neorhizobium; species Neorhizobium sp. T25_13. Next base: position 361,664 of record NZ_PVBI01000001.1, read on the forward strand.
CACATGACGCATTCACAGGCCATTCTGTCCCTGGTGAGCGCTGGTATAGGTTTAGCAATCGTGCCGGGCGAGACCCGCACCGCTTGCTTCGACAGTGTCGTATTTCGCCCGATCGACCTCCGCGAAGAATGCATAGCCGAACTCCACGCCATCTGGAGACCGGACAATCGCAATCGCTTGCTGCAGGACATCCGCGAGGTAGCAGTGCAAACGGCAGCCCGTGACGGTGATCTCGCCGGAAGGCGCCTTTGAATGACTGTGGGAAACCGGCGCGTCGACTACAGGCATGCCGGTGGGATTCATGTTGCCGCAGCCCGAGGAGGTGGTAAGCTTACGGCCAGGGAGGACGTATCATCCGCGGCGAAACCGATCACGTGAACAGGGTCGCAAAGGTTATCGCGTCCGGATCGGACGCGGCGCGGAGTCCGCTTGCAGCTTCCTGGCGACGATCAATGGAACATCACCGGCTGGATCCGGCGGCGCGCCGACCGAACGATCGGGTCGATGAGGCGGAACTCGACCACCGACGAGCTTGCCTGGATCGCTTCATGAGGGTTGCAACAGCAAGGCTTGATCATCTCTTTGGCCTGGTGGGTGCCTCAGGGTGCGGCGTTCTTTTGACCGATTGCGACGGTGTGATCCTGGATCAGCGTTGCAAGGATTCCGATCTGACAGCCTTCCAGGAATGGGGCCTGTGGCCCGGCGCGGACTGGAGCGAGGCCAGCGAAGGCACCAACGGAATAGGCACCTGCCTGACCGAGAAAAGAAGCGTCACGATCCACCGCGATGAACACTTCTTCGCCCGCAATACCGGAATGAGTTGCATGGATGCTCCGGTCTTCGGTGCCGATGGCGGCATCATCGCCGCGCTCGATGTGTCTTCTGCCCGGGTCGACCAGACGGAAGGATTCAATCGGCTCATCTCGGCGATGGTGGCGCAGACCGCGCGGTCCATCGAGACCGATTACTTCCGCGCTACGTTTCCAAAATCTCGGATCGTGGTGGCACATACGGACGACAGCGAGATGTCGGTGCTTTTGGCTGTGGATGCCGACGATCTTGTCGTCGGAGCAACACGGGGCGCACGTCGCGTATTCAGATTGGAGCCCACGGGTTTTCTTAAACCCCGCCCTGCGTCCGACCTCTTCGGCGGGGGAGAGGAATGCTTGGGGTTCGATGCCGCGGAACGAGCCGCCGTGATGCGTGCCCTTGCTCGTACCGAGGGCAACGTGTCGGAGGCAGCCCGGCAGTTGGGGATCGGTCGAGCGACCCTTTACCGGCGCATGAGACGGCTGCATATCGGCGAATAGCGCGCCCACCTGTCTCAGATTTGGGACGTTTTCGGTCCTGACCCTCTCTCCCCAGGCTGACCAGCTGACCTTTCTGGCGCATCTAGATGTGATCGGGTGGAGGATCCGATCACACGGAGGAGTATTTCCATGAACATCATGACCAAGCCGACAAGCATCTACGTCTCGCCCTTCAAGGACCGCTATGACAATTTCATTGGTGGCAAGTTCGTTCCCCCAGTCCACGGCCGATATTTCGACAACATCACCCCGATCACTGGCGCAAAGGTCTGCGAAGTTGCTCGATCGGACGTGGCCGACGTTGAGCTGGCGCTGGATGCGGCCCACAATGCCAAGGAGGCCTGGGGCCGGACCTCAGCAGGCGAACGCGCCAACATCCTCTTGAAGATTGCCGACCGTTTGGAAGACAATCTCCAGCTTCTGGCGCAGGCTGAGACGTGGGACAATGGCAAGCCGATCCGCGAAACCACGGCGGCAGACATCCCGCTTTCAGTCGACCACTTCCGCTATTTCGCTTCCGTGTTGCGTGCCCAGGAAGGCACCATGTCCGAAATCGACGCCGACACGGTCGCCTATCACTATCACGAGCCGCTGGGCGTCGTCGGCCAGATCATTCCGTGGAACTTTTCAATCCTGATGGCCGCCTGGAAGCTGGCCCCCGCACTTGCCGCCGGCAACTGCATCGTACTGAAGCCTGCCGAACAGACACCAGCGGCGATCATGGTGCTCATGGAACTGATCGCCGACCTCCTGCCGGACGGCGTCCTGAACATCGTCAACGGGATGGGACCCGAGGTAGGAGGCCCGCTGGCCAGATCCCGCCGCATTGCAAAGATCGCCTTCACCGGCTCCACCGAGACCGGGCGCATCATCATGCAGGCGGCAACCGAAAACCTGATCCCCGTGACCCTGGAATTGGGCGGCAAGTCCCCGAACATCTTCTTCTCCGATGTGATGGCAGAGGATGACGCGTTCCTTGACAAGGCCGTCGAAGGGTTCGTCCTATTTGCCTTCAACCAGGGTGAGGTCTGCACTTGCCCCAGTCGTGCGCTTATCCAGGAGGACATCTACGAGGCGTTCATCGCACGCTGCATCGAGCGGGTGCGCGCGATCAAACAGGGTGACCCTCGCGACCTGCAGACGATGGTGGGGGCACAGGCGAGCCAGGAACAGCAGGACAAGATCCTGTCCTATCTGACGATCGGCGTGGAAGAAGGAGCAGAAGTACTGATCGGAGGGGATGCCGCGCGCCTTGACGGGGACCTTTCCAGCGGCTTCTACGTTCAGCCAACGATCCTGAAGGGCCACAACAAGATGCGGGTCTTCCAGGAAGAGATCTTCGGCCCAGTGGTTTCTGTCACGACGTTCAAGGATGAGGCGGAGGCGCTGCAAATCGCCAATGACACCATATACGGCCTTGGGGCCGGTGTGTGGAGCCGCGACGCCAACCGTTGCTACCGCTTCGGTCGCTCAATCCAGGCCGGCCGCGTCTGGATCAACAATTATCATGCTTATCCGGCCCACGCCGCGTTCGGTGGATACAAGCAGTCGGGCTTTGGGCGCGAGACGCACAAGATGATGCTCGACCACTATCAGCAGACCAAGAACATGCTGGTCAGCTACAACCCAAACAAACTTGGGTTCTTCTGAGCCGAGGATTTGCCAAGGGGTGGGTCTTTACAGGCCCACCTCTAAGGTTTCCATCCGCTCTTTTCGCTCATGTGCCGTCTTCCAGACATCGAGCCTCTTCGAGAGTCACGCCGATTGCCAACGCCGACAAGCTGTCTTCCAGTTCCGCTACCGTCCACGGGCGGATCAAGGGGACTGTTGGGAACGGCTACCTATGCGACTACTGGGTTGCGCTCTGACGCTTCAGATCCGCAACCGCCATCAGAATGGCAGGCCGACGGTTTGCAGCGCTACCCTGGTTCTGTATCAAGGCACCAGCCCCAATCGCCCCACGATCGAGAGGAGATCAGAATGGTTGCCGAAACTGACGAGTTTGCGCTGGAGATCCGAGACGTGACACGACGTTTCGGACCGACGGCAGCCGTCGGTGGCATTTCGTTATCGGTCCGCAAGGGAGAAATTATCTGCCTCGTCGGCCACTCCGGATGCGGCAAATCAACACTACTCAGACTGATCGCCGGCGTCGACACGCCGGACGGCGGCCGTATTCTTCTTGCTGGCAAGGAGATTTCAGGCCCATCGACCTTCATCGAGCCCGAGGCGCGCAATATCGGTTTCGTTTTCCAGGATTATGCTCTCTTCCCGCACCTGACAGTGGAGCAGAATATCCTGTTCGGTCTCAAGCGCTACAATAGAGCCGAGGCGATCAGGAAGAGCTCGGAGGTGATTGGCAGGATAGGTATCACGCATCTCATCGACCGTTTTCCACATATGCTGTCCGGTGGCGAACAACAGCGCGTAGCGCTGGCAAGGGCGCTTGCTCCCCGGCCCCACATCCTGCTGATGGACGAACCTTTTTCCAATCTGGATCAGAGCCTGAGGGACAGGGTGCGCGACAACACGCTGTCGCTTCTGAAAACGCTGGGTACCACCGTGATCATGGTCACTCATGACCCCGACGAGGCGCTTTCGGCCGGGGACCGCGTGGTTCTGATGAAGGCTGGCGAAATCGTTCAGGCAGGCTCAGGCTACGATCTGCACGATCGACCCCTCACCCCGTATGCGGCAGAATTCTTCTGTGACTTCAACAAGGTGCCGGGCGTCTACAAGGGCGGCGTGATTGCAACAGCGATGGGCGTCTTCTCACAGGCTCTGGCTATCCCGGAAGGCAGTCCGTCGACGCTTTACATCCGCCCTCAGGCGATTTCGATCTCGCAGGATGACGGAGATTTTTCCGGCCGCATCGAAGGGCGAAGCTTTCATGGAGAATTCGAGCAGTTCCTTGTTCGTGTCGATCACCTTGAAACACCATTGCGAGTGAGATCGACCAGACGACTGCCGCCGGATGTCGATCTGGTGCGAGTCTCCATCGCCAACGATCAAGTGCTGGCATTTCCGAGCGATTAAATCGAAGATTGTATTGGGTGAGAAATGCGGATCAACAAACCGTGATTGTGACTGCAAGTTGAATATTAAAACTTGACGAAAACGGTCATAAACTGCTGCAAGCATGCAAAACACGGAGGGACTTATGAACACGCATGCCATCGCAACATCGACCTTTCTCGTCGCCTCGCTCTTCTTGAGTGCAAGCGCGGCCACTGCCGCCGAGATCAACATCTACACGACGCGTGAGGCGGGGCTAATCCAGCCGCTTCTCGATGCATTCACCAAATCCACAGGCACCAAGGTCAACACCGTTTTCCTGAAGGATGGCCTTGCGGAACGCGTTGCAACAGAAGGCGCCAGCTCGCCCGCGGATATCCTGATGGCCGTCGATGCCGGTAGCCTGGTCGACCTGGTCGAGAAAGGTGTCACCCAGCCCGTCGAGTCGGCGGTGCTGAATGCTGCCATTCCCGCGCAGCTGCGCGACCCCAAAGGCAACTGGTACGCGCTTTCGATGCGTGCACGCGTGCTCTATGCCGCGAAGGACCTGGATCTGAAATCGTTCAACTACGAAGAGCTTGCCGACCCCAAATGGAAGGGCAAGGTATGCATTCGCGCCGGCCAGCACCCCTACAACACGGCTCTCTTCGCTGACTACATCGCCCACTACGGCGCGGCTGAAGCAGAAAAGTGGCTGACGGGCGTTAAGGCCAACCTGGCCCGCAAGGCCGGTGGTGGCGACCGTGACGGCGCCAAGGACATCCTTGGCGGTATCTGCGATATTGCAATCGCGAACTCTTATTATGTCGGCCTGATGCGATCGGGCAAGGGCGGTCCGGATCAGGTCAAGTGGGGTGAGGCCATCAAGGTCATTCTTCCGACCTTCAAGAATGGCGGCACGCAGGTCAACATCAGTGGTGCAGCTGTCGCCAAAAATGCGCCAAACAAAGCCGAAGCAGTCAAGCTCCTGGAATATCTCGTCTCCGATGAAGCCCAGAAGATCTATGCCGAAGCCAATTACGAATACCCGGTCAAGGCCGGCGCGGCCACCGATCCGATCATCGCATCCTTCGGTCAATTGAAGATCGATTCCAAGTCGTTGACGGAGATCGTCGGCCATCGCAAGCAAGCAAGCACGCTGGTCGATAAGGTTGGCTTCGACAACTAACATGGACAGAAAGGCGCCCTTGTGTTCGCGGGCGCCTTTCGTCTGGCCAGTTGGTGAATAACGTGACCTCCCCTATCGCCGCGATCGCTTGGCCCAAACGTCGTCCAGGCAACCGTTGGCTGATCTGTACAGTTATAGTCGCAGCACTTGTGGCGCTTCCCGTCGTGGGCCTTTTCCTGCAGGCTATTCAGGGCTCTCCCGGCCTCTGGCAGCATCTGGCAACCACTATCCTGCCGATTTCCATGGTCGATACCATCATCCTTCTCCTGGGCGTCGGCATCGTTTCGGCTGTCATCGGCACAACCATGGCATGGCTGGTTACAGCGTATTCCTTTCCCGGTCGGCGGACGCTGGAATGGGCACTGCTGCTGCCGCTCGCCGTGCCGACCTACATCATCGCCTATGCCTATCTCGATATTCTGCACCCGATCGGTCCTGTACAGAGCGCAATCCGCTGGTTGCTTGGTTATTCGAGCCCGCGCGAGTTCCGATTGCCGGACGTGCGCTCGATGCCCGGCTGCATCCTTCTTCTGGGTTTCGTTCTCTACCCATACGTCTACATGCCCACACGCGTAATGTTCCTGACACAATCAGCCAATCTCATCGACGCGGCACGAACGCTTGGCATCTCCCGCCGCGCCATCTTCTGGAACGTCGCTCTGCCGCTTGCAAGGCCGGCGGTCGCCGTCGGTGTCAGTCTGGCGCTGATGGAAACCCTGAATGATGTCGGCGCCTCGGAATTTCTCGGTGTTCGCACGCTGACCGTGTCGATCTATACGACCTGGATCACGCGAACAGACCTGCCCGGCGCGTCACAGATCGCCCTGTTGCTATTGCTTATGGTCGTCGCTCTCGTGTCGTTCGAACGGTGGGCGAGGCGAAGGCAGCGCTATTCCGCAACTGCGCAGCGCAATCGTGGTTTTGAGCCGCTCCGAGTTTCTTCGCCGAAAGGCCTGCTTTTGCTGATGCTCGGCCTAACCCCGATCCTGATCGGTTTTGCCGGACCGGCCCTGTACCTTTTGGCATCCGCATGGCAACGCATCCGCTTCGCCGGCGTATCCTCGAACCTGCTGAACGAGGCGGTAAACACGATTGCCCTAGCCGTCATCGCAACCGCGACCACCATCGCATTTGGCCTCGTCATCGCCTATGCGAACCGCCTCCGCCCGGGCGCGGTGTCGTCATGGTCCTATCGTTTCGCGACAATGGGATATGCGGCCCCCGGCACGGTGGTTGCCATCGGCGTTCTGATCGTGCTGGCGACGGCAGATCGGCTAGTTGACCAGGCCGCCATCGATTGGTTCGGAGTCTCCACCGGCCTGTTGTTCATCGGTTCGGGCGCTGCGCTGATCTACGCATATACGATGAGGTTTCTGGCTATCTCGGCTGGAGGCATTGACGCCGGGCTTGCACGCATTCCCCTGTCACTGGACCAAGCCTCACGTTTGCTCGGCCAGTCTCCGACCGGGACCCTGCGCCACATACATCTGCCGTTGTCGAAAGCCGCATTAACGGCAGCCGGCCTGCTGGTCTTTGTCGACTGCGTCAAGGAACTCCCGGCCACGCTCCTGCTGCGACCGCTCAACATCGAAACATTTGCCACCCACCTATACGGCGAGGCCGCGAGGGGAACCTACGAGGAGGCTTCTGTCGCCGCCTTGGCCATCCTTCTGATCGGCATGCTACCGGTCATCCTGCTTTCGCGCATCGGTCGCTCGGATCGTTGACGTTGCCCGAGCAAGCCGAGGCCCGTCAGACAGACTAGGCAGGGGCGACGCCTATCCGTCGGGCGCTGGATGATGCGCCAACCTCGTGTTTGGAAAAGACCGATTGAGGATAGGATCTCTACTCAGCCAAATTAAATGAACTCATCCTTGCCGTTTATGGCCTGCCGTAAACCATGCTACCAGCTCAGCTGAATTGCGTACGCCTACGGCTTGCATAAGCCGCGCGCGATGGGATTCTATCGTACGCTTCGAAAGTCCGAGTTCGTCAGCGATCATTGCGTTGCTCTTTCCCTGCGCAACCAGGGTGATGATCTGGTGCTGCCGGTCGGTAAAGGTCGGGTCGGAACTCTTGATCGGCCGGTTGATCGCCTGGAAACAATAGAGTGCTTCGGCAAACGGATCGGCCAGATGGTGGCTACGGCCGTTCACCCTGCACCAGAAGCGTCCGCCATCCCCCCTCGTCATGATCCGCTCGTCATAAAAGACCTGCCCGGCGGGCAGATGACTGCGCCACAAATGACCGATGCGCACAAAGTCCGCGATCTTCGGATAGAGACGTGCAAAACTGGTGTCCAGGATCTCTTCCCGGCGAAGCCCAAAAAGCGTAGCGAATTCCACGTTACAATCACGAATGATGCGATGCCTTGCATAAACCATGGGCACCGGCATATCCGCCAGCGGAAAACGATGGATCTGATCCGGATCCGGAATTGATGCTGGAGCTTCAGGCATGCAGTATTAATACGGCTAGCCGCCAAGGTCGATCAAGCCTTAGTTTCGCACCAGCGGAATTCCGTGGGAGGGTCAGGATGCGAAAGATAGTATCAAGCGCCACTGAGGCGCTGGCAGGCGTATTGAAGGACGGCATGGTGATCATGTCGGGAGGGTTCGGGCTTTGCGGAATACCCGAAATCCTGATTGAGGCGGTCAAGCTGTCGGGTGTAAAGGACCTCACTGTCATTTCGAATAATGCTGGCGTCGATGGAATAGGCCTCGGCCTGTTGCTGGAAACGCGCCAGATTCGGAAAATGATTTCGTCCTATGTCGGCGAGAACAAGCTCTTCGCCCAACAGTTCCTTTCCGGCGAACTCGAGCTCGAGTTCAATCCGCAGGGTACGCTTGCGGAACGGATACGCGCAGGCGGCGCAGGCATCCCGGCGTTCTTTACAAAGACGGGTGTCGGTACGATCATTTCGGAGGGCAAGGAGATACGGGAGTTCGGCGGCGAGCAATATGTCATGGAAATGGCGCTGACGGCGGACGTATCGCTTGTCCATGCCTGGAAGGGCGACACCGAAGGCAATCTCGTCTATCGCAAGACGGCCCGAAACTTCAATCCAATGATGGCGACCGCGGGCAAGTTCACAGTTGCCGAGGTCGAACATCTCGTCGAGGTCGGCCAGATTGACGCCGACCATATCCATACGCCGGGCATCTTCGTATCAAAAATTCTCCACGTTCCCGATGCGAAGAAACATATCGAACAGCGGACCGTTAGAGCCGCACAGACGGAGGCGGTGTAATGGCCTGGACACGGGATCAGATGGCTGCGCGCGCCGCGCGTGAGCTTCAGGACGGTTTTTACGTCAACCTCGGTATCGGCATCCCGACGCTGGTGGCCAACCACATCCCTGCCGGCATCAATGTCGTCCTGCAGAGCGAAAACGGCATGCTCGGCATCGGCCCTTTCCCGCTCGACAATGAAGTCGACGCCGACCTCATCAATGCCGGCAAGCAGACCGTCAGCGAACTGCCGATGACGAGCTTCTTTTCGTCGGCAGACAGCTTCGCGATGATCCGCGGCGGTCACATCGACCTGTCGATCCTGGGCGCCATGCAGGTGGCCAGCAACGGCGACCTCGCGAACTGGATGATCCCGGGCAAGATGGCCAAGGGAATGGGCGGCGCGATGGACCTCGTCGCCGGGGTCAAACGCGTCGTCGTGCTGATGGAGCACGAGGCCAAGGGCGAGTCGAAGCTTTTGCCGGAATGCGATCTTCCGCTCACGGGCAAGCGCGTCGTGGATCTCGTCGTCACCGACCTCGGCGTTTTCACGATCGCAAGGACGGGCGCTCCGGAAATGGTGCTGGTCGAAATCGCCGAGGGGGTGACCCTTGAAGAAATCAAGGCAAAGACCAGAGCTGACTTCAGGGTCGGTCTTTGATCGGCGTATAGGGCAATACATCCCGCGAGGTGTTCGCCCCACGCCTGAGCTGACCTCTAACCAACCGTCTCTCTGGCGCTGCTTAAGTCACTCTCCGAACTCGGACGCCAGGCAAAGTTCGCGTCAGGCTTGGAAGCTTCGGGCGCCATCGAGGGGAGGACGGGCGTGATGCGGATCGCGATCCATGCATATGGCACGAGAGGAGACGTCCAGCCCTTTGTGGCGCTCTCAGTTGCGCTCCTGGCCGCCGGCCACGAGGTCCAGCTCGCGGGGCCGGCACCATATGCTCCACTTGCTGTCGCCAGATCGGTTCCCTTTCACTGTCTCCCGCCGGAGATGTTGAACCTGATCGAAACGCGCGAGGGCAAGGAGGCCATCGCCGAGGGCGGTGGCTTTCTTGCCGGGTTCAAATTACTCAAGCACGTAAGGCCTCTTATGGAGGATCTGCTAAGACGTGAATGGGAAGCCGCGCGCGATTTTGCGCCCGACCTGATTGTCTATCACCCCAAGTCACTTGCGTCGCTTCACATCGCAGAACGACTGGGATGTGGCGCCGTTCTCGGCTCACCTTTGCCGATCTCCACACCGACCTCTGCTTTTCCCAGTCCGGTCTTTCCGGTGAGAACCCTGGGACCGCTCAACCGGCTGAGCCATAGCCTCGTGGTAAATGGCGCTGACCTTCTCTTTGCCGGAACTATCGCCCGTTGGAGAGAGAGCTGCCTGAAGCTACCTGGCCGGCCAGCACGGCGACCGCGCCCGTCGATGACGCTCTACGCGTTCAGCAGGCATATCGTTCCTGCGCCATCCGACTGGCCGCCTGATGTCCACGTTACCGGGGCTTGGTTCCTGGATAGCCCCGAGTGGGAAATGCCAAGTACATTGGAAGCTTTTATTGCGGGTGGTGAGGCCCCTGTATATGTGGGCTTCGGCAGCATGCCCGGGCTGGACCCAGAACAACTGACGGAGATCGTTGTTAGCGGACTGGCTCTGGCCGGTCGCCGAGGATTGCTTGCAACCGGCGGGGGCGCCCTCTCGGCGTCTCTTCCAACATCGACTACCATGCATTTGGATGAATTTCCTCATGATCGAGTACTGCCTCTCACCGCGATGGCGCTCCATCACGGCGGCGCTGGGACGACCATGGCATGCGCACGAGCGGGTATCCCGGCGGCTATTTGCCCATTCATGGGAGACCAGCCGTTTTGGGCTCTGCGAATGCGGAACATGGGAGTAGCTCCGGCAAAACTCGCAAGAAAGCATTTGAGCGCCGATCGGCTCGCTCGGGCGATCGACGCCATGGATGATCCGAAGATGCGGGAACGAGCGACAACACTGGCGAACCTGGTTGCGCAAGAGACCGGAACCGCGACGGCAGTTCGTTTGCTCGAGCGTCTAGGCCAGGACCTCGGCAGATCCTTATCCTGATAGCCCGGCGCGTGGAAAACCGCAGAAGGGAACTTGGTCTCGATGTCGCCAGAATGCCGGAGCGACGAGAACCAGGTTTCTGGCTATTCAATCACATCGGCGTACTGGCACCCCTGCCGACGGGGCGCAAACCTCAGTATGAAATATCCAGCGATACCTGCGATGATTGATCCCGCAAGAATGCCAAGCTTTGCCCGATCTTGCATCACCGGATCATCAAACGCCAGCAGCGCGACGAACAGACTCATGGTAAAACCGATGCCACAGAGAAGCGAAACGCCGAAAGCCTGGGCCCAACTGGCGGATCCCGGCATCTCCACGATCCCGGTTTTCACCAGAAGAAAGACCGAGCCAAAAACCCCGATCAGCTTGCCGAGGACCAAGCCGAGGCCGATACCAAGGGTCAAGGGTTCAAGGATAACAGACGGCGATAGTCCCGCGAACGACACCCCTGCGTTCACAAACCCAAAGATAGGGATGACAATGAATGATACCGGACGATGGAGCGCGTGTTCCAGCTTATGAAGCGGGGACACATCCTGGTTGGCCTCTGGAGTACCCGGCGTTAGCTTGATCGGAACCGTGAGTGCGAGAAGCACACCGGCAATCGTTGCATGAACACCCGACTTCAGGACGAAAAACCAAAGAACAGCCCCCAGCATAAGGTAGGGCCATAGCGCCACTACCTTGATCCGGCTAAAGAGGCAGAGGTTGAGGAACACCAAGGCGGCTCCGGCCAAAGCCCAGAGATTTATATCCGCAGTGTAGAACAGAGCGATAATCACCACTGCTCCGAGATCGTCTATGATGGCAAGCGCCGTCAGGAAGACCTTGAGCGTCACCGGAACACGTGGGCCAAGCAGTGAAAGGACTCCGAGCGCAAACGCGATATCAGTCGCAGTCGGAATCGCCCAACCTCGTGTTGCTGCGGGGTCGTTGATGTTGAAAAACACGTAGATTGCCGCGGGCATCATCATGCCACCGAGTGCCGCCACACCGGGGAGAATTCGGCGCGGCCAGCTTGAGAGCTGGCCATCGAGCATCTCGCGCTTGATTTCCAGGCCCACCATCAGAAAAAATATGGCCATAAGGGCGTCATTGACCCAGTGCTGGACGCTAAGCGGACCGATGTAGCTCTTCATCACGGAAAAATAAGTTGGTGCGAACGGCGAGTTCGCCACGGCAAGACCCACAGCCGCAACCGCCATCAAAAGCAATCCGCCTGACGCTTCACTATGGAGGAATTTGCGAAGTGTGGAGTTTATTCTTCCCGTCGTGAAGATCGATTGTTTTTTGTTCGAAGACATAGCTACGCGATCCTGCTCAGGTTGTTCAAGTCTCCGTAATTTTGGGAAAACCCTGGCGCACGCAGCACACGCCAAGCGGATCGTGTCTATATGATCATAAGTTCACTGCCAACTCTCCGCGGCAGCAATCGGCGTCAGTCAACGACCTCTGTGAGGCGTCAACGGGGATGAGAGCCGCTAAATAATCCAACGGGCATGGCGCAAACTGGCAGCTACTGCCAAAAAAGAGTTCCTAGATCCCGGTCACCTCCCGACATCGTGCGCCGCGGCTGACCGCGTCATGAATCCAAAAGGCCGCGTCCAAATCGACGCGGCCTTTTGGTTGGTCTTGCGATCCCGGTGTCGCGAGAAAGCCTCGGCCGAACTCAGACGCCGGCCTTCTTCGCAGCGGCCACCGAACTGAGATAACCATGGCGCTCTTCAGTTATCTCCCTGCTGACTGGGCTGCATACATGTAGCTGTCATAGCTATACTCGGCGACCCGGAACCACTCGAAGCTCTCGTCGCGAAACTTCTTCCAGCCAGGATAGATCTTTGCCCATGCCGGGTGTTTCTGCGAATATTCGGCGTATAGTTCAAAGGACGCTTTGTAGGCTGCATCCATGACGTCGCGTGGCAGCGGACGCAGCTGGACGCCCTTGCCCACAAGAGAGCGAATCGCGGCGGTATTCTTGACGTCGTAGAGCGCCTGCATATTGACATTGGCGGCCTTGCACGCCGTGTCGAGCGCTGCCTTGTAGGCGTCCGGAAGGGCGGAATACTGACCTTGGTTGATGAAGAAGTGGATCGTCAAACCGCCTTCCCAGTACGCAGGATAGTAATAGTTCTTGGCAATTTGGTAGAACCCGAGCTTTTCGTCGTCATAGGGGCCGATCCATTCGGCGGCGTCGATCGTGCCGCGCTCAAGAGCTGGATAGATGTCCCCACCTGGAAGCTGCTGCGGGACGACGCCAAGACGGGACATGACTTCGCCGGCGACACCGGCGATCCGCATCTTGATGCCCTTGAGGTCAGAGACGCTCTTGATCTCCTTGCGGAACCAACCGCCCATCTGAGCGCCCGTCGCGCCGCCGGGAATACCGACCACCCCGTAGTTCGACAGGAATTCATTATAGGCCTGATTGCCGCCGCCATGGTAAAGCCAAGCATTCTGCTGGCGGCCATTGAGGCCGAATGGAATGGTCGAGCCGATTGCGAAAGTCGGATCCTTTCCAGTAAAATAATAGCCGCAGGTGTGGGCGAGTTCGACGGTGTTTTCCTTGACGGCATCGATCGCCTGGGCACCGGGCACGATTTCGCCTGCCTGGAATACCTGGATCTGGAACTTGCCATTGGTGATCTTCGAAAGCGCCTCGGACATGACGACCGCGCCGCCATAGATGGTGTCGAGATTGTTTGGGAACCCCGATGTCAATCGCCAACGGATCGACGGCATTTCCTGTGCAATGGCAGGTGCTGCAAGCGTCGCACCGGCTGCCGTGGCAGCTCCGGCGATCGCCCCCTTGGTCAAAAAGCCACGGCGGCTTACGTCATTTGGCATGTCAGTCCTCCTCGGTTGTTGTTTCTCTGGCCAGGCCTAAGGCCAGGGGCATAGACGCCGACGTTCGTCGGGTCGTCGTCAGGGATTGGTTCCACTCGCGGGTGGAGCGCCAAAGCTGGGTGTCGGCGAACCAAAGCTTGGCGGGGCGGTACCTCCGCTAGATGGTTCCGGTGCCCCGAATGGTTGGGTCGGTGTTCCAAATGGGCTCAGTCCGCCCTCTCCAGGCATCGGCACGTTGATCTGAATGGTATTCGGATCGACTGCCACCGCTCCGGATTTGTAGTGCGTCACCAGGCCCGGGAACACGATCACGATAATGACCATCACCAGCTGGATTGCGAGATAAGGCAGCGCTCCCATGTAGATTTGGCCGGACGTTACGGGCTGGATCGTAGCGCCCGTGAGCCGGTCTTTGTAAGCGCGGCTGGGCGCAACCGAGCGAAGGTAGAAGAGGGAAAACCCGAATGGCGGATGCATGAACGAGGTCTGCATATTGATCGCCAGCATGACCCCGAACCAGATCAGATCGATTCCGAGGCTGTCGGCCACTGGCGCCAACAAGGGTATGATGATGAAGGCAAGCTCGAAGTAGTCGAGGAAAAACGCCAGGAAGAAGACCAGGAGATTGGCGACAATCAGGAAGCCGATCTCACCACCTGGCACCGATGTCATCAAGTGCTCGACCCAGATGTGGCCGTTAACACCATAGAAGGTCAGCGAGAACACGCGCGCCCCGAGCAGAATGAAGATCACAAACGACGATAGCTTCACCGTCGCATAAAGTGCGGATTTGACCATCGCCAGATTGAGACGGCGATTGATAGCCGCAAGTGCAAGGGCGCCCACTGCTCCCATGGCGCCGCCCTCGGTTGGCGTTGCGAGACCGATGAAGATCGTGCCAAGCACCAGGAAGATCAGGACAAGCGGCGGAACCAGCGAGATGATCACCTTCCGCAGCAGCTTCCAACCACGCAGCGAGCGCGCTTCGATCGGCAAAGCCGGGACACTCAGCGGCCGAATGAACGACATCAGGATGATATAGCCGGCATAGGCCGCCACCAAAAGCAGGCCCGGAACAAGCGCACCTTTGTACATATCGCCGACTGATCGGCCAAGCTGATCCGCGAGGATGATCAGCACGAGGCTTGGCGGAATGATCTGGGCCAGCGTTCCGGAAGCCGCGATGGTACCGGCCGCAACTCGCCGGTCGTAGCCGTAGCGCATCATGATCGGGAGTGAGATCAGGCCCATGGAAATGACGGAGGCGGCAACGACCCCTGTCGTTGCTGCCAGGATCGCGCCGACGAAGATGACGGCAAAAGCGAGCCCACCCCTGACGGGCCCGAAAAGCTGGCCGATGGTATCCAGCAACTCCTCGGCCATGCCGCTTCGCTCCAGGATCAGACCCATGAACGTGAAGAACGGGATCGCCAGCAGTGTCTCGTTCGACATCTGGCCGAAAATGCGGTCGGGAATGGCGCCGAACAGATTGACGGGCAGAAGCCCCATCTCGATGCCGATGAAGCCGAAAACGAAACCGACAAAGGCCAGTGCGAAGGCGACTGGATAGCCTATCAACAGCACGACGATCAGTGAAAGAAACATGATCGGCGCGAGGTTTTCCGCGAAAAATGCAAACATTCGGATGCCTCGGCCTTAGAGGGTATGTGCTTCAGCGTCAGCCAGCGCGATTGCGTCCGGTATGTCGCCGCGAAGAATTGCGATCCGCTTGATGAGTTCGGAAAGCCCCTGCAGAGCCAGCAGGCCGAATCCGAGCGGGATCATCGCCCACACAGGCCAGAGGAGCAGCCCTCCGGTATTGTTGGAAATCTCGCCGCTGATGAACTTTGACGTAACCCTTGGCCATGACAGGTAGATCGTGATGAGGCAGAACGGGAACAGGAAGAACAGCGTGCCGAGGATCTCGATCCACAATTGTGATTTGCGCGACAGACGCCCGTAGACGAGGTCGACTTTGACATGTTCATTGTTGAGAAGCGTGTAGCCGGCCGCAATCAGGAATCCCGCGGAGAACAGGTACCACTGAGCCTCAAGCCATGCGTTGGAGCTGAGATTGAACAGCTTTCGCGTGGTGGCGTTCGCCGCACTGATCACGATGGCGAGCAGTATGAGCCACGAAACCGCCTTACCGATGATCGTGTTCGCCGCGTCTATGAGACGCGACAGCGACAGCAAGTTGGACATGAAATTTCCTCCCAAGCCCCGATTTCGCGGGAACTACGAGGCAGTGCTACGTCGCCGGCGAGGAGCGAACAAGAGCGTGGTGAGGTGAAATGAACGAGGCTACCCAGAAGTGGGTAGAGCCGAGGAAACGTCAGGCGACGACACGCCATTCTCCATCACATACCGGATCAGTCCCGCCGTCGTAGCGATCCCGAGCTTTTTCTTTATGTTCTTGCGGTGGGTTTCAACAGTTGCGGCTGAAATAGCCAGCACATCCGCAATATCACGATTGCTGCTTCCGGCGGCGATCTTGATGAGCACATCCCGCTCCCGCGCTGTCAGACCGTCGGAACCCTCGGTGCCCTTGCGTGAAAGAAGCGCTTCGGAAACCCCTGACGAGAAATATCTGCCACCGGAGGCAACGGCTTCGATCGCGGCGACAATCTCCTCCGTCGGAACATCCTTCAGGATATATCCTGCCGCCCCCCTCAAGACCGAGGCCGAGATATACTCACGGTTTTCATGCATGGAGAGCATCAGGATCCGGGTCTCGGGAACCGCCGCCTTGAATAGGTCGATGGCCTCGATGCCGTTCAATTGCGGCATGTTGATATCCATCAGGACGACGTGCGGCAAGGTCCGCCGTGCCGCGTCTAAGCCTGTGCTGGCCTGGATGGCCGTTCCCACGACCTCTATGTGCCCGTAGGTTTCGAGCAGCGCCTTTAGCCCCTCGAGTACGAGCGGGTGATTGTCCACGAGAAGGACCTTAATCCGATCCGGGACCGTCAAGCCGCCACCTGCTTATCTTCCGGTCGATTGGCAGATTTCGGAAGCATGGCGGTCAAAGTTGTCCCATCCGCCGAGGATTTGACCAGTAGTATGCCTCCAAAATGGGACATGCGTTCCTGCATATTCCTCAAGCCCAAGCCGCCACTCTTGGGCCAAGCGCCAGCGGAGCTCCCATCGAAACCACCGCCATTGTCGGAAATGGTCATCCGAACGCGTTGGCGTTCCCGCCAAAGCCGGACGTTCACCCGACTGGCCCCCGCATGTCTTTCTATATTGGTCAAAGCTTCCTGCGCTATTCTGTAAAGCGCAGTACTTGCTTCGGCCTTCAAAACGTCAGGCCCGTCCGCCTGCACGTCGATTTCGATACCGGTTCTCTCGCCGAAATTTTGCGCCAGTGATTTCAGCGCCGGCGTTATTCCCAGATCGTCCAGCACCCTTGGCCGCAATTCATGCGAAAGACGTCTTACCTCCTTGATCGCCTGGGTCAGAGCCTCGGCTCCACGATCAATCGCGGCAGACGCATCGTCTGCGTTACCTTTCGCTTTTCGGCTGGCGAGGTCGATTGCGTATCGAACGCCGACAAGGCTCTGCGAAATGCCGTCATGCAGCTCTCGCGCAAGCCTTGCTCGCTCTTCCTCCTGAGCATCGATGACCCGCTGGGTAAGGGCGGTGAGCTTGTCATCGGCGAGGCGGCGCTCATGAAGGGTGATCCATAGGCAGGTCGCAAAGACCAGGAGAACGGCCGGTACCGCAATCAGAGCGACAATCGTGAATGTCGCCCGGATGTTCCTCCGCGTATCGGCGTTCGCGGCAGCGGTCTGCGCGTAAACATCATCAAGATATACGCCCGTGCCGACCATCCACTTCCACTTCTCGAGACCGACAGCGAAAGAGAGTTTATCGGCTATCTCGCCGCTTGATGGTTTTTCCCACTTGTACTGATGCAATCCACCGCCTTCCTTTGCCTTGGCAATGAGATTGGCGATCACCTTGTCTCCGTCAGGATCGGTGAGATCGAGCCAATTGTGCCCTGGACGGAAGGTCTGGCGTGGATGGACAACATTGTTGCCATCATAATCGTAGACGAAGAAATAACCGTCGGTCCCGTAATCCAACGCGGTCAGGATCGATCTGACCCTCTCCTTGGCAGCCTCGTCCTGCTCTCCGGCGTCTGCATAAATCTCCTGAATTGCAGAAATCGCCAGATTTGTGAGGTTAAGAAGCTCGGTCTCCTTCGCCTTCAGCATGTTGCGCTCGAACGTGTCGATACTGCTCTGGGCGAGCCTTGTGGATTGCCAGGTGATAAACGCCGTGACGGTCAGGATCGCGACGATGAGTGGCACGATTGCCAGGGCCACGATTTGATGACGCAGGTGCAAGGCGTGTCCCCCCGACGAGGCATAAATGGGCGAATACAGGCCGCCGGGCGATCAGAGATTGTTCGAGCCGTCGACGCTTGCTCGCAGCATTATCAGGATCATCGGCTTGCACCAACGCAAAACAGCGACATCTGCCTCGCATCCTCTCCATCACGAGCAGACCATCAGCTTGCGAGGCTCCAGTAACTGCCGGGGCGCGCAGGCGAAATCCTCAATGCCGCCATCGATCCAGCAATCAGCCTTGCCATGCCCCTTAGATCACAGTGACTGCAACTGGCGATTACGGCCGCTTCATCTTCAGCCTTAAGGCCCTATTGACTGACAACGCCGTGTTCGTAGGTTCGATCCGCTCGTGTACACGTGGTGAGATACTTGTGGCGAGCAAAGCGGCCGGGGACGTGTGGATGCTCCGGCCGCCGCCAAACGTCAGACCTGAGACGCACGGTGTTACCAATGGCCACGCGTGGTGGCTGTGGTGTGGTCAACCGATCTTGTCTTCGACCAGACCCGAGGCGAGACTGGCACTTGAGATCTAGCTCCAGGTTGATCGAACCTGACCGCATCCTGACAGCATCACTTTTGGTTGACAACCACTGGGCACATTCATCATGTTCACCGAAACAGGTAAAAGGGGACATCGATGAACATCAGCAAACGTTTCATGTCGATCGGCGCCATCGTGGGGGTGCTCGCTCTCGGTGCCAGCTTAGCAGGCGCACAGGCGCCGGCCTTTTTTAGAATTGGTACGGGCGGGACTGCTGGAACCTACTATCCGATCGGGGGATTGATCGCCAACGCAATTTCAGGCGCCGGCGACAAGGGTGTTGCCGGCCTCGTTTCCACAGCTGTTGCGTCGAACGGATCCGTGGCCAACATCAACGCGATCCAGGGCGGATCGATGGAATCCGGGTTCACCCAGTCGGACGTCGCTTATTGGGCGCACAGTGGCACGGGCCTCTACGAAGGAAAGGGCAAAGTCGAAGACCTTCGCCTGATCGCCACGCTGTATCCGGAAACCATCCATCTTGTTGCGCGCAAGGATGCGGGCATCAAATCGGTTGCAGACCTTAAGGGTAAGCGCGTTTCCATTGATGAACCAGGCTCGGGGACGATCGTCGACGCCCGTATCGTGCTCGGTGCCTACGGATTGAAGGAAAGCGATATCAAGGCCGAGCACCTCAAGCCTGGCCCGGCCGGCGACCGCCTGCGTGACGGGGGACTGGATGCGTATTTCTTTGTTGGTGGTTATCCGACCGGGGCTATCTCCGAACTGGCCACGTCCAGTGGCATCTCGCTTGTACCGATCAGTGGTCCGGAAGTTGACAAGCTGATCAAGGACTACACCTTCTTTTCGAAGGATACTGTCCCGGCCAATACCTACAAGGGTGTTGCTGAAACACCGACGATCTCGGTTGCGGCACAGTGGGTTACCAGTGCGAAGCAGTCGGACGAGCTGGTCTACAAGATCACCAAGGTCATGTGGAACGGAGCGACGCGCGCTGCGCTCGATGCTGGACATGCGAAGGGCAAGATGATCACTCTTCAAAATGCAACGACCAGCCTGGGCATTCCCCTCCATCCGGGCGCAGAGAAATTCTACAAGGAAGCCGGCGTCCTGAAGTAAGCAGGCGTCGAACATGTGATTGGTGATGCGGCGGCAGGCTGAGGCAGGCCGCCGCATCGGCCGTTATAGCAGTATTATCGCTAAGGATTTCCGACATGAGCGACGGCACAGCCGGCAAGACCTCTCCGATGGAGCTTGACGAAGCAAAGGCGCGCGAGCTCGAAGAGCAGTTCGATGCCGAAATTCGGTTTCGGCCGTTGGCGCCGCTTGTTGCGCGGCTGGTCGGGGGCCTGCTGATCGCGTTGTCCCTCTTTCACTATTACACTGCCGGCTTCGGCCTTCTGTCTGAGGTGCTGCATCGCGGCATCCACCTGTCTTTCGTCCTTGGCCTGATATTCCTGGTATTTCCCTTCTCAAGGCGCGGTTACGGCGAGCCGGCACCTTCGACTGTGCTGCGGCCGCTCGGCATTTCGCTCTTCGATTGGGCGCTGGCAATCGGTGCGGTCATCGCCGTCATGCACGTGCCATTCATTCCGCTCGATGACCTCGCCTTCCGTGTCGGAAATCCGACGACGACGGATGTTGTGCTGGGTGGTGTGCTGGTTCTGGTCCTTCTCGAAGCAACGCGCCGCTCGGTGGGCTGGCCCTTGCCGATCATCGCCGTCCTGTTCATGGTCTACTCCCTGTACGGGCCGTCCATGCCGGGAATTCTGGTCCATCCCGGCGCGACCTTCTCGCAGTTGATCAATCACCTCTATCTGACCAGCCAGGGCATTTACGGCATCGCGCTCGGCGTCGTTGCCACCTACGTCTTCCATTTCGTGCTATTCGGGGTGTTTGCGACACGCATCGGGCTCGGCCAGCTCTTTCTCGATTGCGCGGCATGGGTCGCTGGTCGCTACGCCGGTGGTCCGGCCAAGATATCGATTTTCGGATCGGCACTGTTTGGCATGATATCCGGCTCGTCCGTCGCCAATACGGTGACTGTCGGCTCGCTGACGATCCCGGCAATGATCCGGCTCGGCTACAAGCGCACATTTGCAGCGGCCGTCGAATCCGCATCGTCCACCGGTGGCCAGATTACCCCGCCGATCATGGGCGCCGCGGCATTCCTGATGATCGAGTTCCTTGATCTCCCCTACACGACGATCATCCTGGCGGCGATCGTTCCGGCCTTCATGCATTTCTTCGGTGTCCTGGTTCAGGTTCACTTCGAGGCGAAGCGGGAGGGTCTTCGAGGCATGACCGATGACGAAATGCCGGATCTGAAGGAAGCCTTAAAGCGCGACTGGCCGACCATCATCCCTCTCGTTGTGCTGATTGGCATCCTGCTTTCCGGCTACACGCCTTACCTCGCTGCATTCTGGGGCATCACGCTTTGCATCGCCGTTGGCCTCATCAATCCGCGCCGGCGCATGTCGGTGACGGAAGTCTTCGAGGGCCTGCGGGACGGTGCAAAATATGCGCTCGCCGTCGGCGCGGCGGCGGCAACGGTTGGCATTATCGTGGGGGTCGTGACGCTGACCGGCGTCGGCTTCAAGATTTCCTACATCGTCACGACGACGGCGGCGGAAATGGCCAGCTGGGTCGGTACGATGGTTCCAACCGCCTGGTTCGGGCCGCAGACACTGACATTGCTATTCACCCTCATCATGACCGGTGTCGTCTGCATTCTGATGGGCTGCGGCATTCCGACGACTGCCAATTACATCATCATGGCAACGATTGCCGCCCCGACACTTGGCTTGCTCGGCGTTGAGCCGATCGTCGCGCATTTCTTCGTCTTCTATTATGGCGTCCTTGCCGACATCACGCCTCCCGTAGCGCTCGCGGCCTATGCCGCGGCCGGCATGGCGGGAGCCGATCCCTTCAAGACAGGCAACACCGCATTTCGCCTGGGTTTGGGAAAAGTGCTCGTACCGTTCGTGTTCGTGTTCTCGCCTTCCCTTCTGCTCGTGACCGCCAACTTCTCCTGGAGCAACTTCACGATCGCCTTCGTCGGGTGCGTCTTGGGCATCACATGCCTCGGCTCCGCCCTTTCCGGTTTCTTGCTTGTCAGAACCGTCTGGTGGGAGAGAGCACTGCTGATTTTAGCCGCGATCCTGTTGGTCGTTCCTGAACTTGTGTCGTCGCTGGTGGGGCTGCTTTTGGTCGTTCCTGTCTTGGGTCGGCAGCTCACTGCGGTCCGCCGGGTGCACGCTTAAGAGGCGGCCAGCACCCCAACCGAGACCGCTGAGGAGTGGTCAATACGCAGCGGCGTCTGACATCGGGAGCGAAAGAATACCCATGCCAATTCCTTCCATTGCGTTGCACCTGCTTCAAACCTAGGTAGGAGCGATGAAGACAATCATCAGCCACAATGCCGCGAGGCCACAATGGGTTGGCTGATCGGCGGCGCGATAGTTTTGATAGTCTTTTTGTTTTCGCGCAGAGCTGGCGCCGTTGTGGTCGCTTTGCTCGCCGTTGCCTGGGTCGGGTTTTGGCTCGCCACGGATCGGAAAAGCGAGCAGGAGCCCTCGAACCAGTCTGTCTCCATCTCAGCGAACTCCGATCCCCAGTTGTGCCCAAATCCAGATATGCCGGTCTCGGTCCGGATTACCAACCATGCGGACAGAGCCCTTGAGACTGTCTCGTTCAGCCTAGTTGCCAAGCAACGCAATTCGATCGTTTACAGGGCGTCCCATACGAGTGATGAAGCCATCGCGCCGGGAGATACCTTCTCCACGTGTTACGGACTAAACCCGCTTTCCTTTGCGATCCGCACTGTCCGCTATGACCCGCGAGAATTGGATTGGACGGGCGAAACTTCCCTCACCCGGTTTGCGAGCCCGTAAGCCGTCAGCACCTAAGTTTTGCTCCCCTTTTCCGGCCGCGGCCTGCTGGTGGGCGCGCACCAGGGTGGTGTCGGGCGTCAAGACCAAAAAGCGATCACGAACTTGTGTTCGCGGCAAAGCGTAACGTCGGGCTCTCCCCATCGAATGGGTGATTACGCAGCCGATCACCGGCCTGCGGACTTCAAAGAGGAGATCATCCATGAACCGTTCCACGCTCACCCTCGCCCTCGCCGGCTCGCTCGCATCGGCAATCGCATCCGTTTCCTTCGCCGCACCGCTGGCGCCGGAAAAAATGGTCGGCAACGAGAAATGCTATGGCATCGCACTGAAGGGTCAGAACGATTGTGCCGCCGGCCCCGGCACCACCTGCGCAGGCACCTCGACGGCCGACTATCAGGGCAATGCCTGGAAGGCCGTCCCCGCCGGCACCTGCACCTCGATGAATGTCAACGGCCATAAGGGCATGCTGCAGCCCATGAAGGGTTGATCCCCGGCGGAGGCCCGGTTTGGCCGGGCCTCCGCCTTATCCGTCGATACAGGGAGAACAGCAATGACCGTTTCCGCAAACCGCGCCATCGCCTTGCCGCCACGCGCCGGCCTCGGCCTCAAGCCGGAGCATTACGAAACCATTCTCGCCATCAAGCCGGATGTCGGCTTTTTCGAGGTCCATGCCGAAAACTACATGGGTGCTGGCGGGCCACCGCACCGCTATCTCGAGGCCGTCGCCGACCTCTATCCGCTGTCGCTCCACGGCGTCGGACTGTCGATCGGTGCAGCGCGCGACCTCGACAAAGAACATCTGAAGCGGCTTCGCGACCTCATCGATCGTTACCGGCCGCAGAGCTTTTCTGAACATCTGGCCTGGTCGACCCACGAGACCGGCTTCCTCAATGACCTTCTGCCGCTGCCCTATACGGCCGAAACGCTGGCGCGGGTCGTCGACCATGTCGATGAGACGCAGCAATGGCTCGGCCGGCAAATGTTGCTCGAAAATCCGTCGACCTATCTATTGTTCTCCGAGAGCACGATCGACGAAGTGGATTTCCTGACGGAGATCGCCGACCGCACCGGCTGCGGGCTGCTCCTCGACGTCAACAATGTCATGGTTTCGGCCGTAAACCACCGTCTCGATCCAGTCGCCTATATCGACCGTTTCCCGATCGAACTGGTTGGTGAAATCCACCTGGCCGGCTATGACGAAACTGTCGACAGCGTGGGTGACCGGCTGCTGATAGACGCCCATGGCAGCACCGTCAGAACCGATGTGGTGGAGCTTTACCGACACACTCTGTCCCTGAGCGGTCCCCTGCCGACATTGATCGAGTGGGACAACGATGTCCCGGATTTTGCCACCCTTCAGGCGGAGGCGGTCCGCACCGATGCCATGTTGAACGCTGCGGCCGTAAAACGCCGTGCCAACCGGGCGGCATGACCATGGGTTTCAACGAAAGCCAGAACGCCTTTGCAACCGCCCTGCTCCATCCGGATCAGCCGCTTCCGCGCGGCATCACCACTGCCCGCGGCGCGGCCGATTCATCGCGCTTCGCCGTCTACCGCAACAATGTCTATGTCGGGCTGACGACGGCACTCGGCCAGCGCTTCCCGGTGACGAAGCGGCTCGTCGGCTCCGACTTCTTCGCCGGCATGGCCCGCGCCTACGCCGCAGATCACAAGCCGACGTCACCACTGATCATGCACTATGGCGATGACTTCCCGGATTTCATCGCAGGGTTTTCGCCCGCGGCATCTCTCGTCTATCTGCCCGATGTCGCACGGATCGAGGTTGCCTGGACCCGGGCCTATCATGCGGCGGACAGATTGCCGCTCGGCGTCACCGCACTTGCCAGCGTGGCGCCGGAGCGAATTTCCGACATGGCGCTCGTTCCGCATCCCTCGGCTCGGCTCGTCCGGTCGGACTTTCCCGTGGGCTCGATCTGGAGCGCCCATCAGGGCGAGACCGTGGCAACGGTAGCCGACTGGCAGGCCGAGACCGTGCTGATCGTGCGGCCGGCAATGCACGTCGAGATACATGTCCTGCCTCCGCGGGACGCGGCGTTCGCGGCCTGCCTCCTTGAGGGGGCGACCCTCGGCGAGGCGGCGCAGACGGCACTCGCCGCCGCGCCCGATTTCGATTTCGGATCGGCTTTGATCGGTCTGATCGGCCTTGGCGTATTCAGCGCCTTTGAACCTGTTGAAGGAGAACATCCATGACCATCGAACGTGCTTCCTCCCGCGGTCTCGGCGTAGCACTTGTCTCGCTTCATCATCGCGCCGAACACCTGCTCGCATCAATTCCACAGTCGCTGCCGCTGCTGGCGCTGCGCATCGGCCTGGCCATCCCGTTCTTCAAATCGGGGTTGACGAAGTGGGACGGTTTCCTGACCCTCTCGACCGGCGCCAGATTTCTGTTCGAACAGGAATTCAAACTGCATATATTCGGCAGCCAATTCTCCTATCCTATGCCGTTGACCATGGCGGCGGCGGCCGGGATTGCCGAACTTGCCCTGCCCGTCCTGCTGGTACTGGGCCTTTTCACCCGCTATGCGGCTCTTGGCCTGCTGGCGATGACGGCAGTGATCCAGCTCACTATTCCGGACGGCTGGGCCAACTTCCATCTTCCCTGGGCCGCCATGGCGCTGACCCTTGTGGTGTACGGCGGCGGCAGGATCGCACTTGATCCCTTGGTCAAACTTCGCGGCGAATGACGAAGCTCGGCCCATCTCGAACCGGTTGAATACTTTCAATCCGCCTAACCTGGAGACGTCCCAAGGGGCAGCGTCAATCGGCTAAGCTGTTCGACAGCTCCACTCTCGCAATTATGCATTCCGCCCAAAAAAATTCTTGATATTTGTAGGTCAAATGTCCTAAAAGGCTCTAGGTCAATCGTCCTAATGAAACGAATGCGCTTTTAACAAAGCGCATTCAGAGGAGCCGGAATTTTGGTCGCCACGACTACGCGACAGCAGATTGTCGAAGCAGCCGACAGGCTCTTCTACGAGCGAGGTTTCGAGGCGACGTCCTTCGCAGACATCGCGGCGGTCGTGGGGCTTTCGCGTGGGAACTTCTACTATCACTTCAAGACCAAGGACGAGATTCTCGAAGCCGTGATCGCCCATCGCCTTTCAAAGACAAGGGCGATGCTTGAGGCGTGGGAGGTTGAGGGGAAAACGCCGACCGACCGCATCCGCAGCTTCATCAACATCCTCATCATGAACCAGGCGAAGATCATAGCCCACGGCTGCCCGGTCGGAACGCTATGCAATGAACTCGCCAAGCTCGATCATGTTGCCAAGAACAGAGCGGCCGAGCTGTTCACTTTGTTCCGCGACTGGCTGTCGCGCCAGTTTAGGGACATTGGCCACGACACCGGCGCCGATGAGCTCGCCATGCACATTCTCATGCGCAGCCAGGGTGTGGCCGCGCTCGCAACCGCGTTTCGCGATGAGGCGTTCGTGCGCCGTGAGGTTGAAGACATGTGCCAATGGCTGGCAGCGCAGCAACCCACGTCATCACCCAAGTAGAAACCGTTTCCGTCCAGAATTCCCGAGGGGTCGCCTATGTTCGTCGTTACACTCAAATTCTCTGCCAACAAGGCCAAAGCGCCTGCCTTGATGGAAGGACACAATGCCTGGCTCAAGCGAGGCTTCGACGAGGGCATTTTCCTCCTGAGCGGAAGCATTCAGCCAAGCGCAGGCGGAGCGGTTCTCGCCCACAATACCTCCCGCGCCGATCTGGAAACACGCGTTCAGCAAGATCCCTTTGTTGTGGAAGATGTCGTCACCGCCGACATCCTCGAAATCGCACCCGGCCGCACAGATGACCGCCTGGCTTTTCTCAAGGTTTGAGGTCTGAGCGCGACCATCCCAGGCCCGGACGGGCAGCCGGGCTGCCGTTGGTGTGCCGCCGCTCCGGAATTCATGCCCTTATCACACGGAGGGCTGCGTCATCCGAGACAAGGCGGCGGCAGCCAGGGCAACCTTTCGGCGTCCGGCTGCGACCAAGCGGAGTTAAACCTCACCCGTATATTCGCCTCTCGCCGGGTAGTCGTTCTTGATCACGAAGTCCAACGCCTGCACCATCTCGGCGAAAATCGGCCGCGCAAACGGCATGGATTGCACCGAGAGCCAATAGACGGTCTGGTCCGGTCTGATCAAGAATACGCCCGGCTCTGAAAAAAGCTCCGGCTCCTCGATGCCGATCGACGTTTTTCCGCGCGAGGCGGAGATATAGAGACCCCATTGCCGGGCCGTGCTCAAGGGCAGGCCATAACCGATACGCAGATGTTCTGCACCGATCTTGTCTGCCATTTGCCGGGCGCGTTCCTCCCCATCGGAGCTCATGGCAATTGTGTGCACACCGCGCTCTTGGAAGGCCGGCGTCAACCGTTCCAATTCCTTGAGATAGTTTCCGCAGACGGGGCAGTGAAGCCCGCGGTAGAAGCACACGAGTGTCATGAGCGATGGAGTTTCGTGCGTGAGATCGAACTCTCCATGCCGAAGAGTCTTGACGGTCAAATTGGGGGCCAGTGTTCTCGGGACCAACATCGATCAATTCCTTTAGGTGAAACTTCCGACGCCATGTTGACGTCACGGCGTTAGCATCCCATGATCATGATCATTATTGGTCCAGGAATCATGATCCAAAGTCTGAAAATTCTTCCGAAAGTCGATCGCCTAACGGCCTTCTTTGATGCGTTCGAGCTGGAAGCCTCGCTGGAACCGCCACCGATCAGCGATGGGCGTGCCCGGCTGTTTGTGATTGGAGAACCGGGCGGCCCTGCCGAAAGGATCGTCCTCCACCCACGGGGCGACACGTCTCCCGAGCCATCGGCTTTGATAACCGCGGCGGTCGATTTCGAGGGGACGCATAACCCGCTGATGAACGCTTTGCCGGACCGGGTCGTGGTCGACGTCAATGACATTCCTACCCTTCGCGACACCACGGCCGCCTTCATGGCGGAAGCGCTGGAATCGCGCTGCGGACGTAGCGCCGCCCTTAACCGGCTTTGCGAAGTCATCGTCCTACTTATCCTGAGGTCAGCGATCGACCGCGGGGCGACTGGACCGGGTTTGCTGGCCGGTCTGTCCCATCCCGCGTTACACCGGGCGTTGGTAGCAATGCATGATGCGCCAGCGCGAGCCTGGAACAGCGATGACCTTGCTACGGCTGCGGGGATGTCGCGAAGCCATTTCATGGCCCTGTTTCGCGACGTGGTCGGCACGACGCCGCAGGCTTACCTGACCGGATGGCGGCTGATTCTTGCTCGACGGAAGCTCGATAAAGGGGCGAAAGTGAAGGCTGTGGCGCGCCAGGTTGGATTTGGCAGTGCGGCCGCATTCTCTCGCGCTTTCTTTCGAAAATTTGGCGACTGGCCATCAGTCCGTTCCTAGGTGCGGGATCGAGACGCCCGCCTGTTCCTATGGTCTTCGCGCATCGACTGGTGCCGGGCGGCAAAGGCGCCAGGCGGGGACGGAAACTCTCCTAGCCGCGAAGGGTAAACGCAGCGCGAAATGCCTCGAGGGCAATTTCCGGGTCGCCCTTTGCAAAAGCCTCCATCCCGACGGGCCCGCGATAACCCATCTCGTGGAGCGCGCGCGCTATCATCGGGTAATTGACCTCGCCGGTACCTGGCTCGCACCGACCGGGTACATCGGCCACCTGCACCTCGCCGATCCATGGGAGGCAGGCACGGCAGGTTTCGATCAGGTTCCCCTCGCCGATCTGCACGTGATAGAGGTCGAGGTTGAGGCGTAAACGCGGATGGTCGACCGACGCGATCAGAGCCAAGGTATCCTCGGCACGTCCGAACGGCGTGCCGGGATGATCAACCGGCAGATTGAGGTTTTCCAGTGTGAAGACAACATTTTCCTCCTCTGCCATGTCTGCGATGCGGCAAAGCGTGTCCCTTGCCTTCAGCCACATCCGTCCTGTCACCACATCGCTGGGTCGGGCCGGGAGCCCGCCCTCGCCAAGCCCGGTTCCATGCAGGTTGAGGCGGGCGACGCCTAGCCGCTTGCCGACCATGGCCGTCTGGCGCGCGGAACGCAAAAGCTCGTCGGCGCCCTCGTCGTCTGCAAGCCGGCCGGTAAGGTAGCCATTCATGATCGAAAACGTGGCCCCCGATCTCTCCAGCCCGGCGAGATCGTGGTCCGGCCAGTTCCATAGGCCGACTTGAAAGCCCAGGTCGGCCAGCCGCGCGCAGCGCCACTCGATCGGCTTGTCGCGCCAGAGCATTTCCGCGCAGGCGGCGAGCGTGAAGGGTTGATCCATGTTTACTCTCTCGATTGCTATGGGGCGAAAGAAGATGCGTCTTCAATCAGGCCTGGCGCTGCCGCAGGCTATGTCGGCAAGCGTGCCGATGCCGATGACATCGGGCGCGCCCCTCACGTTTTCTGCCTTTCGATACGGATAACGGCGCCATTCGAGGCAGCCATGGCGTGAATGACCTTCTCGATGTCCAGCCCTTGGGCGAAATCGGGACCTGAGTTCGGACCGCCAGCGATCGCCACCAGCAGGTCGCGCGCCTCGACCACCTTCTGCTCGTTGAAGCCGAAATTGTGTCCCGGCGCCGGACAGAAGGCAGTAAAGTCCGGTTGCCCGGGTCCGGTCAGATGACGCACGAAGCCGGCCTCGCCGGCGCGGTGTACCCACAATTCGTTCATGTTCTCCTGATCGAACACGATCGTGCCGTCGCTGCCATGCACCTCCCATTGCAGCCGGCACTTGCGGCCCCGCGCCACGCGGGAGGTGGCGAACGAACCCTGCGCGCCCGACGCGAAGTGCAGGAGCGCCAGAGCACTGTCCTCGTTCTCGACCCTTTTCGGCCCATCCGGAGAGGGACGCGTGGGGATAGTGACCTGGGTCTGGGCGACCACATCGGTGACCGGCCCCATCAACGCCAGCATATGGCTCACGAGGTGGCAGCCAAGGTCGCCGAGCGCGCCCAGTCCACCACCCTCGTGAGTCATCCGCCACGACCACGGGAGGAGCGGGTCGGCCGAATAGTCTTCGTCATAGACGCCGCGGAAGGCGACCGGCCGCCCGATCGCTCCGTCGCGGATCAGGCCGCGCGCCGCCTGGAAGGCCGGGCTCCTGAGATAGTTGTAGCCGAGGATGGTCACCTGGCCCGGATATGCGGCCGCCGTCGCCGCCATCGCCTCGGCGTCTGCGAGCGTTAGCGCCATCGGTTTTTCCAGCCACACGTGCTTGCCGGCCCTGAGCGCCGCCTCGGCCATCGCGCGATGCATGCCGTTCGGGGCAGTGATCGAGACGATGTCAACCCTCGGATCGGCGACCGCTTCCTCCCAGCGCGCGGTGGCGCGGGCAAAGCCGAACTGGCGGGCACAGGCCTCGGCACTCTCCGGCGTGGCATCCGACAGGATCTCGAGCCGGTGATGCGCGCCGCCGAATACAGCGGCGACGTTGCGCCAGGCCATGGCGTGGCACTTGCCCATGAAGCCTGTTCCGATCAGGGCGACCCCGAGCGGACGCTGAGGCACTAGAGACGATTTATCCATTCGGGTTACCTCAGATCGTTCCGCCGAGCGAGCCTTCGAGCTCGGCCATTTCCTGGCCGCCGGCCATCAGGTCCTGCAACTGGGCGGCAGTGATTTCGCCGCGCATAGCGGTGCCGAGCGTCTGCCCGCGGTTGAGCACCGTGAAACGGTCGCCCACGGCAAGCGCATGGCGGACGTTGTGCGAGATGAACACGACGCCTATTCCCTGAGCGCGCACACGCTTGATGGTCGCAAGCACATTGGCGGTCTGTCGCACCCCAAGCGCCGAGGTCGGCTCGTCGAGGATCAGCACTTTGGCTCCGAAATAGACGGCGCGAGCAATCGCCACCGTCTGCCGCTCGCCACCCGAAAGCGTGCCGACCGCCTGGTCGGGGCCGCGCAGGTTGATGCCCATCTTGCGCATTTCCGCCATGGTGATCTCGTTGGCGGTGTCGATATCGAAGCGCTTGAACAGGCCCCGCCCCTTGGTCGGCTCGCGTCCCATGAAGAAGTTGCGAGTGACGGACATCAGCGGGATCATTGCCAGATCCTGGAACACCGTGGCGATGCCGGCCTCCATGGCGTCGCGCGGGCTGTCGAAGGAAAGCGGCCTTCCCTCGAAAGTGATGGAGCCCTCGGTCGGCTTGTGCACGCCCGACATGGTCTTGATGAAGGTCGACTTGCCGGCTCCGTTGTCGCCGAGCAGGCAATGGCATTCCCCGGCGAGCAGGTCGAAGGTCACGCCGTTGAGCGCGATGACGTTGCCATAGTGCTTTTTGATGTTTTCCATATGGATGATAGGGGCGGACATCTCAGCGTTCTCCGGTCACACGTCGGCGGATGACGTTGTTGAAGATCACGGCGAGCAGCAGCATTGAGCCGAGGAACACCTGGAACCAGTCCTGATCGAAGCGGGTATAGGTCAGCCCGATGGTGACCATGCCGAAGATGATCGCACCGAAGAAGGCACCGATCGCGGAACCGTAGCCGCCGGTCAGGAGGCAGCCGCCGATGACCGCGGCGATGATCGCTTCGAACTCCTTCATGAAGCCGCGGCGGGCATCCGTGGAACCGGCATCGATCACAGTGATGATGGCAACGAGCGCGGCGGCCATGGCCGTCAGCATGAACAGCGAGATCTTGACCCGACGTACGGGCACACCGGAATTCTGCGCCGCCAAGGCGTCACCGCCCGTGGCAAAAATCCAGTTGCCGGCCGGCGTGCGCAGCAGGACATAGGTTGCGACCAGCGCGAAGACGATGAACCAGAGAATCTCGACCGGGATGCCCGGCACTTTTGGCACGCCGGATTTGAAGCTGTCGACAAGACCCGCCTTTGCCAGCCATGTCAGAATAAATCCGAAGGCGTCGCCCGAAAAGATCGGCGCCAGGAAATCCCCCTCGACCGCTTCGCGGATGCCGCGCAACTGGGTGGAACCGCCGGTGAACATTTTCAGGCCGACCAGTGATGCGCCCCGCAGCACGAAAAGACCTGCGAGCGTGACGATGAAGGAAGGCAGCCCGGTGCGCAGCACGATCAGCCCGTTGGTCACGCCAAGTGCCGCGGCGAGCCCCATCGTCAATGGTATTGCGATGATGAGCGGCATGCCGACATTGACGACGAAGACGCCAAAGACCATGCCCGCAAAGGCCACCATCGAGCCGATCGACAAATCGAATTCGCCGCCGATCATCAGCATGGCCGCGGCGATGCCGAGAATGCCAAGCTGTGCGGCCGGGGTCATGAAGTTCATGATCCCGGATAGCGTGAACATGGTGCGGTCTGCGGTCAGGAAAAAGAACACGGTGACGAGAACGACCCCTCCGATCGCCCCCAATTCCGGCCGCTTCATGAGTTTCGTTGCAAAGGACTCGGTTTTGATCCGTTCGTCCGCTCGCGCCAGCGTTTCTGTCGACATTGACCTGTCTCCTGATCGGTGGCCGAGCCGCGACGTGGAACGCTGCGGCCCGGCAATCAACTGCGGTTAACGGATGCCCTTGGCCGAAAGATCGATGACCTTGGCGGCAGCCTCCTTGGTCACGAGGTTCGGTCCGGACGGAACGTCGCCACCCGGAACAAGGCCATACTGCGCATTGAGCGCGAGGAAGGCGACTGGCAGATAGCCCTGCAGGAACTGCTGCTGGTCGATCGCGAATGCCGCCTTGCCGTCCGCGATGAACTTGAGAAAACCGGCCGACAGATCGAAGGTGGAGATCAGCACGCCGTTGCGTCCAACCGCCTGCGCCGCCTTGACGCTGGGCTCGCCAACGAGCGAGGCGTTGAGTGCCAGGATTACGTTCAAGTCAGGATCGGATTCCAGCGCTGCGCGCACCTTGGCTTCGACTTCCGCCGGATCGTTGGTGGTCGGGAGCACTTTGACTGCCTTGCCAAAACCTTCCTTGAAGCCGGCGCAACGCAGGTCGAGCGAAACGTTGCCGACTTCCTGGTTTACGCAAATGGCCTTTTTGCCGCCCAACTCGGCAAGCTTCTGGCCGGCGACCTTTCCGGCGTCGAATTCCGATTGACCGACATGCAGCAACGCACCGAGCTTATGCGCGACATCCGAACCGGAATTCATAGAAATGACCGGAATGCCGGCGGCAACTGCGCGCTTGATCGCCGGACCCAGCGCGTCGCCATCAGGAATCGAGACGACGAGGCCATCGGGGTCCTGGTTGACCGCGGCGTCGATCATCTGGCCCATCTGGACCATGTCGAAGGTCTCCGGCGAGCGGAACTGGACTTTAACGCCTGTGTCCTTGGCCGCCTTTTCGACGCCGTTTTTCACCACCGACCAGAACGGATCGTTCGCCTGGCCGTGAGCCACGACGATGATGTCGGTTGCAAGGGCCGGACCCGCCATGGCGACTACCGCGGCGATGGCGACGGATGCTAATAATTTCTTCATGCTAACCTCCCGATTAAGTTCCCCTTTGGACGTCACTCCCGTACGTCCATTCCTCCGGCCAGGCAGGCCGGAACCGAAAGCCGGCGGCGACACCTCCCGTGTGCCGCGGCAATGCGTGCGCGATGGCCACGGCCATCGCGCTAATGTTTAAGGCGCCAGATCAACCGATTGGCCCGACCTTGCCGATTGGGTCGCAGCCTCGGCCATCGCCAGCGCCGCGACGCCGTCCGCCAGCGTGACCGGGATGGGGGCACCGTCGAGAATGGCGCGCAGGAAGGCATCCCATTCCGCAGCATAGGCGCGCATGTAGCGCTCGAGGAAAAAGAACTCCGGCTTGGCGCTTGTCACGCCAGCCTTCGTCGCCTTGGACACCGTGTTTTCGAGCACGTTTGCCGCCGACAGCAGGCCCTCAGCGCCCAGCAACTCGACACGCTGGTCATAACCGTAGACGGCACGGCGGCTGTTCTTGATAACCGCGATGCGCCCGTCGGCATAGGTCAGCGTCACGACGGCGGTATCGACGTCGCCAGCCGCGCCGATTTCGGCGTCGACGATCGACGTGCCAGTCGCGTGAATGGTCTTCGGCGCATCTCCCATCAAGAAATTCGCCATGTCGAAGTCGTGGATCATCATGTCGCGAAACAGCCCGCCCGACACCTTTATATAGCTGACCGGCGGCGGTGCCGGGTCGAACGAGGTAATCGAAAGCAATTCCGGCTTGCCGATTTCGCCGGCGTCCAATGCCGCCTTGATCCTCGCGAAATTCGGATCGAAGCGACGATTAAAGCCGATCATGACCGGGACACCGGTGGCCGAAGCCACGGCCAAGCATGCCTTGGCCCGCTGCAGCGAGAGATCCACCGGCTTTTCGCAGAGCACGGCTTTGCCGGCCTTTGCGGCCTCCTCGATCAAGTCGGAATGGGTATCGGTCGAGGTCGCGATCAGCACGGCGTCGATCGAGGTGTCCTTGAGGATCGCCTCGGAACTCAGTGCCTTCGCACCATAGGAGCTGGCCAGAGACTGGGCAGCCTCTTCGTTAACGTCCGACACGGCGACCAGTTCGCTCCTGGCATGACCGGCAATATTAATGGCGTGCACGCGGCCAATGCGGCCGGCACCCAGCAGTCCAATTCTCAGCACTGATATCCTCCTGAAAGCGGCCTCCCGCCGCCTTGGAATGGACTATCTCTACATTTGCTCGCGCGAGCAAGAAAAATCTGCTCTCGCGAGCAAAAAAGATGGGATAAACAAAAAAGGCGCTATCAATGGAGGCTAAACCAATACAAAACAGAGGCGGGAGATCGGAATGCCAAACGAAAAGAGACACCCTTTTGCCGAAAACGTCACGGCGGACGATGTCGCAATCGCCGCAGGCGTGTCGCGCTGGACGGTCAATCGCGCCTTCCGCAAGGATGCATCCATCTCGCCGAAAAGCCTCCAGAAGGTGATGGTTGCGGCAGAACGCCTCGGCTATCTGCCTGATCTGCGTGCCGCAAGCCTTGCCTCGGACCGATCCAACCTGGTAGCGCTGCTGATCGACGACTTCGCCAATCCGCACAAACTGGTCATGATGGAGCACCTCACCCGTATCCTGCGGCGCGAGGGCTGGGATATCCTGCTGGTAAATACGCTGAACAGAGACGATGCAGGCCATGCGCTCTTGAATGCAAGCCAGCGGCGCGTCGACGCAGTAATCCTGATCGGCATCCAGTTTGACGACGACGTACTGGAAACCGCGCTCCAGGCTCGCCGCTTCCGCAAGCTGATCGTCTTCGCCCGCAGTTCGGAGAATCCGAACACTATCTCGATCGCGGTCGATGATGTCGGAGCAATGACCGAACTGGCGCGTTACGTGCATCAACGTGGATATCGACGTCCTCTATTCCTTGCAGGGCCGCAAAGCTATTCGGCACATCTGCTCCGGAAAGAAACATTTCTCGAATACTGGGGAAAACATTTCTCGTTCCGACCCGAGTCGGTGACGGTTCCTGCCTACGATCCCGCGCTGGCCGGAACTATCGTGATGGAAACGTTAAGCCATCGAGGGCCATCAGACTTGCCGGATGTTATCGTTTGCGAGAATGACGCCCTCGCCATGGGGGCAAGCGACGTTATCCGGCACCAGCTGGGACTGGAAATTCCCAAGGATATTGCCATTACGGGCTTCGACGACGTGCCCCAGGCGGACAATCCAAACTACCGCCTCACCACCTATCGGCAGCCCCTTACGGAAATGGTTGAATGCCTCGTCAAGGTCTTGGCGGATCCGGAAGAGCGGGATCTCAATCGTCTTTTCACGGGAAGATTGATACCGCGACACAGCGCTTAGGGACTAGCTTGAGAGTAAGAGGCGCCGGCGGACGCCATGGCGTCCCGGGCGCATGCGATACGGCGATCGAATTCCGCCCGGGAGAACATGGTCAGGCAACCTCGCAGATATCGAGGATGGTCAGCATGTAGACGCGGATCATGTCGAGATAGTCGACGATGTCAACACGCTCGTCGGGCATGGTGTTGTAACGGCCGCCGGGGCCGCACACGATGCCTTCCATGCCCAGCTCCTTGTAGAGATGGCCGGCATCGGTACCGTAGAACCGGGTTGGCGTGATCGCGCCGGTCGGCTGTTTTTCGCCGCGCACGGCTTCATAGGCCGCGTTGATCGACTTGACGATGCGCGATGTCGGCGAGACCTCGAAGGGCGGCATCAGCGGGCGCCCCTCGATCAGTTCCGGAACCAGCTTTGCCTTGAGGCCGGGGAAGCGGCCTTCGAGAGCCACCAGTTCCTTTTCGAGATCGGCCAGCACGCCCTCCTGCGTCTGCCCCGGCGCATAACGGCACGAGCCCTTGAGGCGGACGAAATCCGCGACCTGCGGCGGGCGCCATTCTTCGAGACCGCGCCCGAGCGCACCATGGACGACGCCGACATGGCCGCGGTTGATCGACCGGTGCACGTCGCTCCTGGCGCCGCTGAAGGTCATGGCGTTGATGCGCGGGATGATGTCGCAAGCTGCAGCGATCGCGTCGACGGATTCCTCGCGCTTGGAGAGATGGCGCGTGTCGCCGGTCAGTTCGATGACGTAGCTGAGAGCTGCCGCATGCATGGTGACGGCGACGAGATCGCTTGGCTCGCTGTTGATGAAATAGTCCGCCTTGACGCCGTGCCTGATCGCCGCAAGCGTGCCGACGCCGCCCTGCAGTTCGCCGACCACGAAGGTCAGGATAACGTCGCCCTTGAGCCTGACGCCGGCATCGAGCAGCGTCTTGACCGCGCAGAAATAGGCGGCATCGCCGGCCTTCATGTTCGACACGCCGATACCGTAGATGAACTTGTCATCGACGAGGCCGGCATAGGGATCGACCGTCCAGCCTTCGGTGACCGGGTTGGTGTCGAGATGACCGTTGAACAGCAGGCTCTTGCCGCCGCCGGCGCCCCTGAGACGTCCGATCGTGTTGAAGCGGCGGCCTTCGTCGAACGGCTGCAATTCGGCTTCAACCCCGATCTTTTCCAGTTCGCCGGCCATGTAGCGCGCAAGATCACGCTCGCCATCGGTTTCCGAATGGCTCTTGTGCTGGACCATCTTCGACAGGAAATCGATGCAGGCTTTTTCGTCGATCCGATCCACCAGGGATTTCGGGTCCATTGTCATACTCCTTGATGCATTGTCATAGGTATTGGCCGGCCGCGCGCGGCACCGCCTCGATCAGGCGGCGGGTATATTCGGCGCGATCCTGGCTATCGATGTCTGCTGCGGGTGCGATCTCGACGAGATTGCCGCGATACATCACGGCGATCCGGTGAGCGATCTGGCGGATAAGGTTGAGGTCGTGGGTAATGAACAGGTAGGCGGTGCCGCTGGCCTTCTGCAGTTCCAGCAGCAGCTGGACGATGGACGCCTGCACCGATACGTCGAGCGCCGAGGTGATCTCGTCGCAGATCACCAATTTCGGCTTGGAGGCAAACGCACGGGCGATCGCCACACGCTGTTTCTCGCCGCCCGACAGCTGATGCGGATACCGCTGGGCATGGGTGCGCGGCAGGCGCACTTGCTCCAGCATGTCGCCGACCTTCTGGTCGAGATGAGACGCGTCCCCGAACAGCTTTAGCGGCCGCGACAGGATTTCGCTGATCTTCTGGCGGGGATTGAGCGAGGCGTCGGGGTGCTGGAAGATGATCTGCACGTCCTTGCGATAGGCATTGTCCATGTCGCCAAGGTTCCTGATCTCGCGACCGTCGAACCAGATCTTGCCCTCGAAGCGGTTGAGACCGGTCATCGCTTTTGCCAGGGTCGACTTGCCGGAGCCGGATTCACCGACGATGCCGAGAATTTCCCCCGGATTGATGCTGAGGCTGATGGCATTGTTGCCAGCAACGCGTTCGTTGGCGCGGCCGGTCAGCGCCGCCAGAAACGGCTTGCGCCCATAATGGACACTGACGTTTTCGATACGCACCAGCGGCTTGTCCGCGTCAACGACAATGTCGCCAACCAGCCTGCGGGCCGGATCGGGAACCGCCGCGATCAGCTCGCGGGTATAATCCTGCTGCGGATTGGCAAAGATATCACGCACCGCACCCTGCTCTACGATGTCGCCGCGACGGATGACGGCGACGCGGCTGGCCGTGCGCGACACCAGCGCCAGATCGTGGGAAATGTAGAGCGAGGCGACACCGGTCTCGGCCTGCAGTTCCACGAACAGGTCGAGGATCTGGCATGAGGTGATGACGTCGAGCGCCGTCGTCGGTTCGTCGAAGATGATGCATTCGGGATTGCACGCAAATGCCGATGCGATGACGACGCGCTGCTTCTCACCGCCCGATGCCTCGTGCGGCATGCGGTTCATCATCGCGGCCGGCGTCTTCAGGCCGACGCGGTGAAGCATCGCCTCGCCTTCCTTCCAGGCCTGCTGCCGCGTCAGCCCGCGGTGACGGACCAGCACTTCGGCGAGCTGCGTGCCGAGCGACAGGGTCGGGTTGAGCGACGTGCTCGGATCCTGGAACACCATGCTGATGCGCCGGCCGCGAAAGGCCTCGATCTGGGCATCGGTCTTTTCGAGAAGGTTCTCGCCGCTCAGCAGGATGCGGCCGCCTGGTTCGCGCGCGTTCTTGGGCAGATAGCGCATGATCGACCAGGCAAGCGAGGTCTTGCCGGAACCGGATTCACCGACCAGGCCGAGGATTTCGCCCCGGTGGACGGAAAGGTCGATGTTCTTGAGCGCATGGAAGACGCCGGAGGGCGTGTCGTAATCCAACGAGTAATTCTCGATCGCGAGAACCGGAGTTTCTGGTTTTGTTGTCATGATGGCGGCCTCAGGTTCGCGGATTGAGGGCATCGCGAAGACCGTCGCCCAGAAGGTTGAAGCCGACGGCGACAACGGCGATCGCCACACTCGGCCAGATCAGGATACCGGCACTCAGATGCATGTAGCGGCGCGCCTCCGAGACCATCAGGCCCCATTCGGCCGCCGGCGGCTGTGCACCGAGACCGAGAAAGCTGAGCGTCGCAAACAGCATGACCGCAAAGGAAATGCGGATTGTCATCTCGACGATGATCGGCGCAATGACGTTCGGCAGCATTTCCCGCAGGATGATGTAGGCAGAGCTTTCGCCACGAGCGACCGCCGCATTGACATAATCCTGCTTGCGCACCGACAGCGCGACGCTGCGGGTAATGCGGGCCATGCCCGGCGCGAACGCGATGGCAACGGCGATCAGTGCGTTGACCGTGCTGGACCCCAGGAGGTTGACCACCAGAAGCGCAAACAGCAGGCTCGGGATCGACATGACGGCGTCGATGGTGCGCATGATCAGTTCGTCCGCCCGGCCGCCGAGGAAGGCGGAGGTGGTGCCGACGAAGGCGCCGAGCAGCGTGCCGGCGATGGTTGCGAGCACGGCCATGACGACGGTGGCGCGGGCGCCGATCAGCAGGCGGCTGAAGATGTCGCGGCCGTATTGATCAGTTCCCAGCCAATAGGCAGCGCTCGGGCCCTTGTATCGCGTAAGCGGTGCAAGAGTTTCCGGGTCGTGCGGCGCGAGCATTGGTCCGAACAGCACGATCACCAGCACCAGCAGAACAAGCAACACGCCGATCGCGCCCTGCGGCGTGCGCAGGAGGCGTTTGATGAAATCAGTCATACTGGATCCTCTTGTCGAGCCAGGCATAGAGGATGTCGGCGATGAAATTGACGATCGAATAGGTGGCCGCCATGATCAGCACGCCGGCCTGGATGGCCGGCAGGTCACGCGCCTGGATCGCCACGATCAACTGGCGGCCGATGCCGGGAATGGTAAAGATCTCTTCGACGACAATGACGCCACCGAGCAGGTAACCCACATCGAGCGCAACGATGGTGATGGTCGGCAACAGCGCATTGCGCAGCGCGTGGCGACGCAGGACTTGCCCGCGTGAAATCCCCTTCAGCCGGGCGGCGCGGATATAATCGGTGTGCAGCACATCGACGAGTTCCGAGCGAACCATCCGCGAGACGTGGGCGATCAGGATCACCGAAATGACGCAGACCGGCAGGACCAGATGCGCGATGCCGCTGGCAAAATTTTCGGTGAGCGGCACATAACCGGTCGGCGGCAACCATTTCATCAGGTCGGCGAAGACGAGGACGGCGACCGTTGCGGTGACGAATTCGGGTAGCGCCACGCCGGCATAGGAGATCAGGCTGACGACCATGTCGGCGATCTTGCCGCGACGGACGGCGGCGATGATGCCGAGCGGAATGGCAAGAACCAGCATCAGCCCGATCGACAGGAAGGCCAAAAGCAGCGACCGCCCGAGCGCCTCGAACATGACCGGGCCGACGGGCTGGCCGGTGCGCAGCGAGGTGCCTAGATCGCCCTGCAGCACGTGACCGAGCCACGCTGCATATTGCTGCCACACCGGGGCATTGAGCCCCATGTTTTCGCGCAACGCCGCGAGGGCGTCCTGTGTCGCATTCTCGCCCAGCATCATGACGGCGGCATCGGCCGGCAGGATCTGGGTGATGGCGAAGACGATGAGCGATACGATGAAGAGCGTATAGACGATCATCACCAGCCGCTTGGCTATATAGTTCGGGGACACGGTCGTGTTCCTTGTTCCACCAGCCGGACGCCCAAAGGGCGCCCGGCATTGTTCGGGGTCAGCCGCGCTTGGGCGCCTTGTCGGTCAGGGAGGCGTAATCGAGGCGGAAGACCGAGGCGCGCGGATGCGCCTGATAACCGCTGACCCAGCTACGCTTGGCCGACAGCACGTCGAAGAAGGACGGGATGATCGAGGGCACTTCCTCGTTCATCAGTTCCTGGGCCTTGGTGTAAAGCTCGGTACGCTTGGCCGCGTCGATCGTGCCGCGAGCTTCGGCGACCAGGGCGTCGAAGACCTTGTTGTTCCAGCGAGTCTCGTTCCAGGAGGCATCCGAAGTATAGAGAAGCTTGAAGATTCCGTCCGGGGTCGGCTGCATGTTGTAGAAGCCGACGTAGAAACTGCCCTTCTTCCACACCTGCTCCAGATAGGTGGCATGTGGCATCGTCTGGACGTTGATGGTGATGCCGGCTTCCTTGGCCATTTCCTTGAGGGCGACGGCAAGCTGGGTGCGCACCGCCGGGCGGTCGGAGGCGATGAGCGTCGCTTGCAGGCCATTCGGGAAACCGGCTTCCGCAAGCAGCTTCTTGGCTTCTTGGATATTCTTCTGGCGCTGTTTGGCAGCCTTGAAGAACTGGTAGGACGGGTTCAGCGGCGTGTCGTTGCCCGGCGTGCCAAATCCTTCGGTAACGAAGTTGACCATCGCCTCGCGATCGACCGCGAGCGCGATCGCACGGCGGACGCGCGCGTCGTTGAACGGTGCGGTGTCGCAACCGAAGTTGATGTTGCAGAACTGGCCGGACGGCGTGCGCAGGACCTCGACCCCGTCATTGCCGTCAAGCCGCAGGTATTCGGTCGGCTGCAGCGTCGAGATGATGTCGACATTGCCGGCGATCATCGCCGAGCCTTCGGCGGAGATATCCGGGAATACCTGGACCTCGATACGATCGAGATAAGGGCGGGCCGGGTCGTAATAGTTCGGGTTGCGTTCGACGACGATCAGGCGGTCCGGCTCGTAGGATACCAGCTTGAACGGGCCGGTGCCGACAGCCTTGGTGGAGAGGCTCTTGAGATCGCCGGTGGCGATCGAGGCCGGAATGATGCGAGCGTTGGTGTAGGCCATGGCGACCGGCAAGTCGGCATAGGCGCCGGAGAGCTTGAACAGCACGGTCGTATCGTCGACGGCGACGATATCGGAGATCGGGCCGACATTGTTGCGGCCGGGCGACGCGGTTGCCGGATTAAGGATTGCCTTGAAGGTGGCGACGACGTCCTTTGCCGTGAACGGCGAGCCGTCATGGAAGGTGACGCCCTTGCGCAGCTTGAACGTCCATTCGGTCAGTCCGTCATTGGGCGTCCAGCTTTCGGCCAGATCCGGCTCGACCGACATGTCGACCTTCAGGCGCGTCAGGTTGCTGTAGAGCAGTTCGGTCACCAGGTATTCCGGATTGACGCGGGTCAAAAGCGGATGGATGACGCTTGCAGCCTGGTCAACGGAGATGCGCAGCGTGCCGCCCTTGGCCGGCTTTGCGGTCTGCGCCAGGCCAAGCGCCGGTGCAGCAAAGACGGCGGCGGTGCCGGCGAGGAAGAAGCGACGTTTCATTT
This sequence comes from Neorhizobium sp. T25_13, assembly GCF_002968675.1. Taxonomy (NCBI): domain Bacteria; kingdom Pseudomonadati; phylum Pseudomonadota; class Alphaproteobacteria; order Hyphomicrobiales; family Rhizobiaceae; genus Neorhizobium; species Neorhizobium sp. T25_13. The sequence goes on from NZ_PVBI01000001.1 coordinate 403,147, forward strand.
CCAGCATTTTTCAGTTCCCTTATGGTTCAGGCGCGGTTTTCAGGAATGGCGTCGGCGGCGAAGTCCGCCGCGAGATAGGCCAGTATGCTTTTCGCCAAGGCGATGATGTCCTGACGGGTGGTATGCTCTTCAGGACTGTGGATGCAGCTTTCCGGGCGGCCGAGCCCGCCCAGCAGCACCTCCTGTGCAAAGCCGGACTTCTGCACGTAGCCGAAATCGGAGCAGCTTGCGGCGCCCCATTTTTGAAAGTCTTCCGGCTTGTAGCCGAAGCCCAGCGACAGCGCCTTTTGCCAGCGTGGCCAATGCGGACCTTCCGGATCGTTCGTCGGGATAAGGTGGCCGACAAGATCCATCTCGAACCCCAGCCCCGTGTCGGCAACGCTGTCGCGGATCACGCTTTCGATCTCGGCGCGCGCATCCTCATAGCTTTCTTCCGGAGCGTAACGCCGGCTTACGAGAATCTTGATCTCCGCCGGCACCTGTCCGCCGGCGGTGCCGCCGTTGACGGCCGAAATCGAAAGCTGCGGTCGCAGCGGACCTGACGCGTGCGGCGGCGGCGTCAGTGCGGATGCCCGGCTTGCCACGTCCGGCTTCAATGCCATCAAGGCATTGAGCAAGGGCAAGGCACCTTCGATAGCATTGATGCCGGCGCCGGTGCGATTGCCTTCGCCTGCATGAACGGCGTGCCCCCTGATCGTCACCTGCAGATGGAAGACGCCGAAGCAGCCCGCCCAGATGCGCGGCGCCGCGGACCCGTTGAAATTGAGGATATGACCTTTCAACTTGCCCTGCTCCGCCAGATAGCGAATGCCGGGATATAGGCCCCCTTCCTCATCGGTGCACAGCAGCAGCATCGGATCGTAATAGAGAGGCAGCCCGCATTTTTTGGCGGCGCGCAACGCCAGCAGAGTTGCTGCGATCGTGCCCTTCATATCCGCTGCGCCGAGCCCAAACAGATCGTCACCCTCGACCGTCAGTTTCAGCGGATCGCGTGCCCAGCCAGGCGCGGCCGGGACCGTATCGACATGATAATAAAGACCGCAGACAGGCTTTCCCGTTTCGCGGGCGGCAATGAGGTTGGCCCGCTCGCCGGATGCCGGCCCACCGGCCACGTACCAAAGATCACGCGGCACGACGACCCGCTCAAACGCAAACCCCAAGGGCGAAAGGAGTTCGGCCATCAGATCGGCAAAAGCGTCATAGCCCAGACCCGGCGGGAATGAGGTGTCAACTTCGATCATCCGGGCCAGATCATCGACAGCAACCTCGACATCCCGCTCAATCGCTGCCATGGCAGGTCCAAGGATCTGTTGCGAAGAAGGTGGCTGCGGCGCGTTCATGGCAGTGTCCTCGGTACCCGTCGCGCCAGCCTCCCAGCTTGCGCTTTAATATAAACTATATAGTAATACTGCGTAGATCGAGACCCCGAGTCAACTCCAAAGAAGAGGCAAATCATTGCCGGAACTGCCCAATAATTCATCAGGAGTGATCAAGTTGACGGAATTGTCGTTGCCGCTCTATGAAGTGGTCAAACGACAGATCACCGAAGCGATCATGCTTGGCAAACTGGAACCGGGTGCGGTTCTGCCGAGCGAAGTGGCGCTGTCGCAAACCTACGGCGTGGCCGTGGGCACGATCCGGCGGGCGCTGATGGATCTCACCAATGACGGCCTTCTCAGCCGCCGTCGCAAGACCGGCACCGTCGTGACCGGCCGCAAGCCGCAGCACAGCCTGCGCCTGTTTTTTCAGTATTTTCGACTGCACGGGCTGGATGGTTCGCTCAGCAAATCGGTCACGAAGGTGACTTCGCTCGACAGGAGCGCTGCTTCCGCTGCCGATGCGCGAAAACTTCAGATCGACGAAGGATCGCCGATCGTCACTTTCCACAGGGTGCGTTACGTCGACGAGCGGCCGATCATGCACGAGACACTGACGCTTTCCCGCGAACGGGTCCCCGACTTCCCGGAAACGCCGGAGGAAATCCCTCAGCTCTTCTACCTGCATCTGCTGGAAAATTATGGGATCCGCATCTCGGCCATACGCGAGCAGATCGGTGCCGACCTTGCGGCCGAGTGCGATGCCCATTGGCTGGACCTGAGCCGGCCAGCAGCGGTCCTAACGATCGACGAAGTGGCCTATGACCAGATGGCTGTACCGGTTTTGATTTCAGCGCACCGGGCAACCACCGCCAACCACCGCTATGTCAACGAGGTGCAGTAAGGCGGTGTCTTCGCAGTCGACATGGCTGGTCCTCAGAAAGGTTTTTCGGCCTTGTCCGCGCGATAGAGGCTCACGGCGACCTCTCGAGGTTTCCCGCGCGGCCCCTTCGCGATCTTGCGCCAGGCGTCCAGCGTGGTCTGGTCGCGCCAGCATTCGAAGAGGTTGACGCGCTCCTGATCGACCGCGTCCGCGCTTATGGAGAAGTCGAGACAGCCGTCATACGCCCTCGCGCGTTCGACCATGCCCCTGAAGGCTTCCACGGTGCTGTCCCGCTTCTTGGCATCGGTGCGGGTGTAGCCGGCTATGATGATCATGGGTCTACTCCTCCTTTGGGCTGGCGCCTTGCTCGGGCAGCACGCCGCAGTGCGTGGTCCTGGATAGCGACCCGCTGGGATCGCCGGTTCGTGATCGGAACGTCAGCCCCCCTTCACGTACCCCAGACCCTCGATGATCTTTCCGTCCCGGACGCGCATGATGTTGACGCCTCGAACCCGGTCCGCTTCGCGATCGCTCCAGCGAAGCTGCCAGCGGACGATCCCGCGATCGCCCATCACGAAGATTTCCTCAGCTTTGAAGACAAGGTTGGCGGAGGACGCAACACCCTTCCAGAAGGTGAGGCAAGCCTCACGTCCTTCGTAGCGCGCTCCATCCGGGGCCGGCGCCGTATTTTCGAGAACACAGCCGTCGCCGATGAGATCATCAAGGTCTTCGGGGCGATGCTTCTCAAATGCGTTGTGGAAGCGTTCCACGATTTGGCGGGTAACTTTGCTGTCACTGGTCATTTCTCACCTCATAGAGCGATGGAGCCGCCGTCGATCGCCTGCGTGTGGCCGATGATGAACCAGGCTCCGGTTGAACAAAAAATGAAGATGATTGCGACTCTCGTTCGTCTTGTCGTCCTTGCCACAACTACTCAGGCAAGGGCGCCGACTGACCGGGTATTTTGGCATAAGCCAGGGCTTCGACGATCCGACCGTCACGGACACGGATCAGGCTGACCCCGCGCAGCGAGCCGCCGTCGCCGAAATGGAAGCGCCAGCGGATGTTGGCGCGATCACCCATCACGAAGATTTCTTCCGACTCGAAGCGGTTGGCGCGGTCGGCCGCCATGGCCCGCCAGAATGCCAGATTCACATCGTAGCCCTCGTACCGGGTGCCATCCGGTGCTGGCTGGATCGACTCCATGACGCAGTTCTGGCCGATGATGTCATCGAGGAGTTCAGGATCGTGCTCCTCAAAGGCCCGATTGAACCGGTGAACGATTTCAGATGTTTTGCCGATTTTCATAATATCCTCCTATACAGACAGGTCTGTCTGTAAGTTGCAATATACAGACCTGTCTGTTATAGTCAACCGATGGATCAGAAAACTTCTCTCAACCCTCCCGAAACAGGTTCCGCACGGCGCCGTTTGCTCGACACTGCGACCCGGCTCTTTTACCAGGGAGGCATCCACGCTGTCGGCATCGACCGCATCATCGCGGAAGCCGGCGTGGCCAAGGCGACGTTCTACAAGCATTTTCCGTCGAAGGATGACCTCGTCGTCGCCTATCTCGAAGAGATAGACCGGCTCGGGCGGGCGGCAGTGGCCGCGCTTCCGAAGCAACCGCCTCGGAAAATGATCTCGGCTATCATGGGGCGTATCAGCGAAGCTGTGACCGCGGGAGGCTGGCGGGGTTGTCCGTTCCTCAACGCGGCGGCCGAATACCCCGATCCAGCCAGCCCTGTGCGGCAGGCGATCAATGCGCGCCGCGTTTGGTATCACAACAGCCTTAAAGACCTTCTCGCGGAGGACGGTGATCCCGCTCCTTCCGTCACCGCTTCCCTCCTCGTCGCGCTTTCTGACGGCCTGCTGGAAAGGGCCTATCTGGATGACGCCGAAAGCGTCCCCGCCCTTGTCCGCGAGGCGGTGGCGAGACTGCTGGACCGCCGATGAGCGCCGCTCGCAGCCCAAGCAGCACCGGCCTGCGCCAGTTTCTGGATCTCCAGCTCCAGCACGATTGGATGGAGGGCAAAACGATGCTGCGCGACGCCGACGAGCGCTTGGAATCCCTCGAACTGCGTTTCAAGTATATCGCGCGATTTGAGAAGCTGCTGCGCCGCCCACAAGCGCCGGAGGTTCTGGAGATCCTCAGGCGCTACGGCCGCGACTGCATTCCCATCCCGCGCCGGACCGAGCGATATTATTGGTCCGTTTCCTGCCTGCCCTCGACGGCGGGCAAGGCTCTCATTCGCATCAATGCGAGCTGGATGGAGCTGTTCTCGCTCTATGCAGACGGCGAGGACATCCGCGCGCTTTTCGTGGTGCACCTTTCCGATTTCACCACCGATCGTTCGCTCGATCACGGCCGGGTGGACGAAGCTTTTCTTGAGAGCAGTGTCGTGACGCCGGAAGATGTCAGCTATTTCTTCCCCCGCGGCGAGGACATGTTCGGCATCAAGGTCCGCGGTTTCTCCTCAATCAGCAAGTTCCTGACGACGCGCCGTGCGTTGCAGGCCATCCGGGCTTTCAACCTCACGCACATGAACCGGGGCCGGAACGCCTATCAGGCAAGCCATTGCTACAGCCTGGCGGATCACATGCTGAGCGATGAGCAAAACTGAATAACCGCCCAGGACAGACCCTTGGCTGCGAAGAGGAGCCAGCCATATGAAATAGTGTTTTCGCTAGATAGTGGGAGAGAGTGATGAACAATCCTCAGATCACGCGTATACCGATCGCCAAGACCGGAATGCTCGTCCGCAAGCCGGTCGAGCATGTGTTCGAAGCGATCGTGAACCCGGACATCACGACGAAATTCTGGTTCAGCAAAGGTAGCGGAAGGCTGGAGACTGGTAAGGCCGCCAAGTGGGATTGGGAGAGCCACGACGTCTCCATCGAGGTCACGCCGAAGGTCGTAGAGCCCAACAAGCGCGTCGTGATAGAATGGCCCGGTTATAGCGGCCCGACGACCGTGGAATGGACGTTTCAATCCATTCCGGATGGTACGACTTTTGTACGCGTCCAGGAGTCCGGATGGACGGGAGATGCCGATAAGCTCATGCGCTACGTCGCTGATTCCACGCAAGGCTTCACGCTTTTGCTTGCGGGGTTAAAGGCATGGCTTGAGCACGGTATCCAGTTGAACCTGACGCTCGATCGTTATCCGAAGGGTATCGAAGACCAACAGTTTGAATGAGGCCGAGCGGAATTGGTCGCGGCGGACGCGATTACAGAATCTCAGAATTTTACCTCCGCGAAAGGGCATTTTGAGAAAGATCTCGTCAGCCCTCTAGCCAAGCGGCGAGGCCGTCCAGCGTCTGCAGCCCGTATTCCACCGCGCCGAAGCCGATGACCACCTGACGCCGCTTGGCGCTGGGGTGGAGTTGGCGCATTGTCAGCACGGTCTTGCCGTCGGCCTGCTCATCGAAGGTCACCGTGGCGCGGAAGCGATCGGGGTCATCGGGGTCGGGCGTGCCATAGTCCATCACGATCCGCTCGTTCGGCACGATCTCCAGAAAGCGCATGAGGTTCGGGAAGCGCTGCTCCTTGCCTTCGAACACGCCCACCATGTCGAACCGCCAGACCCCGCCCTCGCGGATATCGGCTTCGTGGGTCTCGATGCTGAGGCCGGCCGGGCCGTACCATTCGCCAAGCGCCTTGGGGTCCATCCAGGCGGCAAAGACCTTCTCGCGGGGGTGATTCAGCAGCTTCACCAGCACGATTTCGCGGTCGAGCGACCATGTCTCAAACAGGCTTGCCATGTCCTTCACCGTCCTCTTCGGTTTTTTCCAGGTAAACTTCGAGCCGATCCAACCGCTCAGTCCAGCGCCGGCGCTCCGATACCATCCAGTCCGCCGCCTCGTCGAAGCGCGCCTGCACCAGCCGGCACCAGCGGCTGCGCCCGCGCTTCTGGCTGACGATCAGTCCGCAATCTTCCAGCACCTTGAGATGCTGGGCGAAGGAGGGCAGTGCCATGTCGAAAGGCTCTGCCAAGACGCTGACCGGCACCTCGCCCTCAGCCAGCCGCGATACCACCGCGCGGCGGGTCGGGTCGCTGAGAGCATGAAAGGCGAGGTCGAGCGGAGTCGAATGGTAAGGCATGCGACTTATTAAAACAGCCTGGGGTTCCGGTCAAGAACAGGAAGGCACTTGCCTTACTGTTCGGCCTTAGATACAAAGGTACATACCTTAGTATCCGGCCCCACTTGATAATGAGGCGGTTATGCAGCCACTCACAAGGAGGACTCCAGTGGTAGTTCGTGTCGACCTCATGATCTCGCTCGATGGTTTCGCGACAACGACGGACCAGACGCCCGAAGCCCCGTTCGGCGAGGACTGGCCGCGTCTCGTCGGAGCATATGCTGCAACGCGAACGTTCCGCGAGCGCGTGCTAAAGGATACGACGGGAGCGGGGACCACAGGTGTCGACGACGAATACGCGAAGGAGTATTTCGATAACGTGGGTGCCGAGATCATGGGTGCTGGCATGTTCGGACTCCACAACTTTCCCGATGATCCGAACTGGCGTGGCTGGTGGGGCGGCGAGCCACCGTTCCGGGTTCCGGTCTTCGTCCTTACTCACAGGCCACGGCCTTCCTTGGAGATGGCCGGCGGGACGACTTTTCATTTCATCGACACCACGCCTGCTGATGCGCTCCAGCGGGCTGTTAGTGTAGCGGGCGGCAAGGACGTGCGGGTTGGCGGCGGCCCCACCATCGTTCGCGACTTCCTCAGGGCGGGCCTTGTCGATCGTCTTCATGTTGCCATCGCTCCGATTTTGCTGGGGCGCGGCATTCGCCTGTGGGACGATCTGCGCGGCTTGGAAGCTGGCTGTACAGTCAAGGCAGAAACGGCACCGAGTGGCACCGTCCACCTGACCTTCCAACGCTAGCCGCTCGCCTGTGACCTCGGCGATTTGCGAAGTGGATGTTCGAGGATGCACCTGTTCAGCAATCGGCAGGCACAACCGTGTCAGGCACTCTTCTGCCGCATATGACTGACGGTGAGCCAAACGGCTGAGACAAGAAAATAGAAGGCACCGAGACCAGCATAACCCGCAACATTGGCAATCGAAGGTGTGTCGGGCTTCAGCGCTTGCGCGATGAAGAATGTGCCCGCCACGGCGGACTGACCGCCGCTCAGGATCATTGCCCACTGTCCCCCGCTTGTTTTCCACCGCCGAACCGCTGTGCTGAGCTGCGACAGGCCGGAAAATATTGCCCAGAGACCGAAAACGCCAAGCACCCAGTTCATGCTCATTGTGAGAGCGACGACGACCGCAACGGTCATCACCGAACTGACCGCCACGTTGATCGCCTGGCTCCTGTTATGTGCCAGACCGCCGTTTCGTTTGGCATCGACGTAGTTGGCGGCAGCATCCCAGGCGGGATAGATGATCAGCAAGACCGCCGCTGCGGAGAAGGACTGGCGGCCAACCGTCAATGCTGCCGCGACCCAGATGACGGAGAAGGCGGCTCGCGCAAAATAGTATCGCTTCAACCAATAATCCTTGCCGTTCACGGCGAAGCTCGTTTGGTAGTGTGCCATGGTGAAATCCTTATCTGATTTGAATAAGTTGGCTTACACGCCGAGTTGTATTGGAGATCGCAACCAGCCGGTCGAACCGGTAGGGCGGGCCGATCCGACCAGCGACGACGATGTGGTTTACATTGAGGGAACCACGCCATTCTTTCCGACAAGGAGCTGGTGAGCGACGAGGCCGGTTGCTGCCTTCTCGGGGAGAATATTCTTCATCATGCCAATCCTTCCTACTAGTTGGTAGTTTTCTTTGCCGTAGAAATCCGCCGGGCGGTTTGTCTCCGCCCGGAACGTTATTGGACGACCGCTGGAGACAGACGCTCCAGAGTGGGCGCCAGAATGGCGGCAAACATTTCCGGAGCGCCGTAGGCACGCGCGGACAGCATAGCTCCGTGGACGGATGCCATGAACGCTTCCGCTTCAACGCGAGGCTCGCTCGAAAGCCTCAAAGCCCCCTGCTGTGAGCCGCGCTCCATGACCGAGGTCAGCCACGTCGAGACAAAGCGGAAAAAAGCTCTTACTTCTGCTGCGACTTCCGGCGGTAGAGACGGCAGCTCGCTCGCAAGCAGAGCGCAAACACAAAAAGGCCTGCTCGCGTCCTCAATGCATTGGGCCCAATAGCCCGCGTAGATCTTGAGGAGTTCGAGCGGGTTCTGCACGTTCTGCTCCAGCGCCGCCACGCCTGCCTCCCCCTCCTCACGGTATCGCTGTACAAGCGTGCGAACCAAATCGACCTTGCTCGGAAAATGGTGATGGATACTGGCCTTCCGGATTCCAACGGTCTCAGCGATATCGGCATAGCTAAAACCGTTATAGCCTCCGCTCATGATCAAGGTTCGCGCAGAAGCAAGGATTTCGTCGGCGGTTGTCAAAAGGTTGCTCATTCCTTTTGTCTACCTTCTAGTAGGGAGTCTGTCAACGGCATGGTGTCATCAATTTCCTGATGCCCCCGCCCAAGGCCAAACCATCGGCCCCGCGATTGCGTTGGGTCAATGAAACGGCCCTTACCCGGGATAATCGTTGCGGCATTCATGCCTTCCACGACAGGAGACGAACATGACGCGAACGATGAAAGCCGCTGTTGTGCATCAATTCGGCAGGCCACTTGCGATCGAATGCGTGCCGGTGCCCGTACCGGGCCCAGGCGAAATCCTCGTCAAGGTCATGGCCTGCGGCGTCTGCCACACCGACCTTCACGCCGCCGATGGCGACTGGCCCGTCAAGCCAAGCCCGCCGTTCATTCCCGGACACGAGGCGGCCGGCATTGTCGTCGAGCTCGGCCCGGGCGTGACGGGATTGAAGGAAGGTGACGCCGTCGGTGTTGCCTGGCTGCACGACGCATGTCTCGCGTGCGAATATTGCGAGACCGGCTGGGAGACGCTTTGCGAGCACCAGCACAATACCGGCTATAGCTGCAACGGCGGATTTGCCGAATATGTCATTGCATCCGCCGCCTTCGCCGCAAGACTGCCGCAGAACGTCGATTTTGCGGCGATCTCGCCGATCCTCTGCGCCGGCGTGACCACCTACAAAGGCCTCAAGGAAACCGAGGCGAAACCCGGCGAGTGGGTGGCAATCTCCGGCATCGGCGGGCTCGGCCATGTCGCAATTCAATATGCCAAGGCGATGGGCTTCCATGTGGCGGCGCTCGACGTCAGCCCGGAAAAGCTGGAGCTTGCCCGCCGCCTCGGCGCCGATCTCGCCGTCGATGCCCGCTCGTTGAACGCCGTTGAGGAAACGCTGGAGGCAACCGGTGGCGGCGCGCATGGCGTGCTGGTCACCGCCGTCTCGCCGCCGGCTTTCTCCCAGGCAATCCGGATGGTAAGACGCAAGGGAACGGTCAGCCTGGTCGGCCTACCGCCCGGCGACTTCCCGACGCCGATCTTCGACGTCGTACTCAAACGCATCACGGTGCGCGGCTCGATTGTCGGGACAAGACGTGATCTCGATGAGGCTATCGCCTTTGCCACCGAGGGCAAGGTCAAGGCGGAGATCCACAAGGCGCCGCTCGAAGACATCAACGACATCTTCGCACGCCTGAAGGACGGTAAGATTGACGGGCGTATGGTGCTGGATTTCTCATCTGCATCCTGATCATCATACACGATACACGACAGTTCGCGGATCGCGGCGTCGGCACATTGAGCTGCGTCAAGGAAAGCGACGCCATTCCAGGCGACATAGGCCACCGTGGGCGCCCTCTCATGCGCTCTCGGAGAGAGGAACAGGTCGATCCCGTGGATATCATGCTCAGACATCACGGCCGTTACGAGGCCATCATCCGCGAAGCGATTTCACTGCCAGCGATGCGGACGGCGGTGGTCCATCCGTGTTCGACGGAAACCCTGCGTTCCGCCGTGGAACTCAAGGAACAGGGCTTTCTTGATCCCGTCCTGGTCGGCCCGGAGCACAAGATCAGGGCGATAGCCGACACCGCCGAACTTTCACTCGCCGGCATCGACATCGAGCCTGTCGAGCACAGCCATGCCGCAGCCGACCGCAGCGTCGAACTTGCCGCAATCGGCAAAGTCGCCGCCCTGATGAAAGGCAGCCTGCACAGCGATGAACTGCTGTCGGCCGTGGTCGCGCCGGCGTCAAGACTGAAGACCGGCCGGCGCATGAGCCACGTCTACGTCATGGACATTCCGGCCTATGACAAGCTGCTAATCGTCACCGACGCGGCAATCAACATCCAGCCGGACCTCGATCAGAAGCGCGATATCTGCCAGAATGCCGTCGACCTGATGCATCTTCTCGGCGTCGAAAGACCGCTGGTGGCGGTGCTGGCCGCCGTCGAGACCGTCAACAGCAAGATGCCTTCGACGCTGGACGCGGCGGCCTTGACCGTCATGGCCGCGCGCGGGCAGATCGAAGGCGCGGTTGTCGACGGGCCGCTCGCCTTCGACAACGCAATCAGCATCGAGGCCGCGCAGGCGAAATCCATCACCTCTCCAGTTGCCGGGCATGCAGACATCCTGCTGGTTCCCGATCTGGAAGCCGGCAACATGCTGGCCAAGCAGCTCATTTATTTCGCCGGTGCAGACGCTGCGGGACTGGTCCTCGGCGCCCGGGTTCCGATCATACTGACAAGCCGCGCAGACCCGGCAAAGGTTCGAACGGCGTCGGCCGCTCTTGCGAGGCTCAGCGCTGCGAAACGACTTGAAGCGAGGATGCCTCTGTGATGCAAAGGGAGTGGCGGTCGAGCTGGACGTGGAATTTGATCCTTGTTCAACGGCAGCGCCAACTGCAAACGCGCCTCGAAGCGAGCCGGCCCGCCTTAGATTGATCGCGGTCAAGGTGGCTCCTCCGGGAATGGCCGATGAACACCTGTTCCCACCGGAAAGGAATAGAGCCTGTGTTGAGCCGTAAATTGAGATTTGGCCTCGCCATCATCGCCGCTGCGGGTATTGGGTATTTCGCGTGGCGCTACTACGACATGCGACTTTCGGCAGAGGCGATGCCGGGCATCGCCAGTGGAAACGGCCGCATCGAGGCAGTCGAGATTGATATCGCGGCGCGGACGGCCGGACGGCTTTCCGATATTCTGGTGAAGGAAGGCAACGTGGTCAAAGCCGGCGCAGTCGTCGCCCGCATGGATATCGAACAGCTCGCCGCCCAGAAGCGGGAAGCGGAGGCCCAGCTTGCTAGGGCCAGGATCGCCATCGAAACCGCGAAAAGCCTCGTCGTCCAGCGCCAGGCGGAAAAGGAAGCCGCGGCCGCAACCGTCTCCCAGAACGAGGTCCAGCTGCAATCGGCCCGCAAGCGACTTGCCCGCAGCGAGCAGATGAGCCGCAGCGGATCGGTTTCCGAACAATTGCTGGACGACGACCGCGCCAGGGTCGAGGGAGGAGTGGCGACCGTCTCGGCCGCCAAAGCCAACCTTGCGGCGACCGATGCGGCAATCGGTGCGGCGCAGTCTCAGGTCGTGGATGCCGAGGCCGCGGTCGAGGCGGTACAGGCAACCGTCGCGCGGATCGACGCCGATCTGCGCGATTCCGAACTTAAGGCTCCGCGCGACGGACGGGTGCAATATCTCGTGGCGCAGCCGGGCGAAGTGGTCGCCGCCGGCGGCCGCGTGCTCAACATCCTCGATGTCGGCGATGTCTACATGACCTTCTTCCTGCCGACCGGGGAGGCCGGGCGCGTCCCGATCGGCGGCGAAGCTCGCATCGTTCTCGATGCCGCCCCTCAATATGTCATTCCGGCCCGGATATCCTTCGTGTCCGATGTCGCGCAATTCACGCCGAAGACGGTGGAGACCGAGGAGGAACGACAGAAGCTGATGTTCCGCCTGCGGGCGCGCGTCTCTCCGGAACTGCTTCAGAAATATATCGCGCAGGTTAAGACCGGGTTGCCGGGCCGGACCTATGTGAAGCTCGATCCCGCCGCAGAGTGGCCGGCGGCCCTGTCACGGCCGATTACCCCATGAGCCCGGAGCAGCAGGCGAAGGGCACCCCGGCGGAACCCGCCTATGTGGCGCGGTTGAGGGACGTCAGCCATTCGTACGGCGGGACGCGCGCGATCGACGGCATAACCCTCGATCTGCCGGCAGGGCGGATGATCGGCCTGATCGGCCCGGACGGGGTAGGCAAATCCTCGCTGCTTTCGCTGATTTCCGGCGCACGCCAGGTCCAGACGGGCGAGGTCGAAGTGCTTGGCGGCGACATGCGCAACGCCCGTCACCGCGACCGCACCTGCCCGGCCATCGCCTATATGCCGCAGGGGCTCGGCAAGAACCTCTATCCGACGCTATCGGTGTTCGAAAATGCCGATTTCTTCGCCCGCCTGTTCGGCCAGGGCCGCGAGGAGCGGGAATACCGCATCGCCAACTTGCTGAAGCGCACCGGCCTGTCGGGCTTCGAGGACCGCCCAGCCGGCAAGCTTTCGGGCGGCATGAAACAGAAGCTCGGCCTCTGCTGCGCGCTCATCCACGATCCGGACCTCTTGATCCTCGACGAGCCGACCACCGGCGTCGACCCGCTGTCGCGCCGGCAGTTCTGGAGCCTCGTCGACGATATTCGGAGGGAGCGGCCGGAGATGAGCGTGATTGTCGCAACCGCCTATATGGAGGAAGCGGCGCGTTTCGACTGGCTGGCGGCCATGGATGCCGGCAAGGTGCTGGCGACCGGAACGCCGCGCCAGATTCTGACCCGTACCCGCGCGCATACTCTCGACGAGGCCTTCATCCAGCTTATGCCCGAAGAGAAACGCGCTGCCCACCACGCGGTCGCGATCCAGCCTGCGGACTTCACCGAGGCTGATTTCGCCATCGAGGCGGAAGGCCTCACGATGCGCTTTGGCGATTTCACCGCAGTAGATAACGTCAGCTTCCGCATCCGCCGGGGCGAGATTTTTGGCTTCCTCGGCTCCAACGGCTGCGGCAAGTCCACGACGATGAAGATGCTGACCGGCCTACTGCCGGCAAGCGCGGGCACGGCGAAGCTGTTCGGCAGGACGGTTGATCCGAAGGACATGGATGTCCGGAGACGTGTCGGCTACATGAGCCAGGCCTTTTCGCTCTATACAGAGCTGACGGTCCGGCAGAACCTCGACCTGCATGCGCGGCTGTTCCAGCTGCCGGCCGACACGATCCCGGCCCGGATCGAGGAAATGGGCCGGCGTTTCGAGCTTACGGAGGTCATGGACACGCTCCCTGACGCTTTGCCGCTCGGCGTCCGGCAGCGGCTCTCGCTGGCGGTAGCACTGATCCATTCGCCGGAAGTGCTGATCCTCGACGAACCGACTTCGGGCGTCGACCCGATCGCCCGCGACCAGCTGTGGGCCGCGCTGATCGAGCTGTCGCGCAAAGACCATGTCACCATATTCATCTCCACCCATTTCATGAACGAGGCTGAGCGCTGCGACCGCATATCGCTGATGCATGCCGGCAAGGTGCTGGTGAGCGATACGCCCGATGCGATCCGCAAAAACCGCTATGCCACGACGCTGGAGGAGGCGTTCATCGCCTATCTCGAAGATGCGATCGGCGGGACGGCCGCCTCCTCATCCGCATCGACGCCCTCGACGGCGGACGACAGACGCAAGTTCGCCGGAGCACGGCCGCACCGTTCCTTCGACCTGCGCCGCATCTGGAGCTACAGTCTTCGCGAGACCCTGGAGATCCGCCGCGACCCCATCCGGGCCACCCTGGCGCTGATCGGCAGCGTCATCCTGATGTTCGTGATCGGCTACGGCATCAACATGGACGTCAAGGACCTGACATTCGCGGTTCTCGACCGGGACGACACGGTCGCCAGCCGCGACTATACCGCCGACATCGCCGGTTCCCGCTATTTCATCGAGCAGCCGCCGCTCGGCGATTACGCCGACCTCGACAGGCGCATGCGCGACGGCTCGCTGAAGCTGGCGATCGAGATTCCCGCCGGCTTTGCCGAACATGTCGCACGCGGCCACGACGTGGAAATCGGCGCGTGGATCGACGGCGCCATGCCGCAACGGGCGGAAACGACGCGCGGTTATGTGCAGGGCATGCACGCCCACTGGCTGGCGCAAAAGGCGCGCGAGATCTACGGCGATGCCGCCAAGGGACAGTTCTCGATCGAGACCCGTTTCCGCTACAATCCCGGCATCGAAAGTCTGGTGGCGATGGTGCCGGCCGTCATTCCGTTGCTGCTTCTGCTGATCCCGGCGATGCTGGCGGCGCTGTCGGTGGTGCGGGAGAAGGAACTCGGCTCGATCGTCAATTTCTACGTGACGCCGGTGACGAGGCTCGAATTCCTCATCGGCAAGCAGCTTCCCTATCTGGCACTCGGCATGATGAACGCGGTGCTCCTGTGGCTGTTTGCAGTCCTGGTGTTCCAGGTGCCGTTCACCGGCAGCCTAGCTGCCTTCACGGCGGCAGCCCTTCTCTATGTCGCTTTCGCGACCGCCTTCGGCCTGCTTGTTTCGACTTTCATGTCGAGCCAGATCGCCGCGATCTTCGGGACGACGCTGATGACGATCATACCGGCGGTGCAGTTTGCCGGCATGATCGATCCGGTCTCCTCGCTTCAGGGCATCGGGGCGGTCATCGGCCAGATCTATCCGACCACCTATTTCAACATTATCTCCCGCGGCACTTTCTCGAAGGGCCTCGGCTTCGAAAACCTCTTCGAGGCTTTCCTGCCGCTCCTTGTCGCCGCTCCGCTGCTGATTGCGGCAAGCACCGTCTTTCTCAAGAAGCAGGCACGGTGACGCATGCGGCTCGCCAATATCTTCCACCTCGGGATCAAGGAACTGCGCGGCCTGCTGCGCGATCCGATATTGCTCGGGCTGATCGTCTATTCCTTCACGATCGCGGTCTATACCGAAGCAAAAGCCGTTCCCGAAACATTGAACAATGCGCCGATCGCAATCGTCGACGAGGACAATTCGCCAGTCTCGCGCCGGATCGCTGACTCTTTCCTGACGCCCTATTTCAAGCCGCCGGCAATGATCACCTCGGGCGAGATGGATGCTCGCATGGATGCCGGCACCGACACGTTCGCGCTCGATATCCCGCCGAATTTCCAGAGCGACCTGATCGCCGGCAAGGCACCGGTCGTCCAGCTCAATGTCGATGCGACCCGAATGACCCAGGCGTTTTCGGGATCCGGATATGTGCAGAACATCGTCTCGACCGAAGTCGCCGGTTTTGCCGCCGCGGATATTGATGATCGTATACCGTCGGTGGATCTGGCATTGCGCGCCCGGTTCAATCCCCAACTCAACCAGATGTGGTTCGCATCGGTGATGAACGTGATCAACAACGTCACCATGCTGGCGATCATCCTGACCGGCACCGCGCTCATCCGCGAGCGGGAACACGGGACGGTGGAGCATCTTCTGGTGATGCCTTTGACGCCGTTCGAAATCATGGCCGCAAAAGTGTGGTCGATGGGGCTGGTGGTGTTCGTTGCCACTCTGCTTTCGCTGATCTTCGTGGTGCAGGGATTGCTGAAGGTTCCGATCGAAGGATCGATCGTGCTGTTCATGGCGGGGGCGGCGCTCCACCTGCTGGCGGCGACCGCCATGGGGATAGCGCTTGCAACGCTTGCGGGCTCAATGCCGCAGTTCGGCCTGCTGCTGATGCTGGTGCTCCTGCCGCTGCAAATCCTCTCCGGCGCGACCACGCCCCGCGAAAGCATGCCGGAAGCGATCCAGACGATCATGCTTGCCGCGCCGAACACGCATTTCATCCTGCTCGCCCAGGCGATCCTTTATCGCGGCGCCGGGTTCTCCGTGGTCTGGCCGCAGTTCCTCTGGCTCGCGAGCATCTCTGCCGGCCTCTTCGTGTTTTCGCTGCTCGGATTTCGTCGGTCGTTGCGATGACAGCGGTTCGTTGACGAACATCGAGGACAGCCCTGCCGCGGCCCTACACTGGACCTAACCCAAGAGACGGTGCTGACAGTGGGATCGATCGTGACCCTTAGAGCCGATTGTGACCCGGCCAGGCCTCGGCGAGTACGGCGACGGCGTGGAAGCCTTCGAGAAGGGCTTTTGCGGCTTCGAAAATTGAGCGTTGATCTACGTCACTGCCAATACCTTCCCAATCACTACTCTGCAGGAAACAGAGAAGGAGGGTGTCATGCCACTGAAACTGAAATCCGGATTCCTGATGTCGTCCGGCGACGAAGGCCGGCTCGTGATGGATTCGGGCGTCGGCGATCAAATCGTCATCGTTGCCCGCGAGGCGCTTGAGGCAGTTGCCGATCCCCCTCGCGTGGACGAATTCAGATTACAGGAATACATCGACGTCTTCAGCCGGATCGCCAGTGCGAAATTCGATGAAAGGTTGCTCGATTCCCGTGGGCACGTCCACGTGACGTCGGAGGACGTCCGAACCTGGCATGCGGCGTTCCCGCCAAGGTAAGCGGCAGCAGGCGCGCCGCAATCCCGCCAACCAAACAGACGCCGCAGTTGATCGAGATCATTGCGAGTACCGCGGCCAAGGCGCAGCAAAGATAGCATGAGCTGTCTCCATCCTTACCGCAGGGAACGCATATGCTTGAAGTTCCAAAGCCGATCATGAAGGAGATCCCTTCAGTCGTCGAAAAGGCACAGGTCCAAGCCATCGGAAAGACGCTGCGACTATCCGCTCGTGTCTACGCGTTCTCTATCTTGCTGGTCGTTGCCATGGGCGCAGGTTTCGGCGCATGGGCGATGTTCCTGCGCCCGATCGAAGTTCAAGTCGCAAGCACCGAGCAAGACGTGCCCGTGCAGGTCTTCGGCCTCGGGACGGTCGAGGCGCGGGTGACATCGAGGATTGGCTTCAAGGTGTCTGGCGTAGTGGTCGATTTGCGCGCCGATGTCGGCGATCGCGTTTCCAAGGGCGCGGTTCTGGCCCGTCTTGATGACCGTGAGCAGAACGCACAGGTCGCTCGGGCAAACGCGGTGGTCCAACAGGCCGAAGCCAATCTTCAAAGAGCGACCGCAAGCGTCGAAAAGGCTCAGGTGAACCATGCGAATGCCAGGAGCATCAATGAGCGCCGGCAATCGCTGCTAAAGGGCAATACCACCTCGCTTGAAGCCGCGCAGACGGCAGAAGCGGCAGAGGACGCAGCCTTGGCCGATGTGAACCTGGCGGAAAGCGATCTCCTGGTGGCCAAGGCCAATATTGGCGACGCCAAGGCGCAACAGCAACTGCAATCAACCATATTGGACTTCTACACCCTCATGGCACCCTACGATGCCATGGTGACCACGCGCCTCAGGGAACTCGGCTCGGCGCTCGGCGCCGGTGAACCGGTGTTCACGCTGATCGACCCAAAGACCGTGTGGGCGCTCGCTTACGTCGACGAGAGCAAGGCCGGCGAGATCACCGTCGGCGAGCCCGCCGAGATCGTGCTGCGTTCTCAGCCTGGGAAGCGTATCGCCGGCCACGTCGCGCGCATCCAGCCGGAAAGCGACCGGGTCAACGAGGAGCGGCGGGTCGAGATCACGTTCGACACGCCGCCCGCCGATTTGTATCTCGGTGAGCAGGCTGAGGCCCACATCACGACCGTTCGGCTTCCGCAGGCCCTATTGGTCCCGGAGGCGGCCATCATCGGCCTCGGCAAAAATCAGGGAACCATATGGACCGTCGAGGATGGATCCCTGGAGCAGCGCAACGTGACACTTGGGCACCGGCTGCTCGACGGTCGTATTGAGATCACCGGTGGTGTCCCCGAGCACGCCCTCGTCCTCACGACATTGCGCAGTGGACTGCGCATCGGCCGTGCCGCGAAGGTCGCCGAAGGGACAAGTCGATGAATCTGGCCTACCGGGACATCAAGCACAATCTCCTGCGTTTTTTGCTGACCAACGTCGGCTTAAGCTTGCTCCTTGGCATCGTAATCATGATGAGCGGCGTCTATGGCGGCCTGATCGATGACGCATTGCGTCAGGCCCGCGCGGCCAATGCAGATCTCTGGGTGGTCGAGGCCGGGACCAATGGGCCGTTCGCCGAATCCTCGCGTATTCCGGGCGACACCAGAGAACTGGTTAGCCGGCTCTATGGCGTCCAGCGCGCCGGGTCTGTCACCTACCAGTCGGTCCAGACCGAGTTGAACGGCGTTCCACACCGCCTCTTTCTCATCGGCTTTGAGCCGGGCAGACCCGGTGGGCCACGTCAACTCTCGGCCGGCCGCGACATCTTGCGCGGCCACTACGAAATGATCGTCGATGGTTCCGCCGGTCTGGCGCTGGGCCAGGAGGTCCTGCTGGGAACCCGAGATCACAAGTTTTCCGTTGTCGGCCTGATGCGGAACGAACTCACATCATCCGGCGATCCCGTCGCCTATGTCACCCTGCGCGACGCGCAAGCGCTCCAGTTCGAACTGGCGCCCCCGGCTTCGCGGCGCGAGCAGGCGCGCAGCGGATCCACGGAAACCAACGATCAGATCAATGCCGTCATCGCCAAGGTGTCACCCCATATCCCGGTCACCGAGACGGCAGCGGCACTCTCGCGGTGGAAACACCTGACGGCCCTCACGCAGGCTCAGCAGGAGACCCTTCTGAGCAAGTTCGTGATCGAAAAAGCGCGCAAGCAGCAGCTTCTGATCATGGTTCTGCTGGTCATCGTTTCGGCCGTCATCATCGCGCTGATCATTTACACGATGACCATGGACAAGGTGCGGTCGATCGCCACGCTCAAATTTGTCGGAGCGCCTGATCGCACCATCATCGGCCTCATCGTTCAGCAATCCCTGTCATTGGGGATTACCGGCTACATCGCCGGGCTCGCGCTTGTCTTTACCTTCAGGCCCTTTTTCCCGCGGCGGCTCGTGTTCGACCCGGAGAGCGTTATGGCCGTGTTCGCTATCACGATCGTGGTCTGCCTTGCCGCAAGCACCCTGGGCATTCGGCTCGCGCTGAAAGTGGACCCCGCCGAAGCACTCTCCGCTGCAGGGTAGGATCATGATCGAGACAGGCACACAAGCGGTTGTATGTGTCGAACACCTCTCGAAGCATTTCGGTTCGGGAAGTGCGCGGGTCGACGCGCTTATTGATATCAACATGGAAGTCTTTCCCGGCCAGGTCGTCGGTCTTATGGGGCCGAGCGGTTCGGGCAAGACCACGCTTCTCAACTGCATGGCCTGCATTCTGGAGCCAAGCGGCGGCCGGCTCAGGCTCGACGGCGAAGCCGTCTACGACGACCATTGGCTCAAGGCGGACCTGCGCCGGTTGCGGCTCGACAAGATCGGCTTCATTTTCCAGTATCCCAATCTGCTGCCGTTCCTCAACGCCACCGACAATGTCGCCGTGGTGCTCCACCTTGCAGGATTGGGCGCCGCTGCAGCGCATCAGCATGCTATCGAACTGCTCGATTATCTCGAGGTCGGCCACCGCAAGCACGCAATGCCCGCGCAACTGTCCGGAGGCGAAGCCCAACGGGTGGCCATTGCTCGCGCGCTCGCCAATCGGCCGCGCATCATCCTCGCCGACGAACCGACCGCGCCGCTCGATTCCGCCCGCGCCCGTATAGTGATGGATTTGTTACGACGGATCGCAATCGACCAGAGCGCGGCTATTATCGTCGTCACACACGACGAGATGATCCTCGACCGCTTCGACCATATTTACCGGCTGCGCGACGGTCGGCTGGAAAGCGACGATCTTTCGCGCGCTTCGGTGGGAGTTGGCTACTGATGTTCGTTTTGCCGCTGCCGTGATCGGCGAACTCGCCGGATCACGGCAGCGGCAAAACGTATAAAATTCCGTGCCTCGCCTTGAAAGAGTAATAATATATAATATGTTATATTGTATATTGATCTCAGACACGGAGCGAGTCATGCCTGTCACCGCAATATCCGAGAAGCTTTCTGTCTCGCCGCAGCCGAGCATCGACGACATCCTATCGCTTCGCGACAAAGGATTCAAAACACTCATCAACAACCGACCGGACAACGAGGATCCTGCCCAGCCGGGAACCCAAGCCGAAAGCCTGGAAGCGAAGCACTGCGATCTCTCCTACGCCTTCATTCCAGTCACGGCCGGCACCATCACCGAGGCGGATGTGCGTGCCTTCCAGCGGGCGGTCGATGAATCGGAAGGTCCAGTGTTTGCCCACTGCCAATCCGGAACGCGCTCACTGAACCTCTACTTGATCGGCGAGGTTCTTGACGGCCGCATGCCTGCAGAGAACGTCATCGAGTTCGGACGCAGCCGCGGCTTTGATACCAGCGGCGCTGCTGCCTGGCTCAAGCAACATGCTGCCCGCAGGCCGCAGGTGAAGGGCCTCTTCGACAAGCGCACCTGGAGTGTTCAGTACGTGGTCTCGGATCCGGCCACGCGCAAGTGCGCCATCATCGACCCTGTGCTCGACTTCGACGAGAAGGCTGGAGCAACGGCGACAATCAACGCCGACGCGATCCTCGACTACGTCCGCGACAACCAGTTGACGGTCGAGTGGATCCTCGACACCCATCCGCATGCCGATCATTTCTCGGCGTCTCAATATCTGAAGGAGAAGACAGGCGCGCAAACAGCGATCGGCACGCGTGTCGTCAATGTCCAGAAACTATGGAAGGACATCTACAATTGGCCTGAGCTTGCGGTCGACGGCTCGCTATGGGACCGTTTGTTCGCCCATGGTGAGACCTTCAAGGTCGGCTCGATCGATGCGACGGTGCTGCTCTCGCCCGGACATACGCTCGCCTCCATCACCTATGTGATCGGCGACGCAGCCTTCGTGCACGATACCCTTTTCATGCCCGACAGCGGTACGGCGCGCGCCGACTTCCCCGGTGGCGATGCCCGCGTTCTATGGAAGTCGATCCAGGAGATTCTTGCGCTCCCGGACGAGACTCGAATCTTCACGGGTCACGACTACCAGCCGGACGGTCGGGCACCTCGCTGGGAAAGCACCGTCGCTGATCAGAAGAAGTTCAACCCGCATCTTGCCGGTGTGACGGAGGAAGAGTTCGTGGCGCTCAGGACGACGCGCGACAAGACGCTGCCAATGCCGAAGCTCATCCTGCACGCCCTGCAGGTGAACATCCGCGGCGGACGTCTGCCGGAGCCGGAAGCCAACGGCAAGCGCTACCTCAAGTTTCCGCTCGATGCATTGCAGGGAGCTGCATGGGAATGACGACCGATCTGAAGCCGATGACAAAAGCGGGGCTTTCCCCTGCCGAGATGGCCAGCCGGGCCGGAGAGGTAGCGAACCTCCTGAAGACGTTGTCCCATCCGGCGCGCCTGATGATCGTCTGCACGCTCGTGGAAGGCGAGTATTCGGTTGGCGAGCTTGAAGAGAAGGTCGACGTCCACCAGCCGCATCTGTCGCAGCACCTGACGGTGCTGCGTGGCTCCGGCATCGTCGAAACCCGGCGGGAGGGAAAACAGATCTTCTATAGCCTGACGGAGGAGAAGACCGCCCTGCTGGTTGCCGCCCTCTATGACATCTTCTGCGTGAAGGAAGACAAATGAACGCATATCTCCCCTCATTGGCCGGGGGCATGCTGATCGGCGCATCGGCCGTCATGCTCCTGCTCCTCAACGGCCGGATTGCCGGGATCAGCGGGATCGTCGGGCGTCTCGCCCAAGGCGTCGGATTGACCACCAATCTTGCGTTCGTGCTCGGGCTGCTGCTCGGGCCGCTCACCTACCTGTTCGCGTTCGGTGGCTGGCCTGCCGTGCAGATCACCGCCGGCTGGCCGCTGATCATCGTCGCGGGGCTGCTCGTCGGCTTCGGCTCGCGTATGGGATCGGGCTGCACAAGCGGACACGGCGTGGTCGGGCTTGCCCGCCTGTCGCCGCGCTCCATGGTAGCGGTCGCCACGTTCCTGACGGCCGGCGTGGTTGCCGTCGCAGTTCTTCGAGGTCTGGGACTATGAATAGGAACATCTGCCAATTCGGGGCGGCTCTCGCCTCGGGCATCGTCTTCGGTTTCGGCCTGTCCCTGTCTGGCATGCTGAACCCGGCCCGCGTCCAGGGCTTCCTCGACGTGTTCGGCGCGTGGGATCCGAGCCTTGCCTTCGTTCTCGGTGGCGCCGTCGTCGTCGCCTTCATCGGCGTGCAGGGGATGAAGCGGATGCGCCATCCGGCCTTCGACGACAGCTTCCATGTGCCGACGAACCCTCGGATCGACGCGCCGCTGGTGATCGGCTCGGCCTTGTTCGGCCTGGGCTGGGGTATCGGTGGCTTCTGTCCCGGCCCGGCGGTCGCGTCCCTGTCGGTCGGAATCCCGCAGACAGCACTGTTCGTCATCGCCATGCTCGTGGGCATGACCTTGTATGACAGAGTATGGAGCAGGCGGACGTGAGCACCTCCATCTTGGCGGCAGTCGGCTCCGGCGGAATCGTCGGCTTCATGCTCGGTCTGCTCGGCGGTGGCGGATCCATCCTGGCGACGCCGCTGCTCCTCTATGTCGTTGGCGTGACACAGCCGCATGTTGCCATCGGTACGGGTGCGCTTGCCGTCTCGGCCAACGCCTTCGCCAACTTTGCAAGCCACGCGATCAAGGGTCACGTCTGGTGGCGCTGCGCAGCCGTCTTCTCCGCCCTCGGAGTCCTTGGCGCCCTCGGCGGCTCCAGCCTTGGTAAGGCGATGGATGGGGATCGCCTGATCTTCCTGTTCGGCTTCCTCATGATCGTCGTCGACATCCTGATGCTGAAGCCCAGGAAGGCTATGGCGGTGGAGGGCCGCCCCGTCGACCTCAGGATGTGTCTCTCAACAGCGGCCGTGGCGCTCGCCGCCGGCGCTGCCTCCGGCTTCTTCGGCATCGGCGGGGGCTTCCTGATCGTTCCGGGCCTGATGCTGGCGACGGGCATGCCGATGATCAACGCGATCGGCACCTCGCTCCTCTCCGTCGGGGCATTCGGGCTGGCAACGGCCCTGAACTATGCCAGTTCAGGCCTGGTGGACTGGAGGCTCGCCATCGAGTTCATCAGCGGCGGCATCGTCGGGGGCGTGCTCGGCATGCTCCTCGCCACACGGCTCAGTGCCTACAAGAACATCCTCAACCGCCTGTTCGCCGCGCTCATCCTCGTGGTCGCCGCTTACATCTTGTATCAGAACTGGGGACCTATGGTGTCAAGGTGAGCGCACGGGCGCAATCATTTGACACGCTGTTCGGTCTCGGCGTCGAACAGATGGACATGGTCTCCGGAAAACGTCAGACGAATGGTTTCGCCCGCCACCACAACGCTCCTGCCGTTCAAGGCAATGACGATCTCAGGCGTTGTCGCAGTCGTGATGAACGTCACCGCGCCGGTCGTTTCAACTGCCGCGACGTCGACCTTGAAGCCGGCGGCATCAGGCGCGGCTAACGTAAGATGCTCCGGGCGGATGCCGACGATCAAGGCACGCCCGGCCGGCAGCGGGCAATCGAAAGGAATGGTTTGCGGTTCGGCAAGATCCAGAACAAGGGCTCTACCGTCAGGGGTCGATCGCGCCGGAATGAAGTTCATCGCCGGCGAGCCGATGAAGCCGGCGACGAAGCGATTGCTTGGCCGGTCGTATAGATCGAGCGGCCTGCCCTGCTGCTCAATAACGCCATTGCGCATCACGACGACATGATCCGCCATCGTCATCGCCTCGACCTGGTCATGGGTCACATAGACCGAGGTCGCGCCCAGGCGATCATGCAGTGCCCTGATCTCCTTGCGCATGTGGACACGCAGTGCTGCATCGAGGTTCGAGAGCTTCGCGCCGGTCGGATGCACCGCCGAAAGTCGCAGGGTCAGGGCGCCGCATTGTTGCGACGATGTTCCAGCCACGCTAGATAATGCGATAAGTCTGTTTAATAACTAAATTGGCATCCAATTTTATGGATCGTGCAGCATGGATGCTCTGACCGACGTCGTTCAACTCCTTAGGCCGAAGACAGTCCTCATGGGCAGCATGGCCGCCTATGGAGATTGGGGAGTGCAAGTTCCGTCTCAGCCCGGTCCTATGCTGTATTTCATCATGGAAGGTTCCACGCTGTTTCGTGCCGACAAAGGCGAGACGACGCAGTTGGAAACCGGTGACTTCATTCTATCCGGAAATCCAGTTGCCGACATATTTTTCAGCCATTCTGGCCAAGAGATCGTTCTGTCGGATGAGGAATTCAAAGCGCGCAACTCAGTCGATGGAGAAGTTCAGGTCGGCCGCGTCGAGTTAGGAAATCCGACGCGCATCATTGGCGGCTGCATCCTGTGCGATCCGACGAATGGTGAACTCTTGTCCGAGCTTCTGCCCACGCTTGTCCACGTCAGTGCTGAAGAGGGGATTGGAGCGAGGCTCGGCAACTTGATTCCTATATTCGCGATGAAGCAATCAACTCGCGGGCTGGGAGCGACCTCATTTTGTCACGATTGCTGGAAGTCCTTCTGATCGAGACATTGCGACGAGAAGCATCGAAGCTTCCAAACCCCGGAATGTTACGCGGGCTTTCCGATCCCCAACTTGCTCGAGCAATCAGCGACATTCACTTGGATGTGCGCCGTGGCTGGACGGTCGCCGAACTTGCACAGCGCGCCGGGATGTCGCGCTCCGCCTTCGCGAAAAAGTTTTCAGCGGCTGTCGGCCTTGCCCCTGTCGAGTACCTGCTTAGATGGCGAATGGCGATCGCGAAGGACACGCTGCGCCATAGCCGAGGCTCGCTCAAGGAAATCGCCGAAAAGGTCGGCTACCGATCTGCCAGCGCCTTCAGTACCGCCTTCAGCCAAAGAGTCGGTTGCCCGCCAAGCGAATTCGCAAAGATGGCGACGCCGGCCTAGGGCGTCGCCGTATGTCTGGCTTGTTGTCATCCAGATCCAAACACGCGTCAGTTTAGACGATTAAAGACGAATGGTGGACGATGGATTATGGATCGTCTAACAACAAATGCATAGAAGGGGCCATCCGAAACAATGGAGGTTCTCATGCAAACGATCTTGATCACCGGCTCGTCGAGCCAGAATACGCGCCAACGACACGTTTCGCCAAGAATTCCTCCGTGCTCGAGGATCTGATCCCGCCAGCCTATGCTGACTTTGCAGCTCCGATCTTTGCGGCATTCGCGAAGCCGGCTCTGACAACGAAGGAAACAGACGTGGCCGAAGCGATCTGGGCCGCGGTCAACGACAGCTCTGGGCAGCTTCGTTTCCCGGCTGGGCCGGATGCAGTAGAATTGGCACGCGCTGGCGGAATTATCTAAAAGTGCGCCAAAGGGCCAGGCGAGCCCGACGTCTCGGCTCGCAGCGACTTCTGATTTGCGCCTCGCCTGCCTACCTCCGTCGGGAGGGCGAACCGACCAGTCCGGAGGAGCTGACGCGCCGGGACTGCATTGTCGGCTGCGCGGCACTCAGGGGACGACATGGCTTATTGCTGATCACCTGAAGAGCGGAGCGTTGGTGCCTGTCCTGTCGGTTCCGGCCGGAGGGGAGATGCCGATCCGCGCGGTATGGCCGCAGTCCCCCTACATGCTTCCCAAGGTCCGGGTGCTCATTGACGCCCTAGTGAGCGTATCGCAGGTCAAGAGGTCGGGTTTGAGGCTATAATACCAATCTTTTTCCATGAGTGAACGCATCATATCTGAGCCGTGGCGTGCCAGACGGCTGCAGCAGAGCAGCGACACTGCCCGATGATGCGTCTCGCTCTGGCAAGGTTCGCGACTAGACTGCCGGACCGCCATCGCATGGGCTGACATCTGGAGCCAAACCGCGGGAGCTAAGCGCTAAGCTAAAAAATTGCCGAGATCAGCGGCTTGCCGGCGAAATGCGCCGTCAGGTTTGCGACGACCATATCGCCGACGGCGGCGCGGGTTTCCTCCGTCCGGCTGCCCTGGTGCGGTGAAAGCACGACATTGTCGAGATCGAGAAGCGCGTCGGGCACGGCCGGTTCCTTGTCGAAGACGTCGAGCGCCGCGCCGCCGAGCTGCTTCGACACCAGCATTTCGACCAGTGCGTCCTGATCGACCATGTTGCCGCGGGCCATGTTGACGAGCACGCCTTTGGGGCCGAGCGCCTCCAGGACCTCGCGGGAGATGATCCCGGTCGTCGATGCGTTGCCCGGAGCGATCACCACCAGCCAGTCGGAAGCGCGCGCCATGGCGACGACGTTTTCGAAATAGGGATAGGGCGCGCCCTTCTGTTCGGTGCGCCCGTGATAGACGACATGCATTTTCAACGCGGCGGCGAGATTAGCTATTTCCTTGCCGATCCGGCCGAGGCCGAGGATGCCGAGTGTCTTGCCCTTCAGCTCTGACCAATTGCCGAAGGCACCGTCCAGCCATTTGCGGTCGCGAATGAAACGGTCGCCCTGCGGGATGCGGCGCGACAGCGCGATCATCATGCCGATCGTCAGCTCAGCTACCGCGTCGGTCAGGACGCCCGGCGTATTGGTGAGGCGGATGTTGCGCGCCTTGACGGCTGCGGCATCGACGGAATCGTAACCGACGCCCGATACCGCGATGATTTCCAGCTTCGGCAGCTTTTCGAGAAGAGCAGCGGACACCTTGCCGCCCGCAATGCCGCGGATTTCAGGCCCGACTTCCCTGAGCAGCGCTTCCGGGTCGGTGGCTGTGGCGAGATTGTGAACCGTGAACCGCTGCTTCAACGCGTCGATGCAGCTTTTCACCTGAGGCTGCGTAATCAGGATATGAGTCGAAATGGTCTGCCTCCCGCCATGCGGCCGCTTCAAGGACAAGATGTCCTATTGCTAAAACGAGGCTGTCATCTGCGTCCAATATAAACAGGCAGCAGACTTATTCGATATTTGCAATCACGGCCGAAAGGCGGCGCGCGGGCGGAAATGCCGGAAAGCCGGGGCTGAACGTGTCTTTCCGATCAGACATATTTAAATTGGCGAATAATTTACCGGGGCATTGATATTGGACACACTCAGTTTCCGCCGATACCTCTTTCCATCGCAACCTACATAATATTCGAGAGCGCGGCTTGTCGGTCAAGCAGCCGGACCGCCTTTTCGAACGGACAGCGACGAAAAGGGAGTAGCATGTCGACAGAAGATAACATCATCTATCGCGACGCGATCGCAGAGCTCTTGGGCAAGTTCACCGCGTCCGTCTCGACGGATCTGAGCGATATGACGCGCCATGCGGCAAAGCGGGCTTTGAGCGATTCCATCGCCGTGGCACTGGGCGCCTTCGACCATCCGGCCTCTCATATCGCCCGCAAATATGTCTCGCAGTTCGCCAATCCGAATGGCAGCGTCATCTGGGGCACGTCGATGCGCGTCAACCCGGATCTGGCCGCACTCGTCAACGGTTCGCTGTTGCGCTGTTACGATTACAACGACTTCTTCGTCGGCCAGAAGAACAGCGGCCATCCGAGCGACATGGTCGCCGGCGTCATCGCCGCCGCCGAATGGGTCAACGCGTCCGGTGAAGAACTGCTTGGGGCGCTCGCCGTCGGCTACGAAGTCGTCGCCGCCGTGTTCGATGCCTTCTCCACTGCCCCTGGCGGTTGGGACTACACCAACCTGACGCAGATCGGCGCCTGTGCCGCGATCGCCCGCGTCATCGGCCTCGATGCCACCCAGGCCCGCGAAGCCTTGGGCATGACCGTCACCTCGCATTTCGCCAGCGACGAGGTCGAGTCCTGCGAGCTCAACCGCCGCGGCGACCTGACGCTGTGGAAGCGCTTCAACGGCAGCGATTCCGTGCGCAACGCGCTGCAGGCCTGCCTGCTCGCCAAGGCCGGCGTCGAAAGCGTCGTGCGCCCGTTCACCGGCAATAACGGCTTTGTCGTCAAGCTCGCCAACAAGCACGACCCGCTGCCGATCCTGCAGAAACTGCTCGGCGACGACGTCAAGCTGTCGCGCATCGCCGATACCTACATGAAGCTCTGGCCGGTCGGTTCCGTCGGCCTCAGCGCCATCCGTGCAGCACTCGAAGCCCGCGCCAAGATCTCCGACCTTTCGAAGATCAAGGAAGTTCGCGTGTTCTCCGAAGAAGGCGCCTATGACCACCTGGTCGCCATCCGGCAGGACCCCTACCATCCGATTTCGCGCGAAACCGCCGATCATTCGATGCCCTATATCGTCGGCGCTGCCGTGCTCGACGGTTATATCCAGGTCGACAGCTTCGACCTTGAGAAGGTGCTCGCCCCGGATCGCCAGAAATTCGTAGGCGAGAAGGTGAAGTGTGTACCGGCGCCCGAACTCGGCACGATTGCGGGCGGCAAGCTTGCCCGTGCGGCGGCGGGTTACCTCTCGCGCGTCGAGATCGAACTTGCCGACGGCACTGTCGTGCATGGCGAGGCGCTGCCCTTCCCCGGCCATCCGAAGGCGCCGTTCACGGATGCCGAGATTGCCGACAAGGTCACCGCCAACGCTTTGCCGTTTGCCGGCAAGGAGATCACCGACAAGATCGTCTCGACGCTTGCCCGCTTCGAGACGCTGGCGAACGTGCGCGAGTTCACCGATATTCTCACCTTCGACTGGAAATCCCAGAAAGTGAGCGCGGCGGCCTGAAGACTATTTGAGGCCTTGGCTTGAGCCGGCAGTCGCCCTGAAGCGGCTGCCGGTCTTCGAGGTAGGAAAATGACTGAAATCGGTACATTGACGAAACTTTGCGAAACCGCCGATGTCAGCGAGGATCTTCCGTTCCGCGCTGAAATCGACGGTTTCGGCTATGCGATCTTCCAGGCGGGCGACCAGTATTACGTCACCGCCGATCTCTGCTCACACGGCCCGGGCTACCTGTCGGACGGCTTCATTGAGGGATGCGAGGTGGAATGCCCCTTCCACCAGGGACGGTTCGACGTGCGGACCGGCCAGCCGACCGCACCGCCTTGCGAAGTCCCGATCAAGGTCTGGACGCCCATCGTCAGCGACGAGGCGATCTTCATCGATATCAGCGCCGGTCGATCCTGATCGAATCCGGCAGCGGCTTCAGGCCGGCGATGAACTGGTCCCGAAGCAGGTTCGAGGTGGTCTTGTTGTGGATCATCACCACCTCGCTGTCCGTCTGCGCATCCGAAAGATGCCGCCAGACCACGTCGTGAACCATGATGCTCTGGAGCGCCTGCGGAGCGATGGTGATGCCGACACCCGCGGCCACGAGGCCGAGAATGGTCGCCGCTTCCGTCGCCTCCTGCACGATCAGCGGTGTGAAACCGGCCTCCGTGCACATCGAAAACACCTGCTCGTAGAAACCGGCACCGGTTCCGAGCGGGCGCAGCACGAAACGTTCCGCTTTCAGCCGGCCGATCGGGATCGGGCCTTCCTCGCGGCTCAAGGGATGGTCGATCGGCAAGACCAGCATCAGTTTGTCGCGATGGACGGGCGTCGCCTTCAGTTTCGACGGCAGCACCGCCTGCAGGGCCGGTCGGGTGAAGCCGATATCGATCGTGCTCAGCAGCACGTCGTCGATGATTTCGGGCGACGGCTTGATCTTCAGTTCGAGGTGCACGTCGGGCATGGCGATGCGGAAACGGCGCACCGCCGTGGTGAAAGCATTCACCAGCGGGACCGAGGTGATGAAGTTGACCCTGAGCGTACCCATCTCGCCGCGCGCGGCGCGCTTGGCGGTATCGATGGCACGCGCCGCCTGCATCAGCGCGAGACGCGCCTCCTGGAGGAAAAGCTCGCCGGCAGGCGTCAATTCCACCTTGCGACGGGTGCGCTTGAGGAGCAGGACACCGAGCTCGCGCTCGATCGCCTGGATCTGCAGGCTAAGCGGCGGCTGGCCGATATGGAGCCGTTCGGCGGCCCTTGTGAAGTGGAGTTCTTCAGCGACGGCGACGAAATAGCGAAATTGACGTAGCTCCACTTATATCTCCAGCTCAATCAAAAAATCCATAATTCATATTGGACGACATATGTGTTGGGGTGTCAACCTGCGTTCAGAATGAGGTCCGAATGGTCACTTGGGGCCGATACAACCAAAGAGGATGGACGCCATGATCACTGCCGAGCAAAACGAGTATCTGTGCCGCACAGGCCCGGGCACGCCGATGGGCAACCTGTTTCGCCGGTACTGGCTCCCCGCATTGATGGCGACCGAACTGCCCGGTCCGGACTGCGATCCGGTTCGCGTATCTCTTCTCTCCGAACGGCTGATCGCCTTCAAGGACAGCAGTGGCAAGATCGGCATGATGGACGAATTCTGCGCCCATCGCGGCGTCTCGCTGTGGTTCGGCCGCAACGAGGAAGGCGGCCTGCGCTGCCCCTATCACGGTTGGAAATACGACACGACGGGCCAATGTGTCGAAGTTCCATCGGAACCGGCCTCTTCCGGCTTCTGTCAGAAGATCAAGCTCAAGTCCTACCCCTGCGTCGAACTCGGCGGGGTCATCTGGACCTATATGGGGCCGCCGGAGGAACAGCCGGAAATGCCGGCCTTCGAATGGACCCAGGTCGCGCCGGAGCAGCGCTATCTCTCCAAGCGCTGGCAGGAAAGCAACTATCTGCAAGCGGTGGAAGGCGGCATCGATTCCAGCCACGTCTCCTTCCTGCACAGCGGCGACCTGCATCGCGATCCGCTGCACAAGGGCACCGACGGTTCGAAATATGCGCGCAGCACCTCGACGACCTTCGACATCCATGAATCGACCGCCGGCCTCCTGATCGGCGCCCGCCGCCCGGCCGAGCCCGGTTTCCATTACTGGCGCGTCACCCAGTGGATGATGCCCTTCTACACGCTGATCCCACCCTACAAGGGCAATGCGCTGAACGGCCATGCCTGGGTGCCGATGGACGACAACAACTGCATGGCCTGGACCATGACCTTCCATCCGACCCGGGCGCTGACACCTGCGGAACTGGACCTGATGGAGAACGGCGCCGGCGTCCACCCGACCCTGATCCCCGGCACGTTCCGCCCGACTGCCAATATCGACAACGACTACCTGATGAACCGCGAGGCGCAGCGCCAGAAGATCCACTATAGCGGCATCAAGGGCATCGCCATCCAGGACTCCTCGCTGCAGGAAAGCATGGGTGCCATCGCCGACCGTTCGCGTGAAAACCTGGTTTCGACCGACAACGCGATCATCATGGCCCGGATGCGGATGCGCAAGGCCGCCAAGGCGCTCGAAGCCGGCAAGGGCACGCCGCCCGGCCTGGAGCCGGAAACCCAGAAGGTGCGCTCCGCCTCCTTCATCCTGCCCGAGGACGGCCCGTTCAAGGAAACCGCACTCGACGCATCGGTCGTTCGCATGGGCGAACCCTTCGTCGCCGTTTGACCGCGCGGAAAAGCACCATGCAAAGCGACCGCGAAACAGTGGTGATCGTCGGCGCCGGACAGGCCGGCGCCTGGGTGGCAATCACACTGCGCAGCCTCGATCCCGACCGGCGGATCGTGCTGATCGGCGACGAGGCCCATCCGCCCTATGAGCGCCCGCCGCTGTCCAAGGCGATCCTCGCCGGCAAGGCCGGGATCGAAAGCGCCTATATCAAGCCGGAAACCTTCTACGCGGACAACCGCATCGAGCTGATGCTCAACCGGCGGGTTCGGCATATCAATCGCGACCGCAACAGCCTGACGCTCGATGACGGTTCGAACCTCGATTACGGGACGCTGGTGCTGGCGACGGGTTGTCGACCGCGCCCGCTTCCCGTCGAAGGCGCCGACCTGCCGCAAGTCCATACGCTGCGCACCATCGCGGACGTGGAAAAGATCGCCACCTGGCTGAAGCCGGGGAGTAAAGTGGTGGCGATCGGCGCCGGCTTCATCGGTCTCGAATTTGCAGCGGTCGCGATCGAGGCTGGCTGTGCAGTCACGATCATCGATGCTGCCCCGCATGCGATGGGGCGGGTGATCGATAGGTCCGTCGCGGAAATCATCGCAGCCGGCCACTCCGCCCGCGGCGTCGACTTCCGTTTCTCGGCGGCAATCGAAAAGATCGAGGCAGGGGGCGAGCAGGCTGTCGTGGTGCTTGGTTCGGGCGAACGCCTTCCAGCCAACCTCGTCATCGTCGGGATCGGCGCGGTACCCAATACCGATCTGGCGGAAGCGGCCCACCTTGCCTGCGACGACGGCATCATCGTCAACGCTTTCGGCCGCACCGACGACCCGAAAATCTTCGCCGTCGGCGACGTGACGCGGCACTTCAACCCGCTGCTCGGCCGCAGCCTGCGGCTGGAAAGCTGGCAGAACGCCCAGAACCAGGGAATCGCGGTTGCCAAGGCAATTGCCGGAACGGCAACCCCTTATGCGGATCTGCCGTGGTTCTGGTCGGATCAATACGACACCAATCTCCAGATCATCGGTGCGCCTACCACCTGGGACAGGATCGTCTGGCGCGGGGAGCGCGATAGCGGCAAGTTCACGGCGATTTATATGCACGGCGAAAAAGTCGTCGCCGGCAACAGCATGAACAATCCGCGCGACATCCGCTTCATCAAGCAACTGATCCTGAACGGCACGCCGGTGCCGGATGCGGCGCTTGCCGATCCGGCGACCAGTCTCGCCCAGCTCGCAAAAGGTTAAGTCATGAACGCCATCGACATCGCCCACCTCGCCACAACCGACCTGACCGGCCAGCGCGCCGTGGTCATCGGCGCGGGTTACGGCGTCGGCCCTGCGGTCGTCTCTGCCCTTGCTGAGGCCGGAGCCACAGTGCTGACTGACGACGCAAATGCGCCGGCCGGCGAGCATATCGCTTCCGTTGGTCTGCCTGCGGATCTCATCGAAAGCTGCATCGAAAAGCTTGGCGGTCTCGATATCCTCGTGGTCTCCTCCCGCCCGGTGAAGAACAAGCCGGTGCTCGACATGACGCCCGAGGAGATGCGCAGCGTCGCCGAAGAGGAAATGGTGAGCCCCGCGCTGCAGATGCAGGAAGCTGCCCGGCACATGGTGAAGGCGGGTTATGGCCGCATCATCGTGTTTGCCAGCATGTCGGCAAAGACCGGCGTTCACCACGACGTCGCGCCCTATGCGGCGGCGAAAGGCGGGCTGCTCGCCTTCGCGCGCGTGCTTGCGGCGGAAACGGCGGAGCATGGCGTCACCGTCAACGGCATCGCCACGGCCCTTTTCGAGCCGCAGGTGAAGACTATGACGGAGGAGAAGCGGACGCGACTGAAGGGTGCCATTCCCGTCGGCCGATTCGGCCGCAGCGAGGAAGCGGCGCATGCGGTCCTTTTCCTTGCCGCGCGCAATGCCGGTTTCGTCACGGGTGAATGCCTGAACCTATCGGGCGGCCGGTTTATGGATTGAGATTTGGCGCCTTGCGCCGGGAGACTATGGATGATCGTACAAAGCTTTCTCGGCGGACGGCCGGGGCAACGGATCGAAGACTACCGCAATTCGCAGCCGCGCTATGTCAAGGTGCTGGCGATCGGCAGGAGCGCCGAGAGCCTCATCGCCGAGTTCAACCGCAAGCGTGACAATATCCTGACGACCGGATCGCTCGATCCGGACAGGCGCCAGCCGATGGACGAGCCGGTGAACGGCATCCGGCCCAATGCGGTGATCGTCGTCTACCAGAAGGGCGAGGACGTCCGGTTCCCCTTCCAGACCGAAAGAACCGCCTCGATGCTGTCATTCGTGGTGCTGGAGGAACCGGACGCCCGATCCGACGGCGAGCCGAACAAGACGCTGATGGCGATCCAGAAGGTCGCCGATCTGTTCGTCACCACATCCGACCAGGAATTCATCGGCGAGCTCATCGAGAATCTCGCGAGCTAGGCGCTCATTCATTTGGGTCGATCGAGGTTTCGTCCCGGAACATATATTGAGAGACAATAAGAAGCGCAGCAATCCGTATTGGACTGGAATAAGTCCGTACCCTTAACGTGAGTATCAACAACCGTCGGACAAGCCGGACAAGGCGCATCGATAAGCGTCAGGGTTCCCCGCCGACAGCCAGAATGACAGCGGTCCGGCAGGTCAGCATGGCCAGAACGCCCGCCGCGTGCAGACAGATCCAATAAGAATAGTCCTGACAAATGTCAGTCATGAATGACCAACACGTTCTCGGGGAACAAAAAATGCAAATCACCAGACGATCCGCCATGACTCTCCTGGGTGCGGGAGCAGCTTACGGCCTGCTCGGCGCACCGACGATCTGTTTCGCCCAGGCTGCCGGCAGCAGCACTTTGAGGGTCGCGCTCGACGAACTGCCGAAGCAGCTCGATCCCCTGCTCTACCAAACCAATCCGGGCTACCGGACCATGCTCAACATCTACGACACGCTGCTGACGGTGAACTATGCCGGTGATGGCGCCCTGAAGCCGGCGCTGGCCGAAAGCTGGAAGCGTATCGATGCCCAGACGATCGAACTTGTGCTCCGCCAGGGCGTGCTCTTTCACGACGGTTCGCCGCTGACCGTCGACGACGTCGTCTTTTCGTTCAGCTTCGGCCGGATGTTCGACCCGAAGTCCTCGGGCTACGGCGTTGCCCAGCAGTTCCTCTCGACCATCAAGGCGGTCGATGCGGTCGATGCCAAGACCGTTCGCGTCACCTCCAAGGTTGCGGACCCGGCACTGGAACTGCGTCTGACCGCCTGGGGCAGCCAGATCGTCAGCAAGAAGGCCTTCGAAGCGGCCGGCGGTTTTGCCGGTTTTGCCCGCAAGCCGGTCGGCACCGGCCCGTTTTCGGTCGAATCCCTTTCACCTGATGCCGTAAGGCTCAAGGCTTTCGCGCAATATTGGGGCGGCAAGCCGAATATCGAGACGCTGACCTATAGTTCCTCGCCGGAACTGTCGTCGCGTATCGCCGGCCTTGCCAGCAACGATTTCGACATCATTACCGACGTGCCGGCCGACCAGTTCGATGCCGTCACCCGCGACAGCAGCCTTGAAATCGTCGGCGGCACGGTTGCTAGCCTGCGCATCATCAAGTTCGACACCCGCAACGAAGTGCTGAAGGATGGCCGTGTCCGCAAGGCGCTTGGGCTTGCGGTCGACCGCCAGGCGATCGTCGATGCGCTCTGGCAGGGCAAGGTCGACGTGCCGCACGGCCACCAGCTGCCAGCCTACGGTCCGTTCTTCGATGCGTTACGACCGGCTTACAAATACGATCCGACGGAAGCCAAGAAGCTTCTCGACGCCGCCGGCTACAAGGGACAGGCCATCCCCTACCGCATCCGCACCGCGGCTTACGGCCCGGAACTCGCAACGGCGCAGATCGTCGTGTCGATGTGGGAGCAGATCGGCGTCAAGATCGACCTGCAGATCGTCGAAAACTTCGCGCAGATGATGGCCTATCCCGGCGTCGGCATGCGCAACGGCGTCGATCCGGTTCTGGTCAACGACCCGCTCTTCGGCCTGTGGCGTTCCTACGACCGGTCGCAGAAGGACGTCTGGACCAATGAGGAGTTCTTCACGCTCGGCGACAAGCTCCAGTCGAGCATCGACCTCAACGAACGCAAGCAGGCCTTCGCCAAGATGATGGACATTTTCGACGCCGACCCGCCGGGCATCATCCTGCATACGATGGGTGTGTTCTACGGCAAGAAGAAGTCCATCAAGTGGAAGCCGATCCCGTCGGTCTACATGGATTTCCGCGGAGCGTCGCTTGCGTGAGTGCATTGCACAAAACGGATGGATTTCCGGGTTTGTTTATGCACACATTTGAATACTGCGGCGCCCTTGGACAGAGGGCACCGCAGCGATTGCATCATGAAAGTCAATTGTCTGCAGGGTTGAACGGATGAATTCCGATAGGATTGCGGAGCGGGTCTGCCGCGTCGAGAACCTGGGCATTGCCCTTGGCGGCGACCAACCCATCCCGCTGGTCGAAGACGTGTCCTTCGAAATCGCCAAGGGCGGCTATTTCGCGCTCGTCGGCGAAAGTGGAAGCGGAAAGAGTATTACCTGTCACAGCATGATACGGCTTCTGCCGTTCAAGCCGGAATTCAAGGGCAGGATCGTCATCGACGGCCAGGACGTCTGGTCGTTGTCGAGATCGCAGTTGATCCAGTTCCGGCGCAAGTCGGTTGGCATGGTCTTCCAGGATCCGCTGGCGGCCCTCAACCCGGTCCGGACGATCGGCTCGCAGATGCTGGAAACGCTCCGGCTCTATTATCCTTCGGCCCGCGGCGACGAATTGCGCACCCGCGCCATCGATGCACTGAAGGGCGTGCATATCCCGATGGCCGAGCAACGGCTCGACATCTATCCGCACCAGCTTTCCGGCGGCCTCAACCAGCGCGTCATGATCGCGCTTGCCATGCTCGGCGATCCGGCGCTGCTGATCGCCGACGAGCCAACCACCGCGCTCGACATGTCGGTGCAGGCGGAAGTGCTCGATCTGATCGACGAAATGCGGCGCAAGAACAACCTGACCGTCCTGCTGGTCACTCACGATCTCGGCATCGTCCGCGACCGGGCGACCCATATCGCCGTCATGCACAAGGGCCGGCTGGTCGAACAGGGGCCGACGGCCGAAATCGTCAATGCGCCGAAGGCCGAATATTCCCGCGAGCTCTTCAATGCAGCGAGTGTCGAATGGCCCGACCGCGAGACCGGCAAGCTGCGCCACAACCCGCTGGCGCTGACCTTCGACGACGTCAACAAGACCTTTTATTCCACCGCACGCGACCGCAAGTCCGGGATCGGCGTGCCGGCTGCCAAGTCGATGTCGTTCACCGTCCATCGCGGCGAGATCGTCGCGCTGGTCGGCGAAAGCGGCAGCGGCAAGACGACCGCCGCCAAGATGGCGCTCGGCCTCGTCTCGCCGGATTCCGGCCGCATCACCACCCACGCCTCCGAGCAGAGCGGCTCGCCGAAGCTCAACGTCCAGATGGTCTTCCAGCATCCGCGCGATTCCCTCGACCCGCTGATGAAGGTCGATGACCAGCTCCACGAGGTGCTGAAGGTGCATGGCTGGTGGGACGCCGCGGCCCGCAAGGCCCATATCGCCCAGATCATCCAGGATGTCGGGCTCGGCGCCGATGTGCTCGAACGGCGGCCGACCTATCTCAGCGGCGGCGAAGCGCAGCGCGTCGTCATCGCCCGCGCGCTTCTTTTGAAACCCGATGTGCTAATCGCCGACGAACCGCTTTCAGCGGTCGACGTTCGGATCCAGAAGCACATCCTCGAATGTTTCCAGCGGCTGCGCGAACGCCTCGGCATCGCCATCCTCTTGATCACCCACGATCTCCGCGTCGTCTTCGAGATCGCCGACCAGGTGGTCGTGCTGCGCAATGGCGAGGTGATCGAGGACATTCCGGTGTCGCTGTTCACCGACGGCAACCGTCACGCATATACGCAGATGCTGATCGACGCCATGCCTGGCAAGACGGCCGTGCAGGTTCGGCAACTCGAACCGCATGGCGCCATCGCCACCAACGGGAGGATCTGACCATGCTGTTGCTCACTCGCCTGCTGCGCGCGGCTGTGTCTCTCTGGGTGATCGTCACGCTTGTCTTCGTGGCCCTGCGCGCCACGGGCGACCCGATCCTGGCGATCTTCAATCCGGACGATACGACCCAGGCGGCGCTCGATGCCTATCGCGAGCAATGGGGTTATACCGGCACAATCCTGCAGCAGTATTTCACCTATGTGAACAACGTCTTCCATGGCGCCTTCGGCATCTCGAACATGAGCAATCGGGACGCGCTTTCGGTTGTGCTGGAACGCCTGCCGGCGACCTTGCAGCTGGTCGGCTGCAGCGCCGTGGTGATGATCGTCGTCGGTGTGCCGGTCGGCGCGCTTGCCGCGATCGACAACGGCGGACGGCTCGACCGGACGATCATGTCGCTGTCGACGGTCGGCTTCGCGCTCCCCAATTTCGTGCTTGGCCTGGCGCTGATCCTGCTGTTGTCGGTCAACCTGCGCCTCCTGCCCTCGAACGGTTACGGCTCGTGGCAGAATCTGATCATGCCGGTGCTGACGATCGGCCTGGCGAAAGCTGCGATCTTCACCCGCTTCGTGCGTTCGGCCGTGCTTGATGCCCTGCGGCTCAGCTGCGTCACCTCAGCCCGAGCGCGCGGGCTCGGCGAATTCCAGATCTTTCTCCACCACGTGATCCCGAACGCGATGCTGCCGCTCGTGACCATCACGCCTCTCCTGGTCGGCAGCATGATCGCAGCCGGCTCGGTGGTGGAATCGGTGTTCGGCTGGCCCGGTGTCGGCCGGCTGATCGTCGATTCCGTCGCCCAGCGCGATTTGGCGGTGCTGCAGGTGATCATCATGATGGTCGCCTTCCTGATGATCGCCACCAACCTCATCGTCGATCTGGCCTATGCAAAGCTCGATCCGCGCACCGCACTTGCCCATAACAACTGACCGGAGGCCGCCATGTCCGTCGTCGCTTCAGAAAAACCTGCCCGCCGCTTTCCGGGAATGCCGCTCGCGGCGCAGATTTCGATCCTCTGGCTCGTCGTCTGTCTGTCGCTGATCATCATCGTGCCCTTCCTGCCCGGCGTCAGCGAAGCCAAGGTGAACCTGCTGACGCGTCTCAAGCCGCCTGTCGGCTTCGGCGGCACCTGGGCACATTTCCTCGGCACCGACGACCTCGGCCGCGACATCTTCCTGCGGCTCGTGGCGTCGCTGCGCACCAGCCTGGCGCTGGCGCTCGGTGCCACGATCATCTCCGCCTTCATCGGCACGACGCTCGGCATCCTTGCCGCGCATTTCCGCGGCTGGGTCGATCAGCTGATCGTCGCCGCCGTCGATGCCCAGGCCTCGGTGCCGTTCATCATCGTCTCGCTGACGCTGACCGCTTTCTTCGGCAACAATATCTTCCTGTTCATCTTCATTCTCGGCATGTTCGGCTGGGAGCGTTTTGCCCGCCTGTCGCGCGCCATGACGCTTGCGTCCCGCGGCCGCGGTTATGTGCTGGCAATGAACACGCTCGGCTTTCCCTGGCCGCGCATCTACCTACGCCACGTGTTGCCCAATATCGCCAGCACGCTGCTCGTCACCGCCACCATCAACTTTCCGGAAGTGATCCTGCTCGAAACCTCGCTGAGCTTCCTCGGCCTCGGCATCCAGCCGCCGATGAGCAGCCTCGGCAACATGCTCGGTTTCGGCCGTTCCTACCTCCTGACCGGCTGGTGGATCGCCGTAGTGCCTGGGATCACCATCTTCCTCTGCACGCTGACGGTCAGCATCATCGGCGACTGGGCGCGCAACGTCATCGGCAGAGCATAGGACCACCCCTCACCTGGATAGATCATCCACCGCCGGGTATTGATGCTGGATCGCATCGTTTGGAGAGAGCGCATCTTGTCCGAGAACATACCAGTTCGTCACATAGGCTTCGTCCTGTTCGCCGGGCTGACCCAGCTTGATTTGACGGAACCTTGGAGGTCCCGACGCGACTTCCGAATACAGTTGCCATCTGCTGAGCAACGATCTTGCTCCTGTTCGCAGCGCCAGCGGGGGGTTGAGCATTCTTCCGACACTGACCTATGCCGAGTGCGGCGGGCTTGACATCGTGGTCGTACCGGGCGGCCCGGGGCATCTGGATGCGATGGAAAACGATCGCCTTTTCGTTCCTGCGCGATATCGAACCCGGCTTCCAGTTCATGACGGCCGTCTGCACCGGCACTCTGGTCCTGGCAGCGGCGGGGCTCCTCAAGGGCTACGAATGCACCACGCACTGGTCGGCGCGGCATCGTCTTTCAGCCTACGGTGCAGGCCGATAGACCGGCGGGTCGTATTCGACAGAGAGCGAGTGACGAGAGGCGGGGTCACGGCCGGAATCAACTTCGGGCTTGAGCTGGTTGCGAGGCTCGCGGGAGAAGACGTCGCCCGCAGGATTCAGCTGCAGATGGAATATGAGCCGGAGCCTCCTTATTCCGGCTCTCCGGCAACCGCCGACATCGCGACGCTCGATGCATTGCAGCAGATACCGCCGGCGATCGCCAAGCGGATACAGGAAGTCGATGCTGCCGCCATCGCCAGACTGTCACAGAAATCCGAGCGTCCGCGATAACAGGCCAACGGCACCTTCTCTCTTTTCCGGAGCCGGGGATGGCGAGGCCTTATCCCTCGATCAGTTCCCGCATGCGGATGACCGCGGCACCAGGTGCACTCAGCACCGGAATGCTGACCCGCTGTCGGACCGCTTCGGCAGCCTGCGACGTCGAGAAATGGGCCAGCATGATCGTGTCGACGTCGTCGAGTTCCGGTGCCCGCTCGGCGATCAGCCGGTTGTGGGTCGCCGCGTCGCCGGCCTTGAGCGCCGTCATCGCATCCGCAACGAGGATAGTCTTCAGGTTCGCCGACGAGCCGACCTCGGCGGTGTATTCGTCGAATTCGTCGGTCATCGTCCCGACCGAAGGACCGAAAGTAGCGATCATGCCGATCCGCTTGCCTTTGGCGACGGCCGCGTGAAACATCGCCTCGTTCGGCTTCAGCACCGGAACTGGCAGTTCAGCCGCCATCTTCTCGATCGCCGGGCCGAAGGCCGAGCAGGTGACGAGGATACCGTCGGCACCGGTCGAATGCCCGTAACGGCCGAGATTGACGAAACGGTCGATCATCGCCTCGGTCAGCTCGGGTTCGCGCGTGCGATCCGGGCTCAAAGAGTCGTCGAGGAGATTGACGAGTTCGGCCTCCGGCCAGAGCTCCTTGAAGGCGGCCTGGACGGGCTGCATTGCAACGGGCGTCGCGTGGAGCAGGACGATGCGGGGTTTAGCGGGCATGGGGTTCTCGCATATCTGTCAAAATCGGGGTTCTAGCCCGGCCGCCTCATAGGCCTTGCGGGCATACGGCGTGTAGAGTTGGTCGAGAAACCGCCCGGCGGCTTGCCGATCAGACGCGTCGGCGAACACCGCCAGGCTGAAATCCGTCGTCGCCTTGAGTTCCGCCGGAAAGGCGCCGACAAGATCGGTGCCCGGCACGGCGAGTAGTTCGCTCACCTGCTGGATAGCAAGCCCGACCTCCCCGGTCACGAGCCTTTCCGCCGTCAGGCCGGCATTGACCACCAGGGCCTTCGCCCTGATCTCTTCGCCGATGCCGAAATCGTCGATCATCTTTTCGAAGAAAATGCCGCTAGCGCCGGTGCGCGAATAGACGAGCGTCGGCGCCTCGATCAGCGTCCGGCGCAGGGCTTCGGCAGTGGAGATGTCCGGCCTCGGGGCGCCGGCAAGCACGGCGACACCGACCGAGGCCTGCGCCAACGGTCGGCGCGAGGCATTGTCGATGAGGCCCTTGGCCTGCAGATCGTCGATCGCCCAATCGATCGCGACGATCGCATCGGCCTTTTCGCCTTCTGCGATGCGCCGCATCAGGCCGACTGTCGGATCCCAGATCATCCGCGCCGCGCCGCCGGTCTTTTCGAACTCCGGCATGATCGTCTCATCGACGATCGCCCGCAGGATGAGTGCGCTCATGATGGAGACGGGCACCGGCTTGGTGTCGACGGCAGCGGACATGATTTCGACCTCAGAGGTATTCGACAGCGTACTCGATCTTGGCGAGGCAGTCATCGATCCAGCGGCGGTCGACAGTGCCGTTGCGGACCCGTTCGCGCTGGGCATTCTCGCCGGCAAGGCGCTTGGCGGCGGGGCCGTAGACGATTTCGGTTTCGTCGTAGGGAATGCACATCAGGCCGTCGTCGTCGCCGATCATCAGGTCGCCGGGCTCGATCACCATGCCGTTGATGGCGATCGGCACGTTGATTTCGCCGGGGCCGTCATGCAGCGGGCCGCGATGGGTAACGCCGGCCGCAAACACCGGGAAAGTGTGGTTCTTGACGTGGCCGTAATCGCGGATCGCGCCGTAGATCACCACGCCGGCTATGCCGCGGGTCTCGGCATGGGTCAGCATCATCTCGCCGACGATCGCATTGGTGAGATCGCCGCCCGCATCGACGACGATGATATCGCCCGGCATCGCCGTATCGATCGCCTTGTGGACGAAGAGATTGTCGCCCGGACGTGTCTTCACCGTGAAAGCCGGTCCTGCGAGCACCTTGCCGCCGGCATGCATCGGCCGCAGCGCCGCACCGCCTGCCGCCAGCCGGGACATCGAGTCGCTGATGACAGCCGCAGGCACGGTGCGGAACTTATCGACCGTTTTCGGTGAAACGCGTCTCCTGGGCTGTTGGAACACTCTCAAAGTCGTCATCACCCGCTCCTATGGCGGCGGCCGATCGCCCGCCGGTTCAATGTCAGTTTCACCAGACAATAGGAGGCAGGAGCCCGCTTCCGCCAATTCAAAGTGATCGACCTCTTATTCGATCGCTCATATAAAAGGCGGCCGATTTTATCCCGCGAATAATATGTCGATCGAATAAATGGCGAGGATGTTGCAATTGGACGTAGGCGCCGCCTATCGTTACTCCTGAGGCTAAGGGGAACCGAGGATACCGCCTGTGCTGAAATTTAATGCCAACCTGACGCAGCTCTATACCGAGCATGACTTTCTCGATCGCTTCGAAGCGGCGGCGGCGGATGGGTTCAAGGGCGTCGAATACCGTGCCGCCTATCATATCCCGAAGGACGTGCTCGCCGACTGCCTGAAGAAGAATGGCCTGCAGCAGGTGCTGTTCAACCTTCCGCTCGGCAACTGGGATGCCGGCGAGCGTGGCATAACCTGCCTGCCGGGGCGCGAGGAGGAATTTCGCGACGGACTGGAAACGGCTGTCGAATACGCCAAGGCGCTCGGTGGCTGGCAGCTCAATTGCCTTGCCGGCCTGAAGCCGGCCGGCATGTCGGATGAGGAAGCCGAGGAGACGCTTTGCGGCAATCTGCGTTATGCGGCCGAGCGGTTCGCAAA
Organism: Neorhizobium sp. T25_13; assembly: GCF_002968675.1. Classification (NCBI taxonomy): domain Bacteria; kingdom Pseudomonadati; phylum Pseudomonadota; class Alphaproteobacteria; order Hyphomicrobiales; family Rhizobiaceae; genus Neorhizobium; species Neorhizobium sp. T25_13. Next base: position 445,891 of record NZ_PVBI01000001.1, read on the forward strand.
GGACGGCATCAAGCTTCTGCTGGAAATCCTCAACCAGCACGACACGCCGGGCTGCGTCGTCTCGAGCATCGCCAAATACGAAGAGATAGCCAGGCGTGTCGGCTCGGACAATCTCTTCCTGCAATATGATTTCTATCACCTGCAGGTCATGGAAGGCGATCTCGTGCGCAATTTCGAGCGGCTGCAGCCGCGCATTGCCCATGTCCAGATCGCCGACAATCCCGGCCGCCACGAACCGGGCACTGGCGAGATCAACTATCCCTTCATTTTCTCGACCCTGGAGCGTCTTGGTTACCACGGCTGGATCGGCTGCGAATACGTGCCAAAGGGCCGGACCAGTGACGGGCTCGGCTGGATGCGGCCATTCGTGCCGCAGCCGGAAAGGACCGCCTAATGCTGCTTGGAGCCGTGGCCGACGATCTGACCGGTGCCACCGATCTGGCCCTGATGCTGGCGCGCGAGGGCATGCGCACCATCCAGGTGGTCGCTGTTCCGGATGAAGACCTCGATATCGGCGATGCGGATGCCATCGTCGTCGCGCTGAAGTCGCGGACCATTCCGGCGGCCGACGCTGTCGCCCAGTCGCTTGCGGCCGCCGAATGGCTGATCGCTGGCGGTGCGGAACAGATCATCTTCAAATATTGTTCGACCTTCGACTCGACGCCCGAAGGCAATATCGGCCCGGTTCTCGACGCGCTGCAGACAAGGCTCGCCGCACCGCTCACGATCGCCTGCCCCGCCTTTCCCGCCAATGGGCGCTCGGTCTATCAGGGCCACCTTTTCGTCGGCGACATGCTGCTCTCCGACAGCCCGATGAAGGACCATCCGCTGACCCCGATGACCGACTCCAACCTTGTGCAGGTTCTCGGCGGCCAGTCGAAATCGAGCGTCGGGCTGGTGCCGTTCAAAACGGTTGATCGCGGCGCGGCGGCGATCCGCGCTGCCTTCGACAAAGCGATAGAAGACGGCCACCGTGCCGTGATCGTCGACGCACTGACCGACGACCATCTGCGCCTGATCGGCGAGGCCACGGCCAACATGAAACTGATTACCGGCGGCTCGGGCATCGCGCTTGGCCTGCCCGAGAACTTTCGCAAGGCCGGCAAGCTGCGAGCGGCATCCGGCACCATGGGTTTCCAGGTTCCTGCGGGCCGCGGCGTTGTCCTTGCCGGCTCCTGTTCGGCGGCAACGCGGCGGCAGGTCGCAGCCGCGATAGCCAGCGGCGTCCCAGCCCACAAGATCGATCCGCTGTCGATCGCCTCGGGGAAGACTACTGCTCAGGCGGTAGTCGAATGGATCAGATCACGCAGGGAGCCCTTGCCGCTCGTCTATTCCAGCGCCGATCCCAGCGAGGTAACCGCAGCTCAGGAAGCACTCGGCAGGCAGGCAGCCGGCGAGATTGTCGAGGAACTGCTCGGCCAGGTGGCCGCCGAACTGCGCGCTCAGGGTTTTCACCGTTTCATCGTCGCCGGCGGGGAAACGTCCGGTGCCGTCGTGAACGCGCTCGGCGTTCCCGCCTTGCGGATCGGGCCGGAAATCGATCCCGGCGTGCCGTGGACGGTGAGTGTCGGCAGCCGACCCGTTGCACTGGCGCTCAAGTCCGGCAATTTCGGCGCCGACGATTTTTTCCTCAAGGCCTGGAGCCTGGTGGCATGACAGCGATCCTTTCCGAAGAGACCAAGCTGCGCGACCAGATCGTCGCCGTGGGCAAATCGCTGTTCGACCGCGGCCTCACTTTCGGCTCGACGGGCAATATCAGTGCGCGGCTTTCGAGCGGCGAAATCCTGATGACACCGACCAATGCCTCGCTCGGCAGCCTTGAACCGCAGCGTCTGTCACGCTTTTCGGCCGAGGGCATCTGGCAGGATGGCGACAAGCCGACCAAGGAAGCCTTCTTGCATCAATGCATGTATTGCAAGCGGGCGATGAGCGGCGCGGTCGTTCATCTCCATTCGACCCATGCGGTGGCTGTCAGCATCCTCGACGACATCGACCCCGCCGACGTGCTGCCGCCGCTGACGGCCTACTACGTCATGCGGGTCGGCACACTTCCGTTGGTGCCTTATTATCCGCCCGGCGACGAGGCTTTGGCTGAGGCGGTTGCCGAAAAGGCGACCGGCAGCCATGCCGTCTTGCTCGCCAATCACGGCCCGGTGGTTGCCGGAAAGACCCTTCTCGAGGCGCAATACGCAACCGAGGAACTGGAGGAGACGGCCAAGCTCTTCCTGCTTCTCCACGGGAGAAACATCCGCCCGCTGACATCGACGCAGGCCGCAACGCTCCGCGGTTCAAACCCGCCTGAGGTTCAACCACGCCGCTGAGCGAGGGGCTGGTGTAGGGGTGACAGGCAAACCGGCTTTGTTTTAAGCAGGTACACTGACGTCTGGATGCCCGCTTTTATCGAGAGACTGGCGAACGAAGCCAGCCGTCTTCAATTCACGGACAGAAGCCGCGACAAGCTGTGAACCAAGCGCATGCTTGACGCTGACCCAGACCGCTTGCGGAATAGCCATGAAAGGCTCGGCCATGACCTCGAAGCCGGGATTGCTCGCTGCGACCGGGTTCATCGCCTGCCGGACGCCTGCAAGACCATCGAGAGCGCCCTGGTCGAGTGTGGCCATCGCCTCAGGAAAGCTGTCGAACAGGGTCAACTGCCCTGCCCCACCATTGCGCGACAGGAAGAGTTCGTAGCCGCTTCCCTTGACCGCGCCGATCCGCAACTGAAGCCGATCTACATCCTGCAGGCTTTTCAATGACGACAAAGGGTTTGGCTTCATCACGCCAGAGAACGGTGGGGCCGATGTATTCGTACACGTGTCGGCCGTCCAGGGCGGAGGCACTCTAAGAGAAGGGCAAAGCGTGAGTTACGAAATCGGCCAGGACCGGAAAACGGGAAAATCAAAGGCGGAGAATGTTCGCGCCCTCTAGGCCTTACTGATTTCATTCAACTAATTGATGAACCGCTGCAGCGCCGCCGGTCCTCGCTTTCCGGCAGCTTCATTCCGAAACTGTGCTTCGCTGATCTGAGCGTCGTTTCGTGCTGTTTGGCTTAGTCGCTGATCGCCCGCGAATGACCATATCTTTCGCCGCGAGAATGCCATGACGCGAAAGCTGCTCTACGAGGCTGCCCACACGATAGGACGCGCGTGCAAAAATGGTTGGCTTAAGGGATGGGCGATGAACATTGCAAAAGCGGCGTGGCCCAGCCGCTGGCACCGCCAGACAAGTTCTCGCCGCCCCTCGTGAATGAGCGCATACAGTCCGTCCAGCCATTGCTTCAGCGTTGCCGTCGCTGTTCGACGGCAGGCCCGGACAGTATCGGGAACATCGGTCCGCTCAAGCTGAAGGTTGTCCCCGGATGGAGTCAGCGACCAGAATCCGTGATGGCAAGCATAACGGCTGGCTCTCCATCTCCGCTTCTGCCTCCAAGAGCTTCGTGATCACGGTAACGACATTTGCTCAAAAATTCATGCGAAGCCGCCGCCGATCAGACAGCAGCGATCTTGCGGAAGGGCGAACGGCCCGGATCCGGATCCGGCATCGCGTCCAGAAGCATCCGCGTATAATCGCTTTGTGGGTTGTCGAAGATCGCAGCGACGGGCCCCTGCTCGACCAGTTTGCCGCGATAGATCACCGCGACATCGTCGCAGATATAGCGGATGACGCCGAGATCGTGGCTGATGAAAAAGTAGGTGAGGCCGAGCTCGACCTGCAGCCGGTGCAGAAGGTTCAGCACATCCGCTTGGACCGAAACGTCCAAGGCCGAGGTCGGCTCGTCGAGGATCAGGAATTCCGGCTTGACCGCCAGCGCCCGCGCAATGCCGATGCGTTGCCGCTGTCCGCCTGAGAACTCGTGCGGATAGCGGAACAGATGCTCGGAACGCAGGCCGACCTGCAGCAGGAGTTCCATCACCCGCTCGGTGCGCCGGCTCGCCGTCATGTTCACGACATCGCCATGGATCACCAGCGGCTCAGCGACGATGTCATGGACCGTCATGCGCGGATCGAGCGACGCGTAAGGATCCTGGAAAACGATCTGCAGCCGCGAACGCAATCGGCGCATCCGAACCGGCGTCAGCTTGTGGATGTCTGAGCCATCGAACAGGATATTGCCGGCCGAGAGGCTTTCGAGCCGCAGGATGCAGCGGGTCAGCGTCGTTTTGCCCGAACCGGATTCGCCGACGAGCCCGAAGCTCGCGCCCTTCTTGATCGACAGGCTGACATCGTCGAGCGCGGTAAAACCTTCGCCACGACCAACGAAACCCTTGCGCGGGCCGGGAAAGATCTTGCTGACGTTCTGGATGTCGAGGCTCATGCAGATGTCTCCGGCATCGCGCCGCTCAGCCCCATAAGTTCGCCGCGCTTGGTATGCGCAGTCGGCACGGAGTTCAGGAGCGCCTGGGTATAGCTGTGGCCCGGCCGTTTCAGCACGTCGTCCACCTTGCCGGCTTCGAGGATACGACCACGATACATGACTGCCACATGGCTGCAGATCTGTGCGACGATACCGAGATTGTGGGTGATCAGCAGCACGCCGATATTGCGCTCGGCGACGAGATCGTGGATCAGCCGCAGGATCTGGGCCTGCACCGAGACGTCGAGCGCCGTCGTCGGTTCGTCGGCGATCAGGAGGTCTGGCTTGCCGATCATCGCCATGGCAATCAGCACGCGCTGCCGCATGCCGCCGGAAAACTGGTGCGGGTAGTCGTCGATGCGCTCCGCCGCCTTCGCAATGCCGACGTTGTCGAGCATGTCGATGGCGACGCGCTTGGCCGCTTTCTTGAAGTCGCCACGGGAGGCACCGGCCACGAGCCCCAGAACCGAAGGGTCCGCATGGCCGGCGTGGAGCGCCACGTCGACGAGCTGGGTGCCGATCCGGAAGGCCGGATTGAGGTTGGTTGTCGGATCCTGGAAGATCATGCCGATATGCCGGCCGCGCAGCATCCGCATCTCCTTGTCGGTCGCCTTCAACACATCCCGGCCCTGGAACTCGATCGAGCCCGCGAGATAACGCCCGGGTGGCGACGCGATCAGCCGCGAAACCGAGAGGCCGGTCAGTGATTTGCCGCTGCCGGTCTCGCCGACCATGCCCCAGATCTCGCCGCGCTCGATCTTCAGGTCGATACCATGCAGGATCTGCGTCTCGCCCTCGTAGCTCCGCATTGCGAGATTGAGGTTCTTGATGTCGAGAAGTGTCATCTTATCCCTCCCCTCAACGCCGCGCCTTCGGGTCGAGCACGTCACGCAATCCGTCGCCGAGAAGATTGAAGGCAAGGACCGCGAGGAAAATAGCGATACCCGGCGCGACCGCCGTCCACCAATAATCCGGCATATAGCTGCGCGCGCCGGACAGCAGCGTGCCCCATTCAGGCGTCGGCGGCTTGACGCCGATGCCGACGAAGCCGAGCGAGGCGACGGTCAGGATCGCAAAGCCCATGTCGAGCGAGGCCTTGATGACGATCGGCGAGACGATGTTCGGCAGGATGTGCTTGCCGAGGATGCGCAGCCAGTTGGCGCCGAGCGCGTGGGCTGCGATTACGAACTGCTCTTCCTTCTTGACGATCACCTCCCCACGCACGAGGCGGGCATAAGCCGGCCACCAGGTGATCGAAATGGCGATGATCATGTTCCAGACACCGGTTCCCAGTGCCGCCGCCACCGCCATGGCAAGGATGAGGCTTGGAATGGTGAGCAGCAGGTCGGTGATGCGCATCAGGACCTCATCCACCCATCCGCCAAAGTAACCTGCAATGGCGCCGACGGCCGTGCCGACGACGATGGCGATGAAGACCACAGCAAGGCCGGAAAATAGCGAGACCTGCGAGCCGACCACCACGAGCGAGAACATATCCTGTCCCAGCGCATTGGTACCGAACCACGCGTTTGCCGAGGGTGGCTGGAACCTTGCCCCGGTATTGGTGCCGCCAACAACATGTTCCGGATACGGCACGATCCAGGGCGCGAAGACGGCGATGACCACCAGCAGGACGACGATCGCAAGTCCGATGATCGAAAGCCAGCTCTGCCGGAAGCGATAGAAAGCGCGGCTCCAGTTTTCGAGCCGTGCAGACTGGGTGCGCTTGGGAATAGCGATGGGCGTCATGGTCATGCGTAGCGTACCTTCGGGTTGAAGACGCCGTAAAGGAGGTCGACGACAAGCATGGCGACGAGATAGATAATGGCGATGACAAGCGTCACGCCGATTACCGGCATGAAATCCTGGGTGAGGATCGCCTGCGTGGCATAAAGCCCAAGGCCCGGCCAGTCGAAGACGGTCTCGACCAGCACCGTGCCGCCAAGCAGCCAGGAGACGTAGAGACCGATCACTGTCAGTGTCGAGGTCATGGCGTTCTTGAGGACGTATTTGAAGAGGATCAGCCGGTTGGAGAGACCAAGCGCCCGCTCGGTCATGACATAATCCTGCTGCAACACCTCGATGGTCGAGGAGCGCATCATCCGCATGATGGTCGCGAGCGGGGAAAGCGCCATGGCGATCGCCGGCAGCGCCAGATGCGACAGCGCGATCTGGAAGGCAGACCAATCACCGGCGATCAGCGCGTCGATCGTATAAAGGCCGGTAACATGGTCGGGCGGGCTTTCGATCAGCGGATAGCGGCCTGATAGCGGCAGAATGTCCAGCCAGGCGGCAAATGCCATCTGCAAGAGAAGGCCGAGGAAGAAGCGCGGCATGGCGATGCCGCCGAGAGCCACCGTGCGGGTCGCGTAGTCGAGTGGTCCGTTCTTGTAGACGGCGGTCAGCAGCCCGAGCGGAATGCCGACAACGACCGCAATGAAGAGCGATGCGAAGACAAGCTCGATCGTCGCCGGCAGGTATTCCAGGATATCCGCAAAGACCGGGCGCCGGGTGAAGACCGACATGCCCCAGTCGCCGGAGACCAGACCGGTCAAGTAGTTCCAGTATTGCAGCGGCAAAGGCTGATCCAGACCGAATTCCCGCTTCATCTGCGCGATCAGTTCCGGTGTCGCATTCGGGCCGGCGGCAAGGCCGACCGGATCCCCGGGCAGGATACGCGCCACGATGAAAAGCAACAGGGTCAGGCCGAGCAGGATCGGCACGAGCAGGACGAGCCTGCGCAGAATATAAAGCAGCATTCGCAAACTCCGGAGCGGCGGGCATCCGTATCGGAAACCCGCCGGCGGCAAGGGGTCAGGCGATCGACAGCGGCCAGATTTCCATCGTATTGGCGGCCACCGGGCTGAAGACATAGTCCTTCACGTTGTCGCGCATTGCAAACTTGCGAAGTTCAAGAATGCCGATGATGTCAGGCGCATCCTCGACGATCACGGCCTGGAACTTCTTATAGAGTTCGGCGCGCTTCGTCTTGTCCACTTCGGCACGGGCGTCTTCGATCAGCTTGTCGACCGCGGGGTTCTTGTAGACCGGGTTCTGCCACTGGCCATTGCGCGATGAATGATAGGCGGCAAACGCGGTATTGTCCGGATCGGCATAATTCGGCGACTGGAAGATCGAGTAGAAATCGACCATGGTTTCCGGCGAACGGGCCATGGCAACCGTGTCCGGCCAGGTCATGGCGCGGATGTCGAGGTTGATGTTGAGCGCCTTCAGCGATTCCAGCATGATCAGGCACCAGCGGCGCTGGTTCTCGTAGCCGGCTGCATGGTGGATGGACAGCGTGATGCCGCCGTCCTTATAGTTGGACTTGGCGAGATATTCCTTCGCCTTAGCGATATCCTGGTCATAGCCCTTCTGGTCCGGGTCGAAACCGAAGATGCCGACCGGCAGCGGGCTCTTCATCAGCTGCGCCGGGCCGGCCGCATCCAGCATGCCCTTATAGTTGAACGCATAGGACACCGCCTTGCGGAGGTTCTTGTCCGCAAGCGGCCCCTTGGCCGTGTTCATCTTGATGGTGAAGGTGCGGTAGTCGGGCTCCATGATGCGCACGACCTTGGCCATGTCCTTGATGGCGTCCATGTCTTCCGCGAACATATCAAGTGCGAAATGCACCTCACCCCGCTGGAGCATCAGGCGGGCGGTCGAGGCCTCGCGGACGATCTTCCAGATCGCGCCGTTGAGATTGCCGCCCTTGTGCCAGTCGTTGTCAACGCGGATCAGTTCGTAGAGATCACCCCGCTTGACGCGGCCCATCTTGAAAGCGCCGGAACCGGCCATGTTGGCAAGCAGATAGGCCTGGCCGTCATCGGTGCCCTTGTTGGCTTCGACGACCTTGGAATTGACGATGAACATCCACGGCAGGACGGAGAGAAGCGGCGCGAACGGCTTCTTCAGCGTCATCGTCACCGTCATCTCACTGGTCGCCTTGACGCTGTTCTGGTCGAGAATGCCCGAGACCATCCAGGCCGGACCCTTGGCGAGGCGCAGCAGGCGGGCGAAGGAATATTCGACGTCATTCGCGGTGACCGGCGTGCCGTCATGAAACTTGGCATTGCTGTCGATTTCGAACGTGTAGGTCAGGCCGTCTTCCGACTGCTTCCAGCTCTTGGCGAGGCCCGGCGCCGGAACAGGCGGATTGGCGACGACGCGCACGAGAGGGTCGTAGGTATTGCGGAACAGCCATTGCGGCGCATAGCCGGTTGCCACATGCGGGTCGAAATTCGGGATATCGACCGTGCTGGCCAGGACCATGATGTTCTTGCCGGCCGAATTGGCAAGGCGCGGCAGTGTCGCAGCAGCGGTCATCCCCGCAGCACCGATCAGAAATTGGCGTTTATTCAAGGTGAGCATGTCCATTCCCCTTTTATATCTGCGTCGCTCGTGTCGACTGAAAGTGAGCCAGTATTACCGGCTCGCTGCCGGCGAAAGGCGTGCGGATGCCGCCAATTCCTTTTTGCGCTCGCTGAGGCCGTAAGTGCTCTCGGCCGTTTCGGCGCTGATATAGTCTTCCCGGACGTCGTCCTCGATCAGCTCGACCGAGCGGTTGGCCGGATCGCCAAAGCCTGCGCCGCCGCCGAGCTGCAGTTCGACCACGCGATCGGTACGATCGACGACGAAGAGGCCGCCGGTGCCGACGTCTTCCAACACATTGCCTTCCTCATCACGGACATAGCCGTGTGAGAGCAGGCCGTTCTGACCACCGAACAGGCCAGTGATCGGTGCGTTGACACCTTCCGGCGAGACGAACACGGTGACAGAGGTGCCGTCGTCATAACGCTTGGCGAGCCGGATACGGGCGCCAAGGCCGCCGCGGAACTCGCCGACGCCGCCGGAATCCCGCACGAAGCCCTTTTCGAGGACCACGACTGGCGAGCGGCTCTCCAGCATCTCGATCGAGGACGTTGCCGCAGACGTCGGCCACAGAACGGACGACTTGCCGTCCTTGGCCGAGCTGCCGCCCTGCCCGCCGCCGGAAAGCAGATGGTCGTAGAAGATCTTGCCGTCCGTGGTCTTGCCGTAGACGGTCAAGAGGCTCGGCAGACCGGTATGGGCGATGACCTTTTCGGGGGCCGCCTTCGACAGCGCCCGGAAGATGTTCGGCGAGGTGTACCAGCCGGTGCGGGTGCGCAGGCTAACCGGGGCGGGCTTGTTGCAGTTCATCACCGAGCCCTTCGGCGCCTTGACCGTCAGCGGACGGTAGCAGCCGGCATTGCCGCGCACCGCAGGTGTCAACATGCACTTCAGTGGATAGGTCGAATGCGCGGTCGTGTAGCTCAGCGTGCAGTTGATGCCGCCGAGCGGCACTTCGGGCGGAGCGCCTTCGAAATCCAGTTCGATCTCGTCGTCCTTGATCGTCACCTTGACCGGCACGGTCATATGCGTGCCGAGCGGGTTGTAGGAGATGGTCGAGGTGTGGACGCCGTTTGGGATGGTGCGGATCGCGTCTCGCATCGCCTTTTCGGAGCGGGACTGCACGACCTCGGCGAGCGCCTTGAGATCGGACAGGCCGTATTCGTCCATGAACGCCACCATGCGGCGGGCGCCGGTGTCATTGGCGGCGACCAGCGAGCGGACGTCGCCAAGCACCTGATGGGAGTCGCGGATATTCTCCGCCATCAGGCGGAAGAGGTCTTCGTTCTCGACACCCGCCTTGATCAGCTTCATCGGGGGGATCTGCAGGCCTTCCTCGTAGACTTCCGTCGCCTTCATACCGTTGCGGGTGCCGCCGATATCGCCGACATGGCCGACCGTGCCCATGACAGCGACGGCCTTGCCGTCCTTGAAGACAGGGGTCATCACGGCGATGTCGAACAGGTGACCGGCGCAAAGCCACGGGTCGTTGCAAACCAGCACGTCACCTGGTTCGAGCGTATCGATCGGATAACGCTCGAGTGCGGCCTTGACGACCATCGGCAGGGTCAGGTTGAAGACCGGCATGACGCGGGCCGAATGCGCCAGCGTTTCGCCGGAGGCATCAAGGATCGAGCAGCCGAAATCCTGGGATTCCGAGATGATCAGGGAGTAGGCCGTGCGGCAGACCGTGTGCCACATTTCTTCCGCCACGGTAACAAGGCGGCTCCACATAATCTCGAGCGCGATCGGATCGGATTCGATCTTTTCGATCGCCTCCGCCTTGCTCATCTGCGGCGTGACAAGCTCGATGCCCTTGCCGACTGTGGCGATCTTGATACGAAGGTTGCCGGCACTATCGACCGTGAGTATGTCACCGGGTGGCACGATCGTGGTGGATTCACGCTCTTCGATGACCGCCGGACCCTGGACAGTCATGCCTGACGTCAGTTTGTAGCGATCGTAGATGCCGGCATCAACGAACCCTTCGCCAAAGTAGCATTTGCGGCTTCCCTTGAGCGCGGTGTCGCCGGATGCAGCAATATCAGCCTGCTTTATGGAAAGCTGTGGTGTCGCACCGCTGGCGCGCAGGCGGAACGAGAGGATCTCCAGCTCGGCTTCCGTCGGGACGCGGGTGTAGCGAGCCGCATAGACTTGCTCGAAGGATCTACGGATGGTCGAATAGGCATTCCCGTCCAACTCGCCGGCCGGGATCGGCACGTTGATTTCGTGCAGCTGGCCAACCAATCGCATGTCGGCGGTGCGTTCGAAGACGACGTCTTCGGCCTTGGCGCCGGCAGCGAGAAGCTTAGCCTTGCCTTCTTCCGCCAGTTCGCCGAAGGCGGAATTTAGAGCCGCGGTGTCGAGATCGGCAGAAAGCGCCATCGGTCGCGAGCGGACAAGATCGAACGAGAGCGGTGCCGTGAGGAAGCCGAAAGCGGAGGCCGCGCCGCTCGCCTGCGGGATGATGACTTCCGTGACGCCGAGAATGCGGGCAACGCGGGCGGCAAAGGCCGGGCCGGCGCCACCGAAACCGATCATCGAATAACCGCGCGGATCCTTGCCCTTTTCGACCAGATGGATGCGGGTGGCACTCGCCATGTTTTCCCCGACCACCTGATGAACGCCCCAGGCAGCTTCGACGGTCGAGATGTCGAGCGGCTCGGCGATCGTCTTCAGCGCCTTTTCGGCAGCGTCCAGGTCGAGCGTCATGCGTCCGCCAAGGAAGAAGGCGGGGTCATAGTAACCGAGTGCGACGCTCGCATCCGTCACCGTCGGCTTGGTACCGCCGGCGCCGTAGCAGGCAGGTCCCGGAGAAGCGCCCGCCGAATGCGGACCGACCTGCAGCAGGCCGACTTCGTCGATCGCAGCGATCGAGCCGCCGCCGGCACCGATTTCGATCATGTCGACGACCGGCGCCTTGACCGGCAGGCCGGAACCGTTCTTGAAGCGTCGCACCCGGCCGGCTTCCATATAGGAGGCGATATGCGCCATGCCGTTTTCGATCATGCAGGCCTTCGCCGTCGTGCCGCCCATGTCGAAGGCGATGACGTTTTCCTGCCCAGCTGCCTTGCCGAACCATGCGGTGGCGAGCGCACCACCGGCCGGGCCGGATTCGAGCAGGCGGATCGGGAATTCGCGTGCCTCGTCGACCGAGACGAGACCACCGGCCGAATGCATCAAACGAAAGGCGCCGGTGAAGCCGCGGGCTGCAAGTTCCTGCTCGAAACGGCGCAGGTAGCGATCCATCAGCGGCTGCACATAGGCATTGGCGCAGGTGGTGACGAAGCGGGGATATTCGGAGATTTCCGCGACGACTTCCGAAGAGATCGAGACCGAAATGTCGGGGTAATGCTGCTTGATGATTTCGCGCACCCGCTGTTCGTGGGCAGGATTGCGGTAGGAATGCATCAGGCACACAGCGATCGCCTCGACGCGTTCGGCGACCAGCTTCTTGACGGCGCGCAGGACGGAGACCTCATCAAGCGGCTTGATCACGCCGCCATCGGCGCCGATGCGTTCCGAAATCTCGATGCGGCGCGAGCGGCTGACCAGCGGGTCCGGAAAAGTCAGGAACAGGTCGTAGATGTCGTAGCGCTGCTCGGTGCCGATTTCGAGAACATCGCGAAAACCTTCTGTCGTGATCAGGCCGACCGGCGCGCCCTTGCGTTCGATGACCGCATTGGTGACGAGCGTCGTGCCGTGGACGATTTCCGCAAGGTCGGCAACCGAGATTTCCGCTGCAGCGACCAGTTCCGCCAGGCCGCCGAGCGCGCCCTGCGACGGATCTTTCGGCGTCGTCAGGCACTTGTGTAGACGGATGGAGGATGCCTTTTCGTCGAACAGGATGAAGTCGGTGAAGGTGCCACCGATATCGACGCCGGCGCGGAAATTCCTGGAAGTCTCTTGCATTCGCATATTCCCCATAACGATGGCCGACGGCATGCCACGGCCCGGTCGATGCCATCACGTCGATGGCGCGTAAGGTTCATCTCGGGTTCTGAACGCCCAGCGCGGGAATGGGTAAACACGCCCCTCGCCAAAGGGGATTAATCTGATGCCTGCCTGTTCCGCCGCTTTTTTAAGCATGAATTGTTTTGACATATTAGTAGGCGGCATTTTCCCGGGAGTCCAGTACTAGTTTCATATTTGACAATGAGTTCCAATAATGGGAATATTAAGCTCCGATTTGCGCCCTTAGGACGAAATATGAGCTCTCTCGAAGACGCCATCGCCATTCTCGGTTGCTTCTCGCTTTCCGAGCCTTCGCTGTCACAAGCGGAAGTGGCACGCCGGACCGGCTGTCCGAAATCCAACGCGTCCCGCGTGATGAAGACTTTGCGCGAAAGCGGTGTCCTCGATTTCGACGCGGTAACGCGGCTCTACACGCCCGGCATCCGGCTTTTCGAGCTCGGCCAGATCTGCCGTTCGAATCATAACTTTCTGGATCTGGTGAATACCGAACTGGAGGAGGTATGCTCGGTTGGCGGGCACACCGCCTATGTCACCGTCTTCGACGGGCCGCAGCTCGTCGTGCTGCGCATGGTGCGCGGTTCGAGCCCGCTGGCGATCACCTCGACGCCAGGATACCGCGCATGGCCGCATGCCACTTCCAACGGCCGTGCCATGCTCTCGCTGCTGGACGAGGAAGAGTGGAAGCTGCGCGTTCCGGATCAACTGCCCTTCGTGACGCCGCGCGCACCACAGAACCATGGGGAGCTGCTGGAACGCATCCGCATCATCCACGAGACCGGGCGCTCGCATTCCACCAATGATTCATACGACGGCGTTTCATCGGAAGGCGTCGCCTTTCGCGATCCCGGCACGGGCGAAGTCATCGGGGTCGCGATATCTTATCCGACGATCATGGCCACGCCCGAGCTGCAGGACAAGATCACCGGTCTGCTGACAACGATGAAGACCAACCTCATGCGCCACAAATAATTGCGGGTGCCTATTTGAAGTCGCATCTCTGCTCTTGAACCAATTCGAACTGTCGACGCATGGTTTAGCGGACCACGCATTGATTTCTAACTAAAATCTCGCCGCGCTCATTTTGGCAGGGCAACTGCCGAGGGTCTGACAACAGTGATTGAAATGTGGCCGCAGCGGCGACTGTCCAAGGAGGAAACCTTGGCCTTGACAACGCCTTCTGGACCAAGATCGGCGCCGCCTGGTCGCATGATGACGGCCACGGCTTCAACACCACCCTGAAGGCCATGCCGATCGACGGGAAGCTCAGCCTCCGCAAGATAAAGCAAAGAACGACACCGAATGGCCGGCACGATGAGCGCCCCAATAGAGCTCGACGGTCGGCACTGTTTCACCGCGTCAATGCGAGTGCAAACCATGACAGTCCCAAACGCGTCATTCTGCTTTTGGCGTCTGCGCCTCCAGGGCTTCAATCCGCTGATAGATCCAGGACAAATATTCCTGCGGAGACGACGCCTTCTGATCGCCGTTAAACGCGTTCACATGGCGACCGTCCAACATACCGTTTTCCATGAAGATTTTAACGACATTCGCCTCGTTACGTGCTGCATCGAGATTCATAACCGCGACATTGCTGAAATAGACCTCGTTGCTTTCGATGTTGGAGATCTCCTTTTCCCATGCCGCTTGATCCGCCTTTGATTTTGCATAGGCTGCCTGGCCAGCAGTGAAAGCCGCCATTTCCTCCGGCGTTGCGTCGCGGAACGTATATTGGCTTTTATCGAGAATGATTACATCCTCTACTGGCGTTCCTTTCATCAATCGCTCGGAAAGAGATTGCATTTCTTCCGGGGAGTAACGGGGAATGCGATTGGCCGCTTCTTCTGGCGACCCAACCTGTCGGCTGCGGGAGGATTGAGTTGATGAGACCTTAGGGTAGGGCATGCCCGAATTAATTTCCATCATTTACACTCCAGCCAAATTTCAGTCTTTCTACCTGTGGTAGCTTGCCCGAAGGCTGTATCCTTCCGCCGAAGGCCGCCTGCCCTGATTGGCTGATTGGCTTTAAGTCCATGGCTTATGTCATGCACTACAATCATTTCCCCCATCGAAGTTTTGTCCGCCGATGATCTTGGTCGCCGGCGGGATTGGTCGGACGAGGAGAAGATCCGGATCGTCGAGGAGAGCCTGCAGGGTTTTCGTCAGGGTTCTGCGACGGCGCGGCGATATGGGACTGTCGCGGTCATTGTTGACCCGTTGGCGTGGGGAGTACCGCAGTGGCCTTCTGCGCATTTCCGCGACAACGGGCTTCGTGCCGCTTTTGATCTCGTCGGCGGCGGCGGCATCTTGGCGACATGACGACTGCACCGCCCCGGCCTGAAGACGACAAGACGATCGAGATCGGCCTGCCGAACGGCCGACGCCTGATGATCCCGGCTTCGCTTGATCCGACCATCCTTGCCCGTTTGCTGCCGGTTTTGGATGCGCCATGATCGCCTTTCCAGCCGGGGTTAAGGTGTGGATTGCGGGTGGGGTGACAGACATGCGTTGCGGCATGAACAGCCTGGCGCTGAACGTGCAGCAAGGTCTTGGCCGCGATCCTCATGGTGGCGAAGTCTTCTGCTTCCGGGGGCGCAAGGGTGATCTTATCAAGATGCTCTGGCATGACGGCGTCGGCATGTCGCTTTACCTGAAGCGGCTGGAAGCTGGAAAGTTCATCTGGCCGGTCAGCCAGAATGGTTCCGCTGTGCCTGTATCGTCGGCGCAGCTCGGCTACCTTCTGGAAGGGATTGACTGGCGCAATCCTCGTTGGACGCAGCGACCGTCGAAAGCAGGCTGATCGCCTACATTGCTCTGTTTTTGTTGGGCTTTCGACATGCTGCATGGTAGCTTTCGGCCGTGGACGATGCTGCTTCGGAGATAGCCAGACTGCGCGCCGCGCTTGCGGCATCTGAGGAGCGTGCCGCGTCTGCCGAGGCCGACCTTGCGCAGGTGCGCGCCGTCGTGACGACCTCCGAGGCGATGATCCGGCACCTCAAGCTCGAGATCGCCAAAATGCGCCGCGAGCAGTACGGCCGGAGTTCGGAACGGCGTGCCCGGCTGATCGACCAGTTGGAATTGCAGCTCGAAGAATTCGAGGCCGACGTCACCGAGGACGAGATCGCGGCGGAACGCATGGCAGCAAAGATTGCGCAAGTCTCTGCCTTCGAGCGCCGCCGGCCGGGCCGCAAGCCGTTTCCCGAGCACTTGCCACGTGAGCGCCTGGTCATCGAGGCCCCTTCGACCTGCACTTGCTGCGGCTCGGCCCGGATCGTGAAGATGGGCGAAGACATCACCGAGACATTGGAGGCGATCCGCGCCAGTGGAAGGTGATCCAGACGGGTGCGAGAGAAGTTCACCTGCCGGGATTGCGAGAAGATCAGCCAGCCACCGGCTCTCTTCCATGCGACACCACGCGGATGGGCGGGACCGAACCGGCTGGCGACGATCTTGTTCGAGAAGTTCGGCCAACATCAACCATTGAACCGCCAGGCCGAGCGCTACACCAGGGAGGGCGCCGATCTCATGAGCGATGTGTGCCGTGCATTCGGCATCTCGCGCAAGACCGGCTACAAGATCTTCAACCGCTACAAGGATGACGGCCTGGAGGCGCTGACCGACCGATCGCGGCGGCCGGTGCGCTATGCCAACCAGTTGCCTGAGCCGGTCGAGGCGATGATCGTCTCGCGCAAGAAGAACAAGCCGCACTGGGGTGCCAGGAAGATCCGAGAACTGCTGGTGAAGCGCCTGGCCGGCGACGTGCGCGTGCCGTCGAAGAGCACGGTGCATGCCGTTCTCGATCGGCACGGCCTGGTCGCCCATGCGCGTAAACGCCAACGCTTTCGGGCCGAGGGGACAACCCTGTCACAGGCATTGCTGCCGAACGATCTGTGGTGTGCCGACTTCAAGGGCGAATTCAAGCTCGGCAATGGCCGATACTGTTACCCGCTGACGGTCACCGACCAGGCGTCACGTTATCTTCTTTGCTGCGAAGCCTTCGAATCGACGCGAGAGCGGACTGTCTTCGATGCATTCCGGCGGCTGTTTGCCGAATGTGGTCTGCCGACGGCGATCCGCAGCGACAACGGCTTGCCGTTCGCCAGCCCAAACGGGCTCTACAATCTGTCGAAGCTATCGGTGTGGTGGCTGAGGCTCGGGATCACGCTGGAGCGCATCAGGCCGGGCCGTCCCCAACAGAACGGCCGGCATGAGCGCATGCACCTGACGCTGAAGAAGGAGGCGACCAAACCACCTGGCAGAAACATTCTCCAGCAGCAGGCCCGCTTCGACGCTTTCGTCAGTGAATTCAATCAGGAGCGGCCGCACGAGGCGCTCAACATGAAGGTGCCGGCAGATCTCTACGTCGCTTCGTCACGCCGCTGTCAGGGCCTGCCGGAGATCGACTACCCCTTCCATGATCGAGATGCGCTGGTGACCAATTGCGGCCGCATCTGCATCTATCGCAAGAAGATCAACATCTCGACCGTGCTGGCCGGACAGAAGCTCGGAATCAAGGAAGTCGACGACGGCATTTGGCTCGTCAGCTTCATGCATTATGATCTGGGATATATCGACCTGGAGCAGAGGACCTTGCAAACCATCGACAACCCGTTCGGCACGAGGTTGTTACCCATGTGTTAGGGACAAGCTGTTACCTATGTCTCCGGGTCGGGCATTCTGAAGCATGCTCGCCTTGAACCATTCCTAACCGTCAGTAGGTCGTTTCGCCCCCCGCAGGTAGGTTCTATGAAGAGGTTCCTGCCACATCAGTGCTGAGACTATTTCTCTGCCGTCGGGTATCCGCTGGCGGGTGTCTTCCCGACCCCGAGCCGCGACAAGACGCGCCACTGGTAGCTGGAGTTTTGCGCACCGCTGGCTCAAGGACTGCGGATCATATCAGAGGCTTTTTCGGCGATCATGATCGTCGGGATGTTGGTGTTTCCGCCTGGCTCTTCCGGCATAACCGAGGCATCGACGACGCGCAGCCCTTCAACGCCGTGAACCTTGAGTTCGGAGTCGACCACGCTCTCCGGCATGACGCCCATGGCGCAGGTTCCCAACGCGTGCTGGCGTACCAGTGCCGTCCTGCGGATAACAGCTTCGAGGTCGCCGTCCGTCTTCACATCCCTGCCTGGAAACATCTCGTCTTCGATCAGATTCTTTTGTTGACCAGAATTATAGATCTCGCGCGTCAGCCGCATAGCCTTGATCATATTGTCCATGTCGATACGATCGGTAAGGAGATTGAACTGAATGCGAGGGGAGGCCTCAGGGTCTGCGGATCCGAGCTTTACCCAGCCTCGCGAACGTGGATAGAGGATTCCGACACGCGCCGTGAAAGAATGGATGGCAGGCGGGGTGAGACCCGGGAACCAGAGTTTTGCGTCATTGGCTACCGAAGAGCAGACCAGCTGCACATCCGGACGGTCGATATGCGGCTCGGTCCTGGCGAAGATTACCGCGGCAGCCCCGTTGTTGGTAAATGGGCCGTTGCGAAAGAGATGCCAGCGCGCGCCTGAGACGACCGCACGGTCGAGCCGGAGCTGCTCAAGGAACGTGCCCCGACTCTTTGCCTTGAAGATCGCCAGCATGTTTGGATGCTCGGAAAGATTCTGTCCAACGCCCGGCAGATCGTGGATGGCGTCTATGCCGAACTCCCGCAGATGGTCTGCCGGCCCTATGCCCGACAGCATCAGCATTTGTGGCGACTTGTAGGGTCCCGCAGACAGTATCACTTCGCGGTCCGCCCAGGCTTTCCGAAGCACGCCGTCCCGCTTGTATTCGATACCGATCGCGCGGCCATTTTCGATCAGGACCCGGCGCAAGGCGGCCGCGGTCTCGACCGTCAGGTTGGCACGGGAAAGGGCCGGCAGGAGATAGGTCTTGGCGGTGCTCTGGCGTACGCCGTCGCCGACCGCGAGCTCGATCTTGCTGATACCTTCCGTATCCGCGCCGTTGTAATCGTCCCGTTCGGGAAGACCATGCGTGACCGCGGCGTCGCGCAAGGCGTCATAGAGCATCTGGGGGTGTCGGGTCTGGCAGACCTTGACGGGGCCTTCAGCGCCGTGGAATTCGCCTGCTCCGCGCCAACTGTTTTCGAGCCGCTTGAAATAGGGGAGCACATCCCGATAGCTCCATCCCTCGGCGCCGCTCTGGCGCCAGATATCGTAATCGCGTGGATTGCCGCGGGCGAAGATCATCCCATTGATCATCGAGGTCCCGCCCAGCGCACGGCCGCGGCGCAGGAGGATACGACGACCGTTCAGGCCCGGCTCCGGCTCGGTCTGGAACTGCCACGTATATCGCTTGTTGAACGACATCATGTAAAAGGCGATCGGCATCTGAAGCCAGGGATGGCGAGCTCGCCTTCCCGCCTCGATCAGCAGAACACGTGTCGTGCCGTCTTCGGTGAGCCGGTTGGCAAGCACGCAGCCTGCCGAGCCCGCGCCGACAATGATATAATCATAGGTGGCGGTCATGCTTGTGTTCCGGCGCTTCGAGGAATCGGCTCCCGCGCCGAGGGCGGGAGCCAGGCGCAAGGCCGGTCAGCCGGCCGGGGGAATATTGGCGATGCGGATGAATTCACGCCACTCGTCGATCGCCTTGATCAGCATCTGCTGGGTGGTTTCGGGAGAGTTCGCCCATGGATCGCCGCCGGAACCGTTGAGGAACTTGATCGTATCGGGCTGCTTCAAAGCGCTATTGAACCAGCTGTTGATCTTGTCCACGACGGATTTCGGCGTGCCAGAAGGAACGGCTGCCGAGAACCAGGTGGTCACATCGATCGGCAGCCCTTTTTCCTTCAACGTCGGAATGTCGGGAATGGATGCCAGTCGTTCGGCGCTGGCAACGGCGAGCACGCGCAGGCGACCTTCGCGCTGTTGTGCCAGCGAGAAGACCGGGTCCAGCGCTCCGAACAGCAGCCGGCCGGACAGGAGATCGTTCAGCGACGCCGCAGCGGATTCGTATTTCACCTGAACAGTGTCGAGTTTTGCGGCCTGCTTGTAGAGTTCCCCGAGAACCATGCCGGAATTGGCAGCCGCCGCATAGGACGCCTTGGCGCCCTCGGCCTTCAGCTTCTCCGTCAGTTGCTCCAGCGTCTTGATGTCGCTCCTGGCATCGACCACGATCATGAATGCCTGGCGATTGATGGTCGCGACCATCTGCAGGTCCTTGGCGACGTCGATCGGCGGCTGCTTGAAACGCGACATGATAGAGGCGATCGTGGTGCCCGCATCCATCAGGATTGTATGGCCGTCGGCCGCCGAGCGCGCCACGAATTGGGTGCCGATGCTGCCGGCGGCGCCCGGTTTGTTTTCCACAATAATCGTGGTGCCTGGAGCCTGAGCCTTGATCTTTTCGGCCATGAAGCGGACGAGAATATCCGCGCCGCTTCCCGCCGGAAAAGTGCAGATGATGCGAATGTCCTTGCTTGGATAGTCCTGCGCCTGGGCTCCAAGCGGCATTGCCGCGGCGAACGCCAGCGCCATGAAAGTTCTGCGAAACATCGTCCTCTCCTCCCTTTTGTCGGCCGTAAGACCGACATGCCACAGTCACTGCAGTCTCATTGCAGTTCACCGGCACGACCTCCTCCGCCGTACCGATCCCGAGGGGCTTCATGCCCCCGCGCGCATGCGCCCAAGCCTCGTCGCTCAGAGCGCCATGGCCACCGACTTCAACTCCGTATAGCCTTCGATGCCTTCGCGCCCAAGTTCCCGACCCCAGCCCGATTGCTTGAAGCCGCCGAAGGGCAAGGCCGGGTCCAGCCCACCGCCATTGACGCGAACCGTGCCGGCCTTGAGTTTCCTCGCCATTTTGTGTGCAGTCGAAAGGTTTTGGGTCCAGAGGACCGCACCGAGTCCGTAATTCGTCGCGTTCGCCTCGCGCGCAATGCGGTCGAGGTCGGCTTCGTCATAGGACATGGCGCAGAGTACCGGTCCGAAGATTTCCTGCTGCACGACATCCATGTCCGGCCGCGTTCCCGTCAGAACCGTCGGCTGAATGAAATAGCCCTCGCTGCCGATCCGGCCGCCGCCGGCGCGGATTTCCGCGCCCTGGTTCTGGCCTGACGCGATAAACCCGGAAATCCGCTCGAGTTGCTCCTGCGAAACGACCGGGCCCATCTGCGTCGAAGCCGCAAGACCGGCGCCGACACGAATTTCGCTTGCCCGCCGCGACACGCCGTCCACCAATCTCTCGAAAACGTCCCGATGTGCATAAAGCCTGGAGCCTGCATTGCAGATCTGGCCGGCGTTGGAAAAGATCGATCGGGCTGCGCCCTCGATCGCCCGGTCGATATCGGCGTCCGGAAAAACGATGACAGGCGTCTTGCCGCCAAGTTCGAGCGTAACGCGCTTAAAGTCGGCGGCGGCGGCCCTGACGATGAGGCGCCCGACCTCCGTCGAACCGGTGAACGTCACCTTGTCAATACCCGGATGCGCCGTCATGGCCGCGCCTGCGGTCTCGCCGAAGCCGGTCAGGATATTGACGACGCCATCCGGAAAACCGACATCGAGGATTAACTGGCCGAGCTTCAAGGCCGTCAAGGGCGTCTGTTCGGCCGGCTTCAGGACGACGGTGCACCCAGCCGCAAGCGCAGGCGCAATCTTGGACACCGCCATCATCAACGGCGCATTCCAGGGTGTGATCGATCCGACGACGCCGACAGGCTCCCGTGTCGTATAGGCATGCCAGGTGCCGGGGTTGGAAATCGAGATGGATTCACCGTTCAGCTTGGTGCACCAACCCGCGAAATAACGCAGGACCTCGATCGAGTGCGGCAGATCAACCACTTTCGCATCGTTCAGCGGCTTGCCGTTGTCCAGCGTCTCGATGAATGCGAACTCCTCGGCCTGTGCTTCCAGCGCGTCCGCAAGCTTCCAGATGAGCTTCGCCCGCGCCGCTGGCGCCATCCGCGACCAGGGGCCATCGTCGAAGGCGCGGCGCGCCGCCGTTACAGCCAGATCGACATCGACTGCCTCAGCCGCGGCGATGTCCGATAGCAGGCTACCATCGGCGGGGTTGTGGGTGGGAAAAGTCCTGTGCGACGCGGCAGGAACCCACTTGCCGTCGATCAGCAACCTGTGAGGGCCGCGCATGAATTCGCTTACGGCAGCAGGGATCATCGCCATCGAAACGTTGACGCTCATGCTTCCTCCTCCTCGCCACTCCATCCGGGGTGCTCCTATGCGAGTATCAGGCGACCTTAGTATTCATTATGGACAAATGCAATCCATCATCGTAAAAATCCCGACAGGCTGACGGATCATCGCGACGGGAGGAAAACGTGGCAGATCGCATTATCGGATTCATCGGGCTCGGCAACATGGGCTCGCATATGGCCAGGCATCTGGTGAAAGCCGGATACGAAGTTCTCGCCTATGATATAGACCCGGAAAAACGAGCAGCCTTTGCCCGGGAGAATGGAACGGCGGCCGCCGAGACGCCGGCCGACCTCGCTCCAGCGTCGGTCATCCTGACCATGGTGCCGACCGGTGCCGTCGTGCGCGCGGTGCTGAACGAAGGCGGCGAAAAAAGTCTCCTCACAGGCCTTAGGCCCGGCAGCCTCGTCATCGACACGACGTCTTCGCCACCGAAAAGCACGCGCGAACTGGGGGCCGATCTTGCACGCCACGACCTCCTTTTGATCGATGCGCCGGTCTCCGGCGGCTGGATGGGCGCACGCGATGCCAATCTGGTCTTCATGATGGGTGGCGATAGCGAAGCGGCGGTCGATCGTGCTGCAACCGTGCTTTCCCATCTAGGCAAGCAGATATTCCGGCTTGGCAAACTCGGTTCTGGCCATGTGATGAAGGCGATGAACAACTACGTCTCGGCTGCAGCCTATGTCGGCGCCTGCGAGGCGCTGATCATCGGCCGGCAGTACGGGCTGGATCCTGCTATGATGGTGGACGTTTTCAACGTCTCAACCGCACGCAGCTTCGCCACGGAAACATCCATCCGCCGCATCATCGCGGGAAACGAGAGCCGCAATTTCGCGCTCGACCTCTTCACCAAGGATATAAAGATCGCCGTTGACCTTGCCGACGCCAAAGCCGTGAAGGCGACGCTGACGCATGCAGTTCTCGACCGCATGGTCGAGGCACGCGATGCGATCGGCGGCCATGGCGATCACACTAAGGCTTATGCCTTCTGGGCATCCGAGGTGGGAGAGGACAATGACCGACGAGACGCATGAGGTCGACATCATCGTCGTCGGGGCCGGCAGCGCCGGATGCGTCGCCGCAGGGCGGTTGAGCGAGGTCAGCGGGTTGAAGGTCGCACTTGTCGATGCCGGTACGAAGGACACCCTGCGCCTGACGAAGATACCGGCTGCCGTGCTGAAAACCCTCGGCCATCCGTGCTACGACTATCGCTTCAAGACGGAGCCGGACCCGACCCGCAATGGCCGTGTCGACCAGATCGCCCGCGGCAGGGTGCTCGGCGGCTCGTCCGCCATCAACGGTCTGATTTTCGCGCGAGGCGCACCGGTGGATTTCGATCGCTGGTGCGCACTGGGCAACGACGGCTGGGATCGGCAGAGCGTGCTGCCGCTGTTTCAGCGCCTCGAAAATTCCGATCTTTCAGACAACTCCCTGCGTGGTGGGCTCGGGCCACAGAACGTGACGCTGCCGACCTACCGGCATCCCCTGACGGATCCCTTCATCGCCGCGGCCCAGAACTGCGGCATATTGCTCAAGCGAGCTATTGCGGCATCTGCGAGACGGATGCCACCTCTATGTCTCCGGTTGCAGATCGAACGTTGCCGAAAACCAGTGATAATCGCTCAACGATGTGCTCCGGCAATGGCTTCCCGTTGATGGCTGCAATATTGTCGTCAAGATGCTCGAGGTTTCCGGTGCCGGTCAGGACGACGTCGACACCTGAACTGTGACGACAAAAGCGGTAGGCAGTTTCTGTCAACGAACCCGATATGCTCGGCTCGAGAAGAAGATCGCACAGATCGTCAGTGACGACGGCTTGGGGATCAATTTCACCGATCCTGATCAGCCTGGCGACAAGATTGTCAAGCCGGTCTTTTCGAGCAAGTGCTCCGCGGACTGCGTACATTGCCATCACACCGAGATTGGTTTCCGCGGCGCGAGGTAACAGATGTTGCATCGCTGATTGATTGACGAAATTATGGCCCAGCATAATCACGTCCCAAACCCCATCGCCAATCGCGCGTTGCATGACCTGACGGGAAGGATCTGTATCAAAGGCTTCAGTAATGCCGAGAAAGCGGACTTTCCCGGCGTCACGAACTTGCAGCAGTTCAGGCAGTAACTCAGTCAAGCAGAACTCGTAATGATGAGGGCGCACACCATGGAGATGGATGAGATCTATATGGTCCGTCCCGAGAACCCGGAGACTTTTTTCCACGCTTCTGGTGATGTCGCCGCGCTTGACGAAGTCGGCACCTTCATAGCTTGTGCCGGGCAGAGTTGCTTTGACTTTGGTCGAGACGATGATCTTGTCGCGGCAATTGCGAATGGCCTGCCCAACCACGCTTTCCGTGCCATAGGCAGGTGCGGTGTCGATGAAATTGATACCTCGATCGATCGCCGCGCGAACCAGATCGACTGCTTCCATTTCGCTGGCTCCGGTGCGCAGGCCCAGCCTGCTGCTGCCCCCCGCCCCAAGCGCTGCCACGCTGACTTTCAGACCCGTCCGGCCGAGGATCGCTGTATCCATGTTACCGTCTCCTGACCAAAAAGAATTGGCCCAATGTCACAATAGGGTGAGCGCGCAGTAACCCTCTTCGCGTCAGCGGTTCTTCCAGACCGGCTTGCGTTTTTCACTGAACGCCTTCGGGCCCTCGATGAAATCCTCGGTCTCGGCGAGTGTGGAATGGATCGGATAACTCGCCCGCAATGCATCTTCCAGGGTCGGCTTGTCGAGACTGCCGTAGACGGCTTCCTTGGCGGCTCTGACCGAAAGGGGAGCGAGTTCCAGGATCTGGTTTGCCCAGACTATCGCCGCCTCGAGCGCTTTCGAGGGCGGCACGACCTCGTTGACAAACCCGAGACGCCGGCCCTCTTGCGCCGTCACGCGACGGCCGGTGAGAATGATGCCAAGCGCCTCTTTTTGCGGGATGATGCGCGGAAGGCGCTGGACGCCCCCGCCGGATGCCATCATGCCGACCTTTCCCTCCGGCAAGCTGAAATAAGCATTTTCAGAAGCAATCACCAGATCGCAAGCCAGAGCCAGTTCGAAGCCTCCACCGACCGCCAGCCCGTTGACAGCGGCGATGATTGGCTTTGTCAGATCGCAGCGCATCGCCAGCCCTCCGAAGCCCGTATGTGGGCGCGGCCCCCGCTTGCCAGCGGCCTGGGCCTTGAGGTCATTGCCAGCCGAGAAGGCGCGATCGCCCTCCCCCGTCACGATGCCGATCCACAGATCGTCATTGGCAGCAAAGTCGTTCCACACAGCCTCCATTTCGTGGCTTGCCTCGCGGTTGAGCGCGTTCGCCACCTCCGGCCGATTGATGGTCACGACACGGATCCGTCCCCGATCCTCGACTTTGCAGTAAAGCAGTCCGTCCATGTTCTGTCCTCCCAGTCATCAACGTTCAGGCACTCGCAATGATCAGGCGCCGATCGACGTCGGCGACCAATGGATCAGCGTCATCTCCTCGTTGGGGCCGGCCGCGACGAAGCGACCGGTGAGAGACATACCGATCGCCACCGCAGACGGATCGACATCAACGACGTTGCCGATGATACGCACGTTCGGAACCGCGTCGAGCGCAACAAAACCGACCGTGTACGGCGTGGAGGAAAATCCCCTCGCGGTCGGGCGGCCGACGATCGTGTAGGTGAACAGCGTCCCGCGCGGTTCGACAGCCACCCACTCGACATCGCTCGACCGGCAGGTCCGGCAGTTGATGCGCGGCGGCCAGCGATGGGTTTCGCAAGCGCCACATTTCTGGATCTTCAATTGGTGATTATGTGTGCCTTCCCAGAAGGGAGCAAAATTCGGATCAGAAAGATCCGGCATCGGAATCTGATCGAGATCAAACATTTTTTCCTCCCAGAACGGCGAAGCTTCCATCGCCAAGTTGTCCCCATCCCGTTACCGCGATGAGCCGGGCATTCTCGACCTGACGGCTACCGCATTCCCCCCGCAACTGGCGTACCGATTCGATCACGTGGTTGAGGCCGGCCTGATGGCCTTCCGACAACATCCCTCCATGCGTGTTGATCGGCAACCTGCCACCCAGACGAATGCCTCCATCGGCAATCAGCGCGGCCGCCTCCCCGTGCGCGGCAAAACCGGCCTCTTCGATCTGATGCAGTACCTCGAAAGTAAAGCAGTCATAGATCATTGCGGCGTCCATATCCCCAGGTCCCATACCCAGATCGTTCCAGACCCGATCTGCCGCTTGTGTCAGTCCGATATCGAGGAAGGGATCGCGGTTCGACGTATCGTCGGGCGAGACGCCCTGCGCTTCGGCAACCGACAGGATGCGAATATCCCGCACCTCGTTGCGCGCCGAGACGATCACGGCGCTTGCTCCGTCCGTTTCCAGGCAGCAATCGAACAGCGTATAGGGATCGGCAATCATCCGCCCCGCCAGATACTCGTCCATCGTCAGTTCGCGGCCGTGCATCTGGGCGTTCGGGTTGAGGTTTGCGTGGGCGCGGGCGGCCAGGGCGATCTCGCCAAGCGTGCGTCGATCGAGCCCGTATTCGTGCTTGTAGCGCTGGCAGAGGACCGCATAACGCTGGGCCGGGGTGTTCATGCCGTACACATGTTCGAGATGCCGACGGAACGGCTGGCCAGGCAAGAAAGACGGCCGATCCGCCTTGCGGGTCCCGGAACTCCCCCTTAATCCGCGAAACAGCAATACATGATCGGCTGCGCCGCTGAGAACCGCCATCGACGCGAGCCGAAGTGCCGACACCGCACCGCAGCCGCCCATGTCGATCGTCGCCCGGAAACGCGGATTGAGCGAAAGCTCCGCTTGGATAACATCATCGCCCACATGGCCGGGATAGGGTATGATCCCGTCGATCTGCCGGGCATCGATCCCGGCATCGGCAGCTGCCGCCAGCACAGCCTCAATCGCCAGCACTTCGGCAGGACGATCGATCTTCTTGCGGTATTCGGTATTGCCCACCCCGATTATGCGGGCCTCGTTCCTAATGCCGACCACAAACTTCCTCCACGTGTCATTTATATTGGCTAGTTCCACACGGCGCGGGCATCGACGATCGATATGAGCCCACCCGAGACCATCACCGGATTGAGATCAACTTCCGCAAGCGGCTCTCCCTTGCCGAGGGCCCAGTCGGCGAAATCTGCAAGGAATGCCACCAGCGCGTCCCGGTCGGCAGCGGGCTGGCCGCGATAGCCGTCGAGGAGCATGTTCAAACGAGCGTTTCGCGACAAAAGCCTGCGTAGCATGGTCGGTGTCGTAGGTAGAACAACGGCTGCGATCTCCGCATGCAGTTCCGCCAGCGTGCCGCCGAGACCAACGACAAGCACTAGTCCGAAAGACGGGTCGCGCTTGATCCCGACCAGGATTTCCATACCCTGCGACATCTTCTGGATCAGCACTGACGTCGCGGTGAGCTTCTTCCGCGCAGCGATTTCCTTGAACGTTTCGGCAGCAGCCTCGACCACCGCCTTGTCCCCAAGTCGGATGGCGACACCACCGTCATCCGACTTGTGGTTCATATCCGGCGAACTGAGCTTGAGGGCAACCGGAAAGCCGATCTGCTCGGCACGGGCGCCGATTTCGGCGGTATTAAGCGCCGGAACGACGTCGAATGCCGCACATGGCAGGCCTGCCAGCCTCAGGTTCTCAAGCGTTTCTGTAACGGTCCAGATGGACTGAGTCCCATCCGCTGGCACGGCCGATGCGTTGACCGGCGCTCCATCCAGCAGGCTTATCAGGTCGACCGCCCCGTCCTTATCCGCATAGCTCTGCGAAAACTTTGCACAGGCCTCCGCGGCGCGGGCCGCCAGCGGAAAATCACCGAACGCGGGAATGCCGGCTTTATCGAAGATCGCCTGGACTTCTGCGGAAATTCCTACCCAGGCGACGAACACGTCCTGCGCAACTTCCCCGGCAGCCACCACGATCGCGCGCGCAACCGCCTCCGCGAAGACGCCGCCGGCGCCCAGCGACAGAAAGATCGTGTCGATGCTGGCGTCTTGAGCGATGGTGTTTATTGCGCGCCTCACCTTTTCCGGGTTGCGCCAGACCCCGCCGATATCTGCCGGATTATGAATGCCGGCCTGTCCAGTCGACTCAGCCATCGCCGCGACCATCGCTGGCGAAAATTGCGCCAGATCCCAGCCGATCGCCTCAATATGATCAGCGCTTAGCGACGCAGCACCGCCCGACACTGTGACGACCGCCGCACGCCGGTTGCGCGGCAGATGGTCGCGACGCCGCGCCCGTTGTGCCATGGTGCGACCGACACTGAAGAACTCGACGAAACTGTCCGTCTCGATGATGCCGGTTTCCTGCGCGATTGCAGCAAACACCTCTCGCGCGCCTGCCACCCGGCCGGTATGGGATTGGACCGCCTCGCGCCCTTTGACGGATCTGCCGACCTGTAGCATGGTGACGGGTTTTCCGCCCAGCCGCGCCGACAGCGCCGCGCGCCTGAACGCGGCACCATCTCCGATGCCTTCCAAAAACAGCATAATTGAATGCACGCTCGGATCGTCCACCATGGCCTGCATCAGTTCTTCGATGCCGGTCGCGCTTTCGTCGCCGGTGCTGACCAGCCAGGAAAACCCGACCGATGTCTCGCCGAACCACTGCAACATGGCTGAAATTGTCGCCCCGCTCTGTGAAAGGCAAGCAATCCCGCCCGCAGGAACGCGACCGCTGCGCGTTCCCGATGCGAAGCTTCCATTCAGGCTGAGATTGCCGTTCAAAACACCCATTGAATTCGGGCCGATAATCCGCATCCGGGAAACCTTGGCCAGTTGCGAAATCCGTGTGCGGAATATGAGACGCTCGTTCTCGCTGCCGCTTTCCGCCGTCACGACAACACAACTGTGCACGCCGAGCTTGGCGGCCTCTTCCAGCGTGGGAATGACGAACTTGATCGGCGTCACCACAAACACCATGTCGGGGATCGACGGCAGATCCGAAAGTGACCCGTAAACGGGAAGACCCAGCAGGGTCGTGCCGGCCAGTCGCGGGTTGACTGGATAGACGGTCGCCCGCGCGCCACCTTCGACGAGATTGGCGAGCACCCGGGCGCCATAATAGTTGCCACGTTCAAGGTCTGAAGCACCCGCGACGGCGATGACTTTTGGAGATGGCAGCACGCCCATAACCGACGTCCTATTCGTATTCGAGGCCATTTAGGGAAATACCGCTTTAGACAACGTTGTCTTTTCACTAACCGGAGAAATTTGACCTGTCAATGTCACGATTATTGCGATGGTGCTGAGACCGTAAAACACATCTGGCGTATCGGCATAACCGCCATATTAAAGAGATGCGAAGGTTTCTCCGACGACGATCGAATGACCAATGACTTCCCCGCTCGAGGGGGACGATGACGCATTGTCCGACATGATGAAGTCCAGTGCTGCTTCGCCTGCGCGGTTGAAATTCATTTCAACCGTCGTCAGCCGCGGCGTGGATAGCGTCGCTAGCCGCGTATTGCCGAGGCCCATGACAGAGATCCGCGCGGGGATTTCAATTCCCTCTGATCGAAGATGACTGATTGCTCCAAATGCGATCGCATCGGAGCCACAGATCAGCGCCGTGAAATCCGGGTTTCGTAAAAGCATTTCGGCGGCACCGCGTGCACCGGCTTCAGGGGTGGAATCGATATTGGCAATCGCATAATCCACCATGTGACCCGACAGATAGCTCGTCATTGCCTGCATGCGCTGCTTCGTCATATCGTTGCGCGCCGGACCAAGCAGGATGCCGATTTTCTTGTGCCCGTTCTCGACGATGAACTTTGCCTTGGAAATTCCGATCGCCTCACTATCTGCTGCAAAGACAGGTACTTGTATGTTCCTCGGCATGAGCGAGACGACGACCGTACCCGAGCGCTTCAACTCCTCGACCGTCTCCACGAGTTCCCCGTGATGGGTCCACTGATCGAAGCCGCCGCCAGCAATGATGATGCCGTCGACGCGGTATTCGAGAAGCTTGCGCAGGTATTTGATCTCCAGCAACGGATCGCGTTGCATGTTGCAGACGATGGCAAAGGTGGAGTGGGCGGTCTCCGCTCGCTTCGTTACGCTTTCAGCGATCATGCCATAGTGAGCATCGAGCATGTCTCCAATCACCAGTCCGACCACACCCTGCCTGCCTCCACGCAATCGCCGAGCCACAAGATTGGGGACATATCCCACGGCTTTGGCGGCTACGTTCACCTTTTCCTTGAGCCTGGCATCAACGGCATAATCGGAATTGCGCAAGACGCGCGCCGCGGTGCTGAGAGAAACGCCCGCTTTCTTTGCCACGTCAACCAGTGTCGGGTTTTTTACGTCTCGCTGGTCCATAGTCATTCTCGTCTCTATCGATGCTACTGGTCACGCACTTGAACAGCGTCGCAACCACAAGCCGTGAAGCGTCTCTACACCAAGCCACCGGGACGGTCAAAATAGCATAGACAACGTTGTCTTCATCCGCTACTCTTTCTTTCGGGCATCGGCAGGCGTAACCGCCAAGCCAATTTTTGAGCACGGGACTTCGTCTGGAGGTGACGAGGCCTTGTTGCTGTCGGCTCACAGAATAAGAGATCATTCAAGGAGGAGACGAATGGGACAGGTTATTCGAACTTTGGCGCTCGTAGCGACCATGGCCGCTTTCTCGGGTCTGGCAATCGAAAATGTAGCCGCCCAGGGCGCACCTTATCCGACCAAACCGATCAAGCTTATCATTCCCTATGCTCCTGGCGGCGGCACCGACGCCGTTGCGGCCGCATTCTCGGACAAGCTCTCTCAAAAACTAGGGCAACCGATCGTCAAGGAAAACCACGCAGGAAGCAATTCCGTCATCGGCACCGCGTTGCTCGCCCAGGCGCCGCCGGATGGCCAGACATTGCTGGTCGTCACAGCCGCTATCGCCAACAATCCGTTTTTGTATTCCAAGCTGCCATACCAGACCGAAACCTTCGTGCCGGTATCGATCCTGACTTCTTATCCTTTTGTTTTGGGAGTTCGTGCCAATCTGCCGTTCAATTCCATGCAGGAGCTTATCGCCTACGCAAAGGCCAACCCCGGCAAGCTGACGGCCGGGACATCGGGCCGAGGCGCGGGCGCGCAACTGGCTCTTGGGCTTCTCAACAAGAGCGCCGGCATCCAGATCCGCGACATCCCGTTCAAGGGAGCGGGTGAAAGTCTCAACAACGTGGCGGGTGGTTTTGTCGACATGGTGTTTTCCGGGTATGAGACGGTACGCCCGTTTGTGGAAAGCGGGAAGATGAAAGCTTTCGCTCACACGGGTACCGAGCCTTTGGGCACTGAAAGAATCCCGCCGATCGCAGATGCTGTTCCAGGCTTCGAATACCTGAACTGGCTTGGGCTGATTGCACCCGCCGGGACACCTCCCGCCGTCACCGAAAAGCTCAACGCTGAGCTCAAGGCAATCTTCGCCCAGCAGGACGTCAAGGACCGGCTGGCAGCCCAGAACATCACATCGGTCGCCAGCACCTCTGCGGAGGCAAAGACCTATCTCGCCAAAGAGATGGAAAAGAGCAAGTCCATCATCGAGAGCATCGGGCTGAAGCCCGAGTAACCCCCCAATCCCATCTCGTCTGATCCGCAAACGCCGGATCAGACGAGGCAGATCATCACGACACCGGGAGGTTGGTCAGGTGTTTTCAACGTCCAACGGGAAAGCCGATATAGAGGCAGGTCTGTTCTTTACCCTTTTTGGGGGGCTGACGGCCGGTTTGTCGCTACAATATCAGATGGGGACAATCGCCGCGATGGGCCCGGGCTTCTTCCCGTTCATGCTCGGCATTCTGCTCACATTCATCGGCCTTATCATCTTCGTCAAGGGCCTGCTGGGGAATGGCGAAACTGCAAGAAATCTGCCGCTTTGGCCAGCAATCTTGATCACTGCCTCGCTGCTCATCTTCGCATTCCTGGTTCTAACGGCGGGACTAGCCGTTGCAGTCACTGCGCAGGTTGTGATTGCTTTGCGAGCGTCCGAACATTTTACTTGGAAACGGGCTGCTGCGCTCAGCGCCGGTCTGCTGATCTTCTGCTACGTCGTCTTCGTGTATTTCCTCGGCATATCTTTGCCCATGATCGCGGTTTGATTCAATGGACCTGTTCAACAATCTTGGCATCGGTTTTGACGCTGCGCTGTCGCTCAACAATCTCACCTTCTGCTTTATCGGTGTGCTCGTTGGAACAGCGATCGGCATATTGCCGGGGTTGGGGCCACTTGCCACGATAGCAATGCTTCTACCGCTCACCTATTCGCTGGAGCCGGTCACCGGCCTGATCATGATCGCGGGTATCTATTACGGCGCCCAATATGGTGGCTCGACGACCGCTATCCT
Source organism: Neorhizobium sp. T25_13 (assembly GCF_002968675.1). Classification (NCBI taxonomy): domain Bacteria; kingdom Pseudomonadati; phylum Pseudomonadota; class Alphaproteobacteria; order Hyphomicrobiales; family Rhizobiaceae; genus Neorhizobium; species Neorhizobium sp. T25_13. Next base: position 478,093 of record NZ_PVBI01000001.1, read on the forward strand.
CGTCAATCTGCCGGGCGAATCTTCGGCGATCGTATCGTGTCTCGACGGACACCAGATGGCGCGCAAGGGACGCGCCGGCGCAGCCCTCGCGATAGCCGCGATCGGGTCCTTCTTTGCCGGCACAATCGCAACGCTTTTGATTGCGGGTTTTTCTCCCATCCTTGCCGAAGTGGCCTTTCTGTTCGGACCTGTCGAATATTTCGCCATGATGGTACTTGGATTGACTGCCGCGACACTGCTGGCGCACGGGTCTTTCATCAAAGGCGTTGCAATGGTGCTAACCGGCCTGATCCTGGGTCTCGTCGGCGCTGACGTAAACAGCGGCACCTACCGCTTTACCTTCGGCTCCTTTTCGCTAACGGAGGGAATCGAATTCGTTGCGGTCGCGATGGGGTTGTTCGCGTTCACCGACATCGTCACGAATATCCGCAACGATACCGCCCGGGAGGTAACGTCTCCGACGCTTGGCAATCTCTGGATGAGCCGAAAGGAGGCAAAGCAGGCAGCGTTTCCCGTTTTGCGAGGCACGATGGTTGGCTCGGTTCTCGGGCTTCTGCCTGGCGGTGGTGCGATGATTTCCTCTTTCGCATCCTATGCCATGGAAAAGCGCCTGTCACGACACCCTGAGGAGTTTGGCCATGGCGCAGTGGCGGGGTTAGCAGGCCCGGAAGCCGCCAACAACGCGGGAGCACAGACCTCCTTCATTCCCATGCTGACGCTTGGCATACCCAGCAACGGCGTGATGGCGCTGATGATCGGAGCGCTTATGGTGCATAATATTGCGCCTGGTCCGTTCGTAATGGTTTCCAACCCGGATATTTTCTGGGGTCTGATTGCCTCCATGTGGATCGGCAATGCAATTCTGGTCGTGCTGAACCTGCCCCTCATTCCTCTCTGGGTGCGGCTCATCCGCGTGAATTACTGGATCCTGTTTCCGATCATCCTGACGGTATGTTGCGTCGGTCTCTACAGTATCGGAAACCGGGTACTGCCGATCTATTTCGCAGCGGGCTTCACGCTGCTGGGGTGCCTGTTGTGGCGAATGCGCGCCGAAGCGGCGCCCCTCCTTCTCGGGTTTATTCTCGGTCCGCTTATGGAGGAGCATTTCCGCCGGGCGCTGCTTCTTTCGAATGGCGACGTGGCGATTTTCTATCAAAGCCCTCTATCCGTCGTCATGCTGAGCGCCGCTGCGATCATCTGTGTGATTGTCCTTCTTCCGCAAATCCGGCGTGGACGCAACGCCGCATTTGCCGAAGAGACTTGAGGCCGCGGCGCCGAACGTTCTCGAAACCATCAACCCTATTCAATGTGAGATCTGCATGAAATTTGTGAGCTTCGAGTACCAAGGGCAAGACGGCTTCGGCGTTTTGTCCGACGAAATTGTATTCGACCTTACCGGTCGTCTGGCGCCTCAGGTGACGACCCTCAAACACGCGCTTGCAAGTGGATTGCTGGGCCAGGCGCATGATCGACTGGGGCAAGCACCGCAGCTGCCGCTCCACGACCTTAAACTGCTCCCCGTGATTCCCGATCCGGACAAGATCATCTGTGTGGGCCTCAATTACGACGATCACCGCAAGGAAACGAAGCGGCCCGACTCTGAGTATCCGACGATCTTTACCCGTTTTGCGGATTCGCAAGTCGGCCACGATCAACCAATGCTCAAGCCTTCTTTTTCGGAGCGCTTCGACTACGAAGCGGAGCTTGCCATCATCATAGGCAGACACGGCCGCAATATTTCCGAGGGAATTGCTATGGATTATGTCGCCGGTTACGCCTGCTATAACGACGGGTCCGTGCGCGACTGGCAGCGGCACACCAGTCAGTTCACTCCCGGCAAGAACTTCCCCGCTACCGGCGGGTTTGGCCCGGCTTTGGTCACGCCGGACGAGGTAGGCGATTATCGATTGCTGCCGATCCAGCTTCGGCTGAATGGAACCGTGATGCAGGATTCACATTTGGCAAATCTCATCTTTCCGATCGAGAAGCTGATCGCCTATTGCTCGACATTCACTCCGCTGTCGCCGGGCGACGTGATCGTTACCGGCACGCCGGGCGGAGTCGGAGACCGCCGTGAGCCGCCTATCTATATGCGGGAAGGCGACCTCGTTGAAGTTGAAATAGGCACTGTTGGCACCCTGAGAAACCGGGTTACCAACGCGTAGGGTTGCAGGCCAATTAGACATAGCGCCGGGATTGGGTGAGAAAAGATATGGACATGGAACCAAGGCCATATGGCCGTAAGGTCTAAATCTGAACGGGGTTGGAGCTTTCACTAAGCTCGGTGGACGCTTGACGGCAGGCGCGCATTGCTTCCATCGGACCCCTGATACCCCTCGCCATCAGATTGTCTTTGAGATCCAAGGGGCAGTTTCCGGAAAAATTCGCACACTCCTCCGGCCGCCGGCTCGCCAACGCTTGTCGCGAAGATCGAGGAACTAGGACTAGCTACAACTAGTCAATGCGGACTAAGGTCCTGTGCCTTGGTATGTAGACCCTAGCGGCTGTCGCCCGGGTGCGAGAAAAATGTGCTTGATCGTGTGGTTACCTGCTTTTTGAGAATGTCTCACTACGGTGCTCGCAGGCCGCCTCGGTGGCGGCGCATTCTTTTGCACAATTTTCAGGAAGTACGAGACTCACCATCGGTGCGACTGTGAGCATTCGATCGTAGTTCGCGCGATAGCGTACGTTATCAAAGAGGCCATTTTCCGCGTGCGTGCTCCTTCGCCTTGAACGGAATCGAACCGTCGACACTTCAGAAACTATCGTGTTTGTTCGACTTCGTTCAACAATTGCTCGATCCGCTCACAGTCGTCGGTTCAGCCGAACGAGAATGCCTTGTCGGTGGCAGCGCCAAGGTCAACGGTGGTGAAGGAATCCCCCGAAGTATGGACCGATCCGCTGCGGCCTTTATACTCAGGGCCGTCCGCGAAGGCGGATAACAGGCCAAGCAGGTCCCCGGTTTCATCTGATAAAGAACCTTCGCTCGGCCGTCGAGGAATAGATCAGCCTTTCCGAGCGTGCCACCGGCAGATCCCTCCTGTCGGAGGACGCAATCGTCGACGCTGCGACACATCGCCGGCGCCCGTCTCGCCCACAAGAAGCTCACCGGGGGCTCTTTGCTATGCACCATGCTTTGCGCGACCAGGGCCTCTCCTACAGCAAGGTCTCCCTCAGCACCACGTAAAACGAGGAAGAACCTGCTTAACTGCCAAACGACGGCTGGCAATAGCAGCCGTGAGCCCAAGTATCACGAGGCGGCCCGCGCCGATTCCTCGAGTGCTTCGATCCGCTGGTAGACCCAAGATAGATATTCCTGAAGCGACGATGTTTTTTGGTCGCCATTGAAGGCGTTGATATGCAGACCGTCCAAGATTCCGCTCTCCATGTAGACCTTTACGACGTTAACTTCCCTTCGGGCGGCACCGAGGTCCATGTCAGCAACATTACTCAGGTAAGCTTCGTGGCTCTCCTGATTGGTTATTTCTTTTTCCTAAGCTTTCCGATCAGTTACAGACTTCTCGTAAGCTGCCTGAACCCCGATGAATTCTGCCATTTCTTCGGGCGTTGCCTGCCGGACTTTCCAATGGCCATGGTCGAAGGCTGTCGTGTTCTCTACCGGTGTCCCCTGCTTTGCGCGCTCACCATTTTCGCCGTTAAGAATGTCATTGCCGCTCCCACCAAGTCCAATCCCGGCACAGCGAACATTGATCGTATCACTTTCGGAGCCACCAAAGGCGGCGCCTTGAGTAACGGTAAGGATATCGATCCCAGCTTCCCCGTAAATCTCGGTGCCGATATCGTTTGCCGCGGAAGTGATCGAATCGTTTCCAACTCCACCGTAAATAGTATCCGCCTGAGAGCCGCCTGTTGATCCTACAGCAGCACTCACGTCGGTGGACACATCGCCGAAGATGGTGTCGCTTCCATCTCCTCCATAGATCGTGTCATTGCCTCCCGCACCTTCTAGCCAGTCGCTGCCGGTCCCCCCGGTCAAGGTATCGATGCGGCCGGAGCGAACCGTTGCGAGACATTGCCCCGTGGCGTCGCGCCTTGGCGGTCTCACGGCCAATGTCGGAAGAGCGAGAAGGACGTTTTCGGCGAACAACCGGCCGATTTCCCTGGAGAAGTGCTCTGGAATCCGACACGCCTTGTACATCTCCGTCGTTGAGGAGCGATCCTGACAGAAGGTGTGCGGCAATGTCGGGCGCGATGGCCTGCGGGCTTCGCTCGGAAAGCGATCGGTTGCTTTCCCAGGCTTCTCTTTGCAGGATGAATGCCCAAGCAAGCTCGTCCAAGTTCAACGAGCCGATCGATATGCCGGAGGCTTCTGAGAGATTGGAGCCTATATGAGCAAGACAACGAACAAATTCTCTCCCGAAGTCCGTGAGCGCCATTCGAATGGTGCTGGATCACGAAGCAGAACACCCAAACGAAATGGCCTCCGGCAAATCCGGCGCGGTTCAGCATGCACCCGACCGATGCGGCCGGCGCCCACAAGAGCAAAGTTCACTGTCATGGTTGATCGCTTGTGGCTAGATCAGCCGTTGATCATATCGCGGAAACGGGCAAGTTCCTCACCCGCCACACCGACATTGTGCGGCTCCGCCGGATAGGCTCCGCTCTCGATGTCCTGGCGGAATTCCCGGAAGGCTGCGATGCGCTCGTGCTGCAGGCGGTCGAACTCTGCGGCAAAGTTGCGATAGGTCTTTGCATGTCGAGGCACGTGCCCGCGGTTCAGTCCGAGCACGTCATCGGCAAAAAGATATTGCGCGTCGCAATCGGCCCCCGCCCCCATCGAGATCATGAAGAGAGACGTCCGGGCGCTGATCAGCGAGGCAACTTCGGCGGGAACCACCTCGATCTCGGCGGCGAAGGCACCAGCCTCCTCAAGGGCCTTGACGGCATTCCAGATCGCCATCGCGCTGTCGGCGGTCTTGCCGACCGCCTTGAAGCCACCGGTCCATGTTGCCTTCGAGGGAATGAGACCGACATGGCTGCAGACCGGAATCCCCTCATCCCTGAGCACTCGGATGATCCGGAGGCTTGCCGCGCAATAGACAGCGTCTCCCCCGGCCCGCATCGCTTTGAAGGCCGCTCGCAGATATTCCTCCGTGGTGACGAAGTCGCCGTATTCGAGCCCCGGCACGGCAAAGACGCTTGGCGCCACCTCGCGGAACGCAGGCCCGAGGAGTGCCGGCGGCACGGAGACCATTTCGATCCCGGCCCTGTCGGCGGCTTCCGCCTCCTCGAGCGTGACGACACGAAGCATGCTGAGCTGGCGCTTGCCCTTGAGCGCCAGGATATCGGCAACGGTGGGACGGTTGGATTTCATCGGTTCATCCTTTGGCGCCAGGCGCTCACAGAAGGGATTTCAGCTTGACGGAAGGATCGCCGAGTGCAGCGGGATCGGGGTGCGCGCCCCTGGCGATCAGCATCTCGGCCAGCCGAATGTCGCGGGCAACGGCACCGCCGGGGCCAAGCCCGCTGGCTGCCAGCAATCGCCCGTCCGCGTCGAGGTGAAACAGGATTTCGGCCTCCGGAGACAGCGTCCGGCCGACGGTCGATGTCGCGCCGTCGGACAGGCCGGCTACCTGCAGCGTCAGGTCGTATTGGTCCGACCAGAACCAGGGCACCGCATCGAAGGATGCGGCCTCTCCCAGCATGTTGGCCGCCGCGACGCTGCCCTGTTCCTGCGCGTTGCGCCAGGATTCAAGCCTCACGCGCCGACCGCCATAGGCGATGACGGGAAAGGAGCAGCAGTCGCCGGCTGCGAAAATGTGCGGATCGCTGGTCGCCAGATGGCGATCGACGGCTATGCCGTTGTCGATCGCAAGCCCTGCTTCTGCGGCAAGACGGGTGTTGGGTTGGGCACCGATCCCGACCACGACCGCATCGACCTCGATCCGGCGACCATCGGCGAACCCGATGGTAACGCCGCTCTCGCCATCGGCGATGGTCTCGATCCCCACGCCGCAGAGGAGTTCCACGCCTTCTGCCGCGTGCCGTGCCTGCAAGGCGAGCGCAAGCTTTTCGGGAACACCGCGCATCAACACGCGCGGTTGCGCTTCAAACAAGGTGACGGCCGTCCCGAGTTTCCGGCCCATCGCGGCCAGTTCGAGCCCGATGAAGCCGCCGCCGAGAATGGCCACGCAGCCATCCTCCCGCATGTGGCGACGAATGGCGGACGCGTCCTCGACGGTCCGCAGCACATGGATACGATCGCTCGTGGCAAGGCCTGGAAACCGGCGCGGCGCGGCGCCGGTTGCGAGCAGCAGCCGTTCGTAGGACAGTATTTCGCCCGCTTCCAGTCGCAGCGCATGGCGTGCCAGGTCGAGCGAGATAGCCCGCTGCCCTCGCAGGAAGGTGATCCCCGCCTCGGCAAAACGTTCGCTTGCGACGATCGCCCGGACGGTCCCGGCTTCCTCGCCCCCCTTCGACAGGGGCGGACGTTCGTAAGGGAGATGCGGTTCGTCGCCGATCAGCGTGACGGTCCCCTGGTAACCCCGCTCCCGCAGGGCAAAGGCCGCGCGCACGCCCGCTTCGCCGGCGCCGACGATCACCATGCCTTTGTCACCCATCTCAGCCGACCTGGATGAAGACGCGGCCACCATCGACCTTGACCGCATAAGTCTTGAGGTTGACGCAGACGGGCGCGCCCTTGGCTTGGCCGGTCTTGTAGTTGAAGCGGCCGTTGTGCTTCGGACATTCGATGATATCGTCCATCACCAGACCATCGGCCAGATGGACATTCTCGTGCGTGCAATGTCCGTCGGTCGCGTGGAAACTGTCTTCCGGGCTGCGATAGACGGCGTAGCTCTTGCCGGCGTGATCGAAGCGGATGACATCCTCTTCGTCGATCTCGTCCTTGTCGCAGACGTCGATCCAGGTGCTCATCGGGCTCTCCTCCCCTTTATAGCTTATTTTGTCGGATGCCGGCGTCACTCCGCCGCTGGCGCCATTGCGTCGCTGTGGAAGTCTTCGCGATAGGGCTTTGCCGTCGGCGGCAACTCGCGCTTCAGGAAATAATCCTCGTTTCGGAGCTGGCGCAGGAAGGCAGGGATCATCTCGCGATAACCGTCGAGGATCGACGGATTGGGTGCCGGCAGATCGTCCTTGATCGTCTGGTGCAGCTTCGGCAGCGCGTGATAGGGCACCATCGGGAACATGTGATGCTCCACGTGATAGTTCATGTTCCAGTAGATGAAGCGGCTGATCGGGTTCATGTAGACCGTGCGGCTGTTTAGCCGGTGGTCGGTGACGTTGTCGGCAAGGCCGCCATGCTGCAACAGGCCGGTCATGACATGGTGCCAGGCACCATAAAGGCGCGGCATGCCGATCAGCATCAGCGGCAGGATCGAATTCAGGGCGATCGCGAGCGCAACGGTCGCCACATAGATCGCGAGCCAGATGCGCGCGACGCGGATCGCCTTCGGCTGCTCCGTCTCCGGAATGATGATCTTCTCTTCGGCGCTGATGACGCCAAACGCGTTTCGGACCATGTCGATCACCGCATGCCAGGCATCCAGCAGGCCGAACAAATTGAGGATCAGCCGCAGGAGATCCGGCGGACGCATCACCGCGATTTCCGGATCCCGGCCGACAATGACCGTATCGGTGTGGTGCCGGGTATGGCTCCAGCGCCAGGTCACCGGATTGCGCATGATCATGAAACAGGCGATCTGGTAGACAAAGTTGTTCATCCACATCGTCTTGAATGCCGTGCCATGACCGCATTCATGCCAGCGGCTGTCCGAGGCGGACCCGTAGAACACGCCGTAGGCGAGGAAGAAAGGGATCGCCCAGAGGCTGCCCCAGAAATAGATGCCAAGCGCTGCAAAGACGACCATACAGCCAAGCCAGATCGCCGTGTCCCGGAGGGCTGGCCCATCCTCCCGCTTCATCAATTCCTTCATCTGCTTGCGCGGAACCTCGGTATGATACCACTGCGCCGCCGCGAGCCCATTGGCCACCGCTGCCTGCGCATCGCGCCCAAGCAGGCTGTAGTCACGCTTTGCCGCTGTCCTCGCCATAGATCTCCTCCATCGGTTTCGATGCGGTCGCCATCAAAGGCGCCGCATGGAATCTGATCTTGAGGATTATCGTTGTTCTGACGGATCACAATCCACGCATGATATATTCTATCAAAAGCTATCATTCTTGATTTATTCCATGATAGAAACCTCTCACTTGAGGGAGGAACAGATGGGATCAAGACCGACGATCGCGGATCTGGCCAAGACTGCGGGAGTGAGCGTCGCAACCGTGGACCGCGTGCTGAACGGGCGGCACAAGGTGCGCGAGGACACGGCGCGGCGCGTCTATGACGCGGCAAACGAGATTGGCTTCCATGCCGTAGGATTGCTGCGGCAGCGAGTGTTCGAGGGGCTGCCGCAATACCGGCTGGGCTTCATCCTGCAGAAGCCCAACCACCATTTCTACCAGAGCTTCAAGCGGGAACTCGAGATCGCCGTCCAGAATCATCCCGGCATTCGCGGCGTGGCGCAGATCGAATTCTGCGCCAACCAGACACCGAGCGAATTGGCCGACAAGCTGAGAGAGGTAGGCGTCAGGAATCAGGCGGTCGCCATGACATCCCCGGACTATCCGGCCCTGACGGTGGCAGCGGAAGAACTGAAGGCAAAGGGCATCCCGGTATTCTCACTCCTGTCCGATTTCGCCTCCGGCATCCGCGAGGGCTATGTCGGGCTCAACAACCGCAAGGCCGGCCGGACGGCAGCCTGGATGATCACGAGGGCTGCAAAAAAACCTGGGAAAGTGGCTGTTTTCGTCGGCAGTCACCGCTTTCACGGTCACGAATTGCGCGAGATCGGCTTTCGGTCCTACTTCCGCGAACACGCCCCCGACTTCGAGGTTCTCGACACGCTGGTTAACCTGGAAACGGTGGAAATCACCCACGAGGCAACGCTGGATCTGTTGCACCGCCATCCGGATCTTGTGGGTTTCTATGTTGCCGGTGGCGGAATGGAAGGCGCCATTTCCGCCATCCGGGAAGAAAAGCTCGGCGGCAAGCATGTTATCGTCGTCAACGAACTGACGCCAATTTCCCGCGCAGCGCTGGCCGATGAGATCGTGACCATGGCGATTGCGACACCGCTTGCCAATCTGTGCCGCGAACTCGTCCAGCTGATGGTCGAGGCGGTGGATACCGGCCCCGCGACGGCGCCAGGCCAGACTTTCCTGCCGCTCGAAATCTGCGTGCCGGAAAACATCTGAGCCGCAATGATGGAAATCCATCATCAGAATCCGCAAATTCTTTCATAAATGAGATAGAATATTGCTATTTCTTCTTTGACCAACGCCACGAAACCTGATGACCTCGTTCAGCGGGACGGAGGAGGAAAGCCGGCCGCCAAACTTCGGGAGAACTCATGGCCGCGCTTACCTTCGCGCTCAACCACATGGTTGCGCCACACATGCCGCTCGGCGCTTTTTTCGAACTGGGCGTATCGCTCGGTGTCCGGGAATTCGAAATCCGCAACGATCTTGCGGGTAATGCCATTCTCGACGGGACTTCACCTGAGACGGTCGGAGACCTGGCAAAGGCGCACGGAACCGAAATCATTTCGATCAATGCCCTGCAGCGCTTCAACGAATGGACGCCGGAGCGGGAAGCGGAAGCCAGGGAACTGGCCGCCTATGCTGCTGCCTGCGGCGCAAAAGCTTTGGTTCTCGTGCCCGTCAACGATGGAAGCGGCAGGCTGGAGGGAGAGCGTCAGGGGAATTTGCGCGTTGCGCTCAAGGCACTGAAACCTATCCTGCGGGACAACAACCTCATCGGCCTCGTGGAGCCGCTCGGTTTCCAGATTTGCTCGCTTCGCTCCAAGAAAGAAGCAGCGGAAGCGATTGCCGCGATCGATGGCCGCGAGAGCTTCAAGCTGGTTCATGACACTTTCCACCACGTGCTGGCTGGCGAGCCGGATATATTTCCGGATTTGACGGGGCTGGTGCACATTTCCGGCGTCGATGACCAGGACGTCAGCATCGACGCCATGCGCGACCCGCATCGCGTGATGGTGACGGCACGAGACCGGCTGGACAATATCGGTCAAATCCGTGCGCTCGCCGACGCTGGTTATCCCGGCCCGTTCTCGTTCGAACCGTTCGCGTCACCCGTTCACGCATCGAGCGATCCGCAAGCGATGATCCGCAATAGCATGGAGCTGATCCGGGACAGACTTTGACGTCTTCACCGATCCGGCGGGAGTGACCGGATCGGTTCGTGAGATTGCCTTCGGGGAGGAGGCGACCGGCTTTTTGAGGTGTTTGCCGGGCACCGTTTCAGAGGAGGAAGAGATGAAGAAATTTTTGGCGGGTGCCGTGCTCGGCGTTCTGATGGCATCGAGTGCCTATGCAGGCAATATTGGCGTGTCCATGGCCAATTCCGACACGTTCCTGACGGTTCTGCGCAAGGGTATCGAGAAGTCTGCGGCCGATGCAAAACAGCCGGTCCAGATCGAAATCGCGGATGATGACGTTCAGAAGCAGCTTTCCCAGATCCAGAATTTCATCGCCTCGAAGGTCGATGCGATCATCGTCAATGCCGTCGACACCACGGCAACGGCGCCGATGACGAAGCTGGCGAACGATGCCGGCATCCCGATCGTCTACGTCAACCGGATGCCGGCAGACGTCGACAAGCTTGGCCCCAAGGGGGCATTCGTCGCCTCCGACGAAGTTCAGTCCGGCACGCTGCAGACCAAGGAAGTATGTCGCATCCTGGGCGGCAAGGGCGATATCCTTGTCATGGTCGGCGATCTTGCCAACCAGGCTGCCGTCCAGCGCACGAAGGACATCCACGACGTGATCGCGACGCCGGACTGCAAGGGCATCAAGATCCTCGACCAGCAGACCGCCGTGTGGGATCCGGTCAAGGCTCAGGACCTGATGACCAACTGGATCGCGGCCGGCCACAAGCCGGCGGCTGTCATCGCCAACAACGACAACATGGCGATTGGCGCGATCAACGCCATGAAATCCGCCGGCTGGAATATGAAGGACGTGGTCGTTGCGGGCATCGATGCCACCCAGGAAGCACTTGCCTACATGAAGGCGGGCAATCTGGATGTATCCGTCTTCCAGGATGCCTTCGGCCAGGGCTCGGGTGCGGTCGCCGCTGCCATAAAGCTCGCCAAGGGTGAGAAAGTGGACGCCAAGGTCTGGATCCCGTTCCAGCTCGTGACGCCTGAAAACATGGCCAAGTTCACGACGAAGAATTGACCGAGGATGGGCCGATCCGCTGCCTTGCGAGGCAGCGGATCACTCTCGTGGAGGAGGACCACCATGTCAGCTGAACGCATCATCAGTCCCCAGACCATGGAGGCCGTTCGCAGGAGCGGCGCTGTCCCGGGCAGCAAATATCTTCTGGAAGTCGAGGACGTGCGCAAGGAGTTTCCAGGTGTCGTTGCTCTGGACAACGTGCAGCTGAAGCTGAAACGCGGGACGGTGCATGCCCTCATGGGCGAGAACGGCGCCGGCAAGTCCACGCTGATGAAGATCCTCGCGGGCATCTACACGCCCGACAGCGGCTCATTCAAACTGCGTGGCGTCGACATCCGCCTCAAGAATCCGCTCGACGCGCTTCAGAACGGAATCGCGATGATCCATCAGGAACTGAATCTGATGGCGCCCATGACCGTGTCGGAAAACATCTGGATCGGTCGTGAACCGCTCGGGCGTTTCGGTATCGTGGACCACGCCGAAATGAACCGTCGAACGGACGCGCTGTTTGAGCGCCTCGGGATCGAAATCGATCCGGAAATCAAGGTCGGCAAGCTCAGCGTGGCCAACCGCCAGATGGTCGAGATCGCCAAGGCCGTATCCTTCGATTCCGATGTCCTCATCATGGACGAACCGACATCGGCCCTCACCGAGAGGGAGGTGAACCACCTCTTCCGGATCATCCGTTCCCTCCGCGAGGAAGGAAAGGGCATCATCTACATCACTCACAAGATGAACGAACTCTTCGAGATCGCTGACGAGTTCTCCGTCTTTCGCGACGGCAAGTACGTTGCGACCTGCAATTCCTCGGAGGTGACCCGCGAAGACATCATCCGCATGATGGTCGGGCGCGAGATCACCCAGATGTTCCCAAAAGAATCGGCGCAGATCGGCGACGTCGTGCTGTCGGTAAAAGGGCTAACGCTGAACCGCGTCTTCCGCGACGTGTCGTTCGATCTCCGGGCCGGCGAGATCCTCGGCTTTGCCGGCCTCGTCGGCTCGGGCCGGTCCAACGTCGCGGAGACAATCTTCGGCGTGACCCCTGCAAATTCCGGGACGATCGAGCTTTTCGGCAAGCAATTGACCGTTTCCTCGCCGTCCGTCGCCATGGCGCATGGCATGGCGTTTCTGACGGAGGATCGAAAGGAGACCGGATGTTTCCTGCTGCTCGACATACAGGAAAACGCGCAGATGGCGGTGCTGCAACAGCGCTATGTGCAGCTCGGTTTCGTACAGCAGGAAGAGCTGCGGAAGGCGGCCACCGACATGGCCAACCGCCTCAGGGTCCGCACGCCCGACATGCGGGAGCCGATCATCAACCTGTCGGGTGGCAACCAGCAGAAGGTGCTGATCTGTCGCTGGCTGATGACCAATCCGAAGATCCTGATCCTCGACGAACCCACCCGCGGCATAGATGTCGGCGCCAAGGCCGAGATCCACCGGCTGATCTCGCAGCTCGCGGGCCAGGGTGTGGCGATCATCATGATCTCGTCGGAGATGCCGGAGGTGCTCGGCATGAGTGACCGGATCGTCGTGCTGCATGAGGGGCGGGTCACAGGCATCCTGGACAGGGCCGAAGCCGATCAAGTCAAGATAATGGAGCTGGCGTCGCGCTGACGGCACAGCCGGGAGGATATCATGTCTGATGCCATCAACGAACTGGGGGAGACCTCCAAGACGGGCTTGAAGAAAATTCGGCGACTTCCGCCGGAATTCTCCATACTGGCAGTCCTGATCGGGATCGCCCTTATTTTCGAAGTGATCGGCTGGTACGTCGTGGGCGAAAGCTTTCTGGCGAACAAGCAGCGCCTATCCATAATCGTCCTGCAGGTCGCCGTCACGGGGATCATCGCCGTCGGCGTGACGCAGGTCATCATCACCGGCGGGGTCGATCTCTCGTCCGGCTCCATGGTCGGGTTTATCGCCATGGTGGCTGCGAGCTTCGCCCAGACCTCGCTGAATGCCCGTGCCGTTTTCCTGCAACCGGAATACGCGGCTTTCGGCCTGGACTGGTTCATCGATTCAAGCCCGCTCTGGCCGCTTCTGGTCGGCGTGCTGCTCGGCGCATTCCTGGGTTATCTGAACGGCCTTCTTATCGCCAAGACAGGAATTCCGCCCTTCATTGCCACTCTTGGCATGATGGTTTCAGTCCGCGGCCTGGCCAAATGGTATACCGAAGGCCAACCCGTCGCTTTGCTCAACGAAAACTTCGCCTGGCTCGGCCAGAGCTTCAGTCTCTGGGGCTTTCCCGTCCCGCGAACGGTCATCGTCTTCTTCGTCGTGGCAATCATCTTCCACGTCGCATTGTCCTATACCCGCTACGGCAAGTTCACCTATGCAATCGGCGCCAACAGCCAGGCTGCACGCGTCTCCGGGATCGACATCGGCAAGCACCTGATCAAGGTCTATGCGGTCGCCGGCCTTCTCTCCGGCCTCGCCGGCGTCATGCTTGCTGCCCGCGCCCAGTCCGGCCAGCCGAACATGGGCGTCTCCTTCGAACTCGACGCCATCGCGGCGGCCGTCATCGGCGGCGCTTCGCTCTCCGGCGGCGTCGGCCGGATCACCGGGACGGTAATCGGTACGATTATTCTCGGTGTGGTGACCTCCGGCTTCACCTTCCTCAAGGTCGGCGCCTATTACCAGGAGATCGTCAAGGGCGCGATCATCGTCGCGGCAGTCGTCATCGACGTGCACCGCCAACGCAAGAAATCCCGCGCCTGAAGAACCTCCCCAGGCGCCGAGGCGGTGCTGGTTCAGAACAACCTGCACCGCCTCCCCCCATGCACCCGTCCTACGATTCAGATGACGCCGTCACAGGGCATTCACGAGATGACCATGAAGACCTATGTTTTGACCATTTCCTGTCCGTCGACCCGCGGCATCGTCGCTGCAGTCTCGGGCTATCTCGCCGATCACGGCTGCAACATCGTGGATTCATCCCAGTTCGACGACCTCGGCACCTGTCGGTTCTTCATGCGCGTCTCCTTCATCTCCGAGGAAGAGGCCAATGAAGCGAAGCTCGCACAGGGCTTCCCCGCTATTGCCGAGCGTTTCGGCATGACCTGGAGCCTGCATGATGCCGCCAAGCGGGAGAAGGTCCTGCTGATGGTATCCCGCTTCGGCCACTGCCTGAACGACCTGCTCTACCGCTGGAAGATCGGCGCACTACCGATCGAGATCGTCGGCGTGGTCTCCAACCACTTCGACTACCAGAGGGTCGTGGTCAATCACGATATCCCCTTCCACCATATTCCAGTGACCGAGGCCAACAAGCCTGAGGCCGAAGCGCGCATCATGGACCTCGTCAGGCAGACCGGCACCGAACTCATCGTGCTTGCCCGCTACATGCAGATCCTGTCCGACCAGATGTGCCAGAAGATGTCCGGCCGGATCATCAACATCCACCATTCCTTCCTGCCGTCGTTCAAGGGCGCCAATCCCTACAAGCAGGCTTTCGAACGTGGCGTGAAGCTGATCGGCGCGACGGCCCATTACGTCACTGCCGATCTCGACGAAGGCCCGATCATTGAGCAGGACACCGTGCGCGTCACCCATGCGCAGTCTCCGGAAGACTATGTCTCTCTCGGCCGCGACGTCGAAAGCCAGGTGCTGGCGCGGGCCATCCACGCCCATATCCACCACCGCACCTTCATTAACGGACATCGCACCGTCGTCTTCCCGGCAAGCCCTGGTTCCTATGCCTCAGAGCGTATGGGGTAAACGTGACCATTAATACGCCCAACTGGAAAAGAAGATTGCTGATGTGGAGGCGAAGGTAAAGGCATGGCAGCGCAACGACGAACGCAGCGTACGTCTCTCGGCATTGGCCCAATCGGTGCGGCGCTCCTGATCATGAAAACACCGGCGCCGGAGCTATTCCGATCCGGCCGCCAGTTTGCAGCTTGGATAGGGTTGACGCCAAAGGATCACTCGACCGGCGGCAAGCTGCGGCTCGGTTGTATCACGCGAGCCGGCGACGAAGCACTGCGGGCAGTCTTGGTGGTTGGAGCAACCGCTGTCATTCAGCACGCGCGGCGATCTGGTAAGGCCTCTCGGTGGCTGATGGAACTCCTTAAGCGCAAGCCGCCCAAACTGGCAGCTGTCGCACTCGCCAACAAGATGGCGCGCATGGCCTGGAAGCTCATGGTCTCCAGGGAGACATACAGCGCAAAATCAGCGCCAGTCCTGATGGGTTGCGCCGCATGAAGATCGCGGGCAAGAACCGGGGACATCCTAATCTTCGCTACGTGTTGCTGATGCCAGAACTTGCAAGATAGGAGCAGATGGTGTGATCGATCGATCCGGGACACAGGATACCCCGCTGATCCCATTGGCAGTTAAAGGCCATCTTGATGTTTGGGACTTGTGTTGCGGAAACCATCTTGGCCAGCGTTCATGTGCGAACGCAACAACAGGCCGGACATATGGACGCAAGCGATCAGATCAAAATTATCTCAAAACATCTTGCGAGCTGGGGGCCGTCCACATATGGGATCAGAACCAACGCCCCTGTTGTCACAAAAGCGCTCAGTCTGCTTTTCGGCAGGCCCACCACAAGCCGCCGCTCCCAACCGCACGGGGCCGCCGCATAGAGAAGGCGGCAGCGCCCGATACTGTCTTTCGTTGATAAAGGCGGCGTGTCTGTGAGAGCAGTTCTTGTTCTGCCCCTTTGAAGCAGTGTCAGTCGCTCAATCCCAGATCCATGCACCAACGCCCGTTTCCTCCACTTCGCAACAATTTTCTGGTTGAGCCCGTAGCGCTTCCAAGACACCCTCGGGCTCTCTTACTATTTTTGTATTGCTCGACGGATTGCCTTTGTCGTCGTGGCACTCCCGTGTGAGATTTGGTCCACTGTGCTTTCCTCCATTCCAAGAAAACAATGCACCATTAAAACCCGAGATCAAACATCTGGTCGCTGCTTGAACGGAATTGCCCTCCGCTGAAAACTCGCGGTGCCGAGTGCGTTGGCCCCGGCTGCGGGACCTATTTCAGAAAGCACAGATACACAGCGTGATGTCGTCATATTGCGGCCTTCCGGCTGCAAAGGAGATCACCGCGCGACGGTATTCGTCGATCAGCGCGCCGGGTCCGAGCTCAGTTTTTTTGGCAATCATGCGCAACAGGCGCTCGTCGCCGAACTGCTCGTCGCCGGCGTTGAAGGCTTCCGGAATTCCGTCTGTGTAGCAAACCAGCAGGCTGCCGCGGACAAGCGCAATATCGACCGTTTCATAAGTGATATCACCGATCATGCCGAGCACGAGGTCGCCGGTTGCCGGCAGATAGGACACCTCGCCCTCGATAGTCTTCATGATCGGCGGCACATGGCCGGCATTGGCATAACTCAGCCGGCCGGTGCCGCGATCGACGACGCCGTAGAAAAGCGTCACGAAAAGGTTCTTGTCATTGGTTTCGGCGAGCACCCGGTTGGCTTCGGTCAGCACGTCGCCCGGCGGTTGGCCGGTCATCGCCAGCGAACGCACGATGGTGCGCGACATCGCCATGAACAGCGCCGCCGGCGTGCCCTTGCCGCAGACGTCCGCGATCAGGAACCCGGCGCGGTTTTCGTCGATCACGAAATAGTCGAAATAATCTCCGGCCACTTCCTGGGACGGCACCATCTGGCCATAGAAGGAGACGCCGTCGAGCACCAGCGGCCCGCGCGGCAGCAGCGCCTGCTGCAATTCCGAGGCGACCGAAAGTTCGGCCTGAAGCTGCCTGAGCGCCTCCTGGTCGAGATGGGCCGCACGCAGCGCCTCGACCGCTTCCGAAAGCCGCTGGATCTCGATCGTGCCCTTGTCGGTATCGAGTGGCGGCGCTTGCTCGCCACGGGTGAGTTTATCGATCACCTCGATCGCCGCATCGAGCGGCCTAAACGCACCACGTACCATCCACATCAACCCGCCAAGCACATGGCCGACAAATACGACCACAAGGCCGCCAACAAGCCATTGCAGCCAACGGGTCCGATAAAGCTCCTCGGTACGGTCGTTGGACACGCCGAGAAACCCGAGCGCCCGGCCGTCGCCAAAACCATCGTTCAGGGGGATCGTGATCGTCTGCGAGGCGAATAGCCACCCCTCCTCCATCTGCGCCGCCTCGGCTTGAGGAACCAGCCGGGCATTGAGATCCACGGCCTGGTTGAAGCGGGCGACGATGCGCGAGACTGGAGCAGCCACCAGGGCGTAACCGACGATGCCGAACCGGAAGCGCAAGGGCACGAGCTTGGTGCGGTAGATCATCTCGGATCCGCCGAGGTTCAGGCGGGCAAAACCGTCCGCATCCGTGGCACGCACCATGCGGGTCAGCGAAGCGGCGAAATCGGGCGGCAATCGAAGCGTCGGATTGTGGTAGAAGCGTTTCAGCGCCTGATCGAGGATGATGACGATCTGGCGCTCGGTGCCGCTTTCGGCATCCGCCATCCGCGTCTCCACCATGTTGGGCATATCACGCGACAATGCGTTGAGGATCTCGACATCGCGGCGGATCCGGTTGGCAATCGCCTCCTGCGCCGCAGTTTCATCAGCGACGTAGCTCTGCCACATTGCCTCGATCAGCAGTCGAGTGTCTCGCCGCGCCGACTGATCGGTCACACGCACGCTCAGCACCACCTGGGCGACAAAGATCAGGCTCAGGAGCAGGGTCGCCACGCCGACGAAAAGCGCAATGCGTGTGCGGAGATTCATCAGCCGGCGCTCCGGCTGAACATGCGGCGCGGCCTGACACTGAGACCGGCAATGGTCGCGAATGCCAGCGGCGCCAGCATCACCAGATAAACGAGCGTCGCCGGCAGCGCCGCCTGCCGCAGGACCACGATTTCCGCTGCAATCGCTCCTGCAACGGCAAGGGCCAGCAACTCTGAGGCAAAAATGCGGGCGCCCCGCAAGCGGCTGGCGCCCATGGTGAAGGGCAGTTGCGATGTCCAGCGTCCAACCGCACCCATCAGAAACGCAGCAATCGCGGTATTGGCAAAGACCGGGCCGTCGCCGGCATAGGTCTCGGCGGTGATCAGCACGATGGCGAGCACCGCCAACTCATAAAGGACCCAGCGAGCCTTGCGCCATGTGCCGACCAGACTGGCGAACAGCCCGCCGGCCGCATAAAGGACGGCGGTTGCTAGGAAATAGAGCGCCGCGCCGGCATTGCCGAACAGAGAGAGCGGCATCTGTCGCGCGGCAAGGGCCAGCAACACAAAACCCGCGACCTGCATGATGAAAAGGCAGATCCAGATCCAGTTTCCCCAGATCCAGTTGCCGATAAGCGCACGCGCCGCGAACCCGGGTGCCGCCTGGGGCTGCCGCGAACCTGCAACCCATGCCCGGGCCGCCGCCAGAACCAGAATGAGGATCATGAACAGGGCAACACCCCCCTTGGCAACCAGTGGTTCGGCGGCAAGGCCGATTGCGCCGGCGCCGGCGAGACAGACCGACGCCAACAGGGCGGCGGCAAGTTGAACAGGTTTTGCCGTATCCTCATTCCATTGAAAGCCCAGGCCACAGGCGAGCGCCGCAGCCGCCATCAGGGCAAGGCCATCGACCCAGAACCCTAGAAAACCGGCGAGAACCACGATGGCGGCGACAAGCGGCCCCAATCTCCCTAGCCGCCCCTGCAGCCCAAGTCCGATCGCGAAGGCCACGGCAATACCCGTAAACTGCAGGAAGGGCGGAGCGGCGGATAGTGCAGAAGGAGCGCCCCAGCAGATAAACAAGAGCAGGAAGAAGAGACCGAGCGGCAGCGTTACCCGCGCCGCCTCGCCCGGCGATCGTGCGTCCCCCGACCAGAGAGCCCGCAGCAGCGCACCGCCGCTGACGAGAAAAACCAGCGCCACCATGGCGAGCGCCGCAACCTCTGTCAGGATAGGCTGAATGTTGACCGAAGCCCTCAACCGCACGCCGCCCTCCAGGCCCTGCTCGACCGCCAAATGGGCGAACCCGGACAGCTTTAGTCCCGAAAGCCAGGCCGCCAATGTCGATCCGACCGGGTCTGCCCCGACCGCATAAGCGACGCCGCTGGCATCGCTGACTTCAAGTGCCCCGATAGCGGGTTTGGAGGCGACCTGCTGCTTCAGATAGTCGAGCATGCCGACCAGTTTCTCGAACGGGATGCCGAGCGCTAGAGCGCGATTGAGGTGGCCGGCTGTATCCGCCACGGCAAGGGCAGCTGCTTGCCTCGATATATCTAGAGCTTGCCACCCGAAGCTCAACAACAACGCGAGAAGGCCCAGCACGAAAACAGACGCCGGCATGCCGATGGCGCGCCACGGCGATGAAAACACGAGCAGGATTGCCAGAAGCACAACGGGGACCAGAAGAACGCCTACAATCGCCTGGTTGCGGAGGGCAAGCGCGTTGTCGAAACCCGCCATCGAGCGGCTGACGCGCAAACGTGCGATGCTCTCACCATGGCTGTCCGAAACCGGGCGTTCTGCGATCATGACGCTGGCAAGACGGTAACGGGAGCTTTCGACGACAGGATTGTCGCCCGGATCGACCGCCTGCAGCCTTTTGAGGCGAAGCGATAGCGCATCCGGCCCTTGCGCCAGCGCCGACGGCGGTTGGAGTAATTCCTCGACACCACCCGGCCCATTGACCGGCAGACCAAAATCCAAAGAGGCTTCGGCATTGGCGCGGTCGGAATCGGCGATCGCATCGAGGCTCTGCCCGATGCGCGCCTCGATCGCCCGCGTGCCGATATCATTGAGCACCAGCAGTGACATTGCGGCCAGAGCACCCGCCAGCAACAAGAATGCAAGACGCGACAAGGCAAGGTCTATGCGTCCTGCTTCACTGCCCATGGATCAGTTTTTGCCCGGCTGATTGACAATTTCGGCATAGCTCAGCAGCGTCATCGGCGGGTAAAGCTTCAGCGCGGCGGCGGTCTTCATGTTGATGATGTAGGAGTGCCGGTCGAGCGCCGCGATCGGCAGGTCGTCGGCCTTGACGTGATCCATCAGGATCCGCTTGGCCTGGTAACCGGCAAGACGGCCGACCATGCTGTATTTGGAGGCGATGGCGAGAAGCGCCGAACTGTCCGTGACAGAGGTCTCGTAGCTTGACGCGACAGGAATGCCGAGCTGCACCGCGGTCTCGGTGTAGATATCGGCGTTGACGCTGATGAACGACGAACTGCCGATGTAGAGGAACTCGACGCCGCGGTCGGCGGCCTCCTGCACCAGGCCCGGAATGTCTTCGCGCAGCGGCACACCGTTATGCAGCGGCATCGGCAGCATGACAAGATCGAGGCCAAGCTCGTCGGCGGCCCGCTTGACGACATCGGCATTGACCTTCGAATTCAGCTCGTTCTCATTGTAGATGATGCCGAAACGCTTGAACGGCCGGTATTCGAGCATCGCCTTGAGCTGGATGCTCTCCGACACGCGGTTGCGGGTGCCGGTGACGTAAGCGCGACCAGAGATTTCCTGGCCTCTGGTGATCTTGGCTTCGACCGGATCTGCGACGATCATGAAGATGCTCGGAATATCGCCGATGAACCTGGACGGATCCGGCGCATCATAAGGTCCGATCATCTGGGCCGCGACGTTGGTTCCCCAGGCGATCACCAGGTCGGGGCGGGTCGTCTTCACTTCCTTGACGAACTGGCCCAGCGTGTTCTTGTCGGTCTTCGCGTCGCGGATGAGAACATCCGCCGGCATGCCGCTTTCCTTGATATAGTCGACAAAGCCCTGGCAGGCGTCTTCGCAGCCGCGCCACGCCGCCATGTAGATGGTGAAGCGCTTATCCTTCGGAGCGGTTTGCGCCAAGACAGCACTTGCAGAAGATAGCAAGAGAGCCAGCATCGCACCGATGCCGATAAGCCGCCTGATCAGTGTCATGATGTTCCCCAACCTTCCCGCGTCAGCTCGATAGAGCGGGCTTCGCCCCGCTCGCGCCTTCGCGGGCGATGATCAAATAGAAAAATGCCGAGGTCACAACGGTGCCGATGCCGAACACCAGGATTGCCTTCTGGAAACCGAACTGCAGGACAAGGAAGGCCGCAAGCATCGGCCCCAGCACGCTGCCGATCCGCTCCGTGGTGCGTAGCACGCCGAGCACGGTGGTGCGGCCGATACGATTGGCCTCCTCCTCCGCGATCTCCAGAGCATAGGCGATCTGCGGGCTCTTGGTCACCGAATGCCCAAGGCCCATGACCAGAACCATCAGCACGACCGACCAGATATTCTGCCATCCGGAAAAGATCACCAGTCCGGCTGCCGACATAATGCCGCCGAGTGCCAGCATGAAGCCGGTGCGGCCGAGCCAATCGACAACGCGTCCGCTGGCCGCCCCGAACAGGATGATTGTCAGCGAATAGAGCAGCATGACGCGGCCGATTTCCGCCTCGTTGGAGCCTAGCGTGGCGAGGTAGAGCGGCACCATGTAGAAGAGGAAGCCGGTCAGCAGGATCTTCGACGGAATGGCCGCAAGCAGGATCATCGCGACATAGCGCGTGTTCTGCCCCAGCGCCCGCAGGCCGCGCAGCAGGCTCATCTTCGGGGCCGATTTGTCGGTGGCGAGTTCCGATACCAGCATCGAGCGCGCCAGAATACCGGCGGCGAGCGCAAGGCCCACGGAAATCCAGAAGACCGCACGGTAACCGACGCGATCGGCAAGGACGCCGCCGATCGCCGTGCCGCACATCGTCGCGCTCATCAATACGCCGACGAACATCGCCATGGCCCGGCCACGGTTTTCGCTCGTGGCGATCGCCGCGATATAACCCTGGCAGGCGATAGTGATGACGGCGTAACCGAACGCCGTGACGCCGCGGCCGAGCACGAGGAACAGCGCGTCCGGCGCCATGGCGCAGATGATATAGCCGAGCACGGCCGGGAAAAGACCGATCAGGAACATCAGGCGGGCACCGTATTGGTCGGCCCAGCGCGAAGCGAAGGGCGTCACCACCGCGATCGTTCCCATGTAGACCGAGATCGGCAGGCCCACGACGACTTCCTCGGACAGGAACGAATTCGGTCCGGCCAGGCTTTGGGCATAAAGCGGAAGCCAGGATTTCTGCAATTCATCCGCGAAAGAGAACAGGAAGAGCGGCACGCGCACATCGACGAAACTGCCGATGAACAGCCGCTTCGGTCCTTCGGCACTCAGGCTGAAGCGCGAAGAGGCGTTTTCGAGCTGGCTGCGCAGGGTCGGAGTGGCGCTCGAGATGGACGAGACAAGAGTGCTGAAACGCCGATGCAGACTGATGACTACGTCTGACACCCGCCGGGTGATCTGGCCGATCTCGTCGTCGTTCTTCGGCACGATATAGGTGTCGAACTGACCGCGCGCGCCATTGACCACCAGGAACATCAGCCGCCTTATCGGGCTGACGATGTGGAACAGGATGAAGGCGGTCATCAGCTCGAATGCGACAAGCAGCGAGACGATGAGGATCACAACCATGTCGAACAGGATGTCGCGGAACTGGCCGTTGATGAAGTCCTTCGCCACTTCAACCCGGAGCGTCGCATAGATCACGCCGTTCTTCATGATCGGCTGTTCCAGCACCGGCGCCTTGGCCGAAAAGATTTCGAGAACATTTTGAGACGAGGTGAACAGGATGCCACTCAGGCCGTCGCCGCGTCCGTTTGCCTCCTGCGCGGCAGCGGCCGCGGCCGTTTCGATCCCGGAGCGGGCCAGAACGTGGCCGTCCGGCGCCAGAAGTGTCAGCGCTTGAATCTGGGCATTCTGGGCGATGGTCAGCTGAAACAGCTGATCGACACCGCGCAGGTCCTTGACGGGAATGCCAAGTTCGGCAGCGAACTCGACCGAATTGCTGAGAGAGTGGGCGATCTGGGTGCCGGCCGCGCGGATATCGTGTTCCAGGTCACGCTGGAAAGCCTGGATCGTCAGCACAAAGACGATGCAGCTGGCGATGACCACCAGAAGGCCGATCGAGATGCCGATATGGCGTGTAATCCTTTGCGCAGAGGTATCGACCAGCTGCTCGCTGCTGGCCATGCTCTCATTATCATCTGCCATCGCGACGCCCCTCCGCCGTTGCCATTGCCTCGATCTCATTCAGCGCGGTAAGGGCTTGACCGCGTTGCAGCTCGAGATCGCCGAATATCCGCCCGAACCAGTGCAGCGTCGGCGCAAGCGGCCCCTGCACTTTGCTGAGATGACCGGCATTCTGCTCCTCGACCACGGAGCGCATGGCACGGATCGAGCGGCCGAGCGGGCGAAGGCTGAAATACACGACGAAGGCCGCGAGGATCGCGGTCGGTATCAGGGTCAGAAGCGAGAAGCTGACGAGGTCGCGCAACATCGCCGCATTGCGGCTCTCGATGACGGCATCGGACTGCACCGCGATGATCGCACCCTCCGGCTCACCGAAGGAATTGACTACCTTGCTGCCCGCTACCAGATAGCCGTTTTCCCGCAAATGCCAGTCGGACTGTTTTGCAGCGATCCGATCGACCAGCGCGTCGACCGAGACCGGCAATGCCGCGGTTTCCCCCGGCCGGCGAATGAGATCGCCACGCGGATCGACAACGGCGATACGCATGTCGCTCGGCAAAAGGCCGGCCGCCACGTCGATCGGGCCGCCATCCTGTTGCGTCAAGGCTCTCAGCGACACACCGAGGGCATCCGCCTTCTCGACCGAGGCCCGTGCGTCCTCTGTCACGGTCGTCAATCGCTTGGCAAGCGTCTCCGTCAGAATGTTCTCGTACTTGACGATGCTCATGAGCCCAAGCAGAGACAGAGCAGCGACGATGACGAACATGCTGTAGATATAGACGCGCAATCCTATGCGCATATTCAGCCACCCTCTGAAGAACCCCACCGCAAGCGATATCACCGCCGGTTGACGTTTCCATGACTATGTAAGTTGATGACCACGTCGAAGAAGAAGAAAGCGAGCCGCGATCGGTCGGAGACAGTGAAGAATACTATTTTTTACCTATTGAAAGCTCGACCCGCCGGCGTAACCGCGTTGACCGTGATGTCGAGCGACAGGAAAGCAAGCGTCTCGCGATCGAGAACAATCTGCCCCCCGACCTCGTAACCCGAATCGCGGTTTGCTGCCTGGCCGCTGATGCCGAAATAAAGCGCCGCACGCTTGGCAAAAGCCGCAGCACGCTCGGGCGTCACGGTCAGGTCGATCGCGAGATTGCTGCCGTCGCTCATGACGGCCGTCGCGCGTCCGAGCGGGCGGGCCGAGGCCGTGCCATCGAGAAACACCTGCGCCGCACGGTTTCGCAGATAATCCAAAAGCGCTGCACGCAGCGCATCCGGTTCGCGGCTGAAGGGTCGCCAGGACGCCATCTCAGAGCACTCCTTCCATGGAGGTTGACAATGCCCTATCGGCTTGCACACCGGGCATTGGTCGATCGCCATCGGCCGGAAGATCCGCCAAAAAGGCAGCCAACCCTCCCTCCAGATCGCTGTATCGTTCTGCCCAATGGCCGATGGTGCCGCTCTTCACGACGCTGACCGAGGGGTACCAGACGGAGCGCCCGTCGCGCTCGCACCAATACCAGGGAGTGTTTGGCTGCACCAAAACCGCGCTGCGCCTTTGCATGGCGCCTGCGACATGGAGCGCCAGGCCGTCCGGCCCAACCAAAGCGTCGACCTCGGCCAGAAGGGCAGCCAAATCCCCCAGATCGGTGAAATGAGAGCCGGCGTCGACAATGAATGGCGCCTCGGCCAGCTGATGGCGGCTGTCATCCCAGACCACGCTGATCAGGCTGCCCGTAAAGTCGGAAAACAGCGGCAGGAGATCATTGAGCAGCATTCCGGGACGCGCGGCATTCCAAGATAGCGCCACCCAGGGCCGCGGCAGGTCGGCGAGGCTTCCCCGCCAGATCGCTCGCCGGTCCTCAGGAGCGACGAGATAGGGGCCAGACATCTCGACGTCGCCACGTATCTGCGCCGGCAGCGCCAGGATGGCCGGCAGGGGAAACCCATCCAGGCCAGGGACCGGGCGACTGCTTTCGACTGGCCGGAAACTCGTCCCGGGCAACAGGGCGGCGAGCTCTGCAAAGGCAGCCGGCCCAAGGATGGATAGTGACCGACCGGGATCGGCGGTGGTGCGAAACCGCAGAAGCGGCAAGGCCTCCAGCATGGACATATGCTCGCCGATCAACACCGGCATCGCCGCGAGCCGGGCGCGCTCCGCGATCGAGACGTCATCGACCGGCATTTTGTCTTGCAGGTCAGGGTCTTGCACTCCGGGGGTTATCGCGCCGGATCCTGCGCCGCGAATGCCGAGCTCCTGCATCAGCGACGATGCCTCGTCGATCATCCCGAGCGACAGGCGGCTTTCGCGCATGACCGCCAGAATGGCCTGCCTGTGCGGCAGCTCGAATGCGGAGTGCCGCGCCTTCAGCGGCTCCAGCAGACGGAGCGCCTGCGCATGTTCGCCGGCCTGACGATAGGCGTCGCTGACGGCGATCAGCGCCTCGACCTTGTCCTTGTGGCGGCGGGCGGCTTCGGCCAGTTCGCCGAGCGCTTCGGCAACCTCGCCCTGCTGGATGCGTATCCGCGCATGGACGCGCCAAGCAGCCAGTTGTTCGGGGCGCAGGCCGATCGTTCGCCTGGCGATCCGCAATGCCTCGGTCGTTTGACCGAGCGCAGCATGGGCATCGGCCATGAAGATCATCGGCAATATGTTGGCGGGATCGACAAGACTGGCCTGCTCGAATTGTTCGAGCGCCATCGCATGATCTCCGACGGCGGAAAGCTGAGAACCGAGCAGGATCAGGTGCGCACTGGAGTTAGGATCGATCCTGACCGCTTTCGAGGACAGTTCCAGCGCGTCGTCCATCAGTCCGGCGGCCATGTAAGTCCGCGACAGGGCACAGAGCAATGTCACATCTTCGGGATGGCTCCGCAACGCATCGACGAGAATGCGTTCGCTACCCGGCATGTCGCCTGAAGTCTTGGCTTTCTCGGCCCGCATGCATGCCGTCGCGGGATGCAGAGGATCGACGGCCGCTGCCCGATCGAGCGCAAAAACCTCGCCAGCGTCATCGCCCGCTACGCGCGCGGTGATGGCAAGCAGCGTCAGCACTTCGAGGTCGGTTGGCGCCAGGGTGACCGCCCGCGCCGCAATCCTTGCCGCATCCTCGATCCGCCCCAGTTCGAGCAGGACCTCGCCCAGGCCCTTCAGGGCCTCGCCATTGGCAGGGCTGATATCGAGAATCTCCTGATAGATCGTCAGGGCATTCTCGCCTCGCCCTTCGGCGCGGTGTTTCGTTGCGGCCGCCAATCGACGTTCGAGGAGGATCATCGCATTCGTCCTGTCTTTATCCGACGCTGACGCGTTCGCCGTCGAGCCGCATGTCACGCCGCGCAGTGATCAGCGTGATCTCGCTTTTCTGACTCGAAACGCTTTCGACATTCTGCACCAGGCTGCCGGCCTCGAGCATTTCGACATCCTTGACGACGGTCATGCGGCTTTCGGCCCTTGTCGTGATGGTGCGCGCGCCGACGACCTTGTCGACGACGGTCTCGGCGATGCGGCGGAAATTGGTGGTCAGGCTCTCGCCCATCTGCACGAGACCGCGTGCGACCAGTTCCAGCCGGCCGGCATGGAGGGATACAAGAGGTGCCGTGATGTCGAGTTTGGCCGAGGCCCTGATGGTAATGTGGTCGGCATCCGGCACGGATATCTCGGCAGCGTGTTCGGCGCGGCGAACGAGCACAGCCAGGATGAAGGCTTCGCAGCCATCGGCATGGGTCAGCACCAGATCGCCGATGACCGGCGCCAGCAGGCAGCTCGCCGCCTGGCGGGCGATCAGGCTCTCGCCGGCCTCCGTTTCGACGCTCGCTTCCGTCGCGGTCAGAAAGGCCCGCACCCTCGCACGCTGCAGCGCCGCGCCGCCTGCCGCCGCCTCGCCGCGGCGCCCTGCCTGAACGGTCGGGTTCGCCTGAATGTCAATCAACTCTTCCATACCCTCTCCCCGCTTTCGCGCGCCCGACAACTGCCTGATTACCCTCGCACGCCGCCTTACGGGGCATTGATCACGCCCTTGATCCAGACCTGGGTGGCGCCGGTTCCGACACCGACGCCGTTATTGTTCGATTCCACTCCCTTGGTCTGGGATTCGACGGCCACATCGTCTTTCTTGACGGCATTCGTATTCGTATCAACCACGGCCGCTTTGACCCAGATGTTACGGGCCTTGGTGTTCCAGTTGGAGAAGGAAAATTCACCTTCCTTGTATTCCAGCTTGAACTTGTTGAAGTCCATCTTTAGGAACCCGACCTCGAATTTCATGGCATACAGTAGTATCAGTGCCGCCAGGGCAATCGTAATTTCGATCGAGACCTTGAAAGTGTAAGTCGCGCCCATGAAGAAGCTCAAGGAATCGCCGAGCGTGACCGATTCGGCGTGGCCGAGCTTGTAGGCATAGGTATCGGCCTGGGTGTAAGTGTATTTGTCCGTATCGATATACTCATAACTACTTCCGGCGACCGTGCGCGTTTCTTTCTGCGCTTCGGTCGTGACATCTCCTGCACCCGCGTCGGCACTGATGAGGATTGCCTGCGCATTGTTGCTCTTGATGGTGATCGTCGAGTCCGATGTCACCGAAATGGCTTCCTTGGCAAATACCGTCAGCGTGCTTTCGGTATCGATATGCATGGCTGCCACAGCATGCAGGTAAAACCTCTCGCCCGCCCGCATCAGCATGCGGCCGTCGCAGGAAAGCATGATCCCGCCCTTGTAGCCCGCCGTGGAATCGCCGGCGGCATGTTCGACCTTATTGGCGCCGGCATCGGTGATATGCTGGCGCGGATAGAAGGAAGCCGTGCTGTCGGTCGAACCTTGCGTGTTCGGATCGGCCAGTGAATTGGATTCGATCCCCGAATATCCGCCGAGGCGCAGATATGCCCCCGGCTGGCGAGAATCGTCCGCCACCGAACGGGTTGGACCGGCTGAATACGGCACGAACAGGTGGGCCGAGCTATCCTGGACCGAGGTTTTCATCTTGCCGGCTTTTGTCGGGCTAATAGCCATGGTCGTTCCTTTCCATCATCGCCAGGCCGGTGCTCATGCGCCACCATCGTAAAATTCGAAGACAATCCCGGTAGACGTTCGCGTCCGCTGAGCCACATTGGCATTGCTGTCGACCACCGGATTGGTCTTTTCGGCGTTCGACAGTGCGCCCAGGATGATCGGACGGTCAGGATCGCCGTTGACGAAGGCGAGCAGGATTTCCGTGCCGACCAGCAGGGTCGAGTGGGAGCCGTATTGATCGCCGCCGCCATAGGGTTCGGCCTTGCGCACGAGATGGCTGGCCTTGCCGCCGGAGAGGCCGCTCTCCTCGTCGACGATGCGCACATGGTAGCGCCCATATTCGTCGATCTGCGCCTTGGTGGAATTCTCATCGCCGTCGATGAATGCGATCAGCACGCCATCGACGACCGGCTTGCGCGTCGACAGCTTCGGCCGATAGGGCACTTCGAAGGGAATGCAGGTGAAGCGGTTGGAATAGGGTTCCGCTTGTCTGTCCGACGCGGTGAAGCCGAGCGGCGTCGGCTCGGTGACCCGATGTTCGACCTCGGTGACGACATAGAGCGTCTCGAAGGCGCTGTCGGGATGGTCGGTGAGCTTGAAGAAGAAGCCGGGGCGCAGCAACGGAATATTGCTCTCGCCGTGAAAGACGAGCTGTTCGGCTGCCAGTTGCTCGGCACGCACGCGGGCAAGCGCCTGACCCTCGCCTGTGGTGCGGTAATTTTCGCCGTAGAGCACGCTCACGCCCTGGCCGGAAAATGCAGCCTTCGACGATACGCCAAGATCGACACTCGGCGTGACCTCGTAATATTCGCGCAGTTCCACCCGATCGGTCGAGGCGCTGTAGCTCGAATTGAAGGCGCGGATGGCAAAGCCGCCCTCGCCCATCGACATGGACCGGTGGCGATAAGGCAGTTCGCTCGAAAGGGTCTGGCCGGACACCTGGCGAAAATGCACGTTGCGATCGCAAAACAGCACGTCCTCGCGGCTGCCATCATGGTCGAAGGCGTAGAAGATGCCGAATTTTTCGCATAGTCGCGAGACGAAATCGAAGTCGTTTTCCCGGTATTGCATCACGAAGTCGAGCTTCGGGTAGTCGCCGCCGGCGAGCATCCGGTAGCCAATCCGGCGGTCGGCGCGATTGCCTCCGGTGCGCGAGCCGGCCTTGACGGCATCCTTCAGTTCGTTCTCGATGATTTCGATGACGGTGACATCGCGATCGGTGCCATAGACCTGGTTCTGCGCACTGAACCGCATCAGCGCCAGGGACGGTCCGATCGCGAAACGGTAACAGAATTGCCGGTTCTGGGTGGGATCGAGGCTTTCGGCCTTCAGCACCACGCCCTTCACTTCGGCCGTCTCGTCGAGGCAGCGGATCTTCAAGGAAGCCGCCTGGCCGATCATGTCGCGGATATTGAGAACCTTGGCCGAGATGACATCGACTTCGAACTCGTAGGGAGCACTCAATGCCTCGCGGCCTCGTACCCGGTCGGCAAAGACGTCGCGTTCGCCAAGCGTCGGCAGCGTTATCGAAATTTCCTGTGCGGTATCGGTCGCGTTCATCGTCTTGGAACCTTTGCCTTCATTGGGTAACCGGCGTTCAAAAGCCTCAGCCGCTTGGATTGAGAAAGCGCACCTGGGAAGGCACGATGGTGGTGCCGACCGAGTTCGGCGAGACGCCGTTCTGAACCGTCGGATCCATCAACGCCCGCGTCGCCGGCGCGGCCTGGATGATCAGCTTGACCGAACCCTTCACGTTGCGGCTGTTCGAGCAGACCATGCCCGAGGCGACGCCCGGGCCTGGCCCGCTGATCGTCACCGGTGCGATATTCATCATGTTGTGGGACGGCATGCAGCAGATCAGGAAACGGAAATTGGTCGGGATTTCCGTGGCGCGCATGCCCATGCTCATGAACGGCACCGGGATCGGGCCGACCGGCGTGGGCTGCAGATAGACGTCCGGCACGGAGAAATCCATGCCGGGTATCGGTCCTTGAGAATTTACAAAAGGCATGGTCAACCCTCCCTTCCCGGTTCGTCGCCGAGTGCGACGCGATCCGGCCTGTAGACTTCTGCAATCATGCGGTCCTGGTCGGTACCGATGGTGCTGCCGCCGGCTCCCAGAAACAGCGTGCCCTCCGTGCGGGCGCCATGGAATTTCGTATGGGCAAAGGTGGAGGCGGAAAGGCTCGCGCCGGTCAGGTCGGCATGCGACAGATCCGCCTGGCGCAAGTCGCATTTCTCGAGCCGGGCGGCGCGGCAATCGGTTTCGCCGAGATAGGCCGCGAAAAGCTGGCTGCCGTCGAAAACGGCGCCGGACAACGAGGCCTCTGAGAAATTTGCCATGGTGAAATCACTGCCGGACAGATCGACGCCGTCCAGCCGGCTTTTCGGAAAGGCGGCCACGCGCGCCTTGACGCCCGCAAGCAACGCTCCGGCAAAGTCGCATTCGGAAAACACGCTGTTTTCGAGCTGCGCGCCGGCCATATTCGTGCCGACGAACCGGGCCTGGTGGAATGTGCAGCGCTGCCAGGCCTGGCGGCTCAGATCGAGGCCGGAAAGGTCGGCCTCGGCGAAGAGACCCGTATCGATGACAATGCCGGAAATATCGACCCGGTTCAGCGCCGCCTTGGTGACGGTGATGCTCTTCAGCGACGCTCCGGACAGCGACATTCCCTCGATATCGCAATCGAGTAGGCAACTGCGATCGAGCATCGTCTCCTTGAAATTGCCCGTCCGCAGGCCGGCCTTGGCGAAGATCGCCCGGTCGAAGACGGCTCTCTCGAAACCGGCTGAACGGAGATCGCCGGTCAGGAACTGCGTCTCGCTCAATTCGCAAGCGCAGAAATCGGCGGCGATCAGGCTGCAGTCGAGAAAGCTCGCCCCCACCAATTCGGCGTCAGTGAAGATCGCCCGGTCGAGCCGGCATTTGATGAAACTTGCCCGGGCAAGATCGGCGCCCTCGAAACTGCATTCGGTGAAGTCGCAATGGATGAACTTTCCGCCCATCAGGTCGATGGTAGCGAAATCGATCTGCCGGCCGTCGCGCATCAGCACCGGCTGGTTGTGAGCGAGATAATCCAGGAGCTCGTCCAGGCCGATCGGCGTGATTATTTCGGCTATATCAGGCATCAGTGGCGCTCTCCATGATCGTTTTTCCGAGATTGGCACCGGTCAGATCGCAGCTGCCGAGCTTGGCTCCGGCCAGGTTGGCGAAATAGAGATTGGCGCCGCGCAGCGAGGCGCGGGTCAGATCGCAGCCCGCCAGCGATGCGGCATAAAGATTGGCGCCGAACAGGTCGCTGCCGGCCAGGTTTGAACGATCCAGCCGGCCTTCGCGGAACGAGGCGAGCCGGAGATCGGATTCGACCATGTCGCAGCCGTTGAAGAGGCTGCGGTTCAAGGTGGAGCGCAGGAAACAGGAGCGGCCGAGCTTGGAGCCGTTCCAGGAGGAACCGATCGCGACCGCTTCGGCAAACATGGCGCCGGTGAGGTCGCAGGCCCCGATGAAGCTGCTGCCCTCCAGATGCACACCGGTAAAATCGGCGGTCGGGGCGGAAACGTCCCCGAATGTCGTGCGCTCGAAACCTGCGCCCTTGAACACGCTCTGCTTCATCGAGACGTCGATGAACACGCCGCGGGCGATTTCGGCACCCGCCATGACGATCCTATCGGCCTGTCCACGCAGGATATGAAAATCGCCAAGCAGGGCGTCGGAAAAATCCGCTCCGTCCAGCCGGCAGTCGATCAGGACCACTTCCGAAAGCTTCGTCTGGCGGAATGACGCCCCGGTCATGTCGGCCCCGACCAAGGTCGTTGCGGTCATCGCGCAACCGTCGAAACGAGTGCCGCGCAGGTTGGCCTTGCCGAAATTGATGCCGCCGATGCTGGCACCTGCGAAATTGGCACCTTCAAGATCGGCTTCGGCGAAGACCGCGCCTTCGAGATCGGCACCGGAAAAGTCCGTGCCACGCAGATTGCAGCGCTCGAAGAAGGCGGATCGGAACGGCAGGCCGCGGAGGTCGAGCCCGGCCAGATCGGCACCCGCCAGATCGGCTCCCGAAAAGTCATGCCCCTCGCCAAGCTTTGCCGCAATGAAGGAGCCGAGCCTTTGAGCCACCGCCGGAACCATGGGTTCCAAAGGAAAGATCGCCGCCGGTGTCTTGCGGCGAGCCTCGGACATCACCTCGTCGACCTTGATTTCCGCTGAAGCAATCTCCCGCGAAGCGTCGACAAGTTTCTGTGACGTCGCCTGGCCAAGCGTCTGGCCGCCCTCGGCCGAAGGCGAGGCCGGGAGGCCCGCGATCAGCGAGGCCAGAATGTCGTCAAGGCTTTCGGTTTTCGCACCGGCCGCGACACCCGGCAGAAGATTTGCAAGGCTGGCAGTGGCGGATTGGAGCCCTCCGGCGATCTGTGCGGAACTTCTTGCCGCAGCGTCGCCGTTGACACCCGGTATCGGCGGAAATGCGATCGCCGGGGTGGGGCTCGGGGCGAATTCCGCAACCGGCCGGCTGGAGATTTCGTCCATGCGCTGCATGATGTCCGCCATGAAAGCCGGCTCGTCCGGGCTCGCTTTCCGGTCTCCAGCGATCGTTCGTCCACCAATGCCCTCGATCTCCACGCGGGCTTCATGAAGCAGCGAGCCTTCGGGCAGTTTCATCGCCCGGGCGCAGGCCTTTTCATATTGCGCTTCGAGGACGGCCGGATTGATATCCTTCAAGACATCGAGTGCCGCAAAGGCTTCATCGATCTGTTTCATCGCCGGATCGACCGTCTCAGCAAAGCGCTCATCCTTCTGCCTGTTCGGCCGCATCGCCGAGACGTCGGCCTGGAACGCTTCTGCAACGCCTTCCCAGGGTTCAAGATCAGGGTAGCGCGCCAGATCCTCTTCCGAAGCCATGGGCTTCAGCATATGTGGCGGCACAAGCGACGGCGGGATCGCCTTTACCACGGCCTGGCGGGAGAGCTCGGCCTTGGCCGTATAGAGATGGTTCTTTGTCGCAACCGCCCGGGTCAAAGTCTCGACGTCATCCAGCAATTCGGCGATGTCGAGATCCCCGCGCGCGATCTCTTCGCGATCGGGCAACGGGATAAGCGGCAGTTCATCAAGTTCGCCAACTGCCATCACCGGCGCCAGCGACGGCGAGATACCCTGATCCGTCATGGCTTTGCGGATCATCCAGTTCTGGTTGTCCACGAAGGTCTGGAGCCCTTGCTTGGCCTTTTCAAGCCGCGCCGCGCGTCTTGCGCCGATCGCCGCCTCGTCGCGAAGCGGCATCAGCTGGAAATCGGACAGGACGTGCTTGTGCGCCTGCTCCGGATCGCTGCGAAGGCGGAAGATGCGTTCGTAGTATTCGGCCGGGCGCGGCTGGTCTTCCCTGTGCTCGCAGGCGAGCATGACGGTGCCGATATCCTCGCAGAACGGGTCCTGCGCCTTGGCAAGACCGCGGAAGGTCATCACCGCCTTGGTGATATTCGGAAACAGCGTCACGGTATCGCAGACCATGCGCGTCTCAGCCAGGCTGCCGTCACCCGGGCGATGGACGAAGGCGCGCAGGATCATGTTCGGCAATGCACCGCCGACCATTGTCACGCCGCGGCTCATGCCGCTCACCGAAAAACGCTCATCGCCGGAGAAAAACGCCTGAAGCCGCTGATCTTCAAGGGCATCGCAATGAAACAGCGGATTGAAATCGTCGGGCTTCATCGGCGCCCGGTTCTTGATCCAGCTCTGGTCGTAGGTTCCGGCATGGCGCATGCGGGAGGCCGCATCGGCGGCCAGCGGGCCGAAATAGGCAGGGCGCGGATGATCGTCGGGCGACCGGATGAGGCGTTGCGGATTTTCCACATTGGGAAGCGGCGCGTCATATCCCGCTTCCAGGATGGCGCGGGCGTCATGGCCCTTGCCGCGCGGATTTTCCACAAAACGTGGACCGCCAAAGGCATGCGCCTCGTCGATCGGCATCCTGTCGAACGGTACGGCGGGAACGAGCACGACACCGCGATCGGTCCGGCGCCAGAAGCGGTCGCCGAAAACGTTCAACGACTTCTCGATGGAGCCGAGGCGCGCCACCACCGGCAGACCGGTGACCGGCGCATCGGTGGGCGCAAGCGCTGCGCCGGCAATGATCAATTCACCGAACGGCTTCAGGTTGCCCTTGTCGAAAATCGCACCGGCCATCTGCTCGGTGACCATCGGCCAGAGGGCTTGCTCACTCAGCAGCTGGCGGGGGCTTTCGAAGTCGAACAGGAGAAACGCCGACACGGTCAACAAGCCGCCTTGCGGAACCGGCTCGGCGCGGACTGCCGCGGCAAGACGGGAAGGCTTCATGAGCGCGGGCATTTCGACCTTCTCCTCCGGGGAAAATAAGTTGGCGATCCTGCATCCGTGCAGTTCGCGCCATTCGGGCGACGACAGGAAATCAGGATTTCATCGGCAGGCCACGCGGTCAATTTGCGAAAATATGCGCAGTGCAAAACGACGCCGTCAGCGCTCAGAGGAAAACGGCGGAAAAACAAGCGCGGCGGAAACCGTGCGGTGGCCCGAAGGCTCGGCTGCGGACGTCACATAAAATTCGCATCCCCTGAAAGGGGTAGGAAAGCTGCGCTGACGACGCTTCGACTGCGAAGTTTCCTTCTCAGTTCAGAAGGTCTCCGCAAGGCGAATTATCTTTATAACAAATTGAACTCAAACAATATTTTCAGATTTTCTGAAACTGGCACAGTGCTTGCAATTCACAAAATCATCGGCTGCTGCTGATACCGTTTCCCGATCCCCGAGACCATTGGAGAGAAAAATGGCAAGCATCGCATACATCACCATCAAGGGCGTTACCCAAGGCGAAATCACCAAGGACGCTTCCACCGCCGACTCCATCGGCAACGTCTGGCAGGAAGGCCACGAGGGCGAATCCCTCGTATACGCCTTCGAAAGCAACGCCATCGTTCCCCGCGATCCGAACTCGGGTACGGCCATCGGCACCCGCCGGCACGAGCCGGCTCGCTTCGTCAAGCCGCTCGACAAGGCTTCGCCGATGCTGTGGCAGGCTCTTGCCACCGGTGAAAACCTCGAAATCGAACTGAAGTTCTGGCGCACGTCCACCAAGGGCACGCAGGAACACTATTACACCATCAAGTGGGAAGATGCCGTCCTGGTCGGTGGCAAGGTCCAGCTCCCTGACACCGCCGATACCGCCAACGACTCCCGCGGTCATTGCGAAGACTGGTCCTTCACTTATCGCAAGTGCGACTGGACCCACGAAATCGCCGGCACCTCGGCATCGGACGACTGGCGCAAGCCAGTCTGATCGACCTTTCGGCCAAAGCACCCGGCCGCCCGCAATTTTGCGGGCGGTTTCGCTTATTGACTGCAAGTTCTCGGCACTTCACAGCCGGGTGCAAAATTCCTGTCATATGGATGTATTACCCAAGTCGCGTGCCGATCGTCTCCGGCGCGGGGGCAAGCCGTTGCCGAGCTGGATGCAGCAGGTTTCGGCCCGGAGCGACAGGGAACACAAAGGGGGCCGTTACAGCGATGTGTTTCGTTATTTCTCTGCAGATGCTCAAGCCGGTCGACATCCTTCGGCATGTTCCAAAGCCAGCCTTCTAAAGCATTGCCACGGCAGAATTTTCACCGACCTGAAATCAGAATCATCCCGCCGAAGTCGCAGACGGGCATAGCTGCCCAACGGACCGCGGATTTTCGTCAATTATGGCCGCGCTGTGCTCACGAGCCCGGCTGAACCCAGGGATACTGCAGTGATAGACATCGATCTTCGCCGTCTCGTCGGCCGCCTCAACACCTATTCGCGCCGGTCGCTGGAATCGGCCGCCGGCGTCGCGGTTTCCAGGGGTCACTACGAGGTCTCGGTCGAGCACCTGCTCTGGGTGTTCCTTGAGGACACGACCCATGACGTCCAGGCCGCCTGCCGTCATTTCGAAGTGGATATAGCCACATTCAAGCGCAAGCTGCAGGCGGTTCTCGAAGGCATCCGCAGCGGCAACCAGGGCCGGCCGGTTTTCTCGCCGCTGCTGATCGAATGGCTGACCGAAGCCTGGCTTGTCAGCTCCGTCGAGCTCTCGCTCGACCAGACCCGCTCGGGCGCGCTGTTCGCGACCATCTTCGCCAGGCCCAACCGTTTCGGCGACGAGCGCTGGCTCAACGGCCTCGAAGCGATCACCTATGCCCGGTTCAAGGCGGATTTCACCGCCATCGTCGAAGGTAGCCAAGAAACCATCGCAAGCTCGACAGCTTCTGGCGGTGAAGCCGGCAAGAGTGACGTAGCGCCCGGCCTCAACGCCGACAGCGCGCTTGCCCGCTTCTGCACCAATTTCACCGAGCAAGCCCGCAAGGGCAAAATCGACCCCGTCTTCTGCCGCGACCGCGAGATCCAGCAGATGATCGATATCCTCGGCCGTCGCCGCAAGAACAACCCGATCTGTGTCGGCGAACCCGGCGTCGGCAAGACCGCCGTCGTCGAAGGCCTGGCGCTCAAGGTTGCCGAAGGCGACGTGCCCGATTTCCTCAAGGATATTGAACTGATCGGCCTCGACCTCGGCATGCTGCAGGCCGGTGCCGGCGTGAAGGGCGAGTTCGAAAACCGCCTCAAGGGTATCATCGACGAAGTGAAGGCCTCGCCGAAGCCGATCGTGCTGTTCATCGACGAAGCGCATATGCTGATCGGTGCCGGCGGTTCAGCCGGTGGTGCCGATGCGGCCAATCTGTTGAAGCCAGCGCTGGCGCGTGGTGAGCTGCGCACGGTCGCCGCCACCACCTGGAGCGAATACAAGAAATATTTCGAAAAGGATCCGGCGCTCGCCCGCCGCTTCCAGCTCGTCAAGCTCGACGAACCGAGCCCGGACCAGGCGATCACCATCCTGCGGGGCCTGCGCAAATCCTACGAAAAGGCGCATGGTGTCTACATCCGCGACAGCGCCGTCGAGGCTGCCGCAAAGATGTCGGCCCGTTATATTTCCGGCCGCCAGCTGCCGGACAAGGCGGTCGACGTTCTCGACACCGCCTGCGCTCGTGTAAAACTGTCGTTGTCGTCAACGCCGCCGATGACCGAGCTCAAGCAGAAGCGCGTTGCCGAACAGAAGCGCGCATTGGACGCGCTGGAGCGTGACCACCACTCCAACCATGGTGCCGACGACGCCCGCATCGAAGCGATCAAGCAGGATATCGCAAGTCTCGAAGCCGAAATCGCCGGCCTCGTCGCCAAGCGCGACGGCGAACTGGCGCTGGTGCACCAGATCCTCGACATTCGCTCCAAGCTCGGCCTGTCGCTCGAAGGCGACAAGCCGGCGACGGAAACGCCCGTTCCCTCGGCAGGCGGCGAGCAGGAAGCACTGGAGGTCGCCGAGGAAACAGCGGGCCTCGACCTCGACGCGTTGCGCGCCGAATTCCGCGAGGCGGCCGACAAGCTGAAGAAACTGCAGAGGGGCAACCCGCTGGTCTCCTTCGAGGTCACCGAAGACGTGGTCGGCCAGGTCATCGCCGAATGGACCGGCATTCCGCTCGGCAACATGGTGAAGGACGAAGCGCAGTCGATCCTGACGCTTGCCGAAAATCTTGGCGCCCGCGTCATCGGCCAGGACCAGGCGATCGAGGCGATCGACCATGGCGTCCGCGTCTCCAAGGCCGGCCTGCAGAACCCGGACGCGCCGATGGGCGTCTTCCTGTTCGTCGGTCCGTCGGGTGTCGGCAAGACCGAACTCGCAACCGCGATCGCCGACCAGCTGTTCGGCGGCGAGCGGTTCCTGGTTTCGATCAACATGTCGGAGTTCCAGGAAAAGCACACCGTTTCCAAGCTCGTCGGCTCGCCTCCCGGTTATGTCGGTTATGGCGAAGGCGGCGTGTTGACCGAGGCGGTACGCCAGCGCCCCTATTCGGTCGTACTGCTCGACGAGGTCGAGAAAGCCGACCTCGAAGTCATGAACGTCTTCTACCAGGTATTCGACAAGGGCGTGCTGTCGGATGGCGAAGGCCGTCTGATCGATTTCAAGAACACGATCGTCGTGCTGACATCCAACCTGGCGACTGATCTGCTGACCGAACTCGGCACCCGCGCGGAGCGCCCAGCCGTAACGGAGCTGGTCGAAGCGATCTGCCCGATGCTTTCGGCGCATTTCAAGCCGGCGCTTCTCGCCCGCATGCAGATCATTCCCTTCTATCCGCTGATCGGCGCGCCGCTCGAAAAGATCGTCCGCCTGAAGCTGAACAAGGTGGGCAAGCGCCTGCGCGAAAGCCAGAAGATGCAGTTTGCCTATGACGATGCCGTGGTGACCGCAATCGCGGCGCGTTGCACCGAAGTCGAAACCGGCGCCCGCAACATCGACCATATCGTCAACCGCACGATACTGCCGGAACTTGCCACCGAGCTCCTCAGCAACATGGGCGAGGACGGCAAGGCCTATACCGCGGTCGATGTCAGCATCAGCGAAGCCGGTAGTTTCGCCTACACATTGTCCTGATAGAGAACGAGGCACGGCGGGAGGGATCGCCTTCCCGTCTCGGCCGATCGCGCTTTCGAGAAGCCAGCTGGCTCAGGGGCTGTCAGCCGGAATTGCACATGATTGGTCCGGAGCACCGCAACCGGGGGAAGCGGGAAGATGAGCAACGAGACGATCTATGAAGACCTTCTGGACCTGACGACCGCGCTTGCCAAGGAGCGCCGGGTCGAGGCGCTGCTCGTTCATGTGCTCGAGGCAGCACTCAGGCTTTCCAATGCCGAAGGCGCTGCGATCTTCACGCTCGACCGGCTGGCGCGCCATCTGCACCGCGTCTGCTTCAACTACCGCGGCGTCACCAGTTCCAACCAGGCCGACAGCCGGATTGCGCTCTACGACAAGTCGCTGACGCCGAACCTGCGCGATCCTGCCACCTTTGCGGTCACCACCGCGACGATGGTCAACGTCGCCGATATCGACAACGCGCCGGGCTTCGATTTTTCCGCTATCCGGGAAATGGACAGGACGATCGGTTTCCGCTCGCGCTCGCTGGTGATCATGCCGCTGTTCGTCGACGGCGAGGAGACGATCGGGACGCTGCAGCTCGTCAACGTCCGCGAGCGCGGCGGCGGGCTGTCGAAAACACTCGTCAGGCCGCTGCAGGGGCTTGCGGCGCACGCGGCGGCGGCCATCCGCAATGCGCGGCTGTTCGAGGAGAACCAGCGCCTGATCAAGCAGCTCGGACGCATGAACGAGGAACTGCTACAGGAAAACACCCGCCTTCTCAGCAAGGCCAAACCGAAATCATCGAAGCCGAAGGGGCTGATCGGCAACAGCCCGCCGATCGAAAAGGTGTTCGACCTGATCGAGCGGGCCGCCGGCTCGTCGGTTCCGATCCTGCTGCTCGGCGAAACCGGCACGGGCAAGGAAATGATGGCGAACTACATCCATCTTTCCAGCGCGAGAGCCGAGCGCTCCTTCATCGCCCAGAACTGCGCAGCCCTGCCCGAAAGCCTGCTGGAAAGCGAATTGTTCGGCCATGTGCGCGGGGCCTTTACCGGCGCCGTTGGCAACAAGGCAGGCCTTGCCCATGAAGCCCATGGCGGCACGCTGTTTCTCGACGAAGTGGGCGACATGCCGCTCGGTCTGCAGGCGAAAGTGCTCCGGCTGCTGCAGGAAGGCGAGGTGCGCCGGGTCGGCTCGACCAAGACCGAGCATGTGGACGTGCGCATTGTCGCCGCCACCAATGCAAATCTGGAGGAGAAGATCGACCGCGGCGAGTTCCGCAAGGATCTCTATTACCGCCTCAACGTCTTCCCGATCATCGTGCCGCCGCTGCGTGAGCGGCCGTCGGACATTCCGGGCCTGATCGACCATTTCCTGAAGGATGCGGTGGGTAACCGCGAGGTGCCGCCGCTCTCGTCTGAAGCGCTCAATGCGCTGCTGCGCTGGAGTTATCCGGGCAATGTGCGGGAGTTGAAAAACATCCTGGAACGGGCCGTATTGCTCGCCAACAGGGGCCAATCCATCGGTCCCCAGCATCTGCCGCCCGAAATCGGCGGTTTTCGCGAACAGCAGAGCTCGCGATTGCCCGGCTTCATTCCCGATGGCGACCTGAAGACGATTGTGGGACTATACGAAGCACTGGTGATCGAGACGAAGCTTCGGGAAGTCAACTGGAACCAGAGCCACGCGGCTCGTAATCTGAAGGTCAGTCGCCGCACCATCGTCGAAAAACTCAATCGGTATGACATACGCCGTCCAGGCACTCCCATGCGCAATGGTTTCGAGAGAGCGGAAAACTGAGATTCTTTCAGGGCAAATCACCAGGTCGCAGACCGGCGGATGAGGCGATAGGCGCCGAGGGAGCCCTCTTGGCCTTCGTTGGCGGCCGCATGACCTTCGACGCGCTGGTGACGCGGCTGAAATCCGAGGCCGATGGCATGTCGGCGCGGCTGGCAGTGGCGGAAAGCATGGAAGCCGGAAGGCTGCCGCCCGACATCGCCCAGATCCTGCTCTCCGCCATTCCCGGCGCGGCACCGACCCCGGCTACAGCACCCGCCTCCCCCATTCCGGACGATATGTTCGACGAGGACACCGTGCCTCACGCTTTTGTGCCGTCTCCGGATTGGCTGGCATCGAACCAGCCGGGACCTGACGGACCGATCCCGGCGGGACCTGCTTCGGCACCGGAGGCGCCCTTGTCTGCCCTGCCCTCAATCGCCGCTTCCCCGGCCCTGCCCGGACCCCTTCCGCCGTCGAGCCGGCCCGCAGCGGGTCAGTTTCCGCCAACCATGGCCGCTGTGCCCGAAGCGTCTCGTCCCGGCGTCAATCTGCCAACATTCGACGATCTGCGCAGCCGTGTCGGCGATGCCGTGCTCTCCGATCTGATCGGCGACTACAAGGGCCGGCGCGGCGGCGAGCGCGCGGAGGAAGCAGGCTCGCGCCGCAGCGACGCGCTCGACGGATTGCTCGGCAGCTATCGCAGCGCCCGCTTCCGCTCCGCCGCCAAGCGAGCGGTGCGCGACGGCGTAACGACGGGCGCCTCGCTCGGCAAGCTCGGTGATACCGGCGCCCAGCGCGCCGGTATCGGCTCGATCCTCAGGGACCGTTTCATCCTCGACCGTGAGGTCGGCCGCGGCGGAATGGGGATCGTCTACAGCGCCGTCGACCGGCGCAGGCTCGAGGCCGGCAGCGCCCAGCCCTATGTGGCACTGAAACTCCTGAACGACGAGTTCAGGAGCAATTCCAATGCGCTGAGAACTCTGGAAGCCGAAGCGCGAAAATCCCAGAGCCTCGCCCATCCGAATATCGCGACGGTGTTCGACTTCGACCGCGACAAATCCGAAGTGTTCATCGTCATGGAGCTTCTGACCGGCAAGCCGCTCAACCGTCACCTGGCGACTTCGACCGGCCAGCAGATGCCGATCGGGCTGATCGCGCCGGTCCTCAAGGGCATCTGCGCAGGGCTTGCCTATGCCCATGCCAATGGCGTGATCCACTCGGACCTCAAGCCGGGCAATATCTTCGTCGGCGAGGATAAACAGGCCAAACTCATCGACTTCGGGCTTGCCACCGCCAATAATCTCGAAGGCTTTAATGTCGGTGCGCTGGAAGCACTGACGGTCGCCTACGCCAGCCCCGAAATGTTCATCGACGCGCCGCGCGATCCGCGCGACGACATCTATGCGCTCGGCTGCATCGCCTACCAGATGTTCATGGGCTTCCATCCGTTTGCGATGAAGCCGAGCATCGATGCGCAATTGCTGGAATTGAAGCCGGAGCCGATCGCCGATCTCGATCCCAGCGCCTGGAAGACGATCGAACAGGCCCTGCGCTTCGACCGCGACGAGCGCATCGCCAGTGTCGAGGTTTTCGCACAGGC
Source organism: Neorhizobium sp. T25_13 (assembly GCF_002968675.1). Lineage (NCBI taxonomy): Bacteria > Pseudomonadati > Pseudomonadota > Alphaproteobacteria > Hyphomicrobiales > Rhizobiaceae > Neorhizobium > Neorhizobium sp. T25_13. The sequence continues at coordinate 520,124 of NZ_PVBI01000001.1, forward strand.
GATATTCGAAAGCTGAAGCCGCCGGTTGAAATCGGCGCGCAAACCGCTATTCGATCGCATCAAGGATCGTCTCGATCCCCTCGGAAAATGCGTGCTCGGGATGGATCGCCCGTACCAGGCCGGTGCTGCCGATCTGAATGAGCTCCGTCGAGAGCGGCAGGACGGCGGCGACGGGCGTGCGGTAGCTGGCGAACACTCGCTGCGCCAATTCCCGGAAATCGAAGCTTTCCAGCACCTTGTTGACCACCAGAAGCAGCTGCGGCACTTCGAGCTTGCGCGCCAGTTCGAGCGTCACGGCAGTTCCCTGGTAATCCTGGATATCGGGCCGCAGCAACAGCATCAGCGTGTCGGAAATGGCGATCGACAGCAGGGTTTCTTCGTTGACGCCGGGATGAGTGTCGATCAGCAGATAGTCCAGCTCCAGCTCGTTGCAGAGATCGTGGAAACCGGTGTTCAGATCCTCGACATCGTATTTTTCCTTGAGGATACGGGCGATTTCGCCGGTCTTGATGCTCGACGGCACGAGATAGACCTTGCCGCCCTCGGGAACGATCTCGCGCCCCTCGCCATCGACCACACCGGAGGTGACGTCGAGCGCCGTCTCCGCCACGCCGCATTTGCCCCAGAGATAGTCGTTGAGCGTGAAGCGCAGCGCATGCGGATCGACCTTGAACAGGGTGTGGATGCCCGGCGACTGGATATCGGTGTCGACGACGCCGACCCTGTGCCCACGCAACGCCAGGCCGGCGGCGAGGTTGGCGGTCAGGTTTGATTTGCCGGTGCCGCCGCGATAGGAATGCGTGGAAATTATCTTCGTCATTTTTGATCTACCATGAAAACGCAGATGAAGCGGAAGTCCTCGACCGGCTCGACAGGCCAGCCTGTCGCGGTCTCAATTCTTCTCTTTGAAGCGAGAGCGCAGCGACTTGGCGCGCTGCTGCAGGTCGCGGAAATATTCGCTGTCGGCAATCTCGCGGATCTCGTGCTCGGCCTGTTCCTCGTCGAACTTCACATCGAGCTTCTTCAGGCGCTGTCGAAGGTCGGTGTTTTCCTTGCGTAGCGCATTCTGGGCAGCTTCGAGCTGGCGCTGGGTTTCCTTCAGCTCGTCGATCAGCTGGTTGGCGTGAAACTCCCTCGCCTCGACCTGCACCACCATGCCGGCAAAGGTCTCCGCCAAGTCGCGAATGTCCACGGGAAGGGTTTCGTCGGCGACGATGCCGAAGAGCTGTTCCATGTCCTCGAACCGCCCCTGGGCAATCGCCTCGCAGGTAGAACCCAGGCTCACCATCGCCTTGCGCCGCTTGTTGTTGGCCAAAATCCTCAATCTCCCCGCTCGCGCCTTCCCGCCTTGGCGCTGCCATTCAAAGTTCAACTGAGCATCGATGCCGGCACCAACTGCTCAGTTCGCCTGCGCATTCTTAAGGACGATTTCCGTTACGTTGGTCGCGCCGTCCCGGTCCTGGGTGATCGACTGGGCAAATTCATGGACCAGGAAAAGCCCCAGCCCGCCGACCTCCATGTCCTCCAGGCTCAGCGTCTCGTCGGGCCGGCGCGGCGGCGCGCTAACGTCGAAAGGACGGGCGCGGTCGCGGATGGTCAGCCGCATGGTGCCCTGCTGGTAATGGGCGGAAATGACGATGGTGTCCGCTTCGTCCTCGTCATAACCGTAGCGCACCGCATTGGCGAACAGTTCCTCGACGATCAGGATCGTCGCATGCCGCGTCTCGGCGGTCACTCCGCAGGTATCGGCAAAATTCTCCAGGGCAGCATGGACCTGCGTAAGTTCCTCAAGGCTGTTGTTCACTGAAACAATGCAGGAAGCGCCGGTCATTTTTCCGCAACGCCCCCTAGCCGATACTGAGTGGCGGCGGATCAACCAGGTCGAGCGCCTGCTCGCGGGTTGCGACCACCGGAATGATCTTTAGGAAGCCCGAAACGCGCAGGACGTCGTGGACATGTGGGCTCAAACCGAACAGGACGTATTTGCGTCCGGCGGGAGCCAGTTGTTTCGCCGCGATCAGCAGCGAACGAAGGCCGAAGCTGCTGACATAATCGACCCCGCTCATATCGATCAGCAAGGCGCCGGTACCACCGTCGATATGTTTCTTCAGCTCGGCCTCGAAAGCCTTCGCCGTCAGGGTATCGATCTTTCCGGTGGGAGCGACAATCGTGGCGCCTCTCTCGGTTGTTTCGGCAATGTCAATCATGCACGCATCAGCCTCCGTCATCCGCGCGCCCATCGGCCGCCGCGGCATCTGACGCCGATGGCAAGAAAATCGCGACGCCCCGCCCTTCGCTCATATGATCTTCAAACTACACGACTATGACGCTTATGCATTTTAAAGCCCGACTTCCTTCTTCTTTGATCAATCCGGATTGCGGTTCGCCCGGTCGGGGGGACTGTCATTCACACCGCCGGGGACAATACATGGCAGATATCGATCTTGACGCCTTGATCGCGGACCCGCGTGCCTCCATCGGAGGGCTTGCCATCGACGGTGCGCCGGCCGGCCGCGACCTACGCGACGAAGCGGAATTCGACGCTTTGGACAGCGAATTCCGCAAGATGGAAACCGGCGGCCCTTCCGCAGTCGACTGGAAGCGGTTCAATACGGCGACGATCGACATTCTGAAGACCCGCTCGAAAGACATGGTGCTCGCCTCGCGGCTGGTCTTCGGGCTGCAGCGCGAAGAGAGCTATCGGGGCCTCGCCGTCGGGGTCGCCATCCTGCATGGAATGGTGGAGGCCCACTGGGACGGTCTTTTTCCGCCGCCGGCGCGAGAGAGAGCCCGCGCAGGCGCGCTCGACTGGATGGCCGAAAGGCTGGCTCCGCTCATCGAGTCCGGGCCGCCTTCCCCTGATGCCAAGCTCTTCGCTCTTGCCGCCCATGATCGGCTCGTCATCATCGACGAGTTCCTGTCGGAGCGGATGCGCAAATATCCGGCCGCCATCGGCCCGCTGATCCGGGCTCTCCGGCCGCATGCGCGCGAAGCGAAAGCCGAGCTAGACGCCAAGGCCGCGGCCGAAGCGGCGCGGGCCGAAGCGGCGAGCCAGCCGGCACCGGAATCAGCGCCTGCTTCTCCGGCTCCGGTCGGCGAAACGCCGCAGCCGTCAACTGCCCCACCGCAGTTTCAGCCACAGCCGAAAGTCTCTACTGCGGCACCGGTCGCTGCGGTCGAGATCGCCGAGGCGCCTACCAGCGAGGGAGTCGAAAAAACCTTCCAGGCCCTGTTCGGCAGTGCTATCCGGGCCGCAGGCGCATTGCGGCCATCGGCGCCTGCGGATCCGCGGATCTACCTTTCGACACGGTTTGCCGCCTGGGGTGATATCCTCAAGGCGCCGCCGGACAAGGCCGGGCGCACCCTGCTGCCGCCGCCTCAAAAACCGCGGCTTGCGGAACTTGCCGCCCTGAAGGCAGCCGGAAACCATCAGGGTCTGCTGTTATCCGCCGAGAGCGTGTTCGTTTCCTCGCCCTTCTATCTCGACGCGCAGCTGTTGATCGCCAGCGCAATGCAGGCGCTCGACGGCGATTATGACGCGGCGCTCAGCGTTATTACAGGTCAGCTTTCCGCATTTCTCAAACGGATGCCGGAACTGACGCAGCTTTCCTTCAGCGACGGCAGCCCGTTTGCCGACGGCGAGACCCAGAACTGGATTGCCAGCCAGATCATGACCGACGGCGACGGACAGGCGACGGGTTCGGAACGCGACAAAGTAAAGGCAGCCGCCGGCCAGCTTGCCCAGCAGGGTCAGGTCCTGGCGGGATTGAAACTGCTCTCCGATTATAGCGAGCGCTGCCCGAGTGGGCGGGAACGGTTCTGCGCCAAGCTGGAAATCGGCGAATTCTGCCTGCGTTACGAACTGCTGCAACCGCTGTTCGCACTCATTCCGGCGCTAGAGCAGATGGTCGAGGATCAGGCGCTGGCGAGCTGGGAACCGCCGCTTGCGACGGCCCTCGCCGCGCTCTCCTGGCGGGGTTATTCCCACCGAAATGCCGTCCGTCATCTCGAAGAGCGGGAGATCGTCCTTCGCAAGGCGCGCATCGCCGAAACGCTGAGCGCGCTCGACATCGTCCAGGCGGTTCGGCTCACGTCACCACAAATTGCATAAAGATGCGCAATACATCGCTGCCGTTATAAAACCTACATATACAGGCGCAATTATGCAGGCGTCCGGGCAAGGGCAGTCTGGACGAGCGATTGCGCGTTATTCGCTGCAGACACATATTTTCTGCTTTGAATTTTAAGAATTGCATCTGGGGTTTTACGGGGGAAACCGAACATGACGAAAGACTCGTCTGTGGCGCCTAAAGAGCGCGTCAACATTCGCTACAAGCCAGCGACCGGCGACGCCAAGGAAGAGGTGGAACTGCCTCTGAAGATGGTCTTCCTCGGCGATTACACGCTGAAGGGCGACGACACGCCCGTAGAGGATCGCGAACTCATCAACGTCAACAAGGACAATTTCAACGACGTGATGAAGGGCCATAACCTGAGCCTTGATATCGCCGTCGACGACAAACTTTCCGAAGAGGCCGACGCCGGGCAGATGAACCTCTCCCTCAAGCTGGAAAGTCTCAACGACTTCACGCCCGAGGCGATCGTGCGCCAGACCCCCGAGCTCAACAAGCTGCTCGAACTGCGGGAAGCCCTGGTGGCGCTCAAGGGACCGCTTGGCAATGTCCCGGCCTTCCGCAAGGCGATCCAGGGCGTTCTTGGCGACGACGTAGCCCGGGAGAAACTGCTGGCCGAGCTGACGGCCGCGGCCTCCAAAGACAAGTAATTTATCCCTACCCCTTCCGGGGAGCTGCGGCACGATCGATGCCTCGAACGAGTGCGTCCGAATTCGAAAGAAGGCTTTTTCATGGCTGAGAGAGAATCCGCCCAACAACAGGTTACCGTCGAGCATGCCGAAAGCTCCCTGCTGGACCAGATCCTGCAGGAAACCCGGCTGGTGCCGAGCGACGACGGCTACGATGTGGCCCGCAAGGGCGTCAGCGCCTTTATCGCCGAGCTGCTGAAACCGACCCGTTCGGACAGCACCGTCAACAGCAGCGCGATCGACCAGATGATTGCGGAAATCGACCGCAAGCTGTCGGCCCAGGTCGACGAGGTGCTGCACAACGAAGAATTCCGGACGCTGGAATCCGCCTGGCGCGGCCTGAGGTTCGCGGTCGACCGCACCGACTTCCGCCAGAATATCAAGATCGAGATCATGAACGTCTCGAAGGACGAACTGCTGGCCGATTTCGAGGACAGTCCCGAAGTCGCAAAGTCCGGTCTCTACAAGCACATCTACACGGCGGAATACGGCCAGTTCGGCGGCCAACCGGTTGGCGCAGTCGTCTGCAACTACGCCTTCAGCCCGAACGCCCCGGACGTCAAGCTTGCGCAGTATTGCGCCAGCGTTGGCGCCATGGCCCATGCGCCGGTCATTGCCGGTGCCGCTCCGGCCATGTTCGGTGTCGATACGTTCGAGGAAATCCCGAACCTCAAGGACATGGAATCGATCTTCGAAGGCCCGAAATACGCCAAGTGGAACTCGTTCCGCGAAAGCGAAGACTCGCGCTATTTCGCACTCGCCATGCCGCGCTTCATGCTCCGCTCGCCCTATGGAGCAGAGACCGTTCCGGTCAAGGCCTTCAATTATGAAGAGCGTTCCGCCGGCGAGGCCGAGAACTATCTCTGGGGCAACGCGTCGATCGCGCTTGCGACCCGCCTCACCGACAGCTTCGCAAAATTCCGCTGGTGCCCGAACATCATCGGCCCGCAGTCGGGCGGCGCCGTCGAAGACCTGCCCGTTCACAGCTTCGAGGCGATGGGCCAGCTGCAGAGCAAGATCCCGACCGAAGTGCTCGTTTCCGACCGCAAGGAATACGAACTCGCCGAGCAGGGCTTCATTGCGCTGACCATGCGCAAGGGCAGCGACAATGCGGCCTTCTTCTCGGCCAACTCGGTGCAGAAGCCGAAGTCCTTCGGAAACACCACCGAAGGCAAGGCCTCCGAGCTCAACTACCGGCTCGGAACGCAGCTTCCCTACATGATGATCGTCAACCGCCTGGCCCACTACATCAAGGTTCTGCAGCGCGAGAACATCGGCAGCTGGAAAAACCGCGGCGAGCTGGAAAGCGAACTCAACAACTGGATCCGCCAGTATGTCTCGGACCAGGACAATCCGTCTGCCGATGTGCGCTCCCGCCGGCCGTTGCGCAAGGCGCAGATCACGGTGTCCGACGTTGAAGGCGAACCAGGCTGGTACAGTGTCGGCATGGCAGTGCAGCCGCACTTCAAATACATGGGCGCCGACTTCACCCTTTCGCTCAAGGGCAAGCTCGACAAGGCCTGATACGGGGCCTGAAGCGCGGTCGTCGCGGCCATGATGGCGCAGATGTACCTGATGGCCGGGCATTCGCTGTCCGGCCAATGGCTTTTGAGAGTGAGTAAGCAATGGTATCGGTAAGCTTGCTGCAGCGCCTGGAGCTTGACGGGGTCGGAGCCGAAAGGGCCGGCCGGCAGGATGATTCTGCCGTGTTCGACAGTATCCTTGCCAATCTTCTGATGATCCTCAACAGCCGCAAGGGCTGCTGCGAGACCCGGCCCGATTTCGGCCTTTCGGATTTCAACGCGACCTCCGACTATCGCAGCCTGATCTCCTCGATCGCGCGCGATGTCGAAAGGCAGTTGCGCAGTTTCGAGCCGCGCCTGCGCAATGTCGCAGTGCGGCCGATCGAGGACAAGACGCGACCGCTCGAATTCATCTTTCACGTGGATGGTGAATTGGCCGATGACGATCGCACCGTCAAGGTTGCTTTCGACTCGGTCCTCGGCAGCGACGGACGCATGCGGTTCAACGGCTAGTCGAGGGTTGGACCGATGGCGATCAACAACTACTACCGGGACGAGCTCTCCTATCTGCGCGAGATGGGTGCGCTGTTTGCCAAGGCCAATCCGCGGCTGGCGCGCCATCTCGGCAAGGACGCCACCGACCCGGATGTGGAGCGCCTGCTCGAAGGCATGGCCTTCATGGTCGGGCGGCTGCGCCAGCGGCTCGATGCGGAAATGCCGGAACTGGCGCTCAGCCTCCTGCAACTGGTCTGGCCCCATTACCTGCGGCCCGTCGCCCCGATCACCATGGTGCGCTTCGGCTTTGCCGAAGGGGCGAGCGGCGTGTCGATCGACGTGCCGCGCGGCACAAGGGTGCAGTCGCGGCCGATCGACGGCGAAGCCATTTCGTTCCAGACCAGTTTCGACCTGAAGGTCCTGCCCTTCGAGATCGTCGGCGCCGAACTCGAAAACCGCAAGAACAGCAGCCGGATCGTGATTTCGTTCCGCCAGACCGGCGGCGCCGGCCTGCAGGCGCTGGCAGCCGGGCCGCTGACCTTGTTCATCAACAGCGCCAAGGACACGGCAACGGCCCGCCAGCTCTATCTCTTTTTCCGCGAGCGGGTGCGCGGCGTTCAGCTCATTGTGCCGGATGAGCGGCCGGCCGCCGCCAACCTCACCGTCGAACCGATGGGCTTTGCGCCCACAGAGGCGGCCCTGCCCTATCCCGAAGGCGCCTTCGACGGTTTCCGGATCATGCAGGAATATTTCTCCTGCCCGGAAAAATTCATGTTCCTGCGGTTGAAGGGCCTGGAGAACTTCGCCGACTCCCGCGCCGACCGCTTCAGTCTGGCTTTCGAAATGTCGCAGGCCTTTCCGGAATCGACCCGCATCAGCGCCGATCTCTTCGCGCTCAACACCACGCCGGCGATCAACCTGTTCGAGGCCGAAGGCCGACCGCTGACGGTTTCCCACGAGCGCTCCGAATATCCGGTCCGGTCGGCCGGCGATTCCAGCCATTTCAGCGTTCATACCGTCGAGGGCGTGGAAGGCTGGGTTCAGGGCAGCGGCCGTCGCATCGTCTATGAGCCGTTCGAGAGTTTTCGCCACGATCTCTCCGAGGACGGTAAGCCGAAGCTCTACTATCGCACTCAGGTGAAGCCCGGCGTACTCACCAACGGCGTCGATCACTCGCTGTCCTTCGTCACCCGCCTCGGCAAGGTCGGCCTGCCGGAAACCGAGATGGTGTCGATGCGGCTTAGATGTTCGAACGGGGCGCTTGCCAGCCGCCTCGGGGTCGGCAGCGTCAATCAGCCGACATCATCGACGCCGGCAAAGCTGGAATTTTCCAACATCACGCCGGTATTGAGCGAAGTGCCGCCGCCGCTTGAGGAAGACATCCTCTGGACGCTGATCGCCAATCTGGCCCGCAACTTCTCCTCGATCATCGATGTTGAGGCGCTGCGGACAGTGGTCGGCGCCTATGACTTCCGCGCCCGGACCGACCGGCAGGCGGCCATGCAGCGCGACATGCTGCTGCAGAGTTTCCGAAGCTTCGAGCGCAGGAGCGTCGATGTCATCAGCCGCGGCCGGCCGGTGCGCAGTTTCGAGCTGACGCTTTCGGTCTCCGAAAACATGATGGGCGGCGAAGGCGAAATGTATCTTTTCGGCTCCATCCTCGACCACTTCCTGAAATCCTATTCGAGCATCAACAGCCTGCACCGGTTTTCGATGACCGGGCTCGATTCCAACATCGTGTTTCGCTGGGCCGCCAAATGGGGTGAGGCCGCGACGCTATGAGTGGCAACGAGGCAATGGCGGTGGAGGCGGTTTCCGGCCGGATGGCCGGAGCGCTCGGGGACGCGCAGCTTTCGGAACTCGCTCATTTCCGTTTCCACCAGCTTGTCGTGCTGATGGAACTCAGGCGCGGCGACGCGCGGCCTGTCGGGAGCCTGGGTGATCCTTCGAGCGAATATCTGCGGTTTCGCGCCACCCGCTCCTTGAGTTTCGGGGCGTCCGATGTCAGTGCCGTCGCCTATGACACGGCGGCCGACCGGCTTGATATCCGGGTCAATTTCTTCGGCCTCTACGGCCCGGCTTCGCCGCTGCCGGCTTGGTTCACCGAGCGGATCATCGAGTCGGATACCGTTCCGGCCCCGGTCGAGGATTTCCTCGATCTTTTCAATCACCGGCTGATCTCGCTGCTGCATGTGATCTGGCGAAAGTACCGCTATTATCTGCGCTATGAAAGCGGCGGCGCCGACCCCTTGTCGAAACGCTTCCTGGCGCTGTGCGGTTTCCCGATCGAGGATCGCGACCGGATCGGCGAGATTTCCCGCTCGGCGCTTCTGCCGCATCTGGGATTGATTTCGCTCTTTTCCAATTCGGCCGATGTGGTCGGCGCGACACTCTCCAACTTCTTTGCGATCCCCTGCCGGATCGAAGAGTTCATTCCGCGCAAGGTGGCGATCGGCGAAGAGTCTCGGCTGGCGCTTGGCCGAACGAACAACATCCTCGGCGAGGACGCGATCCTCGGCTTCGAACTCGACGACGATTTCGGCAAGTACCGCATCTGCGCCGGCCGGGCGAGCTTCGCCGTGCTCGAACCTTTCCTGCCGCATGGCGCCAAACATCGCCAGTTCTGCGAACTGCTGTTGATGGTGACGCGCGAGCCGCTGGAATGGGAGCTGCAATTTTCGTTCGAGCCGGAGACCATCCCGATGGCGAAGCTCGGCGAATGCCGCCTCGGCTGGACGAGCTGGCTTCATGCCGACACGCCGCAGCCGCTCGAGGACACGGTCCTCCTGTCGACCGACAGCACGGTGTCGTCCTTCGATATGCCGCCTGCCGCCATGGCGGTCTTCGAGGGCATCGGAGGGCGGTCATGAGGATCAGGCTCTCCCTCGTCGGCAGGACACAGCCGAGCGAACATGTCTTCGAAGTTCAGGGCGGCACGTTCGGCCGTTCGTTGAAATGCGATTGGGTTCTCTCCGACGAGGAGCGCATCCTTTCGTCCATCCACGGCCGCGTCGTCTTCGAGAACAACAAGTTCATGTTGGTCGACGAAAGCACCAACGGCATTTTCCTCGATGGCAGACAGCAGCCACTCGGACGCGGCAACGGCGTGGCGCTGGTGGGCGGCCTCAGGTTCCGCGCCGCCAAACACCTGATCGAGGCGCAGCTCCTGGCCGCCGCCGCCGCCTTTTCACCGGCACCAACATCGGGCCCTGCCTTGCCGCAGGCCTATCAGCCCGTCTGGCAGAATGCCGCGCCGTCGGCCGAACAGGCGTTGCGCGAACGCGGCGACATGGGCGATGTCTGGGCCAGGAATACCCAGGATCCGCTCGCCTATCTCGGATCGGCACCATGGCCGGAGGCTGCATCGCCAGATCCGGCCGCCTCTGCCATTCCCTATGTCGACCCGCTTTTCTCGCCTTCTCCACGTCAGACGGATCCATTTGCGGGCATGATCGCCAACGGCCAGCCGGCAATGCCGGCGCCACAGCCGATACCGGCCCATTTCATGCCGGGGCCGGATCCGCGCGAACGGTTCCCATCGCCGGGTTCCCCGCCTCAGCCCGCCACCGGTTTGCCAGCGGGTTTCGAGCCTTCGCAGTCGTGGCCGCCGGTCGCCTCGCAGCCAAGCGTCGCGGCTGCTCCCTCGCCCGCGCCGCAACCAATGCCGGCTGCCGGCCCCCAAAAACTCATTCCCGACGATTTCGATCCGCTTTCCATCCTTGCCAGCCCGGCGCGTCGTAACCGGGAGCTGCGGCAGGAGTCAGGGAATACCGCGGCCTCACCGTTCGGTCATCAGCCTTTGGCGGCCAACCCACCCGCTCAGTCGGCCCCAACTCCGCCCTTACTTGGGCCTGTGCCGCTACCGCCTGCCCGCGAACCGCTCAGCCCGTCGCTGATGGCCGATCTGGCGCGATTGAGCGAGCCGGCTGCGACACGCCCGGCGGGACCGGAGCAGCCTGCCGGCGAATTCGATGCCATAGAGGCAATGAAGGCCCGCCGCGAAGAACGCAAGGCGCGGCTGATCGAGAAGGCGGCCGGAGACGGTCACCCTCGGCCGGTAGTTCCCGCATCTGCTCAGATACCAGCTTCGGTACCGGGCGTGCCGTTGCCGTCCATGGCGCCCATATTGCCCGGTCCACTTGAGCCGCAACCGCCTCTGGCTGCGGCTCCCGGCGAGCCCTTTGGCGCGGCCTCCGGCCAGCCGCTCCAGCCGCCCGGCCGGACCGGTGCCGACGGCACCGCGCTGGTCGCACTGTTCACCGGCATGGGCCTGCCAGGCGCCGACATTTCACCGGACAGGCAGAAGCAGGTGATGCAGGAGGTCGGCGAGATGGTGCGGGCCTTTTCCGACGGCCTCATCCTGCTCTTGTCGGCCCGCCGCATGGTGAAGTCGGAATTCCGCATGGACGAAACACAGGTCCAGCCGGAAGAGAATAATCCTTTCAAGCATTTCAAGATGGCAGAGCTCGCGCTGGACGAACTGTTCGTGACCCGCTCGGGCGGTTTCCAGGCGCCTGGTGAAGCTGCCCAATCGGCATTGGAGGACCTCAAGCAGCACGTCATGCTGACCATGGCGGCGATGCAGCGGGCGATCAAACTGCTGATGGAGCGGCTGAGCCCCGAGCACGCGGCGCGCGACAACGAAGCGGAAGGCGCCCATCGCATCCGGGGCTTGGGCGCGCGCAAGGGCAAGTGGGAAACCTATGTCGACATGCATCAGCGCATGAGCAGCAATTTCGACGGCGTAGCGCGCCAACTGATCGCCGAGGCCTTTGCTCAGGTCCAGGAGGAACAGGCCCGGCGGATCGCTTCGCAATATTGGGAGAACAAGAAATGAGCTTCAAGCGGCTGACATTCCTCGGTATCGCGCTGCTGGTTTTGGCAGGCGTGCTCTCGGCTTGCGGCGGCGTGCCGGAGCCGACGCCTGCCGCCTTCACCATCAATGCCGACGTGGCCGTCAATCCGGGCGAAACGAAGCTCGCCTCTCCTGTGGTGATCCGCATTTACGAACTGAAGTCGCTCAAGGCCTTCAACAACGCCACCTATTTCGACTTCGACGACGAGGCCAAGCTGCTCGGCGCGGACCTGATCTCCAGCCGCGAATTCGAGATGCTGCCGGGGACCGAGAAAAAATACGATCGCGAGATCTCCAGCGAGGCTGCCTATATCGGCGTCGTCGCGAGCTTCCGCGACATGCAGTCGGCGCAGTGGCGGGATTCCATCGAATTGGAGAAGGGCTCGCAGAACCGTTTCATCATCTACGTCACGAGCCTGGCGGTTCGGATCCAGAAATATTCGCGTTTTTCGTTCGGCAAGTGATCCAACCTGCCGGGCGAAACCTTGAATTTGAATGCGCAATCGGGGCCTTGGCCCAGGGGGTATGATTGACATCGATGGGCAAGCCACTCTGGCTGGAAGGCATGTTTCTTCGGCCGCAGCACCTGCAGCAATATGACCGCTGGATCGAAAGCAACCTCGACCAGCGCGTGGCGGGGCTCGCTCCCTATCCATGGGGCGTGCGGCAGCTCGAATTCGACAAGGAAGCGTTGAAGACCGGGCAGATCCGCGTCAGTGCCGTCGATATCGTCTTTCCCGATGGCACCCTCTTCATCGCGCCTGGCGCGCAGCCCCTGCCGCAGGCTGTCCACGTACCGCCGGGCAGCCAGGGCAAACGTGTGTTTCTGGCCTTGCCGATCCGCGCCCCGGGGGCGAGCGAGGTCGCCGAAGGCGCTGGCATGACGCAACGTTTCCGCAACACCGCGGTTCGTGTGATCGACAACGCGCAGGCCAACCGACCGCCGGCCGAAATCGGCGTCGGCACGCTGAATGTGCGCATCGTGCTTGAGGGCGAGAAACTCGACGAGCTCACCTATCTGCCGATCGGCGAAATCGAGACAGTCGGCGCGCTCAGCCAGGTAACCCTCACCGAAACCTATATCCCCCCGGTGGTCGCGATCGGGGCAAGTCTCAGGCTGATCTCGATCCTGGAGCAGATCCGCGGCCTGCTGCGCAGCAGGGCGGCATCGCTGACCGCCGGCGCAACCGGACAGGCGAACGATACCCGTTCCGGCATGCTCGACGTCATGCTGCTCGGCATTGCCAACCGCGCCGAGGTGATTATCGGTCACCTGATCGCGACCGGCCTTCATTCCGCCGAGAACGCCTATCGCGAGGTGATTGCGCTGGCCGCCGAGATATCTGCCTATGCCTCGTCGACCCGGCGGCCGCCGGACATGCCGCCATACAACCATCTCGACCTGCGCATGAGCTTCGACGGGCTGCTTGCCATCCTGCGCCAGATGCTAAGCGTCATCGTCGAACGCAACGCGCTCAGCATTCCGTTGACGGAGCGTGATTTCGGCATCTGGCTCGGCGAGATCAAGGATCGGATGGCGTTCAACAGCCGCCGTTTCGTGCTGATCGCCCGCGCCGACCTGGCACTCGAAAACATCCGCCAGCAATTACCGGCGCATATCAAGATCGGACCGGTCGAGCAGATCCGCGATCTCGTCAACCTGCAGCTTCCGGGCATCGCGATCCAGCCGCTTTCGGTGGCGCCGCGCGAAATCCCGTTCATCCAGAACGCAGTCTATTTCGAGGTCGACACCACCAATCCGCTGTGGGCGAAGCTCAAGGATTCCGCCGCCTTCGCCCTGCATGTGAGCGGCAATTATCCCGGGCTCGACCTGGAGCTCTGGGCGATCCAGCGTGAGGCCGGCAGATGAGCAATTTCGGCGACGATAACGACGCCCCGACGGTTGTGCGTCACTTAAGCCCCCGGGCGAGAACGGCGCTCGGCGGTGAGATGGGCGACGATCCGACCGTCGTCGTGCGCCAGTCGTTGCTGCCGTCCGCCAATGCCGGCGACGCGTCGCTGCAAAGCGCCATCAACCTGGTGCAACAGCTCGACACCGCGCCGGAGCGCAAGCTGGTACGGGCCGCAGCGCCGCTGCTCCTGATCGTCGCGCAGCTGCGCAATTCGACGGAACGAGCCGATGTCACGGCCTTGCGCCGCCAGGTCGTCGAGGAAATGGACCGCTTCCAGCAGATTGCCCAGAAGAGCGGCGTCGAGGCCGGCGATATCGTCGCGGCCCGCTACGTGCTCTGTGCGACCATCGACGAGACCGTGCTGATGACGCCTTGGGGAAGCCGCAGCGAATGGAGCTCGAACTCCCTGCTCAACCAGTATCACAACGAGACCTGGGGCGGCGAAAAGGTGTTCGTGATCCTCGACCGGGTGAAACAGAGCCCGGCGCAGCGTCTGCCGCTGCTGCTCCTCATCCACGCCTGCCTGATGCTCGGCTTCGAAGGTCGGTACCGGATCGTGGAGCGTGGCCGCGACCAGCTCGAGGACCTGCGCAACGAGCTGTCGCGGGTCATCAAAAAGGCGGGCGATACCGGCGCCGAAGAACCGCTCTCGAAGATTTCCAAAGGTGAACGGGGTGGCAAGAAGATCCGTGCCGTGTTTCCGTTGTGGATGGCGGCGGCGATCGCCGGCCTGTCGCTTGTCGTCGTCTATGTCTACCTGGAATTCTACCTCTCCGGAGCCCTGAAACCCGTCCTCACCAAGATTACGGCGCTGACCAGCGGGTTAGGATACCGTCGATGATCAGAACTTATCTCGTCAGCATTCTTCGACCGTCCAGCCTGATCATCCTGTTGATGATCATCCTGCTCGCAGCGCTGTTCTGGCTGTTCGGCGGTCAAGTCACGGTCGGCGGCGTTACACCCTTCGCCACCGTTCCGAGCCGGACGCTGGTGGCCACCGGCGCGTTGCTGCTGTTCTTCGTCGTCACCTTCCTCAGGTTTTTCCTGGCGCGGCGGGCCAACGCCCGGCTAATCAATTCGATGCTCGTCAATGACGAGCTGATCTCGATGGGCAGCGACCTGTCCTCCGACGAAGTGGAACTCATCCGCGAGCGCTTCGAAAAGACGCTGAAGACGCTGCGCGACAGTCCGCTCGACGGGCGCAAACGGCGTGAATACCTGTTCGACCTTCCCTGGTACATCATCATCGGCCCGCCGGGGACCGGCAAGACCACCATCCTGCAGAATTCTGGCCTCGACTTTCCGCTGGCCGAAACCGGGCATACGGCAGCTCTGCAGGGCATGGGCGGCACCCGCCATTGCGACTGGTGGATCTCCAACGACGCGGTGCTGATCGATACCGCCGGACGCTACACGACTCAGGACGTCAACCAGGGCATAGATGCCGCAGCCTGGGGCGGGTTTCTGAACATCCTCAAGGAAAACCGCAGAAGGCGGCCGGTCAACGGCGTGTTGCTGGCGATCAGCGTCGCCGATGTCGCGCTCGCCAGCGAGGCCGAACGGCAGCGCCATGCCGAAATTCTCAGGCAGCGGCTGCGCGAACTGCATCGCAGCTTCGAAATGCGGCTGCCGGTCTATGTGCTGTTCACCAAATGCGACCTCATCGCCGGTTTCGAAGAATATTTCGACGACTCGACCGAAGCTGATCGCGATCAGGTCTGGGGCATCACCTTCCCGCGCGACGACGATCAGGCAAGCTTCGGCCCGACATTCGAGAGCGGCTTTCAGGACCTCGTCAGCCGCATCGAAAGGCGCCTGCCGTCGAAACTCGAGACCGAGCGCAACAACGGCCGCCGTTGCCGCATCTACGGTTTTCCGCATGAATTCGCCTCGCTTTCGGCGGTACTGCGCGGTTTCGTCACCGATGTCTTCCGGGTCAACCGCTATGAGGCACAACCGCTCTTGCGCGGCGTCTATTTCACCTCCGGCACCCAGGAGGGAACACCGTTCGACAGGCTTCTCGGCGCCATGGGCCGCAGTTTCGCGCTGGCACCCAGCCACCAGCCGCCGACAAGCGGCCAGGGCAAGGCGTTCTTCATCAAAAATCTGCTGACCAACATCGTCTTTGCCGAACAGAACCTCGTCGGACGCAATACCAAGGTCGAACGGCAGTTCGCCGCTGCCCGAAGTGCCGCCTATGCGGGCCTTGCTGCGGTCGCCGTGCTGTTCTGCGGCTATTGGCTGGCGGGGCTGGACAGCTCGCTTTCGCTGATCAAACAGGCCGACGCTTCCGCCGACAAATTGAAGATCGGCATCGAGCAGGCGGGCAACAACCGGTCGCTGGAAAGCCTGCTGCCGATCCTCGACGAAGCGCGCCGGCTGCGCGAGATCGCGGAATCGGGCTGGCCGCTTCCGGATATCCTGTCGATCGACGCGCGGCCCGAACTGCGCGGCGTCTCGCTGCAAACCTACGACGCGCTGCTCAGGACCTTCCTTCTTCCGTCCGTCGTGGCCCGGCTGCAGACCCAGATCCAGCTGCTGTCGACAACCGCCGACCCGAACAACCTGCTGCTGCGCGGCCAGCTCGAAACCTATTTGATGCTGACCACCGGCCAGAAATACGAAAGAGGCCGGGTCGAAAGCGAATTTTCGCGGCAGAACGAGGCGGCCTTTGCGCTGCGGCCCGACGCCAAATTGCGCATGGACGAACACGCGGAGAGCCTCGCCGCCCTCTTGCCGGCGGGGACTGCGACCGACCAGTCGACCGTGCAGGCGGCGCGCACGCGCCTCGCCGACGTGCCGCAGGCGTCCGACATCTATACGCGCATGGTCCAGGATGCACAGCGGCGCTATCAATTGCCGCCGATCAGCATCATCAACGTTCTCGGCCCCGGGGTACTGCAGGTCGATACAGCCGCCGGCGGCACCAGCGTCATCCCCGGCCTTTACACGAAGAACGGCTTCTACCAGTTCTTCCTACCGCGGCTGCCCGAATATATCCGCAGCTCGACCGGGACCGATTGGGTTCTCGGCGAAAACGGCATCAGCAACGATGCCTATCAGAAACTCTCCGAAGAGATCGCCAAGGCCTATGTGCGCGACTACATCGCCATATGGAAAAGCGCGGTCAACCCGGTGCGTGTGATCGACTTCGATTCGCTGAGCCAGGGCCAGACGGTGCTGCGCGATCTTTCGAGCCCGCAATCGCCGCTGACCTCGCTGCTGACGACGCTGCGCGACAATACCGAACTGCCGCTGCCCGGCGCCAATGCCGAAAGCCAGGCGCCGGGGGGTGCGCTGTCCCAGGTCGCCGCCCCGCCCGGGATCGCCATGGCGGTCGCTGGCACCGTCACGGATGCGCTCGCCAAGACAGCACTCGCAACAGCCTTCGGTTCCGCACCGTGGCCGGGGACGACGATCCGCAACGCCTTCCTGCCGCTGACATCGCTGGTCGATCCACAGAACGGCCAGGGCCTAGCGCAGATGCAGCAGTTGTTCGGGGAGCTTTTCGGCACGGCGGCCGGCATCGCATCGGCACCGAGCCCGGAGGCGGCGGCCTTCGATTTCGTGCTTCAGCGCGGCAAAAACCCGACCACCGACAGTTTCTCGCGGCTGAGGGCAAATGCGGCCACCAAGCCGACGCCAATCCGGCCGATGGTCGAATTCGTCTCCAACCGGACCTGGCAGGTGCTGCGCAGGCTTGCCTATACACATGTCAACCAGCGCTGGCAGGAGGAGGTTCTTCCGACCTGCAACGCGATGATGAACGACCGCTACCCGTTCTCGCCGGAATCGCAGCAGGAAATCTCGCTTCAGGATTTTGCCGACATCTTCAAGCCGGCTGGCATCATCGACCAGTTCTTCAAGGACAATCTGGCGCCCTTCGTCGTCGTCAAGGGCCGTCAGCTGGTGCCGATCGATCCGCAGCGCAGCGGCATCGGCCTGGCGCCGAATGCGCTGGGGCAGTTCGCCCGGGCGCTCGCCATCCGCGACGCCTTCTTCGGCGCGTCGGGCACGGCACCGGAGGCGAAATTCACCGTCGAACCGATGTATCTCGATCCGAAGGCGCTCCGATCGTCCTTCGTTCTCGACGATGCCGATCTCGTCTACCGGCATGGACCGATCCGGCCCCGCGACTTCGTTTGGCCGAGCAAGCGCGATGCGAGCACCGCGCAGCTGAGCATCACGCTTCTCGACGGCAAGACCGAGACCGTGCAGCGCAGCGGCAACTGGGCGATCTTCCGGATGCTGAGCGGCACCGGCATGGCCAGGACCAGCGGCCAGGACCAGTTCGAGTTCTCGATCGAGAAGGACAAGATCAGGGCCAGCTTCCGGCTGAGGGCATCGAGCGTCGCCAATCCGTTCAATGGTGAGCTCTACGCCTCGTTCCGCTGCCCTCCGGCACTGTGAGGGAGGATGGCTCCCTTGGAATTGCTCGGTTATTTCGGCAAGGTTCCCGCGGCCAAGGATTTCGTGTTTCACGGCCTGCCCGTTCGCGTCACCGAAGCCTGGGCCGAGATCGCAGCCGGCTGGATGGCATCGTTGCGCAGCGAGGGTGAAGAGAGTTTCCAGCGAAACGTGCTCTCCTCGCCGGTCTGGCGCTTCCTGATGCCGGCGGGTTTCGGCGGCAAGGCCGGTGTCAACGGTGCGGCCGGCCTGATGGCGGGGTCGATCGACGGGGCCGGCCGGGCATTTCCGTTCGCGGTCCTGCTGGTTTCCCGCGAGACTGCCGGGATACTGAGGCCGGATGCTCGGCTGGATAAGGCGCTCGACCGCATCGAAGCCGCCATGCTCGGCTTCATGGAAGACCAGATCGCCAAGGAAGAGTTCGTCGAAATGCTGAAGACGGTGGCGACCGATCTTTCGCTTGTGGCGCGTGAGACGGCGACGGCCAGCCCGCTTCTGGCGGATAGAGAAAAAGCTGCCTGTTTCATCGGCTCCGATCCGGCCTGGTCGAGTGAGCGGGCGGCGCAGGCGAGCAGCCTTCCCTCCGGTCCCGCTCCCTCGCCTGCCGGATCCCCCGAAAGCTATTGGTGGCACGACGGTCATGCGCCGCTCAGGCCGTCACAGTTTTATGTGGTTCGCGGCCTGCCGACTGAAGCCACCGCGCGGCCCCTGTTTTTTGCCGATTGGCCGGCGGGATGGCAGCAGCGCCAGCCGCCCGGCACGGGCCTTGCCTGATGGAGCATCCCACAGACGATCCCCGTCTCCCGCGGCCACGCCGCATCGTTGAAGCCGAAGCGGCAACCCGGCGCGGATATTCTCATATGCACAACGAGGATGCCTATATGGTCAGCCTCGGCGAGCGCCTTTTCGCGATTGCCGACGGCATGGGCGTCCATCGCGACGGCCATATCGCCAGCCGGACGGTGATCACGTCGCTTCAGCAACGGAGCGCCGCCACCTCCCTGGAGGAACGGATCGACAATGCGACGCGGGCGCTCGAAGAAGCGAATGCAGCCCTGTTCGGCGAGAGCCTTGCCAATCCGGCAGCCGGCATTTCCGGCTCGACCGCCGTGGCCTTGCTGGTTGGGGAAGATTACGCCTGCTGCCTCTGGGTCGGAGATTCCAGGCTCTACCTGATGCGCAACGAGAAGCTCTACCTGATCTCGGAGGATCATGCGGCGGAAGGCGGCGCGCTGACCCGTGCCATCGGTTCCTCGGCCAAGGTCGATGTGGACCGGCGGATCGTAGAGCTTGCCGACGGCGACTTGTTCGTGCTCTGCAGCGACGGCCTGCTTAAGGGCATGGGCGAGGACGAACTGGTCGGTATCCTGTGCGACAGACGCGAGAATGCCGCCGATCGGCTGCTCGCGAAATCGATCGCGGGCGGATCCGTCGACGATATCACGCTGGTGCTGGTCTGGGTGCTTGCCGATGAGTGAGGACCACAGACCGCAATCGACGGCGCTGGTTCTCATCGAGGACCGGCCCCCGATCGATCCCTCGCGCCTGCTGCGCGGGCGGTACCAACTGGTGGCGGAAATCGGCCGCGGCGGGCTGTCGCGGGTCTTCAAGGCCCGCGACATGGTGGCTTTGCGCGCCGGCCTCGCCGATCCTCATGTGGCCCTGAAGCTGATCGCCGCGGGCAAGAATACCGATCCCGACGTGATCGCGCTGATGCATCGGGAGGCGCGGCGGTTGCGCGATCTCGTCCATCCGAACATCGTCCGCGTCTACGATATGGATTCCGATCGGCGGCTTCATTTCATGATCATGGAATATCTCGAAGGACAGTCGCTGTCGCGCATGCTGCGCGAGGCACCGGGGCACCGGCTGGTACTGCCGGCGGTTGACCGGCTGGTTGGCAAAATCGCGGCCGCGCTCGAATTTGCCCATGGCAAAGGCATCATCCATGCCGATCTCAAGCCTGGTAACATATTCCTGGAAACATCCGGGCGGATCAAGCTGATCGATTTCAACATCGCCTATCCGGTGGCACGACCGAGGAAGACCCGCGAGGAGGATACGGTCGCCATTCTCGGCCGCCTTGGCGCGCTGACGCCGGCCTATGCATCACCGCAACGGCTTGCCGGCGCCGAGCCTGGCACCGGCGACGACGTCTTTTCGCTCGGCATCATCACGTACCTCGCCTTGACCGGCATCCGCCCCTATGCCCCCGGCAATGCCCTCGAGGCCGCAGAAGCGGGCCATGTCCCTACCCGTCCCTATGGACTTTCGGCCAGCCGGTGGCGGGCGCTACGGCGGGCGATCTCGCTCGACGACGGGGAACGGACCGCTTCGGCCGCCGAGTTTGCGCGCGATTTCACCGGCGGGCCATTTGAGGCGATTTCCGGATGGTGGACGCATATCGCCCTGGCACGAGCAGGTGAGTAGCACACTGCTTACGCCAGCCTGCGTGTCGATTGGACTGATCAGTAGGATGCTGAAGTAGCCATGACGAACCGACAACCGGCTATAGAGCCTTTATCCCGGCTCACTGCCATAATGCAGGTTAACTTCGCCATGCTTCGCAGTTGATGGGCCGCGGTCGACCGCGGCGATGATCAAGCCGATGTTGCACGCTTCAGAAATTCGACCGGAAAAAAACGGTATTGAACACGGGACGACCAAGCCCAGACACTCCCGGACCAACGATCAGCTCAAGCGAATGAACCGAACGATCAAAGATGCAACCATTAAAGGTTATTATTAAGGACGCGATGATCAGCTTCGCCAGCATCTAAGCGACTTCGTCGTCGCCTATAAAGCCTTGTCCAGGTCTAGTGGATGACTGCCGCCCAGAAAAAGCCACAGAAAAGCTGCTGCTTGCGCGCCGAATTAGCGTAAAATTAAGGTCTCGCGCCGCTCTTGAAAGCCTCCTGAAGGGGGCTTTTCATGCAGATATTTTCACGGCGCAATTTTCTGCAACGTTCCGTCGCGGCAACCTTGATTGGCGGCGCCGCTAGCGCGCTTCTGGGCGGCAGGTTGGCCGGTGCCGTCGAGACCTATCCGGAAGCCTCGCCGCTGGGCATTGCCGACGATCTGATCAATCCTTCGGAGATTCGCAGCCAGAGCGGGCGCCTCAAGGCGAAACTCCACATGGACATCACCGAGGTCAATCTGCCCTCGGGCCCGGCGAAGCTTAGAATCTTCAACGGTCGCCTGCCGGCGCCGACCCTGCGGCTGATGCCGGGCGACACCCTGGAGGTCGCCTTCGAAAACCGCATGCCGGCCAATTCCGATACAGACCAGATGGTCACCAACACGCCGAACCGCTTCAACACCACCAATGTCCACTACCACGGCTTCCATGTCAGCCCGCGCGGCAACAGCGACAACGTCTATCTGAACATCGATCCGGGCCAGCGCTTCAACTATGTCGTCAAGATCCCGCACGATCATCCGGCCGGCAATTACTGGTACCACCCTCATCGCCATGGTTCGGTCGCAGCCCAGGTGGCGTCGGGTGCCGCCGGTATGGCCATCATTGGCGGGACGCTCGACACGGTCCCTGAAATTGCCGCAATGGTCGAACGGGTGATGGTCATCCAGGCGCCGGTACCGGGGCTGGAAGGCCTTTTGACCAGCGAAGAGCCGATCTGGGCACTGGATGCCGAGCGCAATTTCCTGATCAACGGCAGCTACCGCCCGCGCATCTACATGCGCGAGGGTGAAGTCCAGCATTGGCGGGTCCTGCATGCCGGCGACGCCCAGTTCCTGCCGCTGACCGCCGATGGGCTGGAGCTTTACGAAGTCGGGCGCGACGGCAATCCGTTGCCCAAGCCCGACCTGGTGACCAATGTCGACCTGGCGCCGGGCAACCGGGCCAATATTCTGGTCAAGGCGCCGAAGGTCGGCACCTACGAGCTGCGCCGCCCCGCCTTCAGCCAGGGAAAGCAACCGCTGCCCGATATGATGCTGGCCGAAATCGTCGTAATTGCCGCCGACGACGCGCGTGTCGCCAAGCATATCCCCTTCGGCCGGAATCTTCCGACCGGGCGGCTGCCGAAGAACCGCATCCTCACCGATATCGCCGATAGCGAGATCACCGGCCACCGGCAGTTCGTGCTCGGCGTCTCCGATGTCAAGGGCTTCTTCCACGACACCGAGTTCACCATCAATGGCCAGCCGTTCGATCCTCGCCGCGACGACGTCGTCACCAAGGTCGGCGCGGTCGAGGAATGGACGCTGGTCAACACTACGCCCTACCCGCACCCGCTGCATATCCACGTCAATCCGTTCCAGGTGATCGACGTCAACGGCGTGCCTGATCTGCGCAAGCCCTGGCTCGACACCGTCGCGGTGCCGGCGGCCGGCACGCTGCGCTTCCGCACCCGCTTTACCGATTTTTCCGGGCGCTACGTCATGCATTGCCACATCCTGCCGCACGAGGACACCGGCATGATGATCAACATCAATATCGAGGACTGAGCATGCAGCTGCTTGGGGCGAAGGCGAACTATCGGTTGGGGCTGGCGATGATACTCGCGGGCATGGCAACGGCCGCCCATGCCGAAGGACTGGCGGCACCGGCTTCGCCGCCGGACAAGGCATCGCAGTGTTTCGCCTGCCACGGCGCCGACGGCCGTCCGGGCCTTGCCGACGTGCCGATCATCGCCGGCCAGCAGCCCGTCTACCTGCAAAACACCCTGAACGCCTATCGCAGCGGCCTTCGCGGCGGCGGCCGGGCCATCGTCATGCGTGAAATTGCCAAAGGCCTCAGCGACGACGATATCGCCGCCCTGGCCGCCTGGTTTGGAGATCAGAAATGAACCGCCTTCTCAAAGCTTCCGTCTGCCTCGTCCTGCTGGCGCCGCACACAGCTAATGCCGACGAGCTGATCTACCTGCCGGATGCCAAGGGCATCGAACTGTTCAAGGGCGCCGAACTGGAAGCCCAGTATTTCGCGCTGGCAAGCGCCCTCGACAGCGAGCACATCCTCACCTTTTGCGGCCCGGCGACCATCGCCGCGGTGATGAACAGCCTCGGCGGGCCGCGCCTGGTGTCCCAGCGGCTGTATCCCTGGCCGTTCTTCACCCAGGAAAACATTTTTACCGCCGAGAACGAGAAGGTGAAACCCTATCCGATGGTGGAGCACGAGGGTCTGGTGCTGAGCCAGCTGGCGCAGTTCTTCACCAATCTCGGCGCCACAGCCGAATTTAAGCATGCCGACACTTTCGACGCCAACACCCTGCGCGACACCGTCAAGGCAGTGCTGGCCGACCCGTCGAAGCGTCTCGTCATCAACTATTCGCGCAGGCCGATCGGCCAGAACGGTGACGGCCACATCTCGCCTGTCGCCGCCTATGACGCCGACAGCGACCGTGTGCTGGTGCTCGACGTGGCGAAGTACAAGTATCCGCCGGTGTGGCTGACGATTGCCGACCTCTACAAGGGAATGGCCACCACCGATACCGGCTCGAACGCTATGCGTGGTTTCGTGGTGGTCAGCAAATGAAGCTCAGCCGCCGCATGTTCCTCGGCATCCTGCCGCTGGTCCCCGGTGCCGCAAAGGCACGGGCGCTCGGCAATCGGGATTGGGCCTTTGCCGACATCGCCCGCCAGATCGGCGGCGTTACCGATGTCTCGCCTTACCTGATCGAGGCGGCGGAGTATGAATTCGTGCTGGCTTATGGTCCCGATGCCAAGGGCATCTTCGTGGCGGCGCTCGACACCGGCCCTTTGCTGGACCGCATCGCCGATGCCGAACCGGCATTGCAGGCACAGGCGGCCTTCGTCGCCACCTTTCTCTATACCGGCGAAGTCGTCCGCGACGGCGTCACCAGCGCCAAATATTACCCCTGGTGCCTGTCCTGGAAAGCGGTAACCTTTGCTTCCGCCCCCGGCACCTGCGGCGGCCCGGGCTTCGGCCACTGGGAAAACGCACCTATTCCGGGAGCCATGTGATGCGCGCCACGGTCGTCGTCATCGGCTCCGGCATGGCCGGCTCGCATCTGGCCTATACACTTGCGCTCAAAGGCGTCGACGTGTTGGTGCTGGAGGCCGGCCCGCGCCGCGACCGTTCCAGCAATCTCAAGACGTTTTACGAAAATCCCGTCAAGGGTCCGCAGTCGCCCTATCCGAGCGCGCCTTCCGCCCCCCATCCGGAAGACGGCCGATACGACGATTTCTACGTCCAGGCCGGCGCCGACAAGTTCATCGGCGCCTATCTCAGGCTTTATGGCGGCACCACTTGGCACTGGACCGGCTTTGCCGACCGTCTTCGCCCGGCCGACTTCCGGATGAAGACCGACTATGCGCTGGCCGAAGATTGGCCGATCACCTACGACTCGCTCGTCGGTTTCTATGAGGAAGCGGAAAAGCGCTGGGGCGTGGCCGGCGATCCGGCGTTCAATTGGGGCGCGCCGCGCGGCGACACCCCGTACCAGATGCCGCCGATCCCGCACAGCTACATGGACCACCAGGTGATCAAGGCGCTGGATACGCTCGGCCTGCATGCCGGCCGCTTTTCCCATGCCCGCAATTCCGAGATTTTCGACGACCGCCCGGCCTGCTGCGGCAACAATACCTGCGTGCCGATCTGTCCGATCGGCGCCAAATACGATGCCTCGGTGCATGCCGAAAAGGCCGAGGCCGCGGGCGCAAAATTTCTCACCGACGCCCTGGCCACCTACATAGAACTCGGCCCTGACGGCAATGTCACCCGGGTAAAGGTCCGCCGGCCGGATGGCGAAACATTCTGGGTCGAAGGCGATGTCTTTGCGCTCTGCTGCCACGCGATCGAAAATCCGAGGCTGTTGCTGAATTCCAAGCAGGCGGGCGCGCAAAATGGCGTCGCCAATTCGTCCGGCGCCGTCGGCCGCTATCTGCTGACCCAAGCCAATCAGGACGCCTGGGCGATGATGCCCGAGCCGGTCTATCCCTATCGCGGTCCGCAGCAGACCGGCGGACTGCTGGAGCTGCGCGACGGCGCGTTCCGCAGCCAGTATGCCGCCGCCGGTACCTCCTTCATGAACAGCGGCTGGGCGGGCAATTCGGATGCCACGGGGCTCGCCAGGAAACTGATCGCCCAAGGCATGACCGGGGCAGAACTGGCCCGCAGCATCAACCGCCAGGTCGCCCGCCATTTGCGCCTGAATTCGTCCGCCGAAGTCCTGCCGGATTGGAATAACCGGGTCGAGCTGGCCGATGTGATGGACAGTTCCGGCGTGCCGAAGCCCAAGGTCACCTTCACGATGGACGACTACACCAAGAAGGGGCTCGCCAAGGCACTGAAGATCAACCGGCAGATTTTTTCGGCAATGGGTGCGACCGACGTTGAGAGCAACGATCCCTACCTGTCCAACGCCATCATCGGCGGCACCGCCCGTATGGGCTACGACCCTAAGACATCCGTAGTCGACACCGACCTCGTCGCCCATGATCACCGCAATCTCTACATCCTCGGCTCCAGCGCCCATGTCACCGCCCCCGTCAACGCACCGTCGCTGACGATCGCCGCATTGGCGATCCGCGCCGCCGGCCGGATGATCCAGAACCTCAAGAACTGAGAGAACAGAATGCACAGGCTCCTAGCGCTTGAAGGTCTCATCTTGGCGATGTTCGTGCTGCTCGGTAACGGACTGCGCTCAATCAGCACCACCACGGTATCGGTGTCGCAGAGCGAGTTCGCCAGCTTCCTGAACATCTCCGTGGAAAAGACCGACGTACTGATCGAGCTGCTGCTGGGCGGCGCGGTGCTGGCTTTGGCGTTGGCTCCGTTCGTCATCTCGGTGCGCAGCGCTAAGAAGATCGCCGTTATCTTCGCCGTCATTACCACGGCATGCTATGCCTTGGTCGGCGTCACCATGCTGGTCGATCCGGCGCTGGAGATCCGCGAAGCCGTGGTGATTGCAAGCTTTGCCTTCAGCGGCTTTTCCGTCGCCTTCTTCGCGCCGCTGGCGCAGTTGGCGATCAACAACGAGAAGGACCCGGCGATGCGCTCCCGGCTCACCACGGTGTGGATCTCGGCCCAGCCGATCGCATTCCTGGTGACGCCACAGCTGGTCAAATACGTCGCCTTCGACATCGGCACCGGCAACTACTTCCTGATCATGGCCGCCCTGCCGCTGGTCTTCCTGATCTTCATTCCCTTCGTCTTCGGCGACAAGGGCAAAGCGGACGACACTCTTGCACCGGTACCCGCCGATGCCCCGAAAGCCTGGAAGCGGGCGCTGCCGTTGATCATTGCCGTCATCGCCTTCGAGGCCTGGACCGCCGCCAATTCCTTCGTCGGCATCGACAGCATCATCAGTCTGACGCTGATGGCGGTGTTCGTTGCGATCGTCGTAGCGCTGTTCTTGAAGCGCAAGCACCTGACCCGCGGCGCCGGCGAGGTCCCGCATCTGGCGATCTTCCTGCTCTGCGTCCTGTTCGTGCTGGAGATCCCGACCACCGGCCTTTACGACACCGCCTATCTGGTCCGGCACCTGTGCTCGGCGGATCTGATCGACAACCGCGCGACGCTTTCTGCCGCCAGCCAGATCATCTCGGTGTTTGCCACCGGAGCGATTCTGGTACGTTACCCACACTGGGGCACGCGCATGGTCGGCCTGTCGCTGCCGTTTCTGCTGGCCGGCATGGTGGCGATCTATTTCTACCCCTATCAGGAGATCAACGTCCCGCTGTTCTACATCTCCAAGATGCTGTCGAGCATCGGCATGGGCACGGCGACGGCGGCCGTCATCGGCGTCGTCGCCGGGCTGGGCGCGCAAAGCAAGATCGTCGCGCTGGCGCCGGCCTTCATCATCATGTTCGGCACCGAAGTCGGGATCGAGATCCTCGAAATCGTCTTCCAGTCGAGCAAGCTCGCCGGCCTCGATATCAACAGCGCCTATGAGATGGTGTTTGCCGTCCAGATCGTCGCTGTGCTCGTGGCCATTGCTCTGATGCTGTACTGGCTGACAGGCAAACGCGTCGCACCCGGCCTGCCGCCATCGGCACTTTCGGGCAGCCCGGCCGCCTGAGACCGCGACCGGAGCGGTGCCGTCGTAGATGTTTGATCGCGGCAATTGCTGGTCTCAACGGCCAATTCCGCCTCAAGCGGACCGGTGTCCCAAATGCCATCCGAGATGAAATGATGTGGGCGGTCGTAGCGATCAGGCGCAAGCCGTTCCGCCATCGGCTCGATACTCTTGCGATCTCCCGGCCCGATGAGGCCCGAAATATACACCGGGCGAAGGAGAAACGCAGGAACTTGACCACCATGACCAACACAAACGATACCTAAAGGCGGGTCACTTCTCGGTGGAAACGCCGGGTCAGCTCTCAGTGGAAATCAACACTGCTGACGGACCAGGACATTGAGACCCTGCGCTCTTATGAATAAGAAGCAGAAGCGGGACTGCAATCCTGCTCGCCCTGGTCAAATCGGGCTGCTCCGAGCATCTCAGATCTT
This sequence comes from Neorhizobium sp. T25_13, assembly GCF_002968675.1. Taxonomy (NCBI): domain Bacteria; kingdom Pseudomonadati; phylum Pseudomonadota; class Alphaproteobacteria; order Hyphomicrobiales; family Rhizobiaceae; genus Neorhizobium; species Neorhizobium sp. T25_13. Next base: position 547,572 of record NZ_PVBI01000001.1, read on the forward strand.
TGGAAAGCAGCCTCAGCTAGTGCTGGATTGATCGCTGTCGATCCGGCACTAGCTGGGCATTGAAGGGTTGCTCGACCAGCTCGCAGGCTCACCTTGAGGAGCCTGATCGAGGCAAGACCAACATCCCGGGGCACTCCTGCTCGAAGCGGGCCGGGGTATGGAAGCGTTTGCGCTCAGCTGCGTCAGCCTTGTACTTGGCTACGCATCCCCATGAACCGGAAACTTTCCCAACGCAGCCTAAACACCGATAGCGCGCCAGCACGGTCATTTGAGGCGCTGTTCGGTCTCGGCGTCGAACAGATGGACATGGTCACCGGAAAACGTCAGACGAATGGTTTCGCCCGCCACCACAACGCTCCTGCCGTTCAGGGCTATGACAATCTCAGGCGTTGTCGCGGTCGTGATGAACGTCACCGCGCCGGTCGTTTCAACTGCCGCGACATCGACCTTGAAGCCGGCGGCGTCAGGCGCGGCTAACGTGAGATGCTCCGGGCGGATGCCGACGGTCAGGGCACGCCCGGCCGGCAGCGGGCAATCGAAAGGAATGGTTTGCGGCTCGGCAAGATCCAGAACAAGGGCTCTACCGTCAGGGGTCGATCGCGCCGGAATGAAGTTCATCGCCGGCGAGCCGATGAAGCCGGCGACGAAGCGATTGCTTGGCCGGTCGTATAGATCGAGCGGCCTGCCCTGCTGCTCAATAACGCCATTGCGCATCACGACGACATGATCCGCCATCGTCATCGCCTCGACCTGGTCATGGGTCACATAGACCGAGGTCGCGCCCAGGCGATCATGCAGTGCCCTGATCTCCTTGCGCATGTGGACACGCAGTGCTGCATCGAGGTTCGATAGCGGTTCGTCGAAGAGAAATGCCTGCGGGTTGCGGATGATGGCACGGCTCATCGCGACGCGTTGACGCTGTCCCCCCGACAGTTCGCGGGGATATCGGTGCAGCAGGTTCGACAATCCGGTAATCGCCGCGACATCGGCGGCCGCCTTTTTCCTCTCCGCCTTGCCGACCCCGTTGATCTTCAGGCTGTAGGTCAGGTTCTGTTCGACGGTCATATGCGGGTAGAGCGCATAGGACTGGAACACCATGGCCAGATCGCGCTTTCGGGGCGGTACCCCGTTCATGCGCTTTCCGGCGATGACGAGATCGCCGCTCGATATGGTTTCGAGCCCCGCCAGCGAGCGCAGCAGCGTGGACTTGCCGCAGCCGGACGGGCCGACCAGTGCGACGAACGAGCCCTTTCGAATGGAAAGGTCGATATCCTTCAGCGCGTGATAGGCGCCGTAATATTTGTTGACGGCCGAGAGTTCGATCTGGTGGGTCATTTCAAGGCTCCCGATGTGAGTCCGGACACGATGCGGCGCTGCAAGAGCACGAAGATGGCGAGGATGGGCGTCACATACATGGTGGCGTAGGCCATGATGTTGTTCCACTCGCTGGTGTTCGGCCCCATGAAGGAATTGAGCCCGACGCTGGCGGGCTGGAGCTGGATGTCCTGGATCATCGACTTGGAATAGACGAACTCGCCGAAGGCCTGCATGAAGATGAGGATGGCGCTGACCAGAATGCCGTTGCGCGCCAGCGGCAGAACGATGTTGAAGAAGGCGCCGATGCGGGAATTGCCGTCCACCAGCGCCGCCTCCTCCAGCTCCATCGGCACGGCCATGAAGGTTGCGCGCACAAGCACGACAAAGAAGGGCATGCTCTTGGCGGTAATGGCCAGGATGACGGCGAGGCGCGGATATTCGAGCAACCCCAGCTGAGAAAAACCCACGAAGATCGGCGTTATCATCAGCGAGGCGGGCAGAACCTGAAACATCAGGATGAGGAAAAGCCCGATATCCACCCAGATGTTGCGATAGCGCGCCAGCACATAGGCACAGCCGGTGCCCAGGATCGCGATCAGGGCTACCGCACCGAAGGCGATCACCGTGGAATTCCACAGGTAGCGGCCCATGTTCCGGCTTTCCCAGACATAGGCGAAGGTGCGCCATTGGGCAGAGGATGGCCAGAATGTGGGCGGCGTGGCAAACATTTCCGAACCGCTTTTCAGCGCCGTCACGTACATCCAGTAGAGCGGGAAGAGATAGATCGCCGCCATCACGATGGACAGGGCGAGCAGCAGCCGGTTGCGTGCATTGTCACTCATCCGCGCACCTCGTGACGTGTGGAGCGGACATAGACGGTTGCGGCAAACATCACGAAGACGGTCATGATGACGGAAATGGTGGCGCCCTTGCCGAAATCATATTGCCGGAAGGAAAGATCCCAAGCCCAGTATTGCGCGACATTGGAGGAATTGTTCGGGCCGCCGTCGGTAATTGCGGCAAACAGATCGAACTGTTGCAGGGTGAAGATCAGCCCGAGCGCGATGATGGCGCCGATGGTGGAGCGCATCATCGGCAGGGTGATGGTCCAGAAGCGCTGCCAGGCATTGGCGCCATCCATTTCCGCCGCCTCGTAGAGATCCGCCGGAATGGCGGCAAGACCGGTCGCAAGCAGGATCATGTTGAAGGAGGTGCCAAGCCAGATATTGGCGAGGATGACCGCCCAGAGCGAAAAATTCGGGTCGGACCGCCAGAAGATATTGCCGCTCATGAGGCCGGTTTGCTGCAACAGAAAATTGAGCACGCCGAAATCGCCCGACAGGATCCAGTTCCAGATGGCGCCGACGACGAGGCCGGGCATGACCCAGGAAACCAGAAACAGTCCCCGCAGCCAGGATGCCCCAGGAAAATTGATCCAGAAGAACAGGGCAAGCGCAAAGCCGACGAGGAACTGCCCCGTGATCGACCCCACCACGAAGACAATCGTGTTTCGGAGGATGGACATGGTTTCAGGCTGGGTGAAGAGGTCCACATAGTTCTTGAAGCCGACGAAAGGCCGGATGACGCTGCCGAGGCTGAACATATCCACTTCCTGAAAGCTCATCAGGATATTGTAGAGCAGCGGAAGTCCTGACAGCGCCAGGAGAAACGTGAAGGGCACCCCGACCAGAACAAGGTCGAAGCCACGGCCATCCGTGATGCTGGAGAACACTCTTTTCATCGAAACCTCGCTGAAGCCTGGAGGACGGCCCGGCGGTGGATGCCGGGCCGTCACTGCGGGATGGCGGCTGGCTCAGCCCCCGATCGACTTGATCTTCGCAGCTGCCTGATCGAGCGCGGCCTTCGGCTCCATCTGGCCTGTCAGGGCCGCCTGGATCGCGTCCTGTACGGCTTTCGAGATTTTCGGCCATTCCGGCGAAGGGCCGCGAGGCTGCGCATATTTCAGCTGTTCCGCGAACGTGGCGAGCGCTGAATCCTTCAGAGCATTGCCCGTCGGCGGAACCGGAAGGTCGGAGCGGGCCGGAAGCTGGCCGAAATCCTTGTACATGGTCACATCCTTGGACGCGAAGAATTCCAAAGCCTTGAAAGCCTCCTTCGGATGCTTGGTGCTGGAAAAGATCGCCCAGTTGAAATCGCCCATGGCGGATGAACGCTGAGCGCCCTCGCCCGGCACCGGCAGAAGCGCGGTGCCCCACTGGAACTTGGCATCGCTCAACATCCGGTCGATTTCCCAGGGGCCGGAAATCGCCATGGCCGCATTTCCGGCATTGAAGGTGGCCGTCGAATCCCATTGGCTTCGGGTCAGCGTATCCGGCGAGGCCAGCTTTTCATCCAGCATCTGCTTCCAGACCGTAAGGGCCTTGACGGCACCTTCGCTGTTGATCGTTTTATAGGTGGCGCCGCCCATCTGCGCCCAAGGCAGGAACTGGAAAGTGCCCTCCTCGTTGGCCTTGGCGGAAAAGGTGAGGCCGTAGATATTCTTGGACGGATTGGTGAGCTTTTTCGCCGTCGCCACCAGTTCGGTCCAAGTCTGCGGCGGCTTTTCGGGATCGAGACCTGCGGCCTTGAACAGATCCTTATTGTAGTAAAGTGCGATCGTATTGGTCGCCTTCGGCACCCCGTAATACTTTTCGTCCCAGGTCACCGATTTCAGCGGCCCGGGAAAATAATTCTCCGGCTTGATGACCTTGGATTGCCGGATCATGTCGGTCAGATCCAGAAAGGCTTTGCGGGACGCGAACATGGCATGGTTGGGATTGTCGATGGTGATGATATCAGGCGCCTTGCCGGTCGAATAGGCGCGCATCGCCTCGCTCACCACATCGTCGAACTGGAGCTGGCGATATTCGATCTGGATGCCGTTCTTCTGCGCGTTGAATTCCTTGATGAGGTTCGGCGCGGGCTGGATATCGCGGTCCAGCGACCAGAGAACGAGTTTCACATCCTCCGCTCTCGCGCTCATGCCGGCAAATGACGCACTGGCCAGAGCCAGCGCAATGGAAATCATAGTCCTGCGGATACCCATGGTTCTCCTCCTTCTTGGTTATCCTCAATTCTCATCCGGCTGACGCAGAGCTCCTTCTCTGGCCAGCCGGCCTGCGCATCAGACCGGATCGACGACGAACGTGCCGCCCCTTGCCTGTTTCAGATGGTTCAAGGCGTGGATCTGGCCCGTCATTTCCAGCGCATCCCGGTAGACGGGATCATGCCATCCCTCGATGTCGATTGAGCCCGACCAGCCGGCCAGCCGCAGTTCCGAAATAATGTCGGTCCAGTTGCTGTCGCCGAAACCCGGCGTGCGCATGAAAACGAAGGGATGTTTTCCGAAGATGCCGTGCTCGCGGATCACGTCCCAGCGGATGGTCGCATCCTTGCCGTGGACGTGGAAAATCCGCTGCGCCCATTTGCGGATCTGCGGCAAGGGCTCGATGAGATAGACCATCTGGTGGCAAGGCTCCCATTCGAGCCCGATATGCTCGTCCGGCGTCTCGTTGAAAATAAGTTCCCAGGCATCCGGGTTATGGGCGATGTTCCAGTCGCCGGTTGCCCAGTTGCCGTCCATGGCGCAATTTTCAAAGGCAATGCGGATGCCCTTGTCGGCGGCGCGGCGGGCAAGCTCGCTCCAGATCTGCCGGTAACGCGGCAGGCTTTCCGGCAGCGGCCGGTTGCGGATGCGCCCGGTGAAGCCGGCAACGCAGGTGGCGCCGAAATGATGGGCGTTGTCGATGCAATCCTTCCAGCCCTGAAGCGTCTGGAGATCGAGTTCCGTTTCTTCCAGGGGATTGCCGAACATGCCGATGGTGGAGATGGTGATGTCCCGCCCTCCGATCGCCTCGCGGCAGCGCTTGCCAAGCTCGGCGACGTCCTGTCCGTTGGTGGTCTGCCAGAAAAAGGGCTGGAAACTCTCAAAGCCCATATCGGCGATCTGGGAAATCCGCTCGGCCGCCTGCCCTTTTGTGGCGCTGACCATGGTACCGATGCGGATGGAATGATTTGCCTGTCCGGTCATATTGTTGGCCCTTATGCTGCAAGGTCGATGGTTTGCCGGGACCTGGCGCTTTCAATCGCGCCAAAAACCATGGCAAGGCTCTTGATGTTGTCTTGTCCCGCGGTTTCCGGCACGCCGCCGGTTTCGATCGCCGAGAGGAAATCGGCGATGACGCTGGCATGGCCGTGGGTCTCCTCCTCCCGGGCGGGCGGCAGAACCTCGATCGGTATTGCGCCGCGCAGCAACCCGCTGTCGCTTCCCGCAACCGAGGCGCGGAAGGCGTCTTCCCCGTCCCAGGTCAGCATGCCTCTCGAGCCAACGATGCGCCATTCGCTTTCCCAACTGGTGCGCTGGCCTTCGGCGCACCAGGAGCCGCGATAGGTGAAGACCACGTCGTCGGAGAGCTGAAACACGGCATTGGCGCTGGCGCCGTGGGCATACCAGGAGCCGGGTGGATTCGTTTCCAGGCAGTAGACGGAAAGCGGTGTCTTGCCGGAAACGAAGCGCGCTGCATCGAAGGTGTGGATCGCCATGTCCAGAAGCAGGACATTGTCCATCTGCTCCCGGAAGCCGCCGAAATGCGGGGCGATGAAGAAATCGCAATGGATCGCGGTGATATCGCCAATCGCACCGCTCTCGACGAAGCGCCGCATGCGCCGCACACCGGAAATGAAACGCCGGTTCTGCACGACGGAATGAATGCGCCCCGCAGCCTCGGCGGCGCGGATGAGGTCTGTCGCCTCCTCCATCGAGGTGGCCATGGGTTTTTCGCTCAGCACATGACATCCGTGGGAAAGCGCGGCTTTCACGACTGAATGGCGGGCGGCGGGGATGACGACGTCGAATACAATGTCTGCACCCGTTTCGCTCAGCACCGTGGTGAGATCGGATCCGACGGAGACGGGCTGAAGAGAAAACTCGGCGGCTAGGGCCTGCGCGACCGACACATCGAGATCGACCAGACCCACGACGGTCAGCGCTTGCCTCAGCTTCGGCGTGGACTGGAGCGCACGCAGCCACCCTTTGGCCATGGCTCCGCAGCCACACAAAACGACCTTGTATGTCACCGACATCCTCCCATGCAATGTTTACGGTACGGCACCTCCTGTGCAACCGTAAACGTTTACGGTACGGCACCTCCTGTGCAACCGTAAACGTTTACGGTACTATGAACGCATCGATTTTTTTGTCAATACTGCTTCCGAAAACGATTACGGTCGTATGTCGAACCCTTGAAAGGCTTCCCTGTGACAGGCATCCGCCAACTTGCCGATTATCTCGATATTTCCATTGGCACCGTGTCCCGCGCGCTCAATGGAAAGGCGGATGTGAATGCGGAGACCCGCAGGCGCGTTCTGGAGGCGGCGGAGAAGCTTGGCTATGTGCCGAACCAGTCGGGCCGCTCGCTGCGCAAGGGCTCGACCGGCGTGGTCGGTTTCATGATGCAGACCGGCCCGGAAATCACCAGCCAGGGGGACGCTTTCTTCATGAGCGTTTTCGACGGAGTGCAGACCGTGCTTAGCCGCCACAAGCTCGATCTCGTCGCCCTGCTCTGCTCTTCCAACGAAGATCCCTATGCCTATCTGCAGCGCACCGTGGCGCGCGGTTTTGCGGATGCCATCATCCTCTCGGCCACCCGCCGCAATGACGCACGGTTCGAGCTGTTGCATCGGCACGACATTCCGTTCATCTCGCTCGGCCGCAGCCTGACCGATGTCGGCCAGCCGTGGATCGATCTGGACTTCGAAGGCATGGCGGAGGTCGCGATCAAACGGCTGGTCAAGGCGGGCCACAGAGATATCGGGATCATCTGGCCAAATGGCGATCTCAACCTGGGTTACCTGTTTGCCGATCGATGCCGCGAGGTGCTCGCGGAACATGGGCTTGTCCTCAGCGAGGATCATGTCTTCCGCGCAAAACCGAGCGAGGCGGGGGGCTACGCTGTAGCACACGAGATCGCCTCCAGATCTCCACGCCCATCGGCAATCGTCCTGGTCAACGAGATACTGGTGACAGGGCTTTACAAAGGACTAGAGGACGCCGGCGTCAAGCCGGGCAAGGACATTGCGATCATCGGTCGCTATAGCCCTCAGACCCAGTTCCTCTCTCCGGCGTTGACCTGCTTTACGTTGTCGCTTCGTGATCTGGGGATCAGCCTGGCGGAGCATCTGCTGTCGGTCATGCCAGCCTATCAGTCCCATTACGTCGGACAGACACCCCGCGTGATCTGGCCTATGACATTGATCGAAGGCACAAGCGGCTGAGCGGCTTGCTCGGCGGATACCCAAGGTCAACGCAGAAGATGACGTCTCAGCCATGACACGCCTCGAGGAGAATTGGACCGGAGACCTCGGTGTTCGGGCTGGGGAATTTCCCAAAGGTTTTGCAAAACGCTTGACATCCGGACTGGAGAAAGCAAATGCTCTGCCATGGGGTTGCGATCACCCCACGAGGCCACGGCCGAAGAATCGCGTCCATGAACCCGCAACAACGGAGGACGCGCTATGCCGTCATATCTTGAAATCACATCAGACAAACTTGCCCGCATCATCGGCACTCCCAACCTGCCGACGATCATCGATGTCCGCAACGACGAGGATTTTGGAAGCGATCCTCGGTTGATCCCCGGATCGATCCGCCGGGATTTTCGCCGCGTCACCGAATGGGGCACCGAGATAGCCGGTCCTGCCATTGTCCTTTGCCAGAGGGGACAGAAACTCGGCCATGGCGTCGCGGCATACCTGCGGACGATGGGAACGGAAGCGGAGACGCTGGAAGGTGGGTTTGAGGCCTGGCGCGACTCGCGAGGCATTCTCGTTCCCGAGGATAAGCTCCCTTCGCGGGACGTCCAAGGGCGAACCGTGTGGGTGACACGGGCACGGCCGAAGATTGACCGAATCGCCTGCCCATGGCTGATCCGTCGCTTCGTCGATCCTTCCGCGATCTTTCTGTTCGTTCCGGCGAGCGAAGTCGCGCTGGTGGGCGACCGCTTCAACGCGACGCCTTTTGACATCGAGGACGTTTTCTGGAGCCATCGCGGGGAACTGTGCACCTTCGACGTGATGATCGACGAGTTCGGATTGAACAGCGACGCTCTTTTGCATCTCGCCACCATCGTGCGGGGCGCCGACACGGCCCGACCCGATCTGGCCCCTGAAGCGCAGGGTCTGCTGGCAATCTCGCTCGGATTGTCACGGATGTTCAACGACGACCTTGAGCAATTGGAGGCAGGCCTGTTGGTCTATGACGCGATGTATCGCTGGTGCCGCGACGCCACGGAGGAGACACATAACTGGCCAAATCCGAGGAAGGGGTAGCGGCCATGACTGATACGGCCAAAAGCCTCACCGTCAGTCAGCCGGTCGCCGGCGGCGATGTCGTACCTCTTTCCGAAGCCGTCAAGGTCTGGGCACGGGTCGCCGCACTCAGCTTCGGCGGTCCGGCTGGCCAGATCGCAGTGATGCACCGGATCGTCGTCGACGAAAAACGCTGGGTCGGAGAGCATCGTTTTCTTCACGCCCTCAACTACTGCATGCTTCTGCCTGGTCCCGAAGCCCATCAGCTCGCCATCTACATCGGCTGGCTGCTCAACAAAACCAAGGGCGGCATGATTGCCGGCCTTCTATTTGTTCTACCCGGTTTCATCTCGATCCTGGCGCTGAGCTACATATACGTCCTCTTCGGCGACGTGACCCTCATTGAGGGGATGTTCTTCGGCCTGAAATGCGCCGTCCTCGCGGTCGTCGTTCAGGCGGTCTTCCGGATCGGCAGTCGCGCCCTCAAGAACAAGGTGATGGTGGCGATTGCCGCCGCCGCGTTTGTGGCGATCTTCCTCCTTCACGTGCCGTTTCCGCTGATCATCATAGGCGCGGGCGCCATCGGATATTTTGGTGGCCGTGCTGGGGTCGCTGCGTTCAGGGTCGGCGGCGGGCACAAATCCGGTTCGGGCAAAATCCTCGAAGATCGGGACTCCGTTCTCGGCGAAGACATCCCCCTCCATGCGCGATCGAACTTGGCCTGGTCGCTGAAGGCCTCAGGCGTCCTTGCAGCGCTGTGGCTCCTTCCGGTCGCCGCTCTGCTGCTGACGCTCGGTCGTGACAATGTATTTTCGCAAATCGGCGTGTTTTTCAGTCAGATGGCCGTCGTCACCTTCGGCGGCGCCTATGCCGTGCTCGCCTACGTCGCGCAGGAGGCCGTCGAGCAGTTTGGCTGGCTCCGTCCGGGTGAAATGCTCAATGGACTCGGCATGGCAGAGACGACCCCCGGGCCATTGATCATGGTCACGCAATTCGTCGGGTTCCTTGCGGGCCATCGTGATCCGGGAACGATCAATCCGCTGACCGCAGCGACCCTCGCCGCCATCCTGACAACCTGGGTCACGTTCCTCCCAAGCTTCCTCTGGATTTTCGCAGGCGCCCCATTCATCGAAAAGATGCGGGGCAACGTCGCCCTGACGGGGGCAATGTCGGCAATTACCGCCGCCGTCGTTGGCGTGATTCTCAACCTGGCGGTCTGGTTCGGCCTGCATGTCCTGTTTGGCGAGATTCGCCAGATATCAGCGGGTCCCTGGTCCATGGATATACCTGTCTTGAGCTCGGTTATTTTGCCCTCACTCGTTTTGACGGCCATCGCCGCCATATCCATCTTCCGCTTCGGCCTGTCGGTCATCACGACGCTTCTGGGGTCAGCATTTTTGGGAATCTGCTGGAGGTTTATCGCCGTGAGTTGATGTGGGCCGAGACGCTTGGCGTCCCGGCATTGTTCAGATTGCTGCCGGTCAAGGGGTGGATCGCGGCTACATCCTGCGGCTTCGACGCGACTGGTGCGACTGGCTACCGCCACTGCGTCGCATTGCCTGCGGCACAGCCGTAGGGCGGCAAGGAGCCGGCAAAGGTGGCCTTGAGCTTGGCGCATCCCCAGCTGTTGATCGGACCGGGCATGGCGCTATTGAGCGAGATGCCGACTTCATCATAGGGGCTGTCGGTATTGGTGACATAGCGATGCCAGCGGAAACCGACAAGAACAACGATTGCAAGGACGACCGTCAGCAGCAGGCGAATCAATTTCTTCATGGGAATATCCTTCAGACGCAAAATCCAGCGTCTAGCACCCGGATGTCGAAGCTGAAAGTGCTGCTGCCAAGCGTACGCGGGTCCCGTCGGACACAAGGGCCGCAATTGAGATTGCGACCCTTGTCTTGACCACCCAACCCCTAACAGGGCGGGGATGGGATCGGGATTTGCACTCGTTGCCGGTCAGCCCCACTTCATTTCGCCAGTGGCGACCTTGGAGCCTATGTCGAGTGCGATGCCCATGCCGAGGCCCGGGAAGCGTGCTTCCATCGCCGCCTTGAGCCCGGCCGAGCCCTTGGCCTTTGCCAGTTCTTCCTCGAACGCCTTCAGATAGGCGATGGTATGCGCGACGCCCGACAGGTCGCTCAGGGCTTCCGGCGTCATATGGCCGGCGACCACGATCGCTGGCTTGCGCGCTGCGATCTTCTCGAGATTGGCGATCCAGGCGGCCCGCAATTCGGCGCTGTTGGTGTCGGCGGTCCAGACGTGAACACCGTTGAAGACCATCACGCCGCCGAATACGGCGTTCAGCGACGGGACGAAGAGATAGCGGCGATTGGACAAGCCTTCCGCGTCGACGATCTCGACGATCTCGCCGTCAACCGTCAGCGTCTTGCCGTCAAAGGTTTCCGGGATGACGATATCGGCCAGCGCCTGCGGGCCGTTCTCCCTGAGCTGCGGCCCCCAAACAGCAAGCTTCTTCTCGACACTGCTCTTGATGGCCGCGACAGTTGCCGAGGCCGCGATAACCTTGGCACCCGGAAAGGCAGCCTTGATCGGGCCAAGGCTGAAATAATAATCCGGATCGGACTGGCTGACATAGATCGTGGTGAGTGTCTTGCCCGTGGCCTTGATCGCTTCAGCGACAGCCTTGCCGTCGGCGAGCGTGAAGCCGCCGTCGATCAATATGGCTTCCGTTGCGCCGGAGACCAGGACCGGGCTGCGGAAGAAACCATTCTGCCCAGCAGGAAAGTGCTTCCACGTCAGGCCGGTGGCGGCATGGCCGAGACCCGCGGGCGCAAAAACGGCGGCGGCGCCTGCGGCGAGAGTGGTTTTCATCATCGTTCTCCTTGTGAACATCGCTGTCTCCTGGTGTTGCGTTCAGTCTCTGGAATTCAAGTCATGACGACTGGGCTGGCAGCCTGATGGGATGCCGGTCTGATCCCGGCAGTGGATCCAGCCGATGGGGGATGTGGATCCTGCCGCTCATGCCGCGCTGCTTGTGAAGCCGTAAATGACATGAGGAAATAGAGCCAGGAAGACCAACAAACACGACAGAATGTATGCTAAGAGCTAACAATCACAGGGGAAGCCTTCATGCAGGATGCGACCAATCTCAATCGGCTCGCCTATTTCGTGGCTGTCATCGATGCGGGGTCTTTCACCCGGGCGGCCGAGTATCTCGGCATTACCAAGGCGGTCGTCAGCCAGCAGGTTGCAAGGCTCGAGCAGGAGGTCGGCACGACGTTGCTGATGCGCACGACGCGGCGTCTGCAGCCGACCGAAGCGGGCCGGATGTTTCACGCCCGATGCGTATCGATCCTGAGAGAGGCCGAGGATGCCCTGGGGGAACTGGCGCAAGCCAGGTCAGAACCCAAAGGCCTGTTGAGGATCACGGCGCCCTATGACTATGGCACCTCGGTCATCGTGCCTGTGGTCACCGCCTTCACGGCCCGCTATCTGGATTGCAAGGTCGAACTGAACCTCAGCGACAAGATGGTCGATCTGGTCGCCGACAACATGGACCTCGCCATTCGTGTCGGGTGGCTGACCGACTCAAGCCTGCAGGCCAGGCGGATCGGCTCGTTTCGGCAATATCTGGTCGGTCCGCCTCAGCTTGCCGGCAGAATAGCGGAACTGAACGGGCTCGCCGATTTGCCCGCCCTGCCCTTTGTTGCCAACAACGCGCTGCGAGAACCTTTGGAGTGGAGGTTCACGCGCGGCGATCACGAGACGCTCACGGTGCGGTTTAAGGCGTCCATCGCGATCAATACCACGCCGGCGGTCATGCAAGCTGCGAGGCAAGGTGGCGGGCTGTCGGTCCTGCCGGACTTCCTCGCGAACGCTGAACTGGCGAGCGGGCGCCTGGTTCACGTCCTGCCCGATTGGCAGCTGCCCTCGGGCGGCGTGTTCACGGTCTATCCGGCTGCACGCTTCCGTCCGCCCAAAGTCTCTGCATTCGTGGACATGCTGATTGCGGCGTTGAGAACCGAAACACCACGCGCGGAATGAAATCCAGTTCCCGGCCATCTGCGACTTGACAGATTTTCCAATTCACTCATAGTAGAAATTGGTCAGACAATCTGACCGCCTGCGCATCAAGGGAGTGATGCGCTCGGAGGATTTCGATGTTCGTGGCTTTGGAGCCGCGCCGGCTTTATCGCCAGGTCGCGGAGCAGATTCGTGTGCTGATCGACACGGGGGAGCTGAAGCCGGGTTCGAGGCTTCCGCCCGAACGGGAGCTTGCCGAGCGATTTTCCGTTTCCCGGCCGACAGTTCGCGAGGCACTGATCGTGCTCGAGGTCGAAGGTCGGATCCAGATCCGGATGGGATCCGGCGTCTACATCTCCAGCGCCCCGAAACAGCCCACCGGTGTCCTGCCGAACGACGAAGGCGGTGGCCCCCTCGAAATCCTTCAGGCGCGCTGCCTGATCGAAAGCGGCATCGCGGAAGAGGCCGCGCGTCTCGCGACACCCGACGGCATCGCCCGCATCGATCTGCTGCTGGAGCGCATGGAGCAGTCGCTGAACGACGGCCCGGTCGCTCTTGCCTGCGACCGCGACTTCCACACCGCCATCGCCGACATCATCGGCAACTCGGCGCTGAAGCACTTCACGGGGCTGATCTACGATACGCGGATGTCGCCTTATTTCACCAAGCTCGCCAGCTACTTTGAAGGACCGCACACATGGAAGCTGGCGCTCGATGAGCACCGTGTCATTCGTGACGCCATCGCCGCGGGGGATCCCGCTTCGGCGCGCGAAGCCATGCGTCGTCACCTGACGCTGGCGCAAAAAAGATTCTCGGAAAGCTTCGGGGAGGAACCGACCCGAGAAGACTGACCGTCCGCCATCGCGGCCGGATCGACCATACAGTTCCGTTTCACCTGGGAGGAAAGAATGAAACACCGACTGAAGACATTGCTGGGCGCCGCTGCCATCATCGTTGCATCGACGCTTTCGGCGCATGCCGAAACCGTGCTGAAATGGGCTCATGTCTATGAGACACCCGAGCCTTTCCACACCGACTCGGTCTGGGCTGCCGGCGAGATCGCCAAGCGGACCAATGGCCGCTACAAGATCGACGTCTACCCGGCTTCACAGCTTGGAAAAGAAGCCGATATCAACCAGGGCCTCAAGCTCGGCACCGTGGATATCATCATCTCCGGCTCCAGCTTTGCGGCGCGCGACCACAAGCCGATCGGCGTCACCTATTATCCCTATATCTTCCGCGACCCGAGCCATCTTCTGGCCTACACGAAGAGCGAAGTCTTCAAGAAGCTCGCCAAGGGTTACGAAGACAAGACGGGCAACCACATCGTCGCTCTCAGCTATTATGGTACGCGCCACACCACATCCAATCGGCCGATTTCCAAATGCGCCGATATGGCGGGCCTGAAGATGCGCGTACCGGATGTTCCGGCCTATCTGGCAATGCCGCGCTCCTGCGGTGCCAACACGACGCCGATCGCTTTTGCGGAAGTCTATCTGGCACTACAGAACGGTACGGTGGAAGCGCAGGAAAATCCGCTGACGACGATCGAGGCCAAGAAGTTCTACGAGGTTCAGAAGAACATCGTGCTGACCGGCCATATCGTCGATCATCTGAATACCGTCGTCTCCAAAACCCGTTGGGCCAGCCTCACCGACGAAGACAAGAAGATCTTCACGGATGTGATGCTGGAAGCCGCAGCCCGCACGACCAAGACCATCGAAGCCCGCGAAAAGGCGCTCGTCGATGAATTCAAGAAGAAGGGCCTGACCGTTACCGAAGTCGACAAGGCAGACTTCGAGAAGAACGTCATCGACAAGGTGAAGCTCGAGGACTTCGGCTACGAAAAGGCCGACTGGGAAGCCATCCGCGCGTTGAAGTGATGATCCCAGCCCCGGCGTGCAACGCGTCGGGGCAACCTCTTGCGATTTTTCATGAACGGAGTGGACCCGATGACGGAGCATTCGCACGCGCCGATAAGCGTGGAAGAAATGGCGCATGCCTTTGAGGAAGAAGCAGCGCCCGTTGACCTGTCTCCCTATGCCATCGAGGACTGGGTGACGCTTGCGGTCTTCTGGGCCATGGGTCTATCCGTATTCCTGCAATTTTTCACACGCTACGTGCTGAACGACAGCTTTTCATGGACGGAGGAAATCGCCGCCAACTGCCTAGTCGTCGTCGTGTTTCTCGGTTCCGTGATGTGCGTGCGAATGGTCCGGCACATTCATGTGGATCTGCTCTACCGTTTCCTGTCGAGGCGGGCCGGAAGGCTCCTGGAACTCGTGGTCGATGCGATCAGCATTGCCTTCTTCGCCTATATCACATGGCTGATGTGGCGTTATCTGGAGATTGTCGGGGAGGAGCGAATGGTCACGGTCGACCTGCCGCGCGGCATCGTCTTCTACACAGTCTTTGCAGCCTTCGCCCTGATGTTCCTGCGATCCGTCCACAACCTGGTCAAGGACCTGACCGGCACCAAGACCGTGCGCGAGCAGGCGCAGGACGATATTCACGCGGGAGGAATTTGACCATGCTGCTTCTGATCGGGTCATTCCTCGTCCTTCTGATGATCGGTTCGCCGGTCGCCGTGTCCATGGCTGTCGCCTCGCTGCTCTATCTGGTGATCTACGGCGTGGCGCCTGACATCATCGCCGCTCAGCGCATGATCGCCGGCGTCGAAAGCTTTCCGCTGATTGCCGTGCCGTTCTTCATCCTGGCCGGCAACCTCATGAACATTGCCGGCGTCACCGGCCGCATCTATCGTTTTGCGCTGTCGCTCGTCGGCTGGATGAAGGGCGGCTTGGCGCAGGTCAACATCATCGGCTCGGTGGTCTTTTCCGGCATGTCCGGGACGGCGCTGGCAGATGCTGCCGGCATCGGCACGATCGAAATCAAGGCCATGAAAGACCATGGCTATCCGGTCGAGGCGGCCGTCGGCGTTACCGCGGCGTCGGCAACGCTCGGCCCGATCTTCCCGCCGTCGCTGCCTTTCGTCATCTACGGCATGATGGCGAATGCGTCGATCGGCGCCCTGTTCATGGCGGGCATCATCCCGGGCATCGTGATGACATCGCTGATGATGCTCACCGTCTATATTTTCGCCAAACGCAAGGGCTGGGGCTCCGATACGCCCTTCGAGCTGAAGCAGTTGCTCGGCGCCTCGCTCGAAGTGGCGATCGTGCTTGCCTTCCCTGCCACCGTCTACCTGATGATCCTGGCGGGCCTGTCGGTCAATGTTGCGGTGCTGATCGGGCTTGCGTTTCTGGTGGCGCTGGACTGGTACTTCGACTTTTCCGCAGTCATGGCCCTGATGACGCCTGTCCTGTTGATCGGCGGCATGACCATGGGCTGGTTCACGCCCACCGAAGCCGCCGTGGCTGCCGTCCTCTGGTCGCTCTTCCTCGGCCTGGTGCGCTATCGCACCATGACGCTGAGGGCATTGGCCAAGGCATCCTTCGATACGATCGAAACCACGGCCTCCGTTCTGTTCATCGTCACCGCGGCATCCATCTTCGCCTGGCTGCTGACGGTCAGCCAGGCAGCGCAGCTGTTCTCCAACTTCATGTTCAGCCTGACGGACAGCTGGTGGACCTTCCTGATCATCGTCAACATTCTGCTTCTGATCGTCGGCGCCTTCCTCGATACGATCGCCGCCATCAGCATCCTGGTACCGATCCTGATGCCCGTGGCCGCACGCTACGGCATCGATCCGGTGCATCTCGGTCTCATCATCACCCTCAACCTGATGATCGGCCTTTTGACTCCGCCGGTCGGCATGGTGCTCTTCGTTCTCTCCCGCATCTCCAAACTGTCGGTGGAGCGAACGGCGCTCGCCATCCTGCCCTGGATGATCCCGCTGTTCATCGCGCTCGGTCTTATCACCTTCATCCCGGCGATCACGCTTTGGCTGCCCACCCAGCTGGGCCTGATCCGATAACTGCCGGGTCCGCCTTCGGTGGACCGGCGACCTCTTGAACGAAAGGTACCAGTGCGATGCAGACGCGCGTTGCCCGCCTTCACGCTCAGCGTGACCTCCGAGTGGAGACGCTGGATGCCCCCGACCTCGGTCCAGGCGACGTGCTGCTTGGAATGGCGGCGGGCGGCATCTGCGGCTCCGACCTCCACTACTATCAGGATGGCGGGTTCGGGCCGGTGCGGGTTCGCGAACCCATCATCGCCGGCCACGAGGCCTCCGGCTTCGTCGAGGCCTTGGGCGCAGGGGTTTTAGGGCTCGAGCTCGGGCAACTGGTTGCGGTCAATCCATCGCAGCCCTGCGGCCATTGCCAATATTGCCGGACCGGCCAGCCGATCCATTGCCTCGACATGCGTTTCATGGGCTCGGCGATGCGCCTGCCGCACGAAAACGGCATGTTCCGCGAGAAACTGGTCGTCCCGGCGATCCAGTGCCATCCGGTGGGACAGGATGTGACGCCGGGCGAGGCCGCCTGTGCGGAGCCTCTTGCCGTGTGCCTGCATGCTGTCGCCCAGGCCGGGGACCTGTCGGGTCGCAACGTGCTGGTCACGGGCGCAGGTCCGATCGGACTTCTGACGGTCGCCGCGGCCCGGCATGCGGGCGCCGCCCGGATCGTGGTAACTGATCTGGCCGATGCGGCACTGTCACGCGCGCCGTCCATGGGAGCGACCGAGACGATCAACGTGGCTTCCGATCCGGACGGGCTTCTCCCCTTCCAGGAGAACAAGGGAAGTTTCGACGTGGTGTTCGAATGCTCGGCTTCAGGTGCGGCCCTGCGATCGGCATTTGCCGCGATCAAGCCGCGCGGAACCCTCGTCCAGGTCGGCGTGACGGGTGACATGACCATCCCGCTCAATGCGCTGGTCGGCAAGGAGATCGTCTGGCGCGGCTCGCAGCGCTTCCATACCGAATTCGCCGAGGCGGTCGATCTGATTGCCAGGCGGCGTATCGACGTGCGGCCGATCATTTCGCACAGCTTCCCGCTGGATGCGGTGACCGCGGCTTTCGAGCAGGCTGCGGATCGTTCCAAGGCCTGCAAGGTGCAGATCACATTCGGGCAGACCGAATAATCGTGAGGGACAAGACATGAGACATACGTGGCGCTGGTTCGGCCCGATCGACAAAGTGAGCGTGAGAGATGCGGCGCAGGCCGGCGCGGAAGGCATCGTTTCGGCGCTCCATCATATTGCGACCGGCGAGGTCTGGCCGGTCGACGAAATCGCCAGGCGGCATGAGGAGATCAAGGCTGGCGGCCTGGTGTGGGATGTCGTTGAGAGTGTTCCAGTCTCCGAAGACATCAAGACGCAGACCGGCGACTGGAAGCGCCATATCGCCAACTGGCAGGAAACGCTGCGGCGTCTCTCGGCCTCCGGCATCCGCACGGTCTGTTACAATTTCATGCCGATCCTCGATTGGACACGCACGGACCTGCGCTGGGACACCCGCCATGGCGCCAAGGCCATGCGGTTCGACCTGACCGATTTTGCCGCCTTCGATATCCATATCCTCAAACGTCCCAAGGCCCACGGCGATTATCCGGAATGGCTGCAGGAGGATGCGGCGAAGCGGCGTTCCGAAATGGCGGATGCAAAGATCGCAGCCCTGGGCAAGAACATCGGCGCCGGGCTGCCGGGCTCGGCGGACGGCTATACGCTCGACCAGCTGCTGGAAAAGCTGCGGTCCTACCAGGGCATCGACCGGGCACGACTGCAGCAGAACCTCGTCGACTTCCTGATGGAAGTCACGCCCGTGGCGGAAGAAGTCGGCATCAACATCTGCGCCCATGGCGACGATCCGCCCTGGCCGTTGCTCGGCCTTCCGCGCATCCTGTCGACCGAAGCCGATTACGCACATATGCTGGATCAGGTCGGCGCGCGCGCCAATGGCGTGACGCTCTGCACGGGCTCGCTGGGCGCAAGAGCCGATAACGATCTGCCCTTCATCGCCTCGCGCTTTGGCGACCGCATTCATTTCGTGCATCTGCGCAATGTGACGCGGGACACCGATACGGTCCCCTGCTCTTTCTTCGAGGACGAGCACCTGGAAGGCGCAACGGACATGGTTGCCGTGATCGCCGCGCTGCTTTCGGAGGAGGCCCGTCGGCGCGGGGAAGGCCGCGAGGATCACCGCATCCCGATGCGACCGGATCACGGGCAGGAAATCCTCGACGACCTGACCCGCGGTGCGCAGCCGGGCTATCCCGCCATCGGGCGGCTGAAGGGGCTGGCGGAGCTTCGCGGTATCGAGCGAACTCTCACGCATCCCCGCTATGGCCTGGGGGCATGATCATGCGCGGCCTCCCGGCCAACAGTAGTCAGCTTTACATGGTCGTTGGGAACCTGGGCGTTCAAGCAGCCGGCGGAGGTTCAACCGCGCCGGAAGGAATGATGCCGGCGAGCGCCTGACGAACCGTGACCTCCGAAAGAAGGTCCCCGGCTGCGTCGCAGACACGGATACTGCGAAGACCAAACTGCCCACCGCCGCGAAGGCAGTCTGCCCTTACCCACGATTTCATTTCGGTGATGCTGGCCGTACGGCGTCCCAGCGTGACCAGCTCCTTGCACATCCTTGAGGGCAATTTGTTCATCCGCTCGCAGCGAGGGATGATCACCATCCGGGACAGGCCTGCAATGGAGGAATTCGCGCACGACGCATATGGCCCGCCCGAGGCCAGGTCCGATCGGAACCACTGCCAAGTTTATTCGGCCTGCTCTTCTTCGTCGGCGGCGAGCAGATCGACAAGGGCGGCAACCCTGCCGATCGGCAGATGCCGCCCTTCGCCCATCAGGGCTTCGTCGTTGCTGATCCAGGCCCAGGCCTCGGCCAGCTCAGCCTGGGTCGCCCCGGTTGCGATTACCTCGGTCACAAGTGTCCGGTCGACGGGGCCGAGTACGGCGATGACGTCCTCTGAAGTCATTGTCATGATCTCTTCCTTTCCATGCTTCCACCCATTTATATGGAGGCGAGACGGCAAAATTCCATTTTTTGCCTGAGGAATTCGCGGGGCCTTGAAACGTCAACACGCTGAATTATAGCGGTAATATCGATCGTCTGATGGGATCGACACAAAGTCCGGAGGCGCTGACCGCGCTGTATCTGGAGCAGACAGCCCGGCGAGGCCTGCGCGGACCCGGTTCACGGGTTGAACAGCAGGTTCGGCATGGGCAGCAGTCTCTTTGCAGAAATGCGCATGCTCTCCTCCTCTTCGTGTCTCCTGGACATCGTTTGCCTTGCCGGGCTCCTCCGCCGGCAGTCGTCACGGCAAAAGCGCGGGGGGCTCCAACCCGAAGTGTTCGCCAAGCTTTGCGAACGCCTCCCGCGTTGCCGGATCCAGTGGAACGCCACGCTGTTCACGCTCGTCGGCGACCATCCATTCGCGGTCGCCCGGAGCCATCACCCGCGTGCCCTCGCGCGGCGGCGAAGACCGCAACACCTCGACATATCGCTGCATGCCGGCGGTGAAGACGTCTTCCGGCACGAAAGCGCCGGGCTTCATGGCCAATACGAAAGCGCCAAGGGCGCGGGGCGTGGAAAAATCCGGGCCGTTCATCGGCAGGAGGTCGAAGCTCGGCCGCATGCCCGACAGAACCGCACTCAGGATTTCCACCAGGCCCGCCAGCCCCGCGCCCTTGAACCCGAACTCGCCGCCGACCGGCGCCAGCATCTCGGCCAGCGACGGATCACGGATGTCGCGACCCTCGACATCCGAGGCGACGCCCGCCGGAAGCTCTCGGCCGAGGCTGCGGTAGAGCTTCACGCGGTTATAGGGAATGGCGCTCGTCGCCATGTCGAGCAGCCAGGGCCTTTGCCCGGCGACCGGCACGGCAAACGCGATCGGATTGGTGCCGTGGAACCGCATCGCCCCGTCGTGCAGACGTACGAAACTGTCCGAATTGCAGAAAGCGGCGCCGATATACCCTCTCTGCGCCGCATCCAGCGCATAGGCGCCGGCCGGGCCAAAATGCGAGCTGTTGCGGATCGAGACGGCGCCAATGCCGCATGTGTCGGCAAGCTCGATCACCTTGTCCATGGCGCGATAGGCGGCAAGCGCGCCATGGCCGTGATCGGCGTCGAGCAAGGCCACCGCCGGCACGGACTGGGTCACCGTGATGTTCGGGCGCTTGTTCACCCGGCCACCGGTCATTGCGGTGATATAATGGTCGAGCAGGCGCACCCCGTGGCTGTCCACGCCGAGCCGCGAGCCATGCATCATCGCCCTGGTCGCGGCATCCGCGGTCGCCTCATCCGTCCCGGCGGCGAGAAAAACCGCGCGGCAGAACCGCTCGACATCGCCGATTGCCACATGGACCGTATCCTCGGTGGCTGAAGTCTGGTTCAAAGCGTCTGTCCTCCGTCGATCACGAGTATCTGGCCGGTCATGAATGCTGCTTCGTCGCTGGAGAGAAAAACGGCCGCGGCCGCCATCTCCTTCACTGCGCCCAGCCGACCTATCGCCTGACGGGAAATGACGCTGCGCCGCATCTCTTCGGGATCGGCCGCCTCGTCGGTCCGACCAGCAAGCCGGGCGAAAGCGTCGTGCCCATAGGCGACCCGGTTCGGGAACCCCTTCCACAGGCGCACAACCAACGTCTAGTATGCACACTAGACGTCATTTGATTTTTGGCAAGACGAGCGGCTTCAGGCCGGCAGGACGGAAGACGCAGCAGCCTCGCTGCGACAGCACCTGCAGATTTCGCGTCAGCGGGCGACCGACCGCATCACGCAGGTAACCCGCGAAGTGCATCCGCATGACCTGCCCTATCTGGAAAAACTCGACTGAACCTGCGCGCGGAGCGCGGAGCGGCAGCACCGAGGACCGGCATATTTCGCCGTATCGGGTACCTTTGCGCAGAACTTGATGTCGCTTCACGCGCCGTCTTCGACCAGAAGTCGAATGACGCTCTGGCTCATGTGGAAACTCATGACTTCGTGTGCCTGCACCGCGTCGCCGGCCTTGATCGCTTCAAGGACGCGCTGATGCTCTTCGACGACACGCGGCGCCACCTGATCGGGCGGCCGTTCTTGCAGCTTGCGGGTGAACTCCATCATCAGCTTGATCTGGTTGCGCATCGTCCCGAGCGCAAAGGGATAATACGGGTTGCGAGTGGCTTGCGCCACGGCCATGTGAAAGGCGAAATCTGCTTCAAAGACGCCCTCGCCGGGCGGCAGGGTCAGCATCCGACGGTGCGCGTCCTCGATACCGCGGATTCCTTCGGGATCGCAAAGCCGCGCCGCATCCTCCGCTGCCGCACATTCCACCACCTGGCGAAACCGCATGCAGCGCTTCATGTCGAACACCGTCTGGATCGACAGCCCCTGAATGTCGGCGGCCGACGGCACGACATCCGCCCGAGGCTGCACGAAATTGGCCGAGCCTCGCCGGGAAATGATCCGGCCGGCGTCGCGCATCTTCACCAGCGCCTTTCGCAGGACCGGGCGCGATACGCCGAATTGCCGGGCAAGCTCCGCCTCCGGAGGCAGGCGTCCGCCCCCCTGCCAGGCCGGCGCTTCCAGCATCGCTTCCAGCCGGGCGAGCACATGTGACGACAGGTCCTTAACGGTGCGGGTTTGCTGAATTATCTCATCCATCGCCACATCCTATCCCCGGCATCCGCCCTTTCCAAGTGGGTCGACCGCTTACTAATATTTACTTATATTGACAAATGAGTTCGCTTGCGCGACTTAGTTGAAGATTGCCGCGCCAAGCTGGCCAGAAACCCGCATGACCTGAGAAGTGCCCGACATGACAGAGGACCGGATGCTCATCGAGCCGAATTCATCGACCCACGCCGCAAACAGCCATCTCGCCCGGCATACGCCGCGGATCGTTTCCGTGCGGGCGATCCCGGTTGCGGGACGCGACAGCATGTTGCTCAACCTCAGCGGCGCGCACGCTCCCTTCTTCACCCGCAACCTGGCGATCATCGAAGACGATTCGGGTCGTGTGGGTATCGGCGAGGTTCCAGGCGGCGAGACGATCCGCCGGACGATCGAGGAAGCAGGCCCTCTCCTGATCGGCCAGACGATCGGCGGTTATAACGGCCTGCTCGACCAGGTGCGCAAGACGTTCGGCGACCGTGACAGCGGCGGCCGCGGGCTGCAGACCTTCGATCTGCGCACGACAATCCATGTGGTGACAGCGCTGGAATCGGCGCTGCTCGATCTTCTCGGCCAGCATCTCGGCGTGCCGGTGGCAGCCCTTCTCGGCGATGGCCAGCAGCGCGACCGGGTCGAGATGCTCGGTTACCTCTTCTACGTCGGCGATCGCCAAAAGACCGACCTCCTTTATCGTGATGGCAAAGGCGAGACCGACGCCTGGTTGCGGCTGCGCGACGAGGAGGCGCTGACGCCGGAAGCGATCGTCCGGCTCGCCGAGGCAACGCAGGAGCGCTACGGTTTTCGCGACTTCAAGCTGAAAGGCGGCGTCTTGCGAGGCGACGAGGAGATCGAGGCGGTGACGGCCATCGCTCGCCGCTTCCCCGACGCACGCGTTACCCTCGATCCCAATGGCGCCTGGTCGCTGGAGGAGGCGGTTCGCCTCTGCAAGGGACGCGGCGACGTGCTCGCCTATGCGGAAGACCCATGCGGCGCAGAGCAGGGCTATTCCGGCCGCGAGATCATGGCCGAGTTTCGCCGCGCCACCGGGTTGCCGACCGCCACCAACATGGTGGCCACCGATTGGCGCCAGCTCTCGCACGCGATCCAGCTGCAATCGGTCGACATCCCGCTCGCCGACCCGCATTTCTGGACCATGCAGGGCTCCGTGCGCGTCGCACAGGTCTGCCAGACCTTCGGCATGACCTGGGGCTCGCATTCCAACAACCATTTCGACGTGTCGCTGGCGATGTTCACCCATGTCGGCGCGGCAGCGCCCGGGCGCGTAACGGCACTCGACACCCATTGGATCTGGCAGGACGGACAGCGGCTGACCCGCGAGCCGCTGAAGATCGAGGACGGACATATCGCGGTGCCGGACCGGCCGGGGCTCGGCGTCGAGCTTGATATGGAGCGCGTCGAGGAAGCCCACCAGCTCTACCTGAAGCACGGGCTCGGCGCGCGCGACGACGCGACCGCCATGCAATATCTCATCAAGGACTGGCGCTTCGACAACAAGCGGCCGTGCCTGGTGCGCTGACGAAGAACCGCAGGCCGCCATGCGCCGCAGCGGCCATCACCGGAAAGCGGCGTCAAGGATCATTGAGGAGGATGAACCATGAAAGCGCGAACACTGCTCGCCATTTCGCTTAGCCTCGGCATCGCTCTTGCCGCGGGCGCTGCCAGGGCGTTCCCGGACGGCCCGATCACCATTATCGTGCCCTTCCCGCCAGGCGGCGCGACCGATACGACCGCGCGGTTCATGGAGCCGCACATGTCCAAGGTATTGGGAGCGAACATTGTCGTCGAAAACAAGCCGGGCGCCACCGGCGCGATCGGCGCCGGCCTGGTCGCCGATGCGGAAGCCAACGGCCAGACGCTGATGGTCGCCTCGCTCGGCACTTTCGCCACCAACCCCTATCTCCAAAAGAAGCTCTCCTACGATCCGGTGACGGACTTCGATCTGCTGACGGTCGCGGTGAGCACGCCCAACGTGCTGGTCGCCACGCTGAAATTCAAGCCGGCCAGCGTCCAGGAACTCGTGGCGGCGATGAAGGAAAAGCCGGAAAGCGTCACCTTCGCAAGTTCCGGCACCGGCTCTTCCGATCACCTGACTGCCGCCCTCTTCTGGCAGGCGACCGGCACCAAGGGCGTGCATGTGCCCTACAAGGGAGGCTCCGCGGCACAGGCCGATCTCGTCGGCGGCCATGTGGACGTGTCCTTCCAGAACCTCGGTGCGATCATCAATTTCGTGCAGGGCGGGCAGATGAAGGCGCTCGCCCAGACGGGCGAGAAACGCCATCCGCTGCTGCCGAACGTGCCGACGCTCACGGAGCTCGGATACAGCAATATCGTCGTCAACGCTTGGCAGGGCGTTGCAGCGCCGAAAGGTCTGCCGGCCGACGTCAAGGCAAAACTCAATCAGGCGATCCAGGCCTCGCTCAAAGACCCCGAAATCGTTGCCAAGTTCAACAAGCTGGGCTTCGACGTCGTCGCCAATTCGAACGAGGAATTCGGCACCTATCTCAACAAGGAGATGGCGCGCTGGAAGGACGTCATCGAAAAGGGCAATATCAGCGCGGAGTAATCCGTGGTTTCACGGGCTGCCTCAGTCCCTTGAGCGGCTTTCTCGCAACATCGG
Source organism: Neorhizobium sp. T25_13 (assembly GCF_002968675.1). NCBI lineage: Bacteria > Pseudomonadati > Pseudomonadota > Alphaproteobacteria > Hyphomicrobiales > Rhizobiaceae > Neorhizobium > Neorhizobium sp. T25_13. Next base: position 572,390 of record NZ_PVBI01000001.1, read on the forward strand.
GGAAGTCGCATCAAGGTCTGAAAGAGACTTTTCCGGAATCCGGCCCCGTATCTGCAACCTCGATGTGGAAGAGATCTTTGATCGACGCGACCACGTCTTCGATCCGCTCGACGGGACTGCGGCTCTCCAGCTCGACCGGTACGACTTCCAACACGCTTGACAACTTGAACGATCGGACACCGTCAGTCACGGTTGTGTACAATCTCCCGTTTTCAATCCTGATGTCTTCAGCAAAAAAATCGTCACTGTCCTCGACTGCCACCAGAAACATTCACAACTCCACGCGATCTTCGGATAGCCCATAAGATCGAGCGGAACACATCATTTCAAATCGAGAAAACGAGGTAGGCCCGGTTGCTCCTTTCGGTGGTGCCGGGTGGACATGTCCACAACAAGTTCCTGTACTCCCGCATCTGGACGCGGAAATAGATCGTCTGGCGGATATGCGAATCACGAGCACTGAACAATGATGGCGATGCGGGAAGACCCCCACCATCAGCAATGGTCCCGCCTCGCGACTGGAGTCCGGAATCCAGTCGCTTGCGCTTAATCATGCAAGGCCAAGGGCCCCATGTTAGCGGGTCCGGCAGTCGAAGCTTGCCGCGCTGTCGACATTTCCGTCCCCCTTGTAGTGCGCGTAGGACGGGTAGGGGCATAGCGGACGGGTCCGGCCGGGAAAAGCCTTGCCCGAAGCTTCGACACTTCGTGGAGCTTCATCCTTTTCGACCCAGTCGACCAGCTCGGTCAACATGTCGAACTGGTCGAGACCGGCGGGGCCGCCACGGCAATGGGCCATGCCCGGAACGAGATAGAGCTTAGCCCAGTCCTCCACCGGCTTGCCGGTCTTGGTCGCCGTGCTCATCCGGTTGAAGAAATCGACCGTATCGTTGGACGAGAACCACGGATCACTAACCCCATGGAAGAAAATGATCTTGCTTCCCCGGGCGGCGAAGGAACTGAGATCCGTCCATTGATCGGCGTTGATCAGCCGCTGCTGCGGATCGCCGATATCGGCTTTCTCGACGGCATCGTCCACATCGAAACTCATGGCGTTGTTCTTGAACTGCCGGTTGCGCTTGTCGTCGAACCGCATGAGCCCTGGAATGGGGTCTGCCGTGCTCATGACGCCCGTATCGTAGGGAAACGCCACATAGGCGGGCCGACCTGATGCATCGAGTGTCGGCGAAAACGTCTCAGTCACCACGTCCACCTGCTGCTTCGTGAGACAAACGTCGGCTTTACCGGCAGGGCAAACAAGGCTCGCCGGGTCAAACTTGCATGCGCCCGGATTTGCGATCATTCCGTCCTTGAGGCCATCAAGGCCATCGCAGGCCTTCAGTATTCCCTTGAGGACCAGGTCGCGATCGGCATCCGAAAAGACTTTCGAGCGGTCCGGCGCGCCATCGGCACCGGCCGGAGAAATCTTGTTCATCGCAACGTTCTTGGCGGCGAGCGACATGTTCGAACGGCTTGTGCGCATGGCAGGAGCCCCGGCGATAATGCCGTCGAACAATGTGGGAAAGCGTTGCGCCGATGCCATCGCCTCGCGCCCGCCGGTCGAGCATCCTGCGAAATAAGAGCGATCGGCGGCCTTGCCGTAGTAGGCGGCGACCAATGCCTTGCCGAGGGCTGTGACCTTCTCGACCGACCAGCCGGCAAAATTCAGCGTGGCAATCTGATCCGCCCGGAAGGAGGCGTCCCAGGCTTCGCCCTTGTGGCCGCTATCATGCGAGATGACGGCGAAACCACGAGAAAGGCCATTCTGCGTTCCGGCGGCCACGTCTCCCAGGGCTGGCCGCACGACGCCATTCAGACCGCCGCCGCCCTGGACCAGAAACCTTCCCGTCCAACTGTCCGGCAAGGCAATGGAAAAACCGATGGCATAAGCTTTGCCGTCCGCGCCGGTGCGGTGTTCGAACGACCCGCTGACGAGACAATGCGCGAGGCCCTTGTCCTTGATGTGATCGGCGCTCGCGACCTTCATGTCGAACCCGGCCAGCTGAAGGCTCTTCGCCGCCGAGCATTTGGCTTCGGGCGGAGAATCCGCGGCGACGGCCGGCGTCAAGCCGGGCACGAGGGCAACAAACGCTGTGGCAACAACCAGCTTGATCATATCCGATCGTCCTCCTCCATGACGCAGCCTCCTCAAGCCGCGCCACAATCGCACCAGATTTCAGGCTCCCTGTCAATCAACAGCGGCGCCGCTTGCCTGCCCCAGTCGGCTATTCGGGCTGCCCGCCGATCGTTTCGAATTGTGCCGGCGGGACGGACATGGCCGGCCACTTGATAGCGGTTCTCACATCCTTCATTGCCGCTACCCGACGCGTCGTCTCGACAAAATCGAGCACGATCTTTGATTTTTCCTCCGCATGCCAGGCGACGAGCAGTTCGACCTCGGCGGGGATGTCGTCAAGCCGTCTGTACACGAGATAGGGGCTTGGATTGTGGGCGAGCCAGGACGGCGCGATCGCAATCCCGACGCCGGCCGCTACCAGCGTGCCGATCGCCAAGGTATGCGACACCTCCTGCACGATCACTGGGTAGACGCCGGCGCGGCGGAGTGCACCCATGATCGCATGGTAGTAGCTCGCCCCAACAGTCGGGGCATAGGTGATGATGGGCTCGCCGGCGAAATCCTTGACCGTCAGGTCTTCCTTCTGCGCCAGCCGATGCTCCCTGGGCAGCACCGCCACGAAACCTTCCTGCAGGATATGCTCGGTCTTCAGGAAACCTGCCGGGTTGGTCGGGCGGATGAAGGCCACCTGAACCTTGCTGCTCTGGAGCAGTTCGAGCTGCTGCGCCGTGCCCAGCACCTGCACGTCGACGGTCATCGCCGGATAGCGTTTTCGAAAGTCCGCAATGACCGGCGGCAGGACATGCGATAGCGCCACATGCACGCCGCTGACGGAAATCGTTCCGCTATCGTCACCGGAAATGGAACGGGTATGCGTGACCGCCCTGTCGATGCCGCCTAGGATTTCCTGGGCGTGACGCAGGAAGATTTCGCCGGCCGGCGTCAATTTTACCCGGCGGGTTGTGCGGCGGAAAAGCTTGGTGCCGAGGCGATCTTCGAGCTGCCGGATCTGCTGACTGAGCGGCGCCTGCGCCATGCCGAGCTTGTCGGCGGCGCGGCTGAAATGCAGCTCTTCGGCGACGCAGGCGAAATAGTGGAGGTGACGAAATTCGATGCCATATTTCATATCGGAAACATATCAATACCCCCGTGATTTTGTAATAGATAATAATCTATTCCCGTGATTAGTTTCAAAAAAACGACGATAAAATTGGAACAGCTGGAGCTTCGGCTTCCGAAACGGAGCGTGAATGACGCGTTTCTGGGTGTTGAAAATTTTGCGGACCGTGTTGACGCTTTGGTTCGTGGTGACTTTCGTATTCGTGGTGCTGAGAACGTCCGGGGATCCGGTCGTGGCGCTTGTCGGCGCCGATGCCACGCCTGAGGAAGTCGAACAGTTCCGCCAGCTCTGGCGTCTCGATGATCCGCTGTGGATCCAGTATTTCCGCTACGTCGTCCAGATGGCGACCGGCCAGTTCGGCATTTCCTATCGCGACGGCCGCGAGGTCATCGACATCATCGCCGAACGGGTTCCGTGGACGCTGATCCTCGGCCTTTTTTCCTATATCGGGGCCATCCTGATCGGCGTGCCGGCCGGCATCATCGCCGCCATCAAGCGCGGTTCGACCTTCGACAACCTGATCATGGCGACCGCCGTGTTCGGCTTCGCCCTGCCGAACTTCTTTCTCGGCATCCTGATGATCCTGCTCTTTTCGTTGAGCCTGCAATGGCTGCCCAGTTCCGGCACCGGCACCGTGTTGCACCTGATCATGCCCGCCATCACGCTTGCAACCTTCACGGCCGGCACGCTCGCCCGCTTCACCCGCTCGGCGATGCTGGAAGTGCTGGACAAGCTCTATATCCGCGCCGCCGCCGCCAAGGGCGTCGGTTACTGGAAACGTATCATCTTCCACGCGCTGCCGAATGCCAGCATCCCGCTCGTCACCATTATCGGCCTCAATCTCGGCGAGCTGATCGGTGGCGCCATCGTCGTCGAGACCGTGTTCGCATGGCCGGGCGTCGGCCGCCTGCTGGTAACCGCCGTCTCCTCGCGCGACCTTGCGGTCGTGCAGGGGCTGGTGCTGATCATGGCGGTGACGATGGTGCTCGCAAACCTTGTCGTCGACCTGCTCTACGGCCTGCTCGACCCGCGCATTCGCGTGCAGAATTGAGGGCCGGCGGATGAAGCGCGTTTCCCCCATTCTGGTTTTTGCCATCGTCATCCTGGCGATCGCGGTCATCGTCGCCATCATCGGCAATGTCTTCACGTCGCACGGCATGTCGCAGCAGAACCTGCTCGCCCGCCTGAAGCCGCCGGCCTTCATGACCGGCAGCAATCCAAACTTCCCGCTCGGCACGGACCGCATCGGCCGCGACATGGTCGCAAGAGTGATTGCCGGCCTGCAGATGTCGCTTTCGGTGGCGATCGCCGGCACGATCATCGGCGCCGTCTTCGGTTCCGTCGTCGGCTTCATCTCTGCGCATTTCCGCGGCTGGGTCGAGGAAGTGCTGATGATGCTGGTCGACTTCCAGGCGTCGCTGCCGTTCATCCTCATCACCCTGACGCTGCTAGCCTTCTTCGGCAACAGCATGACGCTGTTCATCATCCTGATGGGCCTGTTCGGATGGGAAAAATACGCCCGCCTCTCCCGCGGTGTGGTTCTGTCGGCGATCAACCAGCCTTATGCGAAGGCGATCGTCGCGCTCGGCGCCGGCAACGGCCGGCTCTATCTGAAACATGTGCTGCCGAACGTGGCGAGTGCCCTGATCGTGCAGGTAACCCTGACGTTCCCGCAGATCATCCTTCTGGAAACCTCGCTCAGCTTTCTGGGCCTCGGCATCCAGGCCCCGCAGACCAGCCTCGGTCAGATCCTCGGTGATGGCCGGGACTACCTTTCGACCGCGTGGTGGATCTCGATCTGGCCTGGCCTGGTCATCTTTCTCGTCACGCTTTCGATGAGCATCGTCGGCGACTGGCTGCGTGACCGGCTCGATCCGATGCTGCGTGCCCGAACAACCTGAAAATGCCGTTCGAACATAAATGAACAAGGGAAGGTGGAACGATGTTTACAAGACGTGAAGTGGGAAGTCTCATTCTCGGAGCGGGGGCGCTGTCGATGGTGGGCAGCCTGCCGAAAGCAAATGCGGCGGACCGGCCGTCGCTCAATATCGCGGTCGACAATCTCTGGGCCAATATGGCGACGATCAACGGCATCTCGACGACGTCGCGCCGTATCTTTCCGAATTTTTACGACAACCTCGTCGACCGCGACTACATCAAGGACGAGAACGGCCTGATCTTCGCACCGAAGCTCGCGACGAAATGGGAGCAGAAGGGCAATATCTGGACCTTCACTTTGCGTGAAGGCGTGAAGTTCCACGACGGCACCGAGATGACGGCGGAAGACGCGGTGTTCACGCTGTCGCCGGAACGTCTCTGGGGCGCAAAACCATTCGAACCGCGCGGCAAGACTTTCACCGCCGGCTTCAAGCGCGTCGAGGCGACCGGGAAATACACGTTCGAGATCGAGACCGAGCGGCCGGACCCGAACATGCCGAGCAAGCTCACCGGCTATATCGGCTTTGTCGTGCCGAAGAAATATTACATGGAAGTCGGCGTCGACGCCTTCGGCCAGAAACCGATCGGCACCGGCCCCTACAAGGTCACGACCTTCCGCTCCGGCGAGATCATGGTTCTGGAAGCCTTCGACGACTATTGGGGCGGCCCGCCGCCGGTCAAGCAGATCTCCTGGAAGATCGTTCCGGAATTCGCCGCCCGCATGGCCGGTCTCGTCTCCAAGGAATTCGACTTCATCGTCAACATTCCGACCGACCAGGAAGCAGCGCTCGAAAAATACCAGGGCGTGACGCTGAAGCGGGTTCTCGCCGACAACTACCCGGCTCTCGCCTTCAACACCCGTCCCGATCCGGAAGACAATCCGCTGGTCGATCCGAACCTGCGCTACGCCATGGTCCAGGCGATCGACATGAACGCGATCGTCCAGGCGCTCTTCAACGGAACCACGGAACACCCGGCAGTTCCGTTCAACTTCAAGGAATACGGCAAATTCTACGACCCGAACTTGCCGGTGAAGCTCCCCTACGACGTGGCGGCCGCCAAGGCGCTCGTCGCAAAGACCAAATACAAGGGCGAGAAGCTGCTGTGGCATATCACTCGCCAGTTTTACCCGAACTACGAAGCCGCTGCCGAAATCATGGTCGAGCAGTGGCGCGAGATCGGCGTCAATGTCGAGGCGCAGATTCTCGACAATTTCGAGCTCGTCTACCGCCGCCCCTATCACATGATGAACATGTCGATGAGTTCGGACTTCATCCCCGGCGACCCCTACCAGCCGCTGTGGCTCGATTGGGGTCCGACGGCATCGCGTTCGACCGCTACATGGAAGACCTGGGACCCATCGCCGGAATTCATCGCACTCGGCAAGAAGTTCGATGCCACCACGGATTTCGAGGAGCGCAAAAAAGCCTATCTCGCACTTTCCGAAGAATGGCAGCGCATCACGCCCGGCTATTATCTCTGGAAGAGTGTCTACAACTGCGCCCACCGCGCCGGCATCGAATTCAAGTTCAAGCCGAACGGCGAAATGCGCATCTACGGCGACTACTTCAAGTTCGTATGATGGCAAGCACACGCAAGCATGCGCTGAAGGACATGACGTTCGCGGAGTTCCGCGAACGTCTTTCCGAAAAACCCGTCATCCTTCTGCCCTTCGGAAGCCAGGAGGAACAGGGACCCCATGCCCCGATGGGCGATTTCATGCTGACCGAAGCGGTGGCGGCAAAGGTGGCGGAAGCCTCCAGCGCGATCGTGGCGCCGATCATCCCCTTCGGTTACGCCGATTTCTTCAAGACCATTCCGGGCGGCATCCAGTTCCGGGCTTCGACATTCTCGGCCGTGGTCGAGGATACCGTGACCGCCTTTCTCGATCACGGCGTCGAGCACATCCTGATCTTGAATGGCCATACCAGCAATGCGCCGCTCTTCGACCAGACGCTTCGCCGCATCCGTGCCGAGCGCGGCGTTTCCGTCGCCTTCATCAATCTCTGGCAGGCGATCCCGGATACGGTCTGGAAAGAGTTGCACGGCTCTTCGGTCGCGGCGGCGCGCGGCCATGGCGGCGATCCGCTGACTTCGATCTACCTGCATCTTTTCCCCGAACTGATGCGGATGGACCTGGCCCGCCCCTCGGTGCGCGAGAAGGCCTTCGGCCTGCCGACCGGGGGCGTCAACAATGTCCAGTTCGAGGGCATGCCGGTGCACGTGCCGCTCAATTGCGACGAGGTGAATGCCGACGGCATGCTCGGCGGCGACCCGCTGCTCGCCAGCGCCGAGAAGGGCGAGAAGATGGTCGAGCATCTCGTCGGCTTCTGCGCCCGGTTCGTGGAGCACCTGCGCCGCTGCGACATGCGCTCGGTGACGGCCTTTTCACCACAAGAAGAAAAGGCGGCCTCATGAACAACGAGCGGCTTTCCATCGAACACCTGAATGTGCCGCTGCCACGCGGCGCCGATCGCGCCTTTGCGGTCGAGGACCTGTCACTGTCGGTCAGCAAGGGTGAGATCCTCTGCATCGTCGGTGAATCCGGTTCCGGAAAATCGCTGACCGCGCTGGCCGCAATGGGGCTCCTGCCCCGCAACCTCGGCAAGCCGGCGGGCAAGGTGATGTTCGAGGGCAAGGACCTGCTCACCCTCGACGAGGCGTCCCGCCGGGACATAACCGGCCGGCGCATCGCGATGATCTTCCAGGAGCCGACGGCGGCGCTCAACCCGATCTTCCGGGTCGGCGAACAGGTGTCGGAGACATTTCGCATCCATACGTCGCTGGGTGGGGCCGAGATCCGCAAGAAGGTGATCGATCTCTTCCGCGAAGTTCAGCTCCCAAATCCCGAGCAGATCTACCATTCCTATCCGCACCAGCTTTCCGGCGGCCAGTGCCAGCGGGTGATGATCGCCACCGCCCTTGCCCTCGATCCTTCGGTGCTGATCGCCGACGAGCCGACCACCGCGCTCGATGTCACCACCCAGGCACAGATCCTCAAGCTGATGCTGGACCTGCGCGCCAAACACGATACCGGCACCATCTTCATCACCCATGATTTCGGCGTGGTCGCCGAGATCGCCGACCGCGTCGCCGTCATGCAGACAGGCAGGCTGGTCGAAATCGGCACGCGCGACGAAATCCTCAACCATCCGAGAGAAGACTATACCCGCCGCCTGCTCGCCGCCGTGCCGACGCTGACGCCACGGAAAGAACGAGAAGGCCTTGGCAAGCCGGTGCTGATCGCCAGGAACATCGTCAAGACATTCGCCCGCTCCGGCCTCTTCGGCGGCGGCCGCTCAGTAAAGGCGGTGGACGGCGTCGATATCACCATCCGCCGCGGCGAAACGCTGGGCCTGGTCGGCGAGTCCGGTTCCGGCAAGTCGACGCTGGCGCAATGCGTCATCCGCCTCGTGCAGCCGGAAAGCGGCGACGTCCTGATTTCAGGCGGCGATTTCGCCGGCCTCAATGGCAAGGCGCTGCGCGAGGCCCGCCGCAAGGTGCAGATCGTCTTCCAGGATCCGTACACTGCGCTCGATCCGCGCCAGAAGGTCGGCGATTCCATTGCCGAGGGGCCGGTCATCCACGGCCTCGACCGCAAGGCGGCGATGGCCCGCGCGCTCGACCTGCTCGAAGCCTGCGGCCTCGACCGTGCCTCGGCGACCCGTTTCCCGCACGAGTTCTCCGGCGGCCAGCGGCAGCGCATCTGCATCGCCCGCGCGCTCGCGGTCGAGCCGGAACTGCTGATCGCCGACGAAAGCGTCTCTGCCCTCGACGTCTCGGTGCAAGCGCAGGTGTTGAAACTGCTGGCCGACATGCAGGAGAGGCTTGACTTCGGCATCCTGTTCATCACCCACGACCTGCGCGTCGCGAGCCAGATCTGCGACAATATCGCGGTGATGCGCAACGGACGGATCGTCGAACGGGGCGATCCCGCCTCGCTGTTCGGCGCGCCGAAGGAAACCTACACGAAGGAACTGCTCGCCGCCGTGCCCGGCAGGGGCTGGCAGCGTCACGCCCGTGAAACCGAGGCCGGGACGGCAAAATCCCGGGAGGAAACCCCATGAAGAAATATCACATCGGCAGCATGCCGAAACAGGTCGACCCGGAACTCATCGCCAGGTTCGAAAGCGTCGAGGTGGCGACCATCGGCCATTTTCGCCATCGCGGTTTCGTGCATCAATCGATTTCCCCCGTCGTCGAGCCGGGCAGGACGCTGGTCGGCACGGCGGTAACGGTGGCGATCCCGGCGACCGACTCCACCCTCCTCCATCACGCGATCGGCTTCATTCGCCCGGGCGATTTCCTGTTCGTCGACAGGCTGGGCGACGATCGCCACGCCTGCATCGGCGGCGGCGTCGCCTTCGCGATCAAGACGGCCGGCGCCATCGGTGTTGTGCTCGACGGTCCCTGCACCGACGTGGAGGAAATCCTCGAACTCGATCTGCCGTTCTGGTCACGCGGCGTCTCCGGCATCACCACACGGCTCAACGATCTCGGCGGCTCGCTCAACCTGCCGATTTCCTGCGGCAACGTTCCGGTCTTGCCGGGCGATATCGTGGTTGCCGATGCAAGCGGCGTCGTGGTGATCCCGGTCGATGAGGCCGAAGACGTCATCGAGGAGGCAATCGCGCGTCAGGCACGGGCGGGCCGCAACAAGGACAAGATCGCAGCCGGCGAGAAGCTGGGCGATCTCTCCGGTGCCAGCCGTCTGGTTGCCGCTGCGCTGGAGCCGAAATGATGGAAAATCCGCAATACAATCATCTTCGCGTCGAGCGCGGTATCTACCGCAAGATCGCCGGCGTCAGCGAGCGCGGCGTCGTCACCTCCCAGCACTACGCGGCGGCCGAGGCTGGGGCGGCGGTCCTGTCAGCGGGCGGCAATGCCGTCGACGCTGCCGTGACCGCCGCCTTCACCTTGCAGACCGTCGAACCCTGGATGACCAGTCTGGCGGCCTGCGGCTACATGCTGGTCGCCCAGCCGGACGGAACGGTCGAGGTCGTCGAATTCACAGGCCGCGTGCCTTCGTATTTTGATGAGGAATTCTACAGGCCCGATCCCAGCATCAGGACCTTCATCGGCCACCCGGCATCGATCGACAACCGCAATGTCCGCGGCTTTACCGCGGCCGTCGTGCCCGGATGCGTGCGCGGCTTCGCTGAAGCGCTGAAGCGTTACGGTACGATCGGCTTCGACCGGGCGCTGACCCCGGCGATCGAGCGTGCCCGCAAGGGCATGTATGTCGACTGGCACACGACGCTGGCGATCGCGATCGCCGAGGGCGAGCTCGCCATGGATCCCGGCACCCGTTCGATCTTTCTCCCCAGTGGCCACGCGCCGGAGCCTGGAGTAACGCTGCCTCTCGAGCAGCTCGCCAGGACGCTGGAGCAGCTGGCGAACGAAGGCCCGGATTCGCTCTATGGCGGCGCGATCGGCGAGAAGCTGGTCGCCGACCTCAATGCCGGCGGCAGCTCGATCACCCTGGAGGACTTGGCCAATTACGCGCCCCTCCTCTATCCATCCCGGACCATGCCATTGCAGGGCAAAACCGTGCATGTGGCGGGGGAAACCAGCGCCGGCCAACGGCTCTTCGACGCGCTCGATCACTTCGACAGGACGCGCGGCAAAGGCCCGGTCGACGCTGGTTTCTTTACAGCCATGGCCCAAGCCCTCTGGGAGAGTTTCGGCGCCCATCGCAAACGCCTCAACCCGGCCGAGACGACCAACAAGACCAGCACGACGCAGGTCAACGCGGTCGATTCCGAGGGCCGGATGGTCGCGATCACCTTCACGCTGCTCAACCGGTTTGGCGCCCGCGCCCTGTCGCCATCGACGGGCATCCTGCTCAACAACGGCATGTCCTGGTTCGACCCGACCCCCGGCCGCGCCAACTCGCTGACGCCGAACGCCTATGCGCCGAGCAACATGTGCCCGGTGGCGATCACCGACGAGAACGGCGCATTCGCGGCTTTCGGTGCCGCCGGCGGCAACCAGATCGTGCCGTCGCTTGCCCAGCTCACCGGCATGATCCTGCATGCCGGCCTCGACATCGAGGAGGCAATGAACATGCCGCGCATGACGACCGGCCCGCATAACGACATCATCGTCAATGTCGACATGCCCGCCGACCAGATCGAGGCGCTCGAAAGGATCGCCACGGTGAAACCCGCCGCAGCGGTCGTCTATCCTCGGCCCTTCGCCGCTCCCGGCATGGTGGGGAGGCGCGGCAATGCCTTTATCGGCATGCCCGACATCACCTATCCGGCCGCCTACGCCGCCACAGCCTGAACGAGACCAAGATGACAGAGCTGACTTTCGCCCCGGTCGATATCGATGGCGTTCTCAAGATCATTCCGCCGACAGCACCGGCCGTACCGCTGGTGTTCGACTCTCCCCATAGCGGCCTGACATTGCCGGATTTCGAGCGCACCGTTTCCGACGAACTGGTGCGCGTCGCCGCCGACACCCATGTGGACGACCTCTTCGGCTTTGCTCCGTCGATCGGCGCGCCGCTGCTGATCGCGCATTTTCCGAGGAGTTTTCTCGACCTCAACCGGTCGCTGAAGGATGTCGACCTGGAAATGGTCGAGGGCGAGTGGCCGCATCCGGTCCGTGACAGTGCCTCGGCACGCCGCGGCATGGGCATCACCTGGCGTTACGCCTGGGGTGACACGCCAATGTATGGTCGCAAGTTGGCGGTGAAGGAGCTGGAAGACCGCATCGATACCTATTGGCGGCCCTACCACCGCGAGCTGGTTCGGCTGCTCGATGAAACCCATGCGGCCTTCGGCAAGGTCTATCACGTCAACTGCCACTCTATGCCGGCAATCGGCCATGTGCTCTCGCCCGATCCGGCCGGCACCGTCCGCAAGGACATCGTGGTCGGCGACTACGAAGGCGTGTCGAGCGAACCGGATTTCGTGAAACTCGTGGTCGAGACGCTGGAAGGGTTTGGCTATTCGGTGTCGCTGAATGTGCCCTTTAAGGGCGCCGAGCTGGTTTCGGCCTATAGCTCGCCTGGAAAGAACCGCCACAGCATCCAGATCGAACTCAACCGCAAACTCTACATGGACGAGGATACCCGCGAGAAAATCACCGGTTATGACGAGCTGAAAGTCAATCTCGCCAGGCTCGGCACGGTCATGCGCGACTACGTCATGCACAAAAGCTGAGGGGCGCCAGGCGCCGCCGGGTCCCGCAACAGCGCGCATAAGCTCTCCTTAACGCTCAATACGTATTGTGGGGCGTGCAACAGGCCAGCGCGGAATGGTAGGCGACCTTCATTGACGACAGCGGTTCCCCTTCGATTACATTCATCGTCGCTGCCCGCGGCTCCGGACGGCCGGGCCGCTCCGATGCTGGTCGCCCAGAACATCGCTCATCGACGCACGACTGTTCTCGTCATAGGCACCGATGCGGCCAAGCTGAATCTCCGTCAGCTTCCGGCAGAAAACATCGAACTCTCGGTGGTTTCAGCATCCGACGGCCGGGAGAACCTCCAAACAATCGTGGAGGCGTCACAGCCCCACCTGATCCTGCTCGACATTCAATTCGCAGACCTGTGCGGCATCCAAATCTGTCGCCAGCTGAAACACAGCTCAGTGACGTCTGAAATACCGGTGATCCTGGTCACTGCCGAGGGCGATATCGACGGAAGGACCGCTGGCTTCGAGGCCGGTGCTGCTGACTGTGTCTCAAGCACGATCGACAGCCGGGAACTTGGTGCGCGCGTCAACACACAACTCGCGTCGAGCCGCAGTCGCAAGCAGGTTCTGAGCCAGGACGAACAGCTTCGGACCGCACTCGCCAGCATGAGCCAGGGCGTTTGCCTCTTCCATGCGGACGGTACATTGGCCCTGTCCAACCGTCGCTACGCCGAGGTTTACGGGGTCGATCCAGCCTTGATCCATCCCGGGCAGTCGCTCGAAGACATCATCAAGTTGAGGGACGAAGTCGGAGCCGTTCCGAAGATGTCCATGGAGGAATACCTCGAATGGGCGCAGGACACGAACGCCGGTGCTTCGTCGCAAGTCTGGGTTAAGGAACTTAAATCGGGCAAGGTCATCCGGGGCTGTCATCAGCGTACGGCTGACGGCGGATGGGTATCGACGCATGAGGACGTTACCGAGGCGCGATTGGCCGAACGATCTCTTGCTGAAGCTCATGCGCAGGCTGAGCGCGCAGAGCAGGAGGCAAGAGCCGCCCATGCGCGCCTGCTGGCCGCCTTCGAAGTCGTCCCGGAAGGCTTGGCATTGTTCGATGAAGATGATCGATTTGTGATGTGGAACCGCCGCTACGAGCAGCTTTACGCCGATAGCGGTGCTCCCCTCGTCAAGGGCATGGGTTTCGAGGACAGACTTCGCAGCGGGCTGCAGCGTGGCCAGTATCCCGACGCGATCGGCCGTGAGGAGGAATGGCTGGTCGATCGATTGGCTCGTCACGCGGAGCCAAAGAGCGCCCACGAGCAGCGCCTGCCGGGGAACCGATGGGTCCGGATAGAGGAACGACGCGTTTCGGGCGGCGGAAGCGTGGGGATTCGCGTCGACATCACGGATCTCAAGATGCGCGAGGCTTCCTTCCGGCTATTGTTCGAAGGAAACCCTCTGCCGATGTGGGTTCAGGACCGGGAGAGCCTTCAATTTCTCGACGTCAACCAGGCGGCTCTTGATCACTACGGTTATGATCGCGACCTTTTTCTTTCCATGACACTCCTGGACATCCTTTCACCGGAGGACCGGGAAAGAATGAAAACCGCGGTCCCGGGTGCGGAGCGTGTGAGCGACGCCAATCGTTCTCAGCAGCATCGGACGGCTTGTGGAGCCGAAATCGAGGTCTTTATCTATTCCAGCCAACTTGCCTTCGACGCCCATCCGGCGTCACTGATTGCCGCAGTCGACGTCACCGAGCGAAAACGTGCGGAAAGGGCACTGCTTCAGCATCGCGACGATCTGGAGGAAACAGTGCGCAGCAGGACCGCAGAAATTGCCCGTCAGGCTGCGGAACTGGAACGGATGCTCGATCAAGAGCGGCAGGTCAACGAACTGCAGCGGCAATTCGTCTCCATGGCGTCTCACGAATTCCGGACGCCGCTTTCGATCATCGACGGCGCGGCACAACGTCTCGTTCGCCGCAAGAACGCGGTGACATCGGAATTCATCGGTGAGAAGACGGAGCAGATCCGCAGCGCGGTTTCGCGAATGCTGGAACTGATGGAGAGCATTCTCGCGGTTGGCCGCCTGGATCACGGCCACATCGACATCGTCCGCAAGCCATGCGCACTGGGCGACATGATCAGGACCTGCAGTGCGCGGCAGGAAAGCATACGTAAATCGCACCGGTTCCTGCTCGATCTGGAGCGGCTTCCCTTAACGATTTACGGCGACGGTGCGGCGCTGGAGCAGGTATTCACCAATCTCTTCTCGAATGCGGTAAAGTACGCGCCGGACTCTCCAGACGTCTATGTCACGGGGCGGCAGCAAGACGACTGTGTCCAGATTACCGTTCGCGACGAGGGCATAGGCATCGACGCCGACGACTTGCCCAAGATGTTCGGGCGCTACTTCCGGGCGAGAAGTTCGTCCGGCATCGCCGGGACGGGTATCGGCCTCAACCTGGTGAAACAGGTGGTCGAGTTGCATCACGGCGAAATTCACGTGGACAGCGTCAAGGGTGAAGGAACCGTATTTACAATCAAGCTGCCGATCGCGACGCCCGAGCAAACGGAGAAGGACGCAGGCCAGACGTTGACCGACCAGATGGATCTACCGATCGAGGTCCAGACGTAAAAGTAACAACACGCGGCTCGAAGTGATTGCGGACCCGGCTGTGATCGGTTCATCGGCCGTCTTGTCCCCAATCATCTAGGCCCTAGATCCGGCACATGGACGCTGAGCGAATCACAGGTTCTACCAAATCAGCAAGCCCGTCTTCGCGGAAACCTCTCCAGAGGCCGAGACCGGCCAGTGTGGAACAAGTCGAGCGCCTACTGGGTGGGCGAACGCGGAATATCCGGCTCAACGGGGAGCTGGCCCGGCTTTTTCGCGAACGCTCCTGGCCGCAGACTGCCAAGATCATCCGCGCGTGGATGATTTGGGTCAGCGTACTCGACGTCCTGACGTTGGGCCTCTACGCGATCCTGCTTCCGACCGAAACCGTGATGTCGATGCTTTGGCCGGCATCCATCCTTCCCCCCGCAGCTCTCGTCGCGGCGGTGGTGTTTCTCCGGCCGCACGCTTTGTGGCTGCAGGGAGTTTTCCTTCTCTCGGCTGTCTTTTTCATCCTCCTGTCCGTAGCCCTGGTGGGCGTCAGCGCCGGTGGAGAGTTTTATGAACGCCATCTGACCATCATGCTTTTTGTGGCCGTCACTGCCATCATCATATTCCCCATACTGCTTGGCTGGGCCATGGCGATCGGTGCTTCGGCCCTTGGTATCTACCTCGTGTTTCAACTGCACAATCCAGGTATCGAGGTGGGCAGTGCTCTGGCCAGCGCTCTGTTTTTCGCGAGCGGCGTCGCAGCAACCATCGTTGCCCGACGCACCGCAACGATCCTGGCTCACAAGAGCTTCTTGCTCGAGTTGCGAGACCGAAGTCGCCTCGCCGAGCTTGCTGACGCCAATTCCCAGCTGGAACTGCTTGCACGAACCGACCCGCTGACAGGCGTCGCCAACCGGCGCTCGATGATGGAAACGCTCTATCGTTTCTGGAACGAGGACCTAACACGAACCAGAGGCGCGGCGATGCTGATGTGCGATGTAGATGACTTCAAGCGCCTCAACGATAGTCTCGGGCATGCCGAAGGCGACCGCTGCCTGGTAAAGGTTGCCGGCATCATTCAAAGCAGCATGCGAGACGAGCGGGACGAGGTCGCCCGTTACGGTGGCGAAGAGTTTCTCGTCTTCCTCCCGGGCGCTGATGAACGGGAGGCCAGGATTGTCGCCGAAAGAGTTCGCAGCCGCGTAGAAGCGGCGTCGCTTCCAAACCCCACCTCCCGCGTCGTTCCTTATGTCACGGTCAGCATCGGGGTAGCGGCGCTGCTGCAGGACCGCGAACCCGTCTCGGCGGAGCATCTTCAGCGCCAGGCGGATGCCGCGCTCTACCTTGCCAAGAAGGCCGGCCGGAACTGTCTGATACTCCATGCTCCAGAGACCGGCAAAACCTCCGATTGAACCTGCTCCGCTCGAGCCGACTTCAATAGCCGGATGCTCGGCTCATCAGGGATCGCCATTGGCCGAGCGTTTCGGTCAATTTTATCCGGTCGTCCGGAGCGAGCCGCGGCAGGCCGGGAACCCGCACTTCGCCGACCGAAATGCCAAGCTCTATTTCCACGGCTTCCTTGACGACCGTGACGTTTGCGCCGTTGCGGTATTGCGTGCGCATCCGCTCGAAGGGCTCGATGATGTCGATCATGCGTCGAGCCTCCTGATAATCCCCGGCCTCAAGTGCTGCATGAATCGCCAGCGAAATTTGGGGCGCGACATTGACGAGACCGGACGTGAATCCCCGGGCGCCGGCAGCGGTGAAGGCTGGCGCCCAGCTTTCCGCCAGCCCGCAAATGAACAGCGCGTTGCCCGCAGCGGATGCCGCGACGACCCGAGATAAAAGCAGGATGTCGGTCGTCGCGAACTTGATGCCGGCGATGTTCGGATGAGCCGCGAGCCGCAGCATGTCGTCAAGGCTGAAACCATCCGCCCTGACATAAGCGACCATCGGCAGCAGGGACGCATCGGCGAGATTGCGGAAATAATCGATCTGGGCGGCGGGCGCTGCGAAAGGATCGACCGGCTGATGCGACATGACGGCGGAGGCACCGATCGTCTTCGCCGTCCTTGCCATGGCAATCGCCTCTCGCAACGAGCGGCCTACGGCAGCCGTCACCGGCGCCTTGCCATCGACGCCCGCCACTGCCGCTTCGGTAACGACCGTGATTTCCGCCGGAGTGAGCGCATAAAATTCACCGGTATTGCCGGCCGCGACGATATTGTGGATGCCGGCTTTCGCCACCCGCGCGTAAATCGCACGGGTGACACCGATGTCGACCTCGCCATCCGCTCCGTAGGCGGTGATCGGTACGCCGGAAATGCCGGTCAGGATTTCGCGGAATGTCAGGATATCCATAAGCTTTTCCTCAGATTGCGAAGCGATGAACAGGCGTGCCGCGGACCCCCGGCTCGAAGGCGTAGATCGTGCCGTCTTCGAAGGTACCGTTGTTGTCGGTGGAGAGCGTGGTCACGTAGAGAGTAGCGAGATCGGGTCCGCCGAAGCAGGGCATGCTCGGCCCCTTGGCGGGCATCAGATAGGCCTCGACAACCGTTCCATCCGGCGAGATGCGGTTGAGCCGTCCCCCCTGCTGGCCGGCGATCCAATAAAATCCATCGGCATCCACGGCGGCACCGTCCGGCCGTCCTTCTTCCGGTGTGAAGTCATGCAGGCGGCGAGGAGGACCTGTGACGCCGCACGCGGGATCGAAATCGAAGATCTGGGCGTAGAGCCCACTGCTGTCGGAATGGTACATCGCCCGCCCATCCGGGCTCCAGGCGATACCGTTGGAGGTCATCAGGTCGCCATCGATCACCGTGTCGAACGACCCGTCCGGCTTCACCCGGTAAAGGCGGCCATTGCCCGTCTGCGGTATCGCCTCGTCGCGGGTACCGACCCAGAAGCAGCCGTCCGGCCCGGCCTTTCCGTCGTTGAGCCGACTGTCCGGCCGGCCGCCATCCGGGTTGCAAAGCAGTTTCATCGAACCTGTTTGAGGGTTCAGCAGGTATACGCCGCTTTCCAGCGCCACCGCGACTTCGCCATTCTCACAAAGAGCCAGGCAGCCGATCTTCGCCGGCATCTCGAACCGATCAACGGCGCCGCCGGCCCGCAGGCAGATTGCCGCGGGTGCGAGGATGTCGACGAACCAGAGATCGCCGGTGCGCGCGTCCCAGGTGGGAGATTCTCCGACCTTAAGGGGAAAATCGATGACGCGGCGAACCTTCGGTGTGATGATCTTTGTTTCGCTCATCGCGCAGTCTCCGTGAATACGATCAGTCCGTTCTCGTCCCGGAGCCGGATTGTCCCGTTGTGCTGAGGGTCGCAGAAACCTCCGCCCTGGAAGAATGCGGCAACCGGGCTTTCATCCACCGGCTCGAGGCGCAGATGATCGCGCGAGAAATCCTGTGGCCGGTAGCCGAGCCGCTCGGCAAGTTCATCCTTCCACCAGCCGGCATCGTTGCGCGACATGCCGTAGACGACCGCGGCAGCGATGTCGGGATGGGTGAGGCCGATCTTCACGAGCTGGAACAGGTCGCGCGGGCTGATCCAGATCGCCGCCGCCCGGTCGCTGTTCGGATAGGGACCGGCATTGCCGATGCGGATCGACAGCGTGCGGATATCCGCCTTGTCGTAATAAAATCCGGCGACCATCTCGCCCCAGCATTTCGACAGGCCGTAGCGCGTGTCGGGCCGCGGCACGTCGAGGGGCGTGATCGTCTGCGAACGGGGATAGAAGCCGGTCGCGTGGTTGCTGGACGCAAAGACGACGCGGTTCGTGCCGTTGGCGCGGGCGGCATCGTACAGATTGTACGTGCCAAGAATATTGCTCTGCAGCATGTCGCCGATATCGGCCTCGCGGGGAAGCCCGCCGAGGTGAATGACGCCGTCCACGCCCTCGAGTGCGGCAAGCATAGCGTCTGCATCCGCCAGATCGCCCTCGAAGAAGCTTTCGTTCGACGCGAGTTCTTTCGCCGGCCTGATGTCGATCAGCCTGATGTGTTCCGCCTCGGGGCGCAGAAATCCCCGAAGCTGCGTGGCGATATTGCCCGCGCCACCTGTTATCGCAATCCGTTTCAACACCCCTCCTCGCGATGCCTCGCATCGCATGAAATCGAAGGTCTCCTAGCCTCCCACGCCCTGGAACATGCGGGCGCGCGCATTCAGTATATGGTTCTTCATGGCGTCATGGGCCGCCGTTTCCCGCCGTGCCAGGATCGCCTCCACGATCGCCTGATGCTCGTCCTGCACGTGTCGCACATGCAGAGGCGTCCGCTTCAGGCTGAGGCTGCGGGTCACCGACATGCCGATCGAAAAATGTGGCCTGAACCAATCGCGGACAGTGACGTGGAACTGGTTGCCGGTCGCCGCGGCGATGGCGTCGTGCAGGTACTGGTCCTCTTCCGCACCGAGTTCGCCGATTTCCAGACAGTGTTCGAGGGCAGCAAGCGCCGCAAGGATACGGATCCTGTCATTGGCCTGCCAGTTGCGGGCCGCCAGTTCTGCCGCCTCCGCCTCAAGTCCGGCGCGGAACTCGAAGAACCGTTGCACGTCGGCAAGCGATCCGACCGGAACCTGCCTCAGCACCGACGAGTCCGGCCGCTGCCGCACATAGGAGCCGGATCCCTTGCGAGACACGATCAACTGATCCCTGCGAAGCCGCTCCAGGGCTTCGCGCACCACGGGCCGCGATGCCCCGAACATGACTGCAAGGTTCGGCTCCGAGGGAAGGCGCTCGTTGATGGGAAAACGGCCGTCGGCGATCATGCCTACGATCTTCTCGTAGATGATGTCGCTGAAACGAGGCTCCGCCTTGGCGGCCGCTATCACGCCCGACTGGTTCATCAACGTCCCTTTTCACGTCTCCATTCGCGAAACGCCTGCTCGGCTTTGGCTTCCGGCGGATAAAGCCCGAAGATGCCCTCGCCCGCCCTCACGCGTTCTCCGACGAAATCCTCGAAAACGGTCTGCTCGAAGGCTCCAGGCCCGACAAGGCGCGGAGCGCCTTTGTTGATCTTGTGCACGTTGCGAATGAAGACGTTCCGCAGGCCGTCCTTCAGAAGCACCGACGTCAGCGTGGCCGTCGAGACGCTCTTCAATTTTTGGCGCGAGTCTTCGCTGAAAGTCATGCGTCTCCTCCCTGTCGACATGGCTCTTTTTAACCAGCAGTATGTAACCTGTAAAAATCTGTCAATACTTGTAATCATCTGAAAACCTGCTTATGGTCGTTTCAGCCGATGGGATGGAGGTCCTCGGCGGTCGTGGCGGTAGGGAACCTGCCATCGATCGCCTTTCAGGTCGGCGGTTCATTTGGGAGGAAATTAATGCGCGACGACGAAAATATGTCTTCCGGCGTTACCCGCCGGACGTTCCTCGCAGGCGTTGGCGGGGCGGTTGCCCTGTCAGTTGCGGGCGGCAGCGCCAGCGCGGCTGCGACCAAGGAGGCGCCGCAGCTTGCGGCCCTCGTCAAGGACGGCAAGCTTCCGCCGCTTGCCGAACGTCTTCCGAAGAACCCGATGGTCGTAAAGCCCTGGGAAAAAATAGGTACCTACGGCGGCACGCTGCGGCGCGGCCTTCGCGGCTCGTCTGACCATAACGGTATCCTGCGCATGGTCGGCAACCAGGGCCTAGTACGCTGGAACATGGACTTCACGCAGGCTCTGCCGAATCTCGCGGAGAAGTGGGAAGTCAATGCGGATGCTTCGCAGTTCACCTTCCACCTATTGAAGGGTGTGAAGTGGTCGGACGGCCATCCGTTCACGGCCGACGACGTGGTGTTCGCCATCGAGGATGTCGTCAAGAACAAGGAACTCTACAGCTCGACGCCGGCGCAGATTTCCGTGGCAGGCAAGCCGGTCGTGGTCGAAAAGATCGACGACTACACCGTCAAGTTCACCTTCGCCGCAGCCAACGCGCTTTATCTGGAAAACCTTGCGACCCCGCTCGGCCAGCATCCGACGCTGTTCGCCAAGCACTACTGCAGCAAGTACCTGCCGAAATATAACCCGAACCTCGACGCGGACGTGAAAGCGGCCGGTTCGTCGAGCTGGCCGGACCTCTTCCGCTCCAAGTGCGGCGACATCGAAATTCCGCAGCGCTGGGGCAATGCCGAGAAGCCGGTGCTCGATCCCTGGATGATCAAGGAGGCCTATTCCGGCGGCGCGACCCGGGTGCTTATGGTTCGCAATCCTTACTTCTGGCAGGTCGATACCGAGGGCAACCAGCTGCCCTATGTCGACGAGCTGAATTTCGGCATCTCGCAGGACGTCGAGTCGCTGATGCTCAACGTCATCTCCGGCAAAATCGACATTCAGGAGCGTCATATCAACTCGCTCGCGAACAAGCCGACGCTGTCGCAGAACATGAAGAAGGGCGATTACCGCCTGCTGTCGCTCGTGCCGTCGGCGGCGCAGCAGTGCTCGCTCTACCTCAACATGACCCACAAGGATCCGGTGCTGCGGAAGATCTTTGCAGACAAGTCGTTCCGCCAAGCCCTGTCGATGGGCATCAACCGCCAGGAAATCATCGACATCGTCTACTTCGGGCAGAGCGAGGGCTACCAGACCGGCCCGCGCCCCGGCCACCCGTGGTATCACGAGAAGCTGGCACGGCAGTTCACCGAATTTGCGACGGACAAGGCCAATGCCATGCTCGACAAGGCTGGCCTCGACAAGAAGAATGCCAACGGCATCCGTCTCCGGCCTGACGGCCAGCCGCTCTTCTTCGCGGTCGACGTCATCCCGACGCTCTATCCCGACCTCGTCGACGTGCTGGAACTGGTGAAGGCGCATTGGGCGAAGATCGGTATCAGCATGAAGGTCAACACCATCGAACGCGCGCTCTATTATACGAGAGGCGACGACAACGCCCATGATGCGCAGGTCTGGCCGGGCCCCGGCGGCCTCGACCCGATGCTCGATCCGCGCGACTTCTTCGCCTTCCATCCGCAGGGATCGCGTTACGCCATTCCGTGGACGCTCTGGTACACGTCCAACGGCGCCAAGGGCGAAGAGCCCCCGGAAAGCCAGAAGAAGCGCTTCAAGCTCTATGACGAAGCTCGTTCCACGGCCGATGTCAACAAGCGCGGCGCGATCATGAAGCAGGTCTTCGATATCGCTGCGGAAGAATTCGAAGTCATGGGGATCTGCCTCGCTGTGGGCGGCTTCGGCGTGATCCGCAACAACCTGCGCAACGTTCCGGAAAAACAGCCGGACAGCTGGTCCTGGCCGAACCCCGGCCCGGCCCTGCCGCAGCAGTTCACATTCACGAGCTGAGCGGGCACGAGCTGATTTACTCCAACTGTGCCGCCGCCCGACCGGCGGCGGCACCCTTCCGGTCCCATTGCATCACCTGCCCGAACGACGGTCGAAGGCTTTCGTATAGGCATGCTATGCAATCCGAATTGCGAGCTTTGCATGCTGAAATTTATCATCAAACGTCTGCTATGGATGATACCGTCGCTGTTTGCGGTAAGCTTCCTCGCCTTCGTTCTCATCCAGCTTCCGCCGGGCGACTTCGTCACCACCTATATCGCGACCCTTGCCTCTTCCAACGAAGTGGTCGATCAGAACACCGCAGCCGCACTGCGCGAGCGGTTCGGCCTCGACCAGTCCATGCTGGTGCAATATCTGAAATGGGTCTGGGGAATTCTTTCCCGCGGTGATTTCGGCATCTCGTTCGAGTGGCAGCAACCGGTTTCCGGCCTTATCTGGGAGCGCATGGCGCTGACCCTGGTCCTCGCGCTCGCAAGCCTGCTCGCCACCTGGGCGATCGCGCTGCCGATCGGCGTCTATTCGGCGGTGAAAAAATATTCGATCGGCGACTATGCATTCACGGCCTTCACGTTCTTCGGCCTGTCGATCCCGTCTTTCCTGTTGGCGCTGGTGCTGATGTATGTCGCTGCCGTCGAGTTCGGCGCGGATGTGGGCGGCCTTTTCTCACCGGAATACGAGACGGCGCCCTGGAGCATCGCCAAGACGCTCGACCTTCTGTCGCGTCTGTGGCTGCCGGTGGCGATCCTCGCGGTGTCTTCGACTGCGAGCCTCATCCGCGTCATGCGCGCCAACATGCTGGACGAGCTGCCCAAACCTTACGTCACGACTGCTCGTGCCAAGGGGCTCTCGGAGTTCCGGCTGCTGATCAAATACCCGCTGCGCATCGCCCTCAACCCGTTCATCTCGACGATCGCCTGGCTTCTGCCCAACCTGATCTCCGGCTCGGTCGTCGTGGCGATCGTGCTCAACCTGCCGACAGCGGCGCCCCTGCTTCTCCAGGCGCTGATGGCGCAGGACATGTATCTCGCAGGCGCCTTCGTGCTCCTGATCTGCGCTCTCACGCTGATCGGCTCGCTGATCAGCGACATCCTGCTTGCGCTGGTCGATCCGCGCATCCGGCTCGAATAGGAGACCCGAATGGTCGATGCAACCATCCTCAACGATCGCCCCGATCGCGTCGCCGTCGCGGCGCAATGGCAGCTGATCTGGTGGGCCTTCAAGCGGCACAAGCTCGCCATGGCCGCCCTTGTCGTCACCGTCGCGATGTACATTGTCGCAATCTTCCCGGGCTTCTTCGCGATCAACGACCCGATCCTGCAGAACGCCCGTTCGACCTTCCATCCGCCGCAGAGCATTCATTTCCTCGACACGGCAAACGGGTTCAGTTTTGGCCCGTATTATTACGGGATGAAGCTGACGCGCGATCCGAACACGCTTGCCGCCATCTTCGTCAAGGATACCAATACGAAGATCCCGATCCAGTTCTTCGGGCGTGGCTACACCTATTCGGTACTTGGCCTGTTCGAGACCGACATCCACCTCATCGCCACCACCGACAACACCAAGCCGCTCTATCTCTTCGGCGCCGACCGTCTCGGACGCGACGTCTACAGCCGCACGGTGCAGGGTGCACAGATCTCGCTGTCGATCGGTCTGGTCGGCGTTTTCCTGTCGCTGCTGCTCGGCATCGTGCTCGGCGGCATTTCCGGATATTACGGCGGCCGGATCGACTTCGTCATGCAGCGCGTCATCGACTTCGTGCTGTCGCTGCCGACCATACCGATCTGGCTGGCGCTCGCCGCAGCATTGCCGCAGGGGTGGCCGGCGGCGCTGCAATACATGATGATCACCATCATCCTGTCGTTCACTGGCTGGGCCCAGCTTGCCCGTGTCGTGCGCGGCCGCTTCCTGTCGCTGCGAACCGAGGAATTCGTCGCCGCCGCTCGTCTCGACGGCGTCTCGGAGGGCCGCATCATCTTCCGCCATATGCTGCCGAGCTTTTCGAGCCATATCATCGCCTCGATGACATTGGCCGTGCCGGCGATGATCCTGGCGGAGACATCGCTCTCTTTCCTCGGCCTCGGCCTGCAGCCACCGACAGTTTCCTGGGGCGTTCTTCTGCGCGAGGCGCAGAACATCCGCTCCATCGCCACCGCGCCATGGCTGTTCATGCCCGGGCTCGCGGTCGTCATCGCCGTCATGGCACTCAACCTTTTCGGCGACGGTCTGCGTGATGCGGCCGACCCGTACAACAAGTGAGGCGCGGATGACCGATATCCTATCCATCACGCCCCGTCCTTCGATGGCAGCGGGCAAGACGCTGCTCGACGTGAAGAACCTGGTGACGGAGTTTCCGCTTCGCACCGGCATCTTCAAGGCGGTCAACGACATTTCGTTTTCGATCGAACCCGGCAAGACCCTGTGCGTGGTCGGTGAAAGCGGTTCCGGCAAATCCGTCACCGCCCGCTCGATCCTGCAGATCATCGACTCGCCCGGCCGCATCGCCTCCGGTTCGATCATCCTCAACCGCCAGGACGGCACTTCGGTCGACCTGGCGAGGCTTGATCCGCGCAGCAAGGCGATCCGCGCCGTCCGCGGCCGCGACATCGCGATGATCTTCCAGGAGCCGATGTCGTCGCTTTCGCCGGTGCACACCGTCGGCGACCAGATTACCGAAGTGCTGCGCCTGCATTTGAACATGAGCAAGGCGCAGGCCCGCAAGGAAGCCGCCGAACTGCTCCGGCAGGTGGAAATCCCCAATCCGGAACAGGCGCTCGACCGCTACGCCTTCCAGTATTCCGGCGGCATGCGCCAGCGCGCCATGATCGCCATGGCGCTTGCGTGCAAGCCGCAGCTGCTGATCGCCGACGAGCCGACCACCGCGCTCGACGTGACGACCCAGGCGGAAATCCTCGACTTGATCAAGCGCCTGCAGCAGACGACCGGAATGGCGGTGCTGTTCATCACCCACGACATGGGCGTGGTGGCACAGATTGCCGACGACGTGCTGGTCATGCATCACGGCGTCATCAAGGAATACGGGCCGGTCGACCAGATTTTCCATACGCCGAAGGATCCCTATACGAAGATGCTCATCGGTTCCGTGCTGAAGCTGGAGCAGAAGGCGGAAATCCGCCTCGCGCGGCCGCCGCTCGACACGTCCGCCGAACCGATCCTCGACATCCGCAACCTCTCCATGCATTTCGGGGAGATGAAGGCCCTGAACGACGTCTCGATCGCTCTCCTGCCCGGCGAGACGCTCGGCATCGTGGGCGAAAGCGGTTCCGGCAAGACGACCCTGGGCCGCTCGATCATGCGGCTCTACGATCCGGCATCCGGCGAGATGCACTACCGCCGCGCCGATGGCAGGGTGGTCGATCTCGCCAGGCTTGAGGGAAGAGAACTGAAAGCCGCCCGTCGAGAGCTGCGCATGGTCTTCCAGGACCCGTTCGGCTCGCTCAACCCGCGCATGACGGTGGCGCAGGTGATCGGCGAGCCGCTGCTGGTCAACGGCCTGTCGAAGGGCAAGGAACTCGACGAGCGGGTCTGCCACCTGATGGATCAGGTCGGCCTCGACCCGGCAGGGCGAGAACGCTACCCGCACGCCTTTTCCGGCGGCCAGCGCCAGCGCATCGGCATCGCGCGGGCGATCACGCTCAATCCGCGCATCATCGTGGCGGACGAGGCGACCTCGGCGCTCGACGTCTCGGTGCGCTTCCAGGTGCTGGATCTCCTGATGCGGCTGCAGGACGAGCTCAAGCTCGCCTACATCTTCATCAGCCACGATATCGGCGTCATTCGCTACATGTGCGACCGGGTCGGCGTCATGTATCGCGGCCGGCTCGTCGAAGTCGGCGAAGCGGACAAGGTCTGCAACAATCCTGATCACCCCTACACGCAGGCATTGATTTCGGCCATCCCCCGGCCGGATCCCCGCGATCGCGATCGCTCCAAGCGGTTCCGGTACATCGAGCCAAGCCCCCACATCGATCCCAGCAACGTCAAGAATAGAAGTTCTGTGCGATGAAGATCACAGGAATCCGCACCTTTCTCATGCATGTGGGCCAGCCGCACCGTTCGAAATGGGCGTCCGACGACGCACCTGCTTCTTCCGGTCCGGGATCGTCCGAACGAGGTTATTTCGGCGGCACCCGCAACTGGCTGTTCCTGAAGATCGATACCGACGAGGGGATTACCGGCATCGGCGAATGCTCCGGCTGGCCGCGCGTCATCGAGACGGCGATCAAGGATCTCGCGCCGCTCCTGATCGGCGAGGACCCGACGCATATCGAAAAGCTGTGGCAGAAGATGATGATCGCCATGATGGGCCACGGCATGCTCGGCACGGTCGGCGGCGGTGCCATGACCGGCATCGACATGGCGCTCTGGGACATCAAGGGCAAGGCGCTCGGCGTGCCAGTCTGGAACCTGCTCGGCGGCAAGGTTCGCGACCATATTCCGATCTATTCGCATGCCAATACCGTGGAACAGGCGCTTGCCGTGAAGAGCCGCGGCATCAAGGCGATCAAATGCGGCGGCGTTTCCGATCCAGTCCGAAAGGTCGCCGCGCTGCGCGAGGCGGTCGGCGACGAGATGGATATCGCCATCGACCTTCACGGTGCGCCATGGATGACGCCCGCCGATGCCTGCCGGCTGGTGCGCAAGCTCGAGCCTTATGAGCTGATGTGGGTGGAAGACCCGATCGCGCCGGAGAACGTAGACGGCTACCGCCGCATCCGCGATGCAGCGCATGTGCCACTTGCCGCCGGCGAACGCAGCGCCACGATTTTCGGTGAGCGCGAGCTGATCGAGAAGGAACTGGTCGACATCATCCAGCCGGATACCGGACGTGCCGGCGGCATTACCCAGATGAAGAAGATTGCCGCCATGGCGGAGGCGCACCACATCCAGTTCGCGCCGCATTCCGGCTCGCTCGGGCCGGTCGCCGAATATGCCGCTCTGCATTTGATGGCCGCGATCCCGAATGCGTTGATCCTGGAACGCCTCGACGACGACTGGGAGGGGCGCAAGAGCGTGATCGTGCCGCATCCGGTCCAGGAAAATGGCTTGATCGTGGTGCCGGACGCGCCGGGACTGGGCTGCGATATCGACGAGGAATTCGTTGCCCGCTACCCGAGCCAGGGCAATCTTTCCGTACAGGTTCAGCCGGATAGCGGCGCCTATGCGCCGGGCACCTGGGGCGAACATCTCTATGTGCAGACGCGTGTGTCGCGTCGGCAGTATTTCGGCAAGTAAGGACACATTAGATGAAGATCGACCGGATGCGGGTTTTCATGACCCGCGACAAGGACCGCCCGCGTGTCATCGTCGCGCTCGATACCGACGACGGCCTGACCGGCTGGGGCGAATGCTACAACCACGGGCCGGACAAGGCGCTGCCGCCGCTTCTCGACTATCTTTACGGCTTTGTTGCAGGCCAGGACCCGACGCGGGTGGACTACCTCGTCAATCTGATGATCCAGCAGAGCCGGTTTCCTCCCGGCGCCATGGGGCTTGCGGCGATCGCCGGCCTCGACCATTGCCTCTGGGACCTGGCCGCCAAAGCTGCGGGCCTGCCCGTCTACAAGCTTCTCGGCGGCGAGGTGCGCGACAAGATCAAGGTCTATGCCGGCGTCTACACCGCGCCGGACGCACCGGCGGCGCGCGACGAATTCGACCGCCTGAACGAAGGCTGGGGGTTCACCGCGTTCAAGCTCAGCCCCTGGCGGATCGATATGCATACCAACCGCTGGGGCAATGTGGTGAAGGCGTCCGCGGACTACTTCCGCCAGCTCCGCGAGACGGTCCGCGACGACTACGAGATCGCCTTCGACGCGCATGCCAAGATCTACGAGCCCGCCGCCGCCCGGCAGCTCGGCAACGCACTCGCACCTTACGATCCGCTGTTCTACGAGGAGCCGCTCCGGCCGGAAAACATCGAGGCATGGGGCGAACTCAAGCAGGGGCTTGAATGCACGCTGGCGACGGGCGAAAGCCTCTACAGCCGCTACGAATTCCTGCGTCTGCTGCAGGTGAAGGGCGCGGATCTGATCCAGCCGGACATCTGCGTCGTCGGCGGGCTTTCGGAAATGCGCCGCATCGCGACGCTTGCCGAGGCCTTTTATGTCGGCGTGGCCCCGCACAACCCGATGGGACCTCTGGCAACCGCGGTCAACGTGCATTTCTCGGCCGCCCAGCAGAATTTCAAGATCCTCGAATACCGCCTGCCGACGGGCCAGGCCTACGTCTATGGCGGGACTGAGGTCGAGACCCGGGAAGCATCGGCGCGTTACGTCGCCGATCCCTACCTGCCGAAGGACGGTTATCTCGAGCTTCGCCCGGACCGTCCCGGCTGGGGTGTCGAGATGGACGAAAAGGCGATGCAGGAGGACGGCTACGTCCATTGGCAGCGTCGCGTGCCGAAGCGGCCGGACGGGTCCTATGCCTTCGCCTGAAATGACGGAGAAGGATTGGCCAAGCATTCGAAGCGGGCCGCTTGCGGCCCGTTTCCTGCCTGAAAACGGCGGCCGGATGACGCATCTCGTCCATGACCGGCTGGGCGATATTCTCGTGCCGACCGCCGGTCCGGCGTTCGAGCCGCTGAACTGGCCGAAGGCCGGCGCCTATCCGCTGTTTCCCTATCACAACAAGCTCCTCGGTGCGGCTTTCCTGCATGACGGCAAGCGTCATGAAGTTCTGCCGCACCCGGCGCTTCGGACCGATGCCCAGCACGGCCCGGCCCATCGCCGCGCCTGGCAGGTGGCCTCGCTCAGTGCCGATCGGATCGAACTGGTGCTGGACTACCGCGCCGATCCGGACTGGCCCTTCGACTTCCGCGCCGTACAGCGCTTCGTGCTGGGCGACGACCGGCTCGATATCGAACTTTCAATGACCAATACCGGACAGGCCTCCATGCCCGGCGGATTTGGCTGGCATCCGTATTTTGCGGCTGATCTCGACAAGCCGGCATCCTGCGATGCCGGCAAGATCTGGCCGCCAGGTGATGCGGGCGTTCCAGACGGAACCCGATCTGAAGCGCGGAGTGTGAGAATGCTGCCGAACGAGCCCCATACTCTTTTTCTTTCGGACTGGCAGCGGGCCGCGGTTGTCACCAACGGAGGCATCGAGGCCGCATTGACGGCCGGGCCGGAACTGAAACACCTCGTCGCTCACCGCACCGCGGACTATGTCTGCATCGAACCCGTATCGCACGTTGCCGGCGCCTTCGGTTTTCCGCTTGGCAGTGATTCAGGACTTTTCGTGCTGCGAGCGGGGGAACAGCGCTCGGCGAGCTTTACCTTTTCTTTCAGGGTCTTTTGAGAACGCGGCGCGAGATCGGGCCACCGTAGCGGCGCTATAGCCCATAGAGGTTTTCATTTTACAAAATGCCATTTTTCGCCTTTGAGGTCCCTCGGGCACCGGTGAGCGCCCTGGAACTATCGCTCCTTCTCTCAGTTAGTGGGTCCCACACAACCAAAGAGGAAATGCGATGGCAGATACATCCGAAACCCGCTCCATCTTCGTGACCGGCCTCAAGAACGCGCACGCCATGGAAAACCAGGCTCTGTCGATCATGAAGCCGCAGGTCTCGCGGATCGAAAACTATCCGGAGGTGGCGGCGCGGCTCGAGCAGCATATCCGTGAAACGGAGGGTCAGATCGCCAGGATCGAGGAAGTTCTCAAGAGCTTGGCGGAAGATCATTCGAGCTTGAAGGACATGGCATTGTCCCTCACCGGCAGCATGGCGGCGATGGGACACAGCGTTGCAGGCGACGAAATCATCAAGAACTCGCTCGCCAATTTCGCCTTCGAGAATTACGAGATCGCCGCCTACAAGTCGCTCATCACCATCGCCGAACATGGCGGCTTTCCGGGACTGGCGCCGGCGCTGAAAAGCAATCTTGAGGAAGAGATCGCCATGGCCAAATGGCTGGATGACAATCTGAAGAGCGTGACGATGAAGTTCGCCTCGCTCAAGGAAGCGGGCGAACGTGCCAAAATCTGACCAACGCCGTTCCGTTACCGGCAGGTCCTGCGGACACACCCGCAGGACCTGCTTTGCGGCCCGACTGCCGGTATTCATGAAGTGGCGCAAACTTGCCTGACGACGGCAAATCGGGGCCGGATCCTCCTCAAAGCGCGAGCTCGCGCCGAACCGTTTCCAGACGCTCCATGGCAATCACGCCATCGGCGATCGTCGGCGCGGGAGTCGTCGCGCCCCCGAGCGCGGGAACCACATCGGCCAGCAGCGAATGGTAACCCTTCGGATCCTCGTTGGCTGCCGCGGTGAAGTTCGGTTTCCACGTCAGCGTGTCGCAGTCTTCCTTCAGCGTAGCGCCCAGGTCATCGATCTTGAAGGGCGGATTGCGATGCCAGCGGATTTCGATCACGTCCTCCACCTCGATGCGCTGGTGGTCACCCATCAGCTCGATCCGCTCGACCGGCGTGCCGCGTGACTGGATCGTACCCATGGCAATGTTGCCGATCGCTCCGCATTCGAACTCGAAGGCGACATGGAACAGCAGCCGGCCCGGAGCTTTCTCCACCTTGCGCGTCGAGATCGAACGAACCGGCGATACCAGAAAGGACGCCAGATCCATGTAATGAACGCAGTGATGCAGGAAAAAGCCGGTGTAATCGACATTGCCGGCGAAATAGCCCGGTGCCGTCATGTAATAACCGGTCAAGCCGAACACCTCCCCGAAGCGGCCGGACTTGACGATGTTAGCCGCCATGCGGTTGCCGATCGAATAGCGCTTCATGAAGCCGAGCAGCAGCGGCTTGTTCGCCTTTTCCGAAGCGGCCAGAAGTTCCCGCGCCCCGGCGGCGGAACCCGATGGCGGCTTTTCCATGAAGACAGGCAAGCCTCGTTCGAGCGCCGCCTTGCCGAAGGCGAGGTGCTGATCCGGGCCGACGGCCATCCCGACCGCATCGATGCCGCGGGTCGAAAGCAGGGCCTGCGCGTCCGTCGTCAGGTTGGCAACGCCGAATTGCCGGCCGGCGTCCTTCAGGCGTTTGCCGTCGATATCGCACAGCGCGACGATCTCGACGTCATGGCGCACGAGTTGGGGAAGCAGCATCTGGGTTGCATGAACGCCGCAACCGATCCAACCGATTTTCAAAGTCATCGACGATATTCCGTAAGCAGGAGATGGGATTTCATGAATGCGCTCGAGGCCGCGAGGCGATCGCTCTCATCCTCGTGCGGCGGGCGCCATTGGGCGAACGGCACGCCGAAGCGGTCGTCGTTGCGCCGGAACGGTTCCAGCGAAACCGGCCCCTTATAGCCGATCTCGTGGAGCGCCCGGCAGACGTCGACCCAGTCGGTAGAACCCGTGCCTGGGAAGCCGCGGTGGTTTTCATTGGCCTGGAAATGCACCAGCCGGTCACCGGCAAGCCGGATGGCCTCGGCGATCGAGCTTTCCTCCATGTGCATGTGGAAAGTGTCGAGCATCAGCTTGACGGCTGGATGATCGACGACATCCAGCAGTTCCATCGCCTGCTGCGTGGTGCAAAGAACGTCGCTTTCAAAGCGGTTGAGCGGCTCGACGGCCAGCAAAACACCCATTTTGGCAGCGTGGTCTCCGGCTTCCTTCAGGCCTTTGACGCAACGGTCCTTGCGGGCCAGCCGTTCGGCCTCGTCGACCGGCTGCGGGGCACGACCGCCGAATACCAGAGGATTGCCCGTCAGCGGCCCGCCGACGATCTTTGAACCGAGGCCTGCCGCGCAATCGGCAGTATATTTCAGATATTCGACACCGGCACGACGGGCTTCGGCATCGGCCGACGCGAGATTCCGCTGCAGGTTGACGCGGGCGGCGAGCACGACGCCGAGACCGGCATCGTCGAGCGCTTTCTTTGTTTCACGGATGTCGAGTTCGCCGGCTTCCGGGACCAGAAGCTCCACGAAGTCAAAACCGTGCTGACGCATCTTTGCAAACAGCGGAAAATGCTCGGCCGTGAAGGGCCTTGCATACTGCATGGAAATCAACCCGATGGGGTTCATTGTTACGTCCTCTTTTACATTCCGTTTCGTCGGCTGCGCCGACCATTCCTTGCCCTTATCCCTTGCCCTCATCCCTTGACCGCGCCCTGGGTCAGCCCGCCGATCAGGCGCCGCTGCACGAGAAGGAAAAGGATGGTCGCGGGCATTGCGCCGACCACTGCGCCTGCCGCCAGCAGTCCCCATTCGATCTGGTATTCGCCGATCAGCGTCTGGATCGCGACCGTGACCGGGCGCACGTTCCGCCCACCGAGCGTCAGCGCGTAGAGATATTCGTTCCAGGCGGTGATGAAGATGTAGATGCCGGTCGAGATGATGCCCGGCATGGTCAGCGGCAGGACTATCCTGCGCAGCGCCGTCAGGCGCGAGCATCCGTCGGTCATGGCCGCTTCGTCGAGGCTCTTCGGAATGGCGCCGATATAGCTCGTCAGCATCCACACCGCGAACGGGATCGCCACCGTCGCATTGGCGAGGATCAGGCCGAAATGGGTGTCGAGGATGTTGAAACGGCGCATCAGCACGAAGAGCGGCAGGATGAGCAGCACGATCGGGAACATGTTGATCAGAAGGAACTGCAGCATCAGCAGTTTGCGGCCCGGAAAACGGAAGCGTGAAAAGGCATAGGCCGCCGTGACCGAGACGATCAGCCCGACGACAACCGTGCCGGCGGCGATGATCAGGCTGTCCAGCATGTTCTTGAGGAAGGATGTCTGCTCGATGAGCCGCACGTAGTTGTCGAGGCTCCAGCCGAGTGGCGAAAGCGACACGCCCGTGGCATTCAACACCGCGGTCGGCGTCAGCGATGTCAGGATCATCCAGGCGAAGGGCGTCATGGCGAAGAGGACGATCAGCAGGACCGGAAGGTCGGTGGTGATGATCCGGCGAAGTGCACTTTGTTTCATCGTTCCACCTCGCGCATCGTACGGGAGAGATAGAGAACCACGAAGGCGCCGAGCAGGATCGTGAAGGTGACGGCGATCGCGGTGCCGTAGCCGAAATCGAGGTTCTGGCGCGCCTTGATGAAGGCATAAAGCGGCAGGGTGTGCGTGGCATAGCCCGGGCCGCCACCGGTCATCACGAAGATAACGTCCATGGAATTGGCGACCCAGATCACCCGCAGCAAACCGGCCGTTGCGAGCACCGGCGCGATGCCCGGCAGCGTGATATGGACGAACTGCCGCCAGGTGGAGGCGCCATCGATCGACGCCGCTTCATATTGGCTGCGCGGAATACCCTGGAGGCCGGCAAGGATCATCACCGCGAAGAAAGGAAAACCCTGCCAGGTCAGGGTGGCGATGATCGCATAGATCGCCACGTTGGGATCGGCGAGCCACGGAACTGCGGACTGGACGATCGACAGGTAGATGAGGATGTCGTTGAGCACGCCCGTATTAGGGTCATAGATCCAGCGCCACATCAGCGCGATCACAACGCTCGGGAGCGCCCAGGGAATGATGATGAGCGCCCGTGCCAACCCACGCCAGGGAAACTCGCGATTGAGGAGCAGGGCCGCGACAAGCCCGAGCCCCATCTGCAATGGCACGGTCAATCCGATCCAGATGACGGTGTTCCACAACGCCGTCCAGAAGACCGGATCGTTGAACAGCTTGACGTAGTTGCCGAAGCCCACGAACTTGCTGGCATTGGGGCGAAACAGGATCAAGTCGTAGAAGCTCGTGAAGACGGCCTGCACCATCGGCATGAAGACGATGACGAGGGTCACCACGACAGCCGGCGCAAGCAGCCAGTACGGCAGAAGCCGCTCAGAATGCCATTGGAACAGCGTGCGGCGCTCCACGGTAGAATGGTTCGATCGGGACATGCGGATCCAGCCTCAAGGCGGGGAAAGAGGCCCCGACACAGGACGTGCCGGGACCGGAGGCGACTTTTACTGGGCAAACAGCGTCTGCAGCTGCTCCATCATCTGCTTGGGCGTGATCTGGCCGGTCAACGCCCGCTGCATGTTGGTCTGCCAGGCCGTGTTGACGAATTCCGAGACCGCGGAGTTCTGCGGCAGCACCCTGGCGAACGGCAGGGATTGGACGGTCGCTTCGACGAAACGGCGCTCATGGAGCTTCCAGTCGGCAGAGCCGCTCTTCGTGACGGTCAGCTGGCCTGTCGCGCCGTTGAAGGCGACGTTGTTCTGGCCCTCGGCCAGGAAGGAGATCCACTTCCAGGCAGCGTCCTTGACCGAGGACGAGGAGAAGATCGCAAGCGACTCATCGCCGTAAGACGTCCATTGACCATTGCCGCATTTCGGAACCGGCACGGCGGACACCTTGTCGCCGAGAGCCGCAACGAGATCCTTGGACGAACCGATATGGTGGATGGTCATGGCCGTCTTGCCGGATTTGAACGCGGCGACGATTTCCTGGAAACCGTCATTCGGCGCGGACGGCGGAATGACCTTGTCCTTCTGGAAGAGATCCACCAGCCATTGGTTGGCGGCGATCGCCTCGGGTTTGGTCAGGCCACCCGGCTTCAGCTCGGCGCCCTGGGAGAGCACGAAAGCGCCCCATTGGTCCCAGCCGCCCTTGCCGCCGCGCAAGCCGAAGCCGTAGGTCTGCGGCGCATTGGTGAGCTTGATCGCCGCATTGCGGAAATCTTCGCAGGTCTTGGGCGGCTGCAGACCGGCCGCCTGGAAGAGATCGGTCCGGTAATAGAGATAAAGGACCACGTACTGGATAGGCAGGTAATATTGCTTTCCGTCCGGCCCCTTGTTCAGGTCGAGCAGGTTGTCCAGCAGGTCGGCCTTGCCCTTCCACGCGTCGAGCTGCTTGCCGATCGGCTCCAGCGCGCCCATTTCCGCAAGCCGGGGCTGGGCGAAGAGCTTCACCATCGCCGCATCAGGCGCATTGCCGCCGACCAGCGCGGTATAGAGATTGTCGTAGTAGCTGTTCCACGGCACGTTTTCGGCTTCGATCTTGATGCCGGGATTGGCTGTCTCGAACTTCTTGACCAGGTCCGACATCGGGTTTGCCGGGTTGTCGAAATGGTACCAGAAGCGGACGGTTTCCGCTTTCGCCTGACCGAATGCGGCCGAAGCCGCAAGAGCGGCGCTAAGCGCGAGTGTCTTCAGAAATTTCATAGTCTCCTCCTCTTGATCCGTTCACGTCATCGACGTTGTGTCAGTCGCCTTGCTGCACTGCCTGCGGCCGCCAACGCCTCCCGCGCGGCCGAAAGTTCATTGGTGTTCTGCAGGAAACCGTGGATGACGCCCGGCACGACGTGCAGCTCGTCGTCCCGGCCGAGAGCCCTGAGACGCTGGCTCAGGCTCACGGTGTCGGAAAGCAGCGGGTCCACCGCCGCCGCCATCAGATAAAGCGGCGGCAGCGCCACCAAGGCCGCATCGGACGCCGTGAGGGGGCAGGCAAGCGGATCATCCTCGACTGCGCGCTGACCGGCATAGAACGACCAGTAGCGCTGCATCTTTCCGCGCGTGAGTGCCGGGCCTTCGGCGAAACGGACGTAAGATGCCGTTTCGAACGAACGCGCATAAGTGCCGTAAAAGAGCAGCGCGGCATCCGGCAGCCGTCGGCCCTCGGCCTGTTCATGCAGTATCGCTGCAAGAGCAATGTTGGCTCCCGCCGAGTCGCCGGAGATGACCAAGGGGCCAGGGCGGACGCCTTCGCCGGCAGTCACCTCGAAGAGGCCTCGGAGCGTTGCGACGACATCCATGAGCCCGGCCGGATAGGGCGCTTCCGGCGCCAGCCGATAATCGGGCATCACGACCGGCATGCCGCTTTCCAGCGCCAGAACCCGCGCGCAGCGCTCATGGGTTTCCGGCGAGCAGAAGGCGAAGCCGCCGCCATGCACGAACAGGATGGCGCCATCCGCGGCATCCGGCGGCACGAACACCTTGAGGCGACAGCGGGCCGAACCAAGGCGCGCATCGTCCGCTACCCAAACCTCCCCGACGTTTGCCATGGCTGGCAGATTGACATTCCATCGCACATTGGCGGCAAGCGTCTGTGCACGACCTTCCGCCGGCGGAAGGGTCGTCGGATCCGGCAGAGGTCCGAGTTCCGCCGCAACCCGCTGCGTCAGCGCCAGCATTTCGTCCGAAAGTGTGTCCGACAGTTGAGGTAGCTCGTTCACTGTGTCGCCTCCGGGAAAACTTCAGGCCCGAGATCGACGATGGTCGCGATATGATGACGCATGGCGGCGGTCGCCCGCCCGGCATCACCGCTTTCGATCGCGTCGATGATGCTGCGATGCCGCAAGGCCGTCGCCTCGAGATCCCGCGCCATTGGGCTGCGGGAAATCTTGAACCGGTGATTATGCACGAGGCAGCGGTGAAGGATCGGATCAAGCGCCGGCAGGTTGGCATCCTCGAAGATGCGCCGATGGAAATCGCGGTCGAAGGCCGCAAGCTCCAACTCGTCACCCGCCGCGGCCGCAAGCAGCATCTTGTCGAGCAGGCCATCGAGCTCCTTGACCAGCGTACGGCTGCGAGCGCGCATGACGCGCGCCATGCCGTTGCCCTCTATCTGCTGACGCAGCCGGAACATCTCGATTGCCTCGTCTTCCGTGCACTCGGAAACCTGCGTCCCACGATGCCCGCGACGACGGACCAGCCCTTCCTCCTGAAGCTGCAGGAGCGCCTCGCGGACTGTGCCCTGACTGCACTGGAAGTGGGCCGCCAGCTCCAATTCCGTAAGGCCGGTCCCCGGCGCAAGCGTTCCGAGCATGATGTCGCGCTTTAACGCATTGAAGGCGGCGCCTGCCTTGGGCGATCTAACCGATGTCGATCTAGCGGAAAAATAGGCCATCTCACTCATCCAGCCGGTTGCGCATTTCCAAAGTTATCATTATCGATATTGATATCGATAAGTGGCGTCAAGCTTGAAAAGTTTGGGAGGACCTCGTGGCTGGCATAGCGTTGAAGAAGATCCGGAAGTCGTATGGCGCCCTGCAGGTCATCCACGACATCAATATCGAGATCCAAAGCGGCGAATTCCTGGTTCTCGTCGGCCCTTCCGGATGCGGGAAATCGACGCTGCTGCGCATGATCGCCGGGCTGGAGGAAATCTCGGGCGGCGAACTGGATATCGAAGGCCGCACGGTCAACCTGCTTCCGCCGGCCGAGCGCAACATCGCCATGGTTTTTCAGGACTACGCTCTTTACCCGCATATGAGCGTGCGGGAAAACATGTCGTTCGGCCTCAAAATGCGCGGCGGCGACGACCGGGAAATCGAAAGCCGCGTCGGTCAGGCTGCCGATGTCCTCAAGATCAGAGATTATCTCGATCGCCGGCCGGCACAATTGTCGGGTGGCCAGCGCCAGCGCGTCGCCATGGGCCGTGCGATTGTCCGCGAGCCGGCGGCCTTCCTGTTCGACGAACCGCTTTCCAACCTCGACGCTGCGCTGCGCGTCGAGATGCGCCTGGAAATCGCAAAACTGCACAACCGCATGAAGGCGACCACGGTTTATGTCACGCACGATCAGGTGGAGGCCATGACGCTGGCCGACCGCATCGTGGTGATGAACGGCGGCGTGGTAGAGCAGATCGGCAAGCCGCTCGACCTCTATCACAACCCGTCGAGCCTGTTTGTCGCCCGCTTCATCGGCAGCCCGACCATGAACACCCTGCCGGCGAAGCTCGCCTCCGATGGCGAAAGCCTGAAACTTCTGGGAAAGACGGCGACCGGCAGCATTCCCGGCGCAAGGGCAGTTGCCGGCCAGGAGGTCACGCTCGGAATTCGGCCCGAAGAACTGACCCCCTGTTCCCCCGAACAGGCCTGGTTCAGCGGCGAACTGATGGTGGCCGAACGGCTCGGCAGCCAGACCTACGGCTATGTCGAAGTCGGCCATTCGAAAATGCTAACCGTCGAGTTCCCCCGAGACCGCGACATCACGGTCGGCGAGACGATGCATGTGAAGGGCAATCCCGAGAGGGTGCACCTGTTCGACACCGGGACCGGCAAAAGGCTGAACTGAACCTGGAGCCGTTCAAGCAAAGTCGTGGCGGCGTTTCGAGCGCTTTGGGTAAAATGCAGTGCCTTGCAGGCAAACTTGTTGGCGGGTGAATTTGTCCCAGATTGAACGACTGTATTACCCGGTTCGGGTGGCCCTGTGGCGGATTTCCGCACTCCGTGGGCAGAGCGCTCCAGCGTGGCCCATGACGGTGGAGGTCTCGCATCACATCGATGCGTCCGAACCTGACAGCGACGGGTTCTACGACTACCATTACGAATACGATGTCTACGAGTTTTCGGACGGAGTTTTGACACTCCTGGCGCGCGCATACAGCGACGAACCGGAAAAGACCGCCCTGATGGGGTGGTACAGCGGCAAAGCAAGGAACTGGCTGAAAAAACGGGATTTGCGTCATCCGCTTGTCCTCAAAGCCGCCGCCTATCTCCGTGCGGCCGGTAAATCCAGGCTTGATTGGCTGGACCGAAAAAGCCGTGGCTACGCGCCGTTGAATAATCCGGACGCATAGGTTCTCGTCCCCAGCACCAGCGCTTGCCCCACGGTTCCGATAGCGGAAGCGACGTATGGTGCGTCTGACGCACTGCCGACTCTGACGATTCCAGCCTGTGCCGAATGGTTCAGTGACGGGAACTTTCGATACGACCCGCGGTTAGGAGGCCGTAACAAAAACAGAGAGGAAACACTTCATGATCGTAAAACTTCTCACTGCGAGCACTCTGGTGCTCGGTCTTGCTACTTCTGCATTCGCACAGGGTGCTGGCGGTGGTTCCAGCACTGGTGGTTCGGGTTCGACCGGCGCTTCTGGCACCGGCACATCGACCGCAGTCCCGGGCACCGGTGCCGGAGGCACGGCAACATCCGGTACGGCAGCAACGGGTACCGCCAACACCCAGGGCGCAGGTACGGCCGGCAGCAGCAACTCCAATTGCGGCAAGAGCCCCACCACTGCGGGGCCGGCTGGCACCCACGCGTCTACCTCCGACCCGAACAGCCCGACCAACCAGGCAAATTCCTGCTGACACGACCGGGCAGTTCGTTCGTCTAAAGCCCCGTAACCCGAACCGGCTGCGGGGCTTTATCTGTCTCATGAGCCGAGATTGCGGTCGGTCGTGCGCCCTGCGAACAGAGGCACCTCCTCGATGTTCGCCAACACGCGCTCCTTCAGCAGGAACCGGCGCACGTTCTCTCGGATTGCCGGCAAGGGGAAGATGCCCTGAGCGGCCATCCGACAAGCCTTCGACAACACCTCGTATGTGTCGCCCCTTTTGTCGATCGGCCACTCGTCGAGAAAGTCGAAGACGTCTTCCAGGCTGGCAAGCTCCTGAACATAGCGAGATGTTTTCACAAACAGCGGTTTGTCAAACAACGTATTGGCCATCGCTACCTCCTTTCCTTTTCGCCGTGGACCGCAGAGTGATTTAGGAAATGGGACCGTGGGTTCAAGACACCGAGGCTGTTCGCCCGAGAGCATTTTGGGACGCGCTGAAGCGATCCGCCAGGCGGAAGCCGGCCTGTTTTACAGTCCTGTGACAGAAATGAAAGAAAGCTGGAAAACTCTGTAACCGGCCTGACACGATAGCGCTCTAAGGAACCGTAAACGCCTTCCCACCTGCGGAAGGTACCTGCGAGACCGGAGAGTTGCCGTGAAGATCATCCAGATTACCGACACCCATTTCAGTCCGGAGAAGTCGCATTTCAACGGCAACTGGGCGCCGCTGCTGACCTGGATCGAGGATACCCGCGCCGATCTCATCATCCATACCGGGGATCTGACCGTCGATGGCGCCGATAAGCCGGGCGATATCACCTTCTGCATGGACCTGATGCGGCAGACTTCGATCCCGATGCTGATCCTGCCGGGCAATCACGATGTCGGCCACCTGCCGGGTTCCGAACAGCCCGTCAATGCCGAGCGCCTTGCCCGCTGGCGGGACCTCGTCGGAGAGGACCGTTGGTTCGAAGACACCGACGGCTGGCGTTTCGTCGGCCTCAATTCGCTCCTGCTCGGTCATGAGGACGATGAGGAGGAAGGCCAGTTCGAATGGCTGCGCGAAACCCTCGAAGAGCGTCACGGCCGCCGCATCGCGCTGTTTGCCCACAAGCCGCTGTTCGTCGATGAACCGCATGAGGGCGACACGGGCTACTGGAGCGTCCGTCCGACGCAACGCAAGCGTCTCTACGACCTGATCGCCGCCCATGATGTGGCGCTTTTCGCGAGCGGCCACCTGCACTGGGCCTGGCAGGGCCGTTTCGAAAACACCGCGCTTACCTGGGGTCCGTCTGCCGCCTTCATCCTCGACAAACTGGTGCGCGAAATGCCGGGCGAGCGGCTGGTCGGCGCGGTCGTGCATGAATTCAGCGACGACGTTGAAAGCGATATCGTCGCCGTGCCCGGCATGACCGCCTATGTCCTCGACGACGTCATCGAGGAAGTCTATCCGACCAGCGCCAAGCAAACGGAGAGCGTCGAATGACCGCCCTTTCGCTTCGCGGCATCGAGAAGTCGTTCTCCGGCAATCCGATCCTCAAGGGCGTCAGCTTTGACGCCGGTCCCGGCGAGTTCATCGCCCTCGTCGGCCCTTCCGGCTGCGGCAAGAGCACGCTCCTGCGCATCCTCGCCGGCCTCGAGAGCGCCGACGCCGGCGAAATCATGCTTGGCGACCGCGACCTGTCGCCGGTGCCGGCGGCCGACCGCAACATCGCCATGGTGTTCCAGTCCTACGCGCTTTATCCGCACCTGACGGCGGCGCAGAACATCGCCGTGCCGCTGGTCATGCGCAAGCTGACACGGGCGCAGCGCCTGCCACTGGTCGGCCCGCTGATGCCCGGCCAACGCAAGGCGGTGGCGGCGATCAAGCGCGACGTGCGCGAGATGGCGGTGTCGCTGAAGATCGACCACCTGCTCGATCGCAAGCCCGGCCAGATGTCCGGTGGCCAGCGCCAGCGCGTGGCGCTCGGCCGCGCCATGGTGCGCCGCCCCTCCGTCTTCCTGATGGACGAACCACTTTCCAACCTGGATGCCAACCTGCGCGTCCATGCCCGCGGCGAGATCGTCGAACTACACCGTCGGGCCGGCGTGCCGACGCTCTACGTCACCCATGACCAGGCGGAAGCGCTGTCCATGGCCGACCGCGTTGCGGTGATGATCGGCGGTTCGCTGCTGCAGCTCGCCTCGCCGCAGGTGATCTACGACGATCCGGCGCATATCGAGGTGGCTCGTTTCATCGGCCAGCCGCGCATCAACCTTTTTCCGTCGCAGGTCGGGGCCGATGGCACGATAGCGTTCGGCGATATCCGGGTCGGATTGCCCCGTGAGACGGTTGCTGCGGGCGCATCTGTGACGATCGGCATTCGGCCGGAATTCATCCGCGTCTCCCGCAGTGGCCAGCAGGGCCTGCCGGCACGCATAGACCGCATCGAGTTCCTGGGCTCCGAGATCATTCTCTATTGCCGCCTGGATGCGATCGGCGAACCGGTGGTCGCCAAGCTTTCGCCCGCCGAAGGCGCCGGTCTTGCCGCCGGCATGCCGGTGCG
Source organism: Neorhizobium sp. T25_13 (assembly GCF_002968675.1). Lineage (NCBI taxonomy): Bacteria > Pseudomonadati > Pseudomonadota > Alphaproteobacteria > Hyphomicrobiales > Rhizobiaceae > Neorhizobium > Neorhizobium sp. T25_13. The sequence continues at coordinate 614,026 of NZ_PVBI01000001.1, forward strand.
TCTCGACTTCTCCGCCGACCATCTCTTCGTCTTTGCAGAGGAGGGCAATCGCCTGCCCTCGACACCGGTCGATGCTGCCGTCATGCGGGAGACGGCCCATGGCTGACGCGGTTGCTGCTGCACTCCCCCTCATCGGAAAACCTGCCCGTTCGGCTGCGGAGCGGCAGGAGGCGCGCGCTGCGCTCGTGCTGTCGCTGCCGGCTATGGTTCTCCTGTTCGTCTTTATCCTGCTGCCGGTCGCGGTGGTGATCCTGTTCGGATTTACCGATTACGAGCTCGGCTATACGGGTTTCCGGTTCGTCGGCTTCGAAAATTATACAGAGCTCTTTACCGATCGCACCTTCCGCCGCTCGCTGTGGAACACGACGGTCTATACCGCGATCGTCGCGCCGATCTCGATCTTCATGGCACTCGGCCTGGCGATGCTGATCGAAAGCGAGAATATCGGCCGCTCCTTCTTTCGAACCGCCTATTTCCTGCCGGTCGCCTCGTTGCTCGTCGCGATGGCGACGGTCTGGCAATATCTCTTCCACCCGACGATCGGCCCGATCAACGCGCTTCTGGCGCTCGGCGGCCTGCCGCGCCCCAACTGGCTCGGCGCCTCGACATCCGTCCTCTACAGCCTGTCGATCATCGGCATCTGGCAATCGGTCGGCTTCAATCTCGTCCTGTTCCTGGCCGGCCTCACCGCAATCCCCCGCGAGCTCTATCACGCCGCGCATGTCGATGGCGCCCGCTCCGTCTTCGACCGGTTCCGGCTGGTCACCTGGCCGATGCTCGGACCGACGACGCTGTTCGTCACCACGATCAGCATCATCAATGCGGTCAAGGTCTTCGAGACGGTGAAGACGCTGACCGAGGGCGGGCCGAACAAGGCTTCCGAAGTGCTGCTTTTCACCATTTACCAGGAAGGGTTTGTCTACCTGAAGGTCGGCTACGCCTCGGCGATGACGGTCGTCTTCCTGATCATTCTGGTGGTGCTGATGTTCCTGCAATACCGCGTCCAGGACAAGCAGGTGCATTACTCATGAATGCTTCAGCCTTTACCCTCGGGCGAGCCGTCCGCCTGTCGATCCTGATCTTCGGGGCGGCTATATTTCTCGCTCCCTACGTCTTCATGATTTCGACCGCCGGCAAGGCGCAGAGCGACATCTTCTCCTCCTCGCTGTCGCTCATCCCGCAGCACTGGTCCTATGCCGCCAACTTCGCCAAGGCGCTGACGCGCGTCTCGATGACGCAGCTGCTTTTCAACGGCGTCGCCGTCTGCGCGCTGATCTTCGTTTTCCAGGTGATGATCGCCATCCCCTGCGCCTATGCCATGGCGAAACTGAAGTTCCGCGCTGCAAGGCTGATGATGGTGCTGGTCATGCTCGGCCTGCTGGTACCGATCCATGCCACCGCCCTGCCGCTCTATGTCGCCTTCGACCGCCTGGCCGTGCTCAACAGCTATTTCGCACTGGTTGCCCCCTTCACCATCTCCGTCTTCGGCATCTTCCTGTTCCTGCAGTTCTTTCGCGCGATACCGGACGACCTGATACATGCCGCCCGGCTCGATGGCATGTCAGAGCTCGGCATTATCGGCCGCGTGATCGTGCCGAATGCCTGGCCGGCGATCACCGCGTTCGCGATCTTCTCGGTCGTCGCCCACTGGAACGACCTCTACTGGCCGTTGATCGTCGTATCCAACCAGACCTATGCGACGCCGCCGCTCGGTCTCCTCTATTTTCGAGCCGCCGAGGCCGGCGACGACTACGGCGCCCTGATGGCCGCCACGCTGATCATCACCACTCCCCTCGTTGCTGCTTTCCTTCTGGCACAGAAGCGCTTCGTCGAGGGCATCACAATGACCGGTCTCAAAGGCTGACCGGCATCAACCAGGAGACTATGCGATGAAGCATCTCACCAACATCCTCGCCGCCGCGGCGATTGCCATGACGGTGTCGCTTCCGGCCCATGCCGAAACGACATTGACCGTGCATTATCCGATGCCGGGTTTCTTCAAGGACGTGATGGACACGATCTCGAAGAAGTTCATGGAAGAAAATCCGGACATCAAGATCCAGTTCGCCAACCCGTCGGCGACCTATGAAGAGGGCATCCAGCTGATCATGCGCCAGGCCGGCACGGCGGAAATGCCGGACCTGACCTTTATCGGCCTCAACCGGCTGCGCATGGTTCAGGAGCGCGACCTGCCCGTCGACCTCGCTCCGTTCATCGCCAAGGAAGGCGACATGGGCAAGCTCGGCTTCTCCGACAACATCCTGAAGCTCGCCCAGGTCAAGGGCAAGCAGGCCGGCCTTGCCTTCGCCACGTCGAACCCGATCATGTACTACAACGCCGACCTGGTGAAGGCTGCCGGCGGCAACCCGGACGTTCCGCCGAAGACCTGGGACGAAGTCATCGCGCTCGGCGCCAAGATCAAGGCGCTCGGCAACGGCATCGAAGGCATCGATTTCCGCTGGCAGGGTGACGACTGGATGTTCTCGGCACTTCTGTTCGGCGCCGGCGGCCAGATGCTGAGCGCCGACGAAAAATCCGTCGCGTTCGCCGGACCGGAAGGCCTGAAGGCTGTCGAGACGCTCGACCGCATGGTCAAGCAGGGCGGCCTGCCGGTGTTCACCGCCCAGGCGGGCGAACAGGCCTTCTTCGCCGGCAAGGTCGGCATCGAGTTCAAAACGACCGGCGCCCTGCGCAACACGATCAAGAGCGTCGGCGACAAGTTCGACCTGCGCACCGCGCAGATCCCGCTGATCGATCCGGTCAAGGGCAAGCTGCCGACCGGCGGCAATGCCGTCGTCATCCTCGCCCGCAATGCCGAAAAGCAGCAGGCCGCCTGGAAGTTCGCCAAGTTCGCCGCCGGTCCGTATGGCGCCTCGGTCGTCGTTCCGGGCACTGGCTACGTTCCGAACAACGAGCTTGCCGCCAAGTCGCCCGACTATCTCGGCAATTTCTACAAGGAAAACCCGCTCTTCGTCGCCGGCCTCAGCCAGATGGACCGCATGGTTCCCTGGTACGCCTTCCCGGGCACCAACGGCGTCAAGGTCACCCAGGCGATCGTTGAGAACCTGTCGCGTATCGTCGAACAGCAGGCCACCCCGAGGCAAGCGCTGGAGGATGCTGCTTCCGAAGTGAAGGGTTTGCTGCCGCGCAGCTAAGCGCCGATCCGGCCCAACCACACCACGAGCCGCCGCTTCCGATCGGAAGCGGCGGTTTTCCTTTTGCACGAAGCTTTACCGGATTGCCCGCACCGTGCCGCCCCGGCGCAGCATATAAGCGACGTCGAGATGCCGGGCGGGCGCCGCATTCTCGGCCATGTCCAGCAGCAGAGAGGCCGCCGCCGCCCCCATGCTCGCATCCGGCATCTCCACCGTCGTCAGCGGCGGGTCCATCAGCCGTCCGATGGCGATCCCGTCGAAACCGGCCACGGAAATATCACGCGGTACGGAAAGTCCCTCGCGCCGCAGCGCGCTGATGACGCCAAGCGCAAGAAGATCGTTGGAGGCGATGATCGCCGTCGGCGACACGGTCGCGAGCGCCACGCTGAGATCGAGTTGGTCGTAGCCGTTGAGGAAGGAAATCTCGACCGCTTCCAAGGGTTCAACGCCATTCTTGTTCATCGCATCGCGATAACCCTCATGCCGGCGACGCGCGCGGTCGGAGGCCGCGAAATTTCCGGAGACGAACAGGATGCGTCGATGGCCGAGACCGATCAGCATCTGCGTCAGCTCCCGGCCGGCGCCGCGATTGTCCACGGTCACGGCGGCGGGAAACAGCGAGGTCGGCATGTTGTTCAGAAGCACGGTTGGCGGCAGCGAGGATGCGAGGGCAACGCTTGTGGCGGGATCGCAGACGGTCAGGATCAGCCCGGTCGGCCGGTCGATGAGAAGCGAGGCGACCGCGTCCGCCTCGCGTGCAGGGTCGTAGTTCGACTGGGCGATCAGCACGCCATGGCCGGCAACCAGCATGCGGTTCTGGATGCTGGAAAGCGACGAGGCGAAGACGGGATTGGTGATGCTCGGGATCAGTACGCCGACGACCGGCCGTTGCCCGGGCCTGCCGGACGCAGAATTGATCGGCCGATACCCTAGCTCTGCCGCGGCGCGGCGGACTCTGCGTGCCATGCGGTCGCTGACATTGCCGTTGCGACTGAGCGCCCGGCTTGCCGTCGCCAACGAACATCCGGCTCGTGTCGCCACCTGCTGCAATGTCGTCATCGGAGAAGGTCCTCTTCCGTTTGCCAAGTCCCAGAGCCCGCCAACGGCAGATTTCCTCCCGATATGTAAGAGTTTTATGTCAGCAACTACGGATTTTCCTCAAACGGCAAGGCCGACTGCCGCCAGGCAATCTTTGAGGTCCATTTGTCCTGCCGCGTCAAACCCGCAGGCTGCATGCCCTACCAGCGTGAACCAGGCAAATGTCGCCATCGCAGGGATTGACAACGGCCACCTATGTAATGTTATTACACTCTCAACATTGAATGTAACGATATAACGTACATAGCCATGTGCTGGATAAGCGCTCGGCGCTACAAAAGTTCAAACGATAAGGAAGGAACCTCATGAATTTGTCCCTCACTACAAGCCGCCTGCTAGGCGCTGTCGCGGCAGGCCTGATCTTCGCGGCGTCCGGAGCGTTTGCCGATGAAGATCATGAGACGAAGGAAGCATGGCGCCTGTTTGTCGGCGATCACACGAACCCGGTCGTGCGTGCCATCAACTTCGAGAACGGCAAGGAACTCGGCCGCTATGACGTCAAGGGTCCCGCGGCCCTGACCGCCAGCGCGTCCGGCCAGACCGTATTCGTTACCCAGTCAGATCATGACATCGTGCACGTCATCAGGACTGGCATCGATTTCTCCGATCACGGGGAGCATCGGGACCTGGAGGTTTCCGACGTCGGGCTGTTGCCCGTGACTTTCGAAGGCAAGCGTCCTTTCCACGTCGTCCCGCATGACGACCATGCGGTCCTCTTTTACGATCGAGGCGGCAAGGCGGATATCATCGACGAAACAGCTCTTCTCGAAGGCAGGGCTGACGTGAAGACAGTCGACACGACGAAGCCGCATCACGGCGTAGCGGTGACGATGGGTCGTTTCGTGCTCGTGTCGGTCCCAAACACTGAAATCGAAACCAAGCCCGACGAACTGCCGCCGAGGGTCGGTCTTCGGGTCGTCGACGAGGCGGGCAAGCAGCTCGGTGACGTCGCGAAATGCACCGATCTTCACGGCGAGGCCACCTCGGCCCGGCTGGTTGCCTTCGGTTGCAAGGAAGGCGTTCTCGTTGCCCGGCCCGGCGGCATTGATGGCCCGAAGCTGGAAATGTTCGCTTACCCGACGGACCTGCCAAAGGGCAGCACCGGGACCTTGCTTGGCGGCAAGGCGATGCAGTTCTTCCTCGGCAACTACGGCGAGGACAAAATCGTCCTGATCGATCCGGATGCCGAGGAGCACTTCCGGCTGATCGCCCTGCCCACCCGCCGCGTCGACTTCCTGCTGGACCCGGCAACGCCGCGCAATGCCTACATCCTGACGGAGGACGGCGATCTTCATGTGCTGGACGTGGTCAAGGGCGAGATCGTTCGCAAGGCCAAGGTCACCGAGCCCTACAGCAAGGACGGCCATTGGCGTGATCCGCGGCCGCGCCTTGCCGTTGCGGACGACCATATCGTCATTACCGATCCGCGGCACTCGCTGGTTCGCGTCGTCGATGCGGAGAGCCTGAAGGAGGTCCGTACGATACCCGTCGAAGGAAAACCCTTTACGATCGTTGCCGTCGGTGGCTCCGGCGCATCGCATTGATGCGATGATGCTGCATGAAGCGGCGCCGTTGACAGTCGGCAGAGGGAGTGTAAGTTCGCGGCGTCAAGGTTCTTCCATCCCGCGATGGAAGCTAAGAGGGAATCCGGTCAAAACCGGAGCTGTCCCGCAACTGTGAGCGGTGAGCCGTTCGTCCAACATGTCACTGGCAACAATGCCGGGAAGACGGACGATGAAGGCTTTGACCCGCAAGCCAGGAGACCTGCCTGACGATAGAAGTTCCGTGGTCGGGGTGTGCCACAGGAATGACGGTTCCGTCGGGCCATCGTGCCTGCCGCAACCTTCATTTTTGCTGCCTCCTCCTTGAGTGAGACGAAGGCAGTGAAAACACAGGGATTATCTTCCCAGAACGTATCCGGGCGCGCCGTCCTCCTGATCGCCAAATCCGCCTTTGCGGCGTCGCCGCATCTGGAAATGCAGCGGCTCGCGGAGCTTGCGGCCGGCATGACCGGGGCCGGAATCGTCCGGTTCGCCTTTACCGAGCAGGGAACCCCCTCGCTGCGCCAAGCGCTGTCCAATCTGCTCGACGAGGATGTCGAAACCGTCGTCATCGTGCCGCTCGTCCTGCCCATGGAGCCGAGCTTCCATATCTGGCTAACGAAATCGCTGACGCGCTGGAAGGCCGCCGACAGCCGCCCCTGGCCGGCCTTGTCCATCGCCAGGGATATCGCCTCCAGCACGCTGATGGCGCAGCTTCTCGGCGAACTGCTGGAGACGGCCGAAGAGCTGGATGTCCCGAAAACCGAAAACCCACCTGTCATCGAAGGTTCCCTCGTGCCGGCCCAGAAACGCCGCGTGCTCGTTTGTCAGGGCGGTCCCTGCAACGCGGCCGGAGCCGGTGTGATCTGGGGACATCTGCGCAACCGGCAGGAGCGGCAGAAATTGCGCGCTGCCGGCGATGGCACGATGACCGCAAAATCCACCTGTCTCGGTCCCTGCAGTCTGGCGCCCGTGCTGCAGGTGTTTCCGGAAGGCACCTATTACGGCGGCGTCACCGAAGATGCGATCGACCGGATCATCGGCGAGCACCTGCTTGGCGGCCGGATCGTCGAGAACTTCGCCTATCACCCAACGGGTCGCAAGCAACGGCTTCGCACCCCATCCGAACAGAATAAGAGGAGAGAGAATTGACGTCGCAGACGCTATCACGCTTGGCCGCCGCCTGGTTCACCGCCGCCACCTTTGCCACCGCAGGCACCGTCTTCGCAGGCGAGCCGCTTCGCGTCGGTGCCACCTACATCACCAGCGGCACGGACCCCGCCAAGGGCTCGAACGGCTGGGCGCTGGTCAGCCATGGCGTCGGCGAGAACCTCTTCACCGTCGATCGGGACGGCAAGCTCGTACCGGAACTGGCCGTGAAGGCGGAGCGCATCGGGAACCTGACCTGGACCGTGACCCTCACACCCGGCCGCCTGTTCTCCGATGGCACGCCCGTCACCGCCAGGGCACTGGCAGCCGGTTTCGATACCACGTTCGCCAACAACAAGGCGGCGCTCGCGACCGGCGGCAAGCTGACCTTCGAGGCGGTCAACGACCTGACGCTGAAGGTGACGACCGAAAAGCCGGTGCCGTTCATTCAGGCACTCTTCGCCGAATGGCCGCTGATAGCCTACAAGCCCACCGAGGCCGGCAATGCCGTCTTCAGCGGTCCTTACCAGATCTCCGCCTTCAAGACGGACGCCTCGATCTCGCTGGAGCCCAACGTGCATTTCGCCGGCGCCGACCAGCGTTCGCCGGTCAATTTCCGCAAGTTCGGTGATGCCCAGACCCTGACGCTGGCGCTGGAAGCAGGCGAACTCGACATGGCCTTCGGTTTGCCGTCGGAGGTCGTGAGCCGGCTCAAGACCAACCCGGACCTGACGATCAAGTCGTTCCCGGTCGGGTACCAGTATCTCGCTTTCTTCAATACCGCCCGGTCGCTGATGACTGACGTGAAGGTGCGCCGGGCGATCGATCTGGCCTTCGACCGCAAGCAGCTTGCAGCCGCGATCAATGGCGGCGAACCGGCCACAGGTGCCTACGCCGCCTATTTCCCCTTTGCCGGCCAGGAGGCACGCCCGACCGATCTTGCCAGGGCTGGCGCGCTGCTCGACGAAGCCGGCTGGGCAAGAGGCAGCGGCGGCATGCGCGAAAAGGGCGGCACGCCGCTGCGCCTGCTGGTCATCACCTATCCGCAGCGCCCGGATCTCGTCACCATGCTGCCGGTGGTCAAGGCGGAACTCGCCAAGATCGGCATCGCGGTCGATACGCAGGTGGTGGAGAACATCCAGCAGGTCGCTTCGGCCGGCGACTTCGACATCGCGCTCTGGGCGCAGCATACGGCCCCGAGCGGCGATACCGCCTTTTTCCTGAACTCGATGCTGAGAAGCGGCGCTTCGCTGAACTATGCGAAATACGCCTCGCCGGATTTCGATGCGATCCTCGACCGATTTGCGGCCGAGGGCGATCCGGCAAAGCGGGTGGCGATCGCGCTGGATGCCCAGCAGAAACTCTTCGCCGATGCGCCTGTCTCCTTCCTGGTATCGCCCGTGTGGTATGTCGGCCTGTCGAAGCGGCTGAAGAACTACGAGCCGTGGGGATCCGACTACCACGTCCTGCGCGCCGATATCGGCGAGGCGGAGTAGGCCACGTGATGCGACTGGCCCGGTTCGGCATACAATCGATAGCGGGGTTGCTGGCGGTTTCGCTCGCCTCTTTCTCGGTCATCACCTTGATGCCGGCCGATCCGGTCGCGATCGCCATTCGTGTCTGGAGCCTGCCGGCGACGGAGGAAACCGTCGCCGCGTTGAGGGCGGAGTGGGGGCTCGATCAGCCACTGCCGGTCAGGTATCTGCATTGGCTGGCGGACTTCCTCAGCGGCGATTGGGGGCGCTCCTTCCGGACCGGAGAGCCGGTGCTTGCCGAGTTCGCCGAGCGGTTACCGGTCTCGCTGTCGCTCGGTCTCGCCGGCCTGGCGCTGGCGATCGTGATGGCAATTCCGCTCGGGTTCTTCTCAGCGGCCTATCCCGCAGGTGTTGTCGATCGGATGAGCCGGGCTCTGTCGATCTTCGTGCAGGCGGTGCCGGCCTTCTGGCTCGGCCTTGTTCTTCTCTGGGTGCTCGGCGTGCAGCTGCGCTGGCTCAGACCCTTCGCCAATGATTGGACCGCGATCGTCCTGCCGGTCCTGCTGATCGCACTGCATTCGGTTGCCGTTCTCTCCCGCGTCTATCGGCGCGACCTGAAGGAGACCGCGGGGCAGCCGCATTTCCGCACGGCGCTTGCCAAGGGCCTGTCGGAAAAGCAGGCGCTCTGGCGGCACGGCCACCGCAGCGCACTCTATGCCCTCTTGTCGGCAGTCCGTTCCGAAGCGGGCTGGGTGATCGGCAGCACCGCAACCATGGAAATCCTCTTCGGCCTTGCCGGCATCAGCCAGTTCCTGGTGCAAAGCATCGCGGCACGCGACCAGATGGTGCTGCAGGCCTATGTCATGGTCATTGCCATCTGGATGCTTGTGATGAATGCCGGCGCCAATCTCGCCATGCGCCTTCTCGATCCGCGTCTCGCCTGATGTCCCGGCTGGTCATGCTCGCAGCGCTCGCCGTTTTTCTCTGTGTCGGCGGTTTTTGGCAGCCATATGATCCCGATGCGGTGGACATGCTTGCCCGACATTCCGGCATGACCGCCAGCCATCTGCTCGGTACTGATCATCTCGGTCGCGATCTTCTGTCCCGGATCATGGCCGGCGGGTGGCGGACGGCCGGCGTCATCCTCTCGGTCGGTGCCATCGGTTTTTTGTTTGGCACCCTGCTGGGCACCGCCGCCGCCGTCCTTGGCGGCTGGCGCGAAACGGTGATCCTGCGCTTCTGCGAGTTCTTCGTCATGGTGCCGACGCTCATCGTCGCACTGACGGCAGCTGCGATTTTTGGCCTGTCGCCGCTCAGTGCCGGACTGGCGCTAGGCTTGGCTGGCGTCGGGCCGCATGCGCTGCTTGCGCATTCGCTCAGTCAGCGGGTGCTCGGCCAGCCGTTCATGCTGGCGGCGAGGAGCCTCGGCGTCGCGCCGGCACGGATGATTACCCGGCATCTACTGCCCAACACCCTGCCCCTGATGTTCGCCTATGTCGGCAACCAGGCGGGACTTGCGGCGGTCGCCTATGCCTCGCTCGCCTTCATCGGTCTCGGCGCCGATCCGTCGAAGCCGGATTGGGGATCGATGCTCTTTGAATACCGCATGTTCATCTTCGACCACCCAATGCTGATGATCTGGCCAGGCGTCGCGATCGCCTTGGTCACCGTCTTGCTCAACGGTTTTTTCGATGACGGCCGAGCGTGACGCTGGTCGAAGGCCCGGCTTTCACATCCACTCGGGAGAATGGAGGACCCTGCCGCCGTTGGCGGTGGCGGTTCGCTTATCGCGCAAGAACCCCGAGTGGCGAAACGGTCTTCAGGTCCGGGTCCACGAAGCCGGTCGCTTTCGCCACCTGGGCCTGGCTCATGCTGTAGCCGTAGTCGAGGACGCGTACCCCGTCCATGATGAAGAGCTGGGCCTTGTCCAAACCGGGCCGCAGATTTCCCGTCACGGTGACGACCTCATAGACTCGCGAGAGATGGAACGGCTCGGCAGCGACCACATGCACCAGCTGGTTCGGCGGCGGAGCAGCGCTGTGGCTGCAGGCTCCGGCCCAGGGGACCAGCATGAACTCGTAGACGTTCTCGCCGTCCTGGTCGACCGGCAGGATGAACCCGGTCAGCTCCACCGTACGGGCTTCGTCACGCCAGACAAGCGTTTCCCCTTGAGGCCGGCTGGACGCCATGCCCGGCAGGGCGGCATCCAACTTCGATTGCTCCGCAGGCCGCAGGGCGCTCCAAAGAACCGGCTGAGCGCCTGCAAAGACGCCGGATGCCGGGCAAACCGTGCCGATCATCATCGTCGTGAATTACACGAGGAAAAGCGCGCGCCTCATCTGCATCTCCGTTCACAGGGCGTTCCCCAGCCGACAGGCCGCCGCCGCTGTCCCGGATGTTAGCTCTATTTCTCGACTGAGGTCAAAGCCAGGATGGGAGAGATTGCTTCTTGGCCTTCGCTCAAACTCTGGCCACGGTCACTGGAGTGGACAGGTTCGAATTCCATGCCGCTTCGTCTGTCGGAGCCGCCACAGACGAAGGCTCATCCGAGGGAATGCGAAGCCAGGGCATAAACCCTGGCATTGCCATTTTGTCCGGCGCCGTAGCTGGCTGCCTCCTCGGTGACCATCGTCGTCAAGGTGGCGTAGATGCTGAGCCCGCACTGCTGGACGAGCGCGGCAAACGGGCCGCTATCGAAATGTGTATCTACGCGCAGGAACCCGTCGGCGTGGGCGGCAATATGCGGGTGGGTCACCGTGATGGCGTCCTCGTCGTTGCCGGCGACAACCGGCCCGACCACATGCCCCCGCCCAAAGCGCCGGCGCATCGAAAAGGCGCGCATCCACTCTCCCTGGTAAAGACCGTAACAGATCGAACTCTCGAACAATCGCAGGAGATGCTGGCTTCGATCAGCACCGAAGGCAGGAGCGTCGAAGGCGATCACCGTGTCCAGATCGCCGCGATCCAGCCGCCTCAAAACAAGCCCCTTCTCCGGAGGGGGAAGCGCCATCGGCGCGGTCGCTGTACCCTGGTACTGATAAACCGTCTGCTTCGGCTTGAACCCCAGCGAAGCATAAAGCCGCTGGGCTTCCTGCGTCGAGTTGAGACGAATGCGGTTGCGGCCGCAGTCCGTCATGATCCGTTTCATCAGCCACCTGGCCGCGCCGTTGGTCTGCAGCCTCGGGGAGGTAATCAGCATCCCGAACGTGGCGAAGCCGTCGCCGTGAGGAAACCACATGCCCGAGGCTCCCACGCGGCCGATCTCGTCAAGCGCGACATATCCTTTCCCGATGTCGAGCAGATGCTGCCAGTCGGCTGCCCGGTGGGGCCAGCCCACCGAGATCGACAAAGCCTGCAGCTTGGAGATTTCGACACTCGAGATATCCGCAAAGCGCATCTCGAAATTATCGACATTCAAAGTTCCTGGTAATTCACTATCCATCATTATCCAGCCGAGACGTATATCTCCTTGGGCGAACCGCTCGGATATCCCCGCAGTCACGTTAGTCGAGATCCCGCGAAACATTTCACTGCTGAAGCGAAACCGAACACAAGATTTGACCGTATCGCGTCCACTTTCGGCAGCCATTGGTTTCTTCTGCCTCTAACCTTGCCTGCCAGGATTGGTTCGCATGCTCTGCAAAAGCAAGGTGTGGCGGCCAAGAGGTCATGGCTTTTTAGAGGCGGGAACAGTCGATGCGCGCTTTGGACATCCTGGAGAAGCTGGTCGGCTTTCCCTCGGTCGTCGGCACGCCCAATGGCAATATCATCGAATGGATTGCGGACTATCTCAGATCCTTCGGGATCGCCGCGCATATCCTGCCGGGGCCTGAAGGTGACCGGGCCAATCTTTTTGCCACGATCGGTCCTGCCGACCACCCGGGCTACATCCTGTCCGGCCATATGGACGTGGTCCCGGCCACCGAGGCGGGTTGGGACAGCGATCCCTTTTCGTTGAGGAACGAGAAAGGCCGGCTCTACGGACGCGGAACAAGCGATATGAAGGGGTTTTTGTCGACCGCTCTGGCAGCCGTGCCCGCGCTTCTCGCCACTCCGCTTTCCCGCCCGATCCACCTTGCCTTTTCCTACGACGAGGAAGCCGGCTGTCGGGGCGTGCCGCATCTTCTCGCGCGGTTGCGGGACCTGTGTGCCCCGCCGCTGGGTGCGATCATCGGGGAGCCGAGCGGGATGTGGGCCATTCTAGCCCATAAGGGAAAGGCGGCAGCCCGGGTGACGCTCAAGGGTCGTTCGGGCCACTCATCCCGTCCGGATCTCGGCCTCAACGCGATCCACGCCATGACGGACGTGCAGCAGGCTGCGGTTGCCGCTGCCGTCGGTCTTTCCCGCGGACCGTTCGAGGCAGAATTCGAGCCACCCTACTCCTCTCTATCGATCGGCACGATCCGTGGCGGTCAGGCGGTCAACATCATACCCGAAATCTGCAGTCTTGAACTGGAAGCCCGCGCCATCTCTTCGGTCGATCCCGAAGCGCTGCTTGCCCCGGTGCGGGCGGTTGCCGAAGCCTTGGCGATGAAGGGCTTCGATGTCGACTGGCAGGTTCTCAGCGCCTATCCGGCGCTGCTGCTGGCGCCAACCTCTCCCCTCGCCGGTCTTTTGCAAGATCTGACGGGGGCCGAGCCGCTGGCGGCTGTCAGCTACGGCACGGAGGCAGGTCTCTACCAGCGCGCCGGCATCGATGCGATCATCTGCGGGCCTGGCGACATCGCCCGCGCCCATAAACCCAATGAATTCATTCTGGCGAGCGAACTCGACGGCTGCCAGGCGATGATTGAAGCGCTTGGTCGGCATTGCCGCGCAGAACTCCAATGAGCAGGAACGTATCCCGACCATGACATTCCTCTTCAATTCCGATGCGGCCCGCGGCCGGATTTTCCAGGATGCCTTCGCTCGGGAACTCCCGGACCTGCCATTCTCCATGGATCCGGCGACGGTGGACGCCGAACAAGTGCGCTATCTCTTGACCTGGGCAGTGCCGGAAAACCTGGCGCGTTACCGCAATCTCGAAGTGCTGTTTTCGACCGGCGCCGGTATCGACCAATTCCGCGCCACCAGCGTGCCTGACAACGTGAAGATCGTGCGCATGGTCGAAGAAGGCATCGTGCGGATGATGCAGGAATATGTGGTCCTCGGCGTCCTGTCGCTCCACCGCAACCTGGCGGCCTATCTGGCGCAGCAGCAGGCGGAGGTCTGGAAGGTCCTGCCGCAGGCTCAGGCCGGAGAGCGCCGTATCGGCGTCCTGGGGCTTGGCAATCTCGGCCAGGCCGTGCTTGAGCGGCTGAAACCCTTCGGCTTTCCGTTGTCCGGCTGGAGTAGGTCCGCGCGAGAGATTGAAGGGGTCAGGTGTTTCTCCGGCGAGGATGGTCTGAAGACCATGGTTGCCGAGACCGATGTGCTGATCTGCCTCCTGCCGCTGACCGACGAGACCCGCGGTTTTCTCGACGCGGCGCTTTTCGCCAGGTTGCCGGCGGGCGCTGGACTGGTTCATGTCGGACGTGGTCCCCAGCTCGACCAGGACGCGCTTCTCGCTGCACTCGACAGCGGGCACCTATCCGGCGCCGTGATCGACGTCACCGATCCGGAACCCCTGCCGCCCGGCCATCCCATCTGGCATCACCCACGCATCCTGCTGACCCCGCATATTGCCAGCATCACCCAGCCGCATACCGCCGCGCGCGCCGTCATCGACAATATCAAGCGGCTTCGCGCCGGGCTCGACCCGGTCGGCTTGATCGATCGGCAACGCGGTTACTGAACCTTCAACCTCGAAAGGAATACCATGTCGCTTCTCAAGACCATCGAGCCTCACCCGTCCTTTGCACCGCGCGAAAACGTTCCCGCACCGGACCGGCTGATCACCGGCGATCCGCAGTTCAAGACCTGGGCGCAGGACACGGCCCATGGCGAACTGGTGCATACCGGCGTCTGGGAAGCGACGCCCGGCGTCACACATTCGATCAAGGGCCAGACTTTCGAATTCTGCCACATCCTGTCGGGCGTCGTCGAACTCACCCCTGAAGGCGGCCAGCCCGTTGTCTACAAGACGGGCGACAGTTTCGTCATGAAGCCGGGTTTCGTCGGCACCTGGAAGACCATCGAGACCGTCCGCAAGATCTACGTCACCGTCACTCCTTGATAGGTGCGGCCGCGGCGCGGCAACCGCTTGCGGGCCGCTCCGCAGAATACGCCGTGATTGACCGCCAAAACGGATTTTTCCGCTGCGGCCCTTCGCTCTACCGGATCAAGCGGTTCCACCGATCCGGTAATATTGCCGTCCAGTGACCGGAGATAAGCCGATGAGCCTGAGTTTCGATCCCGACAGCCTGGCCCTGCCGATGGGACATTTCATCGGCGATCGCCTCGTGGCGGCCGAAGGCGTCATTGCAATGCACCGGCCGTCCGACGGCAAGGCTTATGCCGATTGCCCCGTCGCCGATGCGGATCTCGTCGACCAGGCGGTGCAGACGGCGAAGACGGCTCTGAAGCAAAGCAATTGGGGCGGCATCCGCCCGCGCGAGCGTGTGAAGGTGCTGCATCGCTGGGCCGATCTCATCGAACAGGACGCCGTGGCGCTTGCAAGGTTGGAAGCCGTCTCCTCCACCCGTCCGGTCGGCCACCTGGTCGAGGGTGACATCGCAGTGTCGGCCGAACAGATCCGCTTCTTCGCCGAATTTGCCGACAAGGAAGGCAGCGACCTGGTGCCGACCGACGACGGCAATCTCGGCATGATCATGACGGAACCCTATGGCGTCGTCGGCGCCATCACGCCCTGGAACTTCCCGATCAACATGGCCGCATGGAAACTCGGTCCGGCACTTGCCGCCGGCAATGCCGTCGTGCTGAAGCCGTCCGAGATGACGCCGTTTTCGACCATCCGGCTGGCGGAACTCGCCGTGCGCGCTGGCATTCCGGCCGGGTTGATCAACATCGTGCTCGGCGACGGCATGACCACCGGCAACGCCATCACCGGCCATCCCGATATCGCCAAGGTAAGCTTTACAGGTTCTACCCGCGCCGGCGCGGCGATCATGGAAAACATCGCCCGCACCGGCATCAAGCCGATGACGCTGGAACTCGGCGGCAAGAGCCCGCAGCTGGTCTTCGCGGACGCCGATATCGACCGGGCCGCGGCCGCGGTGACCGCCAGCATCACCAGCAATGCCGGCCAGGCATGTGTCGCCGGATCGCGCCTGATCGTCGAAAAAAGCGTCGCCGCGCCGCTGATCGAGGCAATCTTGAAGAAAATGCAGGGTATCGTGCCCGGCCCGACCTGGGACGCGGCGAGCCAGTATTCGCCGATCATCTCAGACAGGCAGCGCCGGCGCATCGACGACATCATCGCGGCCTCCGTCGCAGCCGGGGCGGAATGCCTGACGGGCGGCCGTCCCATGGACGCTCCCGGATATTTCTACTCTCCGACACTGGTTACCGGCGTCGACCAGACCTCGCCGGCGGTGATCGAGGAGATCTTCGGGCCTGTTTTGACGCTGCAGACGTTCGAGGATGAGGAAGAAGCCATGATGCTTGCCGATCATCCAAGCTACGGGCTTGCCGCCGGCCTGTTTACCAGCGACCTTTCGCGGGCGATCCGCCTTACCCGCCGGCTGCAGGCCGGCACCATCTGGGTCAACCGCTACGGCCGCTCGCGCGACCATATCCTGCCGACCGGCGGGTACAAGCAGTCCGGCATCGGCAAGGATCTAGGCCGGGAAGCTTTCCACGCCAATCGCAAGAGCAAGAGCGTCTTGATCAGTCTTTGAGGACGAAGAACATGAAATCATACAGGATTGCCCTGATCCCCGGCGACGGCATCGGCCGCGACATGACCGCGGCCGCATGGTCGGTACTGCAGAAGGCCGCCAAAGCGCACGGCTTTGCGTTTGAGGCTACGGAATTTCCCTGGTCCTGCACCTTCTACAAGGAAACCGGCGCAATGATGCCGGCGGACGGGATCGAAACGTTGCGCAGCTTCGACGCGATCCTGCTCGGTGCCGTCGGCTGGCCGGCGGAAGTGCCGGATTCGGTGTCGCTGCATGGCCTGCTGCTGCCTATCCGCAAGAGTTTCGTGCAATACGCCAACATCCGCCCTCACCGCCTGCTGGCCGGCGTCGAAGGACCGCTGAAGGCGACCGCCTTCGACATTCTCTGCATCCGCGAGAACACCGAGGGCGAATATTCGGGCGCAGGCGGCCGTATCCATCAGGGCACGGCCGATGAAGTTGCCGTCGAGACGTCGATCTTTACCCGCAAGGGCGTTGAGCGCATTCTGCGCTTTGCCTTCGAACAGGCCCGGTCGCGGCGCGGCAAGCTCGCCTCGGTGACCAAGTCGAACGCCCAGAAATATTCGATGGTGTTCTGGGACGACGTCACCCGGCAGCTTTCGGCGGAATATCCTGACGTCGAGGTCGCCAGCTATCACATCGACGCCATGGCGGCGCGCATGGTGATGGCCCCGGAAACGCTCGACGTCGTGGTCGCTTCCAACCTGTTCGGCGATATCCTGACTGATCTCGGTGCGGCCATCCAGGGCGGCCTCGGCTTTGCCGCATCGGCCAATATCAACCCGGAGCGCAATACGCCTTCGATGTTCGAACCGGTGCATGGCTCGGCGCCCGACATCGCCCATCTCGGGATCGCCAACCCGATCGCCACGGTCTGGTCCGGCGCAATGATGCTCGATCATCTGGGCGAAAAGGATGCGGCGAACGCCGTCATGACGGCGATCGAAGCGGTCACGGCCAGCGGCATCGGCACGGTTCCCGGCAAGGACCGCACGGACACCATCACTGCGGCGCTGCTCGCCGCACTTTAAACATCGTATCGAGGATTGGACATATGCGGAATTTGAAGCTCCCCTCCCTGTTTCGGCAAGAAGGTTTGATCGGCGGCACCTGGGTCGGCGCCCGGTCCGGCAAGACCGTCGATGTTTTCGATCCGGCGAGCCAAGAGGTAATCGGCACCGTTCCCGACATGGGAGGCGACGAGACACGCGCAGCGATTGCGGCTGCCGAGAAGGCCTATCCGGCCTGGAAGAAGCGTACCCATGCAGAGCGCGCCGCCTTGCTTGAAACCTGGTACGGCCTGATGATCGAACATCTCGAAGATCTGGCGCTGATGCTGACCACCGAACAGGGCAAACCGCTCGACGAGGCGCGCGGTGAAATCCGTTACGGCGCCTCTTTCGTCAAGTGGTTTGCGGAAGAGGCGCGCCGCATCGGCGGCCAGACCATTCCCTCACCGACGCCTGACCGCCGCATCATCGTCCTGAAGGAGCCGGTCGGCGTCTGCGGCATCATCACGCCCTGGAATTTTCCCAACGCGATGATCACCCGCAAGATCGCGCCGGCGCTCGCCGCCGGCTGTACCGTCGTGGTGAAACCTTCGGAATTCACCCCTTATTCGGCACTTGCGCTCGGGGTTCTCGCGGAAATGGCCGGCATTCCGGCAGGCGTCGTCAACATCGTCACCGGCATGCCGAAGGAAATCGGCAACGAGATCATGGCCAACACCACCGTGCGGAAGATCTCGTTTACCGGCTCCACGCCGGTCGGTTCGCTGCTGATGCGCGGCGCGGCCGACAGTATCAAGCGGCTGTCGCTCGAACTGGGCGGGAATGCTCCCTTCATCGTCTTCGACGATGCGGATATCGACCTTGCCATCGAAGGGGCAATCATTTCGAAATTCCGCAACGGCGGCCAGACCTGCGTCTGCGCCAACCGCATTCTCGTGCAGGCGGGCGTCTACGATCGCTTCGCCGAGAAGCTCGCCGCCCGGGTGAATGCCATGAAGGTCGGCCCTGGAACCGAGCCAGGCGTTTCGATCGGCCCGATGATCAACGATGCAGCAATCGCCAAGATCAACCGCCATATCGAGGATGCGCTCGCCAAAGGCGCGACGATCGTCACGGCCAAGGCCGATCTGCCGGCGGGTGGCCAATACACGGCTCCGATCGTGTTGACCGGAGCCACCACCGACATGCAGCTTGCCAGCGAAGAGACGTTTGGCCCGGTCGCGCCGCTCTTCCGTTTCGAGACCGAGGAGGAAGCGATGGCCATTGCCAACGGCACGCCCTTCGGGCTCGCCGCCTATTTCTATACGGAAAGCCTCAAGCGGGCTTGGCGTGTCGGCGAGGCTCTGGAATTCGGGATGGTCGGGCTGAATACCGGCTTGATCTCGACCGAGGTCGCCCCCTTCGGCGGCGTCAAGCAGTCGGGCCTGGGGCGCGAGGGTTCGCAGTTCGGGATCGAGGAATATCTGGAAGTGAAGGCCTTCCATATCGGCGGGCTCAACTGAGCCCGTTTCCGCACCCGGAACGCTTATCCAAAAAAGGTGGGGTCGCGGTCGCAACCCCACCTTTTTTGTTCTCAGCATGGCAAGAGTTCCGTTACTGGACCTTGTCGAGCATCTTGTAATAAAGCCCGACCAGCGGCAGGAACCACGGCTTGCCGAAATGACCCGGGACTGCCGGCCAGTCCAGCCCCTTGACCGGATTTCTGTCAGGCCGGCCGAGGATTGCATCGGCGACCGTCATGCCGAGATGGGTTGCCAGCTGCGCGCCATGGCCGGAATAACCCATCGCGTACCATAACCCGTCATGGAAGCCCGCCCGCGGGTAACGATCCTTGGTGATGTCCACCAAACCGCCCCAACAATAGTCGATCTCCACATGGGATAGCTGCGGAAAGATGCGGGTCAGGCTATCGCGAAGGATTGCGCCGCTCCTGGCATCCGAACGCTGGTCGGAGGTCGCCGAAAATCGAGCGCGGCCGCCGAAGATCAGCCGGTTGTCCGGCGACAGGCGCCAGTAATTGCCGATATTCATGCTGTTGACGCAGGTGCGGTTGCCCGGCATCGTCGAGGCGACTTCCTGCTCCGAAAGTGGCCGCGTGGCGATGATGAAACTGCCGACAGCCATGATCCGCCGGCGGAAATAACCGAAATTCGGCGTCGTGTAGGCGCCGCTTGCCATCAGGACATTGTCGGCCGTGACCGAGCCTTTGGCCGTCTTCAGCAGATGTCGACCGCCCGATTTCGAGACATCGGTGACCGTCGCCTTCTCGACGATGATGGCACCGCGCCTTTTTGCCGCTTCGGCGAGGCCGACGACGTAGCGTCCCATATGCATCATGGCGCTCTTCTTCGACAGCATCGCGCCGTGGAAAGGTGATCCGATCTCTTGGGCGAGGTCTTGGGGCGACAGCAGTGCCGTATCCGGATCGACCTCCGCGTGAACCGCCTCGAAATTCCGGGCAAGCCCTTCGAAATGCTGCGGCTTGGAAGCAAGCTTCAGTTTGCCGGCGCGGCGGAAGTTGCAGTCGATGCCTTCCTCGGCGATGATTGCTTCCAGCGTGTCGATCGAGCTGTCGAGCGCCTTGTAAAGCGCGATCGCCCGCTCCTTGCCGAGCTCCTGCTTGGCCGAGAGATAGCTGTGGGCAAGGCCGTTGTTCAGGTGGCCGCCGTTACGGCCGGACGCTCCGAAGCCCACCGTCTCCGCCTCCAGCACGATAACCTTCGCGCCGGCCATGGCGAGCTGCCGCGCCGCGCCGAGCCCGGTAAAGCCGCCGCCGATCACGGCAACGTCGTAGTGACCTTCGATCGGCCCTTCCACGGCGCCCGTAAAACTGGGCGCCGTATCATGCCAGTAGGAGACATATTTCATCGGCTTCGGCCTTCCTTAGAGACCGACCACGCCCGGCAGGCCGGAAATGTCGGAGATTTCCACATAGCCATAGAAGGGGTTGGCCGGCTCGTGACCACGGTTGACCCAGACCTTGTTCTTGATGCCGAGGTCATGCGCCGACATCAGGTCGTAACGGAAGGACGAGGAGCAATGAAGAATGTCCTCCGGGCCGCAACCGAGCATATCGAACATGTATTCGAAGGCCTGAAAGCGCGGTTTGTAGGCATTTGCCTGTTCCGCCGTATAGACGGCGTGGAACGGCGCGCCGAGCTTTGCGACGTTTGAGTGGATCTGGTCGTTCATCGCGTTCGAGAGGATGACGAGCGGGATTTCGCTGGCGACCTTGGCAAGACCGGCAGGAACATCCGCATGGGGACCCCATGTCGGCACGCGCTCGTAGACCATCCTGGCGTCTTCATCCTTGAAGGCGACGCCGTTCGCCTTGCAGCTGCGCTCCAGCGAGTTGTGGACGACGTCTGCATAGGGTTTCCAGTCGCCCATGATCTCGTCCAACCGGTAGGCTGCGAAATTCTTGATGAACTTCACCATGCGCGGCTCGTCGAGACGATCACCATAGAGGTCACGCGCAGCTTCGGCCATCTGGAAGTTGGTCAGCGTGCCGTAGCAGTCGAAGGTGATGTATTTCGGGCGGAACGTCGTCATGCGCTTGGTCCTTGCGTGATGGCCCATCGAGCCTTTCGGTTGACGACATGATCATAAGGCCGCTTCGGGCAGCCGAGCCGACTGATTTCCCCCAATCCGAAGCAGAAAGTTTCGTATCGTGGCGCCGGTTTGGCATTTGGTTGCAGATCGTGGCCGGCGCGACGGCCGACGACCAGGCTTTTTTCGACCCTGATTGCGGACGCGCGGCATAAGATGCGGTCCCATGCCGCCGGTTTGGCGAAAGATACCGCCGCCGGCCCCGCCTTCGGATAATCGTCCGGCCCCTTCCCCTCGAAACTCGAAGCTCAAAATGGAGAGCATTGTCGATGCAAGTCGGAGACATCGAAACCATACCTTTCGGCATCGAGCACCTGGATCGCGCCACCCAGCTTTCGCGCGAAGCCGGCTGGCCGCACCGCCTGCAGGACTGGCAGGTCGCCCTGCATCTGAGCCAGGGCGTGGTCGCGTTGGACGAGACCGGCGAAGTGGTCGGCACGGCATTGATGACCCCTTACGGCGATGACTGCGCCACCATCAACATGGTGATCGTCGGTGCCAACCTGCGTGGCCGTGGCGTCGGGCGCCGTCTGATGGATGCAGTCCTTAGACTTGGTGGCGAGCGGCCGCTTCGGCTGATCGCCACCTCCGACGGCCTGCCGCTTTATGAAAAGCTGGGTTTCCGGAAGACCGGCGCCGTTTTCCAACATCAGGGCACCATCGGCGAGGTGCCGGCGCCCACCGACACCGGGACCGCCACGGCAGCCGATCTCTCCGAGATTGCCGCCATCGATCGCGACGCCTTTGGCGCCACCCGTTCGGCGCTGATCGCAAAATTCGCCGAAATCGGCGAGTTCGCCGTGATCCGCCGCAATGGCAAGATCGCAGGGTTTGCCTGCATCAGGGCGTTCGGTCGCGGCGAGGTCATCGGACCCGTCGTCGCGACGGATCTCGAGGATGCCAAGGCGCTCGTCAGCCATTTCATGAGCCGCCGGTCCGGCGCCTTCCTCAGGGTCGATACCGGCGATGCCGGCCTCGCCGCCTGGCTGGCCGAGCATTCGCTCGCCCATGCGGGCGGCGGCATCGCGATGGCACGCCCGGTCGTGGCCCGTCCCGCCACCTCGACATTCACCACCTTTGCCCTGGCCAACCAAGCCCTCGGCTGATCCGGAGACAACCATGCTCAGCAATTCCCTTATCGAACTCGACCGCGCCCATCTCGTCCATCCTGTCGCGTCTTATCGGAGCCATGAAAAGCAGGGCGTGCGGGTGCTCGCCTCGGGCAAGGGCGCGACCGTCACCGACGCGCAAGGGCACCAGCTGATAGACGGTTTTGCCGGCCTCTGGTGCGTCAATGCCGGTTACGGGCATGAGACAATCGTCGAGGCCGCGGCCCGTCAGATGCGGGAGCTTCCCTACGCGACGGCCTATTTCGGCCTCGGTTCCGAGCCGGCCATCCGGCTTGCCGCCGAGCTTGCCGACCGTGCGCCGGGCGATCTCGATCATGTCTACTTCACGCTCGGCGGCTCGGACGCCGTCGACAGCACGATCCGCTTCATCCGTTATTACTGGATTGCCAAGGGGCAGCCACAGCGCGACCAGTTCATTTCGATCGAGCAAGGTTATCACGGTTCCTCCACGGTCGGCGCCGGCCTGACGGCATTGCCGAACTTCCATGCGGGCTTCGGCATTCCCTTCGACTGGCAGCACAAGATCCCGTCGCCTTACCCCTATCGCAACCCGGTCGGCGAGGATGCGAAATCGATCATCGAAGCCTCGCTTGCTGCGCTGAAAGCGAAGATCGAGGCGGTCGGCGCCGATCGCGTGGCGGCCTTTTATGCAGAGCCGATCCAGGGCTCCGGCGGCGTCATCGTTCCGCCCAGGGGCTGGATGAAGGCGATCCGCAACCTCTGCAAGGAATACGGCATCCTGTTCGTCGCCGACGAGGTGATTACCGGCTTCGGCCGCACCGGACCGCTGTTCGCCTGCAGCGAGGATGACATCGTCCCCGATTTCATGACCACGGCCAAGGGCCTGACCTCGGGTTACGTTCCGATGGGCGCCGTGCTCATGGCGGATCATGTCTACCAGGTGATCGCCGATGGCGCCGGTGCCTCGGCGGTCGGGCACGGTTACACCTATTCGGCCCACCCTGTCAGCGCCGCCGTGGGTCTGGAAGTGCTGAGGCTCTACGAAAGCGGGCTGCTCGAAAACGGCATCAAGGCCGGCGCGCGGCTCATGGCAGGTCTCGAAAGCCTCAAGTCCCACCCGCTGGTCGGCGATGTCCGGGGTCGCGGCATGCTGGCGGCCATCGAGCTGGTGACCGACAAGGCCGCCAAGACGCCGCTTCCGGCCGAAGCCGCGCCGGCCCGCCGGGTATTCGACCGCGCCTGGGACAATGGCCTGGTGATCCGGGCCTTCGCCAACGGCGTCATCGGATATGCCCCGCCGCTCTGCTGCACGGAGGCGGATATCGACGCGATTATCGAACGCACCGCAAAGACACTGGATCAGACCCTGGAAGATCCCGATGTCCGCCGCGCGGTGAAGGGTTGACCCGGCCTCGGTGCTGCCGGCCGAAATATCGTCGGCAGCCCGTTTTCGAAATTTTGTGCCGAGCGGCCCTACCGATTCGGCGAAAACCGTTCCGTCGAACTGTCACTATTGTCACTAACGAGGGCCTTGAAGCCCCTAAAATCCGGGATTTTTGATAGAAAAAGGTCCAGGTTGGGAACAGCATATTCTTTCGCAGACGGCGCTCGGCCAGCAGCATCAACTGGGGATATGGAATTGACGAAAGCTCTTCCGGAATTCAAGTACATGACCTTCGACGTGGTCGGCACGCTCATCGATTTCGAGGGCGGTCTGACGTCCTGCCTGCAGGGCATCGCCGCCGAAGCCAATGTCGCCATCGACAGCGAAGAGGCGCTTTCTCTCTATCGCGCCGCCCGGTATTCCGGAGATGCCGATCTTTTCCCCGACGACCTGGTGCGCGTCTATCTTGCGATTGCGCCGAAGCTCGGACTGCCGGCTGCGGAGACCTATGGCATTCGTCTTCGGGATTCCGCCAAGATCTGGAAGGCTTTCCCCGACAGTGCCGCGGCGATGGCCGAGCTTAGCAAGCGTTATCGCCTGATCGCCATGACCAATGCGCGCCGCTGGGCTTTCGACTATTTCGCAGCGGCGCTCGGCAATCCATTTTATGCCGCCTTCACCGCCGACGACACCGGCACGGAAAAGCCCGATCCGGCCTTCTTCCACAAGGTATTCGACTTCGTTGCCAAGGATGGGGGCGACAAGAGCGACATCCTGCATGTCGCCCAGAGCCAGTATCACGACATTGGCGTTTCCCGCGATCTCGGCATGACGAATTGCTGGATCCAGCGTCGACATGCTCAGCCTGGCTACGGCGGCACGATCGAACCGTCGCAGTTCACCGAACCCGACTATCATTTCACGTCCATGGCCGGATTGGCCGAAGCTGTGAGGACCGCGCACGGCAACTGACGGAATTCACGATTTTCAAGCATCGGGCCAAAACCACGGAAGATGGGTGCCCGCCAACCAGCGAAAAGGGGAATGACATGAACGACAAGATCACGAACTGGACGACGTCTGACGACGCCATGATCGAGAACGCCATCCGCCGGGGCGCAAGCCGCCGCGAACTGCTGACGATGATGTTGGCAGGTGGCGTTGCGCTTTCCGCAGGTGGCCTGATCCTCGGCCGCGCTTCCAGCGCGGTGGCTGCCACCCCGAAGTCGGGCGGGCATTTGAAGGCGGCCGGCTGGTCGTCGTCGACCGCCGATACACTCGACCCGGCCAAGGCGTCGCTGTCGACCGACTACGTCCGCTGTTGCGCAATCTACAACCGCCTGACCTTCCTTGATAAGGGCGGCACCGTTCAGATGGAACTTGCCGAAAGCATCAAGAGCGGAGACGCCAAGGTCTGGACCGTCAAGCTTCGCTCCGGCGTCACCTTCCACGACGGCAAGTCGCTGTCGTCGAAAGACGTCGTCTTCTCGCTGAAGCGGCATCTCGATCCTGCCGTCGGCTCCAAGGTCAATGCGATCGCCAAGCAGATCACCGACGTCAAGGACGTCGACTCGCTGACGGTCGAGATTACCCTGGCCAGCCCGAATGCCGACTTGCCAACCATCCTGTCGCAGCACCATTTCATGATCGTACAGGACGGGACGACCGACTTTTCGAAGGGCATCGGTACCGGCGCGTTCAAGATGGAAACCTTCCAGCCGGGGGTGAAATCGATCTTCACCAAGAACCCCAACTACTTCAAGGCTGGCGGCGCCAACGTGGATTCGTTCGAGTTCTTCGCCATCAGCGACGACAACGCGCGCGTCAACGCCCTGCTTTCGGGAGATATCCATCTCGCGGCGTCGATCAAGCCGCGCTCGATGAAGCTGGTGGAAAGCCAGCCCGGCTTCGTGCTGTCGCAGACCACGTCGGGCAACTATACCGACCTCAACATCCGTCTCGATCTCGCCCCCGGCAACAAGGCCGATTTCGCTGCCGGCATGAAGTATCTGATCAACCGGCAGCAGATTCAGAAATCCGTTTTGCGCGGCCTTGCCGAGATCGCAAACGACCAGCCGGTCTCTCCGGCCAGCGTCTATCATAATGCGGAACTGAAACCGAAAGCCTACGATCCGGACAAGGCCAAGTTCCATTTCCAGAAGGCCGGCCTGCTCGGCCAGTCCATCCCGATGATCACGTCGGAAGCGCCGAACGCGGCGGTTGAAATGGCGACGCTCCTCCAGCAGTCGGGTTCCGAGATCGGCATGAAGTTTGACGTTCAGCGCGTTCCTTCCGATGGCTATTGGTCGAATTACTGGCTGAAGGCACCGGTTCACTTCGGCAATATCAACCCGCGGCCAACGCCGGACATCCTGTTCTCGCTTCTCTATGCCTCCAACGCACCGTGGAATGAAAGCCAGTACAAGTCGGAGAAATTCGATAATATGCTCGTCGAGGCGCGAGGTCTTCTCGACGAGGGCAAGCGCAAGGAAATCTACGGCCAGATGCAGGTGATGATTTCCGAGGAAGCCGGTACGGTCATCCCGGTCTACATTTCGAACGTGGATGCGATCTCGGGGAAATTGAAGGGCCTTGAAGCCAACCCGCTCGGCGGCATGATGGGTTACGCCTTTGCCGAATACGTCTGGCTCGACGCCTGAGGCTTGATCCTTGGCGGCAGGGGAAGCTTTCTCTGCCGCCGTGGTTGCGCCTGATAGCGCTGTCCTGGTTCGTCCATGGATGGTGCCGGCTATCTCGAACTTTTCAGGCAAGGAGATCCCATTGCGCACCTATGTCCTTGGACTCATCACGAACCGGCTCGGCAGTTCCGCGCTGACGCTGCTGATCGTGTCCTTTGCGGTTTTCTTTGCAACGGCAATGCTGCCTGGCGATACCGCCACGATCCTGCTCGGTCAGGCCGCGACGCCGGAAGCCGTTGCCGGCCTAAGGGCTGCGATGCATCTCGACGAACCCGCCTTCCTGCGCTTTGGGCGATGGCTCATCGGATTGCTGCAGGGCGATCTGGGGATATCCTATGTCAACAATCTACCGGTCGCACAGCTGATCGGGGCGCGGTTCGTCAACACGATGCGCCTTGCCGGCATCGTCACTCTTTTTGCGGTTCCCCTGTCGCTGATGCTTGGCATCACCGCCGCCATGTTTCGCGGCTCGGTCTACGACCGTATCGTGACAATCCTGACGATCGGCGTCATCTCGGTGCCCGAGTTCATGATCGCGACCTCGGCCGTGCTCCTGTTTTCCGTCTATCTCAAATGGCTGCCGGCGCTTTCTTTCGCCAGCGATGTCACCTCCTTCTGGCAGGTGCTGAGGCTCTACGCCATGCCGGTCATCACGCTCACCTTCGTCGTCTCGGCCCAGATGATCCGCATGACCCGCGCCGCCGTCATCGATACGATCAACACGCCCTATGTGGAGGCCGCGATCCTCAAAGGCGCGTCACGCCGGCGCGCCGTCCTGCTGCACGCACTGCCGAACGCGGTCGGCCCGATCGCCAATGCGATTGCTCTCTCGCTCTCCTATCTGGTCGGCGGCGTCATCATCGTCGAGACGATCTTCAACTATCCCGGCGTCGCGAAGCTGATGGTCGATGGTGTTTCCACCCGGGATCTGCCGCTCATTCAATCCTGCGCCATCATTTTCTGCGTCGGCTACCTCGCGCTCATCACGTTCGCCGACATTGTTGCAATCCTGGCCAATCCGAGGGTGCGCTGACCATGACTACGTCCACGACGCTGCCCCGCAGAGTGACTTATCGTTTCAGCTGGGTTGGAATGATCGGCTTCACGATCATTCTCTTCTGGGCGGTGATCGCCCTTCTCGCGCCTCATATCATCCCCTATCCC
Organism: Neorhizobium sp. T25_13; assembly: GCF_002968675.1. Classification (NCBI taxonomy): domain Bacteria; kingdom Pseudomonadati; phylum Pseudomonadota; class Alphaproteobacteria; order Hyphomicrobiales; family Rhizobiaceae; genus Neorhizobium; species Neorhizobium sp. T25_13. Next base: position 641,200 of record NZ_PVBI01000001.1, read on the forward strand.
GTTGGCGAGATCATCGACGAAGACTATTTCGGCCCGATCAGCAGCAAACTGCTTCTCGGCTCCGACTATCTGGGCCGGGACATGTTATCGCGCATCATCATGGGCGCTCGCTATACGGTCGGCATCTCGCTTGCCGCCGTCTGCCTTGCGTGTTTCAGCGGTGCGGCGCTCGGCATGGCAGCTGCCGTTATCGGTGGCTGGTTCGATACGCTGCTGAGCCGCCTGCTCGATGCCCTCAACTCGATTCCGAGCAAGCTTTCGGGGCTGGTCGTCGCTGCCGCAGTCGGGTCCTCGCTCCCCGTTCTGATCCTCATGCTCGCCGTGATCTACACGCCCGGCGCCTATCGGTTTGCCCGGTCGCTTGCCGTAAACGTCAATACAATGGATTACATCACGGTTGCCCGGACCCGTGGCGAGGGCATTCCTTATGTCGTCTTTTCGGAAATCCTGCCGAACATCACGGGGCCGCTGCTTGCCGATTTCGGCATCCGCTTCGTGTTCGTCGTCCTGCTTCTCTCCGGGCTTTCCTTCCTGGGTCTCGGCGTTCAGCCGCCCTATGCGGATTGGGGAGCACTGGTTCACGAGAATATCGGTGGCCTGCCGTTCGGGGCGCCCGCCGTCATCGTTCCCTCGCTGGCGATTGCGAGCCTCACCATCAGCGTCAATCTGCTGATCGACAATTTGCCCAAGAAAATACGCGATCGGAGCACGTGAATGGAAAATCTCGTTGAAATTCGCGATCTGAGGGTAGAGGCAACCACCGATGCGGGCCGTCGCATCGAGATTATCAAAGGCATCGACCTCGATGTCGCGCCGGGCGAAATCGTCGCCCTGATCGGAGAAAGCGGATCGGGAAAGACGACGATCGCGCTGACGATCATGGGTTATGCCCGTCCCGGCTGTCGGATCTCGAGCGGCAGCGTCACAGTGGCCGGCAACGACATGGTGACGTTGAGCGAGCGTCAGCGCGCACGTGTGCGCGGCCTCGAGGTCTCCTATGTGCCGCAGTCCGCCGCAGCCGCTTTCAACCCGTCGAAGCGCCTCATCGACCAGGTCGTCGAAGTGACGCGCATTCATCGGCTGATGCCGCTGGCGCAGGCCAGGGAGAAGGCGATTTCCCTGTTCAGGGCACTTTCGCTGCCCAATCCCGAGGAGATCGGCAACCGCTACCCGCACCAGGTTTCCGGTGGTCAGTTGCAGCGTCTTGCCGCTGCGATGGCGCTTATCGCCGATCCGAAGCTTGTCATATTCGACGAGCCGACCACCGCGCTCGACGTGACCACCCAGATCGAGGTGTTGCGGGCCTTCAAGGCGGTGATGAAGAAAAGCGGCATTGCCGGCGTTTATGTATCCCACGATCTGGCGGTCGTCGCACAGATTGCCGATCGCATCGTCGTACTGCGTGGCGGCGATGTGCAGGAAGTCGGCAGCACCGCCGATATCCTGTCCAATGCCAAGCATCCCTATACGCGCGAGCTGCTTTCGGCCTTTGAACCGAAGTCTCGCGGCGACAGTGTTGTTGTTGCAGCGCCGGAACATGCGCCGCTCCTGAAGGTCAATGGCCTGATCGCCGGGTACGGCCCTATCCAGGCCGACGGTCTGCCGCTCGTCAAGGCCGTGCAGGAGGCAAGCCTTTCCCTGGAACGAGGCCGCAATCTCGGCATCATCGGTGAATCCGGTTGCGGCAAGTCCACGCTTGCTCGCTCGATTGCCGGTATCCTGCCCGCATCAGCCGGTCAACTGACCCTTGACGGGCGCGAACTTGCCCGCTCCGCCCGGCAGAGAAGCCGGGAGCAATTGCGCGAGCTGCAGATCGTCTTCCAGCATGCGGATACCTCGCTCAATCCGGCGAAAACGATCGAGGAAATTCTCGGACGGCCGCTGAAATTCTACCACGGCATGAAAGGCAAGGTCCGGGATGCCCGGATCGACGCGCTTCTCGACATGGTCCGCCTGCCGAAAACGCTTCGCAGCCGAACCCCTGCCGAGCTTTCGGGCGGTCAGAAACAGCGCGTCAATTTTGCCCGGGCGCTCGCCGCCGAGCCGAAACTGATCGTCTGCGACGAGATCACCTCTGCCCTCGACACCGTCGTTGCGGCGGCGGTCATCGATCTCCTGAAGGAAATGCAGCGGGAACTTTCCCTCTCTTACATCTTCATCAGCCACGATCTCTCGGTTGTCGAAGCGATCTGCGACGAGATCGTCGTGATGTATAACGGCCGCAAGGTCGAGGAAATCACGCCTGCAATCTCGAAGATCCCGCAGCACCCCTATTCGAAACTGCTGTTCTCGTCCGTGCCGAAGCTCGATCCGAGCTGGCTCGATCGCCTGGAGCGTGATCCGGAACTCGTCAAAACCTATGTGCACGGCTGAGGCGGCAATTGCCGTCTCACGTCCGTGGACAATTCGGCTTGGATCGTGCGCGGCTATACCCGGAACAGGCTGATGAGCGGCATATGCGCTTTGACGATCGGTGACTTCAGGACAACGAAGCTGAAATATTTGTCGATGCCGATATCCATATCCGTCAGCCGTTCCATGATCGTCTGGTATTCGCCGATGCCGGCGGTGACGAACTTGAGCATATAGTCGTATCCGCCCGACACCAGGTGGCATTCGATCACCTGGTCGACCTTTTCCACGGCTGCGAGAAAACGCGCGAAGTCGATCTGCCGATGGTTTTTGAGCGTGACCTCGGTGAAGACCGTCAAGGTCTGGCCAAGCTTGCCGATGTTGATCTGGGCCGAATAACCCTCGATATAACCTTCTTGCTGAAGCTTCTTGACGCGCATCAGGCAGGGGCTGGGTGAAAGATTGACCAGCTCGGCAAGCTCGACATTGGTGATGCGGCCGTTCTTCTGCAACTCGTAGAGGATCTTGATGTCGATACGATCGAGCTTCACGTGAGGACACCTCCCAAGGGCAGCGGCATTTTATGCCGCAGATTTCCGAGATCGACTTTAACGCATTGGCTTGTCTTGTCTATTCCATTCTGCGCACGAACGGTCAGCACAATAAGTTGCATCATCGGCCGTGAGCGGAATCTTGTGCGGTTCAAGGGGCGTGTGCAGTAACCTCGACGCGGGCTGCACCATTATGCTGGCGCACCGACCCGTTTGCGCCAGGAGATCGATCGTCATGCCAGCACCGCTCACGCTCGTCGAAACCGACGCCCGACTGCCGCCTTCCGCCGACGCGGTCGTCATCGGTGCCGGTATCGTCGGCGTCTTCACGGCTTATTACCTCGCCGGACGCGGCCTGAAGGTGGTGCTCGTCGAAAAGGGGCGCGTCGGCGCCGAGCAGTCGAGCCGCAATTGGGGCTGGTGCCGGCAGCAGAACCGCGATGCGCGCGAACTTCCGATGGCGACCAAAAGCCTCGACCTGTGGGAACGCTTTGCCGCCGAGACCGGCGAGGATACCGGCTTCCGGCGCTGCGGTCTCCTCTATCTCAGCGACAACGAGGAAGAACTGGCAGGCTGGGCCCGCTGGCGGGATTTCGCCCGTACGGTGGGCGTCACCACCCACATGCTCGACAGTGCCGAGGCAACCGAGCGCGGCGAGGCGACGCGACGCAGCTGGAAAGGCGGCGTGTACTCGCCGACGGACGGGACCGCCGACCCCGCCAATGCCGCCCCGGCAGTCGCCCGCGCGATCGTAAAGCTGGGCGGGGCGGTGCTCCAGAACTGCGCGGCGCGCGGCATCGAGACGGAAGGCGGCAGGCTCTCGGGCGTCGTGACCGAACACGGCACGATCCGAACCAAGGTTGCAATCCTTTCCGGCGGTGCCTGGGCGTCGTCCTTCTGCCGCCAGCTCGGCATTCGTTTCCCGCAGGCCTCGACCCGCTCCTCCATTCTCTCCGTCGGTCCCGGTGACGGGAGCCTGCCGGATGCGCTCCACACCGCCCGCGTCTCGGTGACCCGCCGGGGTGACGGTGGCCACACGCTTGCCATCAGCGGGCGCGGACGCATCGACCTGACGGCCCAGAACATCCGTTTCGCGGCGCAGTTCCTGCCAATGTTCATGCGCCGCTGGCGCAGCCTGTCACCCGGCGGTCTTGAAGGTCTCCGCAGCGGTCATGAAAGCCTGGCTCGCTGGCGGCTGGACCGGCCGACGCCGATGGAGCATATGCGCATCCTCGATCCGGCCGTCGACGCCAGCACGATCAAGCTGACCTATGAGCGCGCCGTCGAACTGCTGCCGGCGATCGGCGGGCGGCGCATCACTGCGAGCTGGGCCGGTTATATCGATTCGACGCCGGACGGGGTTCCGGCGATCGGCGAAGTCGCGAGTGTTCCGGGCTTCATTCTGGCCGCGGGGTTCAGCGGCCACGGTTTTGGTATCGGACCCGGCGCCGGCCACCTGATCGCCGACATCGTCACCGCCGCCACACCGATCGTCGATCCGCTACCCTATCATCCAAAGCGTTTTCAAACGTCCGCCTGGGGCAAGGTGGCGGATTTCTGATCCTGGGGCCTATAGACTAGAGTAAAACCCGCGAACCAAAGGACACGGTGAACCGGATGCAGGCACGCCAGCTCGAGGTCTTCTGCATGCTCATGCGGACCGGGACAGTGACCGGCGCTGCGGCAATGCTCAACATATCGCAGCCGGCGCTCAGCCAGATCCTGCTGCATGCCGAGGACCAGCTGGGCTTCAAGCTTTTCAACCGGGTCCGCGGGAAGCTGGTTCCCACCCGGGAGGCCGAAGAGCTTTATCCGGAGTGCGAACGGATTTTTTCCGAGCTCGGCGCGCTGCGCCGCCGCACCACGGACATGCGTTTCGGCCGCACCGGACTGATCCGGGTCGCCGCGTCGGCGCCGCCGGCGATGTCGATCGTACCCAAAGCGCTTCTGTCGTTCCGTGCGGCCCATCCCGATATCGTCGTGCGCTCGCTGATCGCCCCGCTGGTCAATGTCGTCGACATGATCCGCGACGGTGACGCGCCGCTCGGAATCGTGATGAACAACGCGGCCCGCCCGGGCATCGAAGTCGAGACACTCGGGCACACGCAGCTTGTCTGCATCGTCCCTGAACACCATCGGCTGGCCGAATTGGATCAAATCGGCTTTGCCGACCTGCAGCACGAAACTTTGATCTCCTACCGGGCCGGCACACTGCCGGGCCGCCTTCTGGTCAGCGCCGCGGCCGCGGAAATGCAGATATTCAACCCGGCGATCGAGATCGATATCTCGATTACCGCCCTCCCCTTCGTCCGCGACGGCTTTGGTGTCGCAATCGTCGATGGGCTCCTGCCGTGGCAGCAGTTTCCGGGCCTTGTCCTCAGGCCGCTGCGGCAGAAGATTTCCGTGCCGATTGCCCTGCTCACCAGCCGGGACCGGCCTTTGACGGGAAGCCATCTCGCCATGCGCGACGATCTGCGCGAAGCCTGTGCCAGCGTCCTGAAGGCAAGCGGCCTGGAATCCTGAGCCTCCGAGCCAAACCGGTCAGGCATCGCGAACCCAGAGGCCGATCGGCAGGGGCCTGGCCGGCGCCTGTTCGCGGAGCCGTCCCGCGTCGCAGACCTTGATGCAGGCCTTTTCGGCGATCAGTTCGGCACCGGCGAGTTGACAATAACGCCCCTGGCAGCGGCCCATTCCGATGCGTGCCAGTGATTTGACCCGGTTGGCTTCGCCCCCGCCATAGACGACGCTCTCGCGCAACTGGCCTGCCGTCACCCCTTCGCAGCGGCAGACGACGGTATCGTCCGGAACGGCGCGGATCATGTCGCCCGGCCAGGGAAAGGCGCGCGCGATGGCGCGGGCAAACCGTTCGTAGCGGCCCAACCGGCGCAGATCCGATCTCGCATCCGGCGAAGGAAGACCCATATCGGCAAGGCAGGCGGTCGCGGCAAGCCGACCGGCGACCTCCGCCCCATCCGCACCGAGAATTCTCAGACCATCACCGGCCAAATACAGTCCCTCGGCCGCCCTTCCCATCCGGTCGGTCCGGGGCAACCATTGCGACCAGCTTTCGTCGTAGTCGAACGTGCAGCCTGCCAGGCCCGCGAGCTGCGTTTCGGCGCGCAGGTGCCAGCCGAGGCCGACCATGTCGCATGCCGTCACATGCGACCGGCCGCGGGCATCCCGCCAGCACAGGCCGACTGGGCCGCGTTCGTCGGTTTCGATCCGGTCCAAGGTCACCCCGGCATGATAAAGTCGGCCGAGCTTTGCCCGCATCAGCAGGCCACGCAGGACCAGGCCCGGCCTTGCCAGCATGCCCGGAAGACCCGCCGCCTGGTCGCGGATGGAAGACGTGTCGAGGATCGCGGCGATTTTAGCGCCGGCTTTCAGCAACTGGGTCGCGACGAGTGTCAGTAGCGGCCCCGAACCGGCAAGAACGATCCGGCTGCCGAGGGCGACGCCCTGCGCCTTCAGGGCGATCTGTGCCGCCCCGAGGCTGTAGACACCCGGCGCCTGCCAGCCGGGGATCGGCGCCAGGCGATCCATGGCGCCGGTGGCAAGGATCAGGCGGTCGTAGGTGAAATCCTTGCGGCCAGCGGGCGTCAGCGCCTGCAGGAAATGATCAGCGATCGTCAGGACCGAACTTTGCGGATGATAGTCGATCTCTCCGGCGGCAACCATGCGGTCGAACACCGTATGAAGCGCCACGGCCTTGCGGGCTTCCGATCCGTAGAGCTGTTCCGGCGGGCGCGCGAAACCGTGTGGCGGGCGTCGATAGATCTGGCCGCCGGCTTTGATGCCCTCGTCGATGACAATGGGTCTGATCCCGGCCTGGACCAGACGCTCGGCGGCGCGGATACCGGCCGGGCCGGCACCGACGATCACCACCTTTTCAGCGCCCGGCGCCGTCATGGCCATGTTTCCGGCGGCACGGTCCGCAATTGCATACCCTCCGCGACCAAGGTCGAACAGGCCCGCAGCCGCCCGCCGTCTTCCTGCCACAGCCAGCAATCCTGGCAGGCTCCCATCAGACAGAAACCGGCCCGTTTCTCCCGGCCGAATTCCGACTGCCGCACGGCGGGTGCGCAGACCAGGACGGCGGTGAGCACCGTGTCGCCGGCCAGTGCCTGGCAATCGGCGCCATCCAGCCGGAACCGAACCTGCGGCCTGCCCTTTTCGGTAAGGCGCACAATTCGGCCCCCGGGAGCGGCAGGCGGCAATCCGGATGTCATTCGGCAGCCTCTTTCCGCGCCTCAGCGGGGTTTGGCATGTTCGTGAAGCGTGCGCGCACATCAGCAAACGCGGCGGCTACGCCTTCGGCACCTGCACGCCCCTTCATCCGGCGGAAGATCTCCGTCTTGGTGAAGAAGCGCCAATGGATGGGAAGGCCCTGCAGCAGGTCGGTCAGCAGGTCGTAGGCCTCCGGCGTCCATTGCGCCTCGTAACCCTCGCGCTCGGGACCATAGTGGAAGTATCCGGTCGGCACGGTCCGTGCGGCTCTCACCTTTTCGGTTTCAGCCTCGTCCACGATGCCGTCGCGGATGACGACGCCGTAGTCACGCTCGGCAGCCTCGGAAGAAACGTAGCCGCGTGCCACGTCCTGCGCCACGCGCCAGGTCTCGCGCTCGACAGGGTTGCCGCGCCCGCCGCCGCCGGCTGAGCGGATCTCCAGGACATCGCCGGGCTGCAGAACCGCGGTATCGATATTGCCGAGCCGCTGGAAGTCGTCACGGCCCGGGTTCAGCACCATGTCGGACAGGCCGGCGGCCCTGCCGCCCAGCGTGCCCCAGGGGCGAAAGAAGCTGCGGTCGCGGTTGCGGGCGGTGATACGGCTGCCGGGCGAAAAGACCCGGAAGGCCATTTCGGTCGCCAGCCCACCGCGCCAGCGTCCGGCCCCGCCGCTGTCCCTTGCCAGGCCATATTTGACGAACTCGATCGGCACTTCCGTCTCGGTGATCTCGATCGGCGTATTCTTGAGATAGGCGGCATCGGCGCCGGAGCCGTTGGTGCCATCGCGGTGGGGCATGCCGCCGCCGCCGCCGACCACCGGATTGACGGCAGCGATCACGGTGCGGCCGTTCCGTTCGTCGGTCGTCATGACGTTGACGATGCAATTGTTGCCTGCCGGTGCTGCCGGCAACTTTTCAGGCACAGCCTGGCAGAAGGCGCCGAATATGACGGAGCGCAGCCGCGCGCAGGTCAGCGAGCGCATGCCGACGGCAGCCGGCGCGATCGGATTGAGGACACTGCCCTTCGGCGTGATGCAGGTGAACGGTCGGGTCAGGCCGGTATTGAGGAGGATCTTCGGGTTCAGCGTGTAAAGTACGTAGTAGACACCGACCAGAAGCATCGTATGGCGCGGATCGCCCCCCGAGGGCACGTTGAGCGACGAGCCGAGCTGCGGGTCGGAACCGGTGAAATCGAGGATTGCCTCGTCGCCGCGGATCGTCAGCGTCAGCTTCAGCCGGCACGGGTTGGCTTCGACCGAATCCTCGTCGGCATAATCGACAAATTCCCAGGTCCCGTCCGGCATCGCGCGCAGAAGATCGCGCGCCTGCGCTTCGGCATGGTCGAGCAGGACCTCGGTGCCCTCGAGAAAAGCTTCAATGCCGAATTTCTCGACCATCGCAAGGATCTTGCGTTCGCCCGTGTTGAGCGCCCCGACCAGGGCCTTCATGTCGCCGATATTGAGATCGGGCTTGCGGACATTGGTGGTCATGATCTTCAGGATGTCTTCGTCGAAAACACCCTCGTTGACCAGTTTCATCGGCGGGAAGCGGATGCCCTCCTGATGGATTTCCGTCAACGCTCGCGACAGCGAGGCCGGCACCGCGCCGCCCATGTCGGTGTTGTGGATATGACCGCCGGTCCAAGCGATGATCTCGCCATCGTAGAAGACCGGTTTCCACAGATGGGTGTCCGGCGCGTGCGTCGCCACGAAGCAGGAATAGGGATCGTTGGTGAATGCCACGTCGCCGGGCTTGTAATCGTCGATCATCGCGATCGCGCGGCTATAGGTGAGACCCGGATACCAGGTCGCGCCCAATCCCATCGGCACGCCGAACGTCTCGCCTTTGCGGTTGACCAGCATGACCGTGAAGTCTTCCGTCTCCTTGACGAAAGCGGAATGCGCGGTCCGCTGCAGCGTGTAGGCCATGTTTTCGGCAGCAGCGCGGGTGTGATTGGCAAACACCTGAAGGTTCAAGGAATCGAACATGGGCCATTACTCCGAAAAGGTGAGATGCAGGTTCAGTTGACGATCGACCTCGACATGGGCGCCGCTCGGGATTGCAAAGGTCGTATCTTCCTGGGCAACGACCGCCGGGCCGGCGAAGCGGCTGCCGGGACGCAGGTGATCACGCCGATAGAGGCCGATCCACTCGAAACTCTTGCCGGTAAAGACCGGGATCTCGCGCTCGGGGGTAACCGCCTCACCGTCCTCTCGGGCATTGACCGGGATTTCCAGTGCTGGGCCGGCGCCGATTGCCGAGAGACGCAGATTGACGATCTCAATCGCTCCGTCCGGATCATGGAAATCGTAGAGCCGGGCGTGCATCGCGTGAAAGGCTTCCTCGATGGAACCGAGCTTGCCCTCGCCGATCCAGGCTGGCTGGATCGGCACTTCGATCTCGAAGCTTTGGCCGACATAACGCATGTCGGCGGAGACATTGAGCGTCGCGGCACCGGCATGCCCCTGCTTGGCGAGCCAGTTGCGCCCCTCGACGGCAAGCGCGTCCAGCGCCTCGCGCATTTGCGGTACCGCCTGGTCGGAGAGATGGGTAAACACGGTGCGGATGAAGTCACCGCGCAGATCTGCCACCAGGCCGCCGAGCGCCGAGACAACACCCGGGCGCGGTGCGCCGATCACCTTCGCCATATGAAATTCGCGGGCGAGGAACGCGCCGAGCATCGGGCCGCCGCCGCCGAACGGCATCAACGTGAATTCCCTCAGATCGACGCCGGCGCGCGATGCGAGTTTCTCGACCTCCACGAACATTTCCGAGATGGCAACGTCGAGGATGGCCTGGGCGGCCTCCTCCGCGGTCCGGCCTATCTTTTCCGCCAGCCGCGTGACGGCCGCGCGGGCAAGGCCGACGTCGATCTGCAGCTGCCCGTAGGCCATCTGGCTGTGACCGAGCCAACCGCAGACGGCCATGGCGTCGGTCACTGTCGCCTGCTCCCCGCCGCGTCCGTAACAGGCTGGTCCGGGTGTCGAGCCGGCCGATTCCGGTCCGACCCGCAACACGCCCTGCGCATCGACGCTGGCGATCGAGCCGCCGCCGATACCGATCGAGCTGACCGACACCGACGGGATATGCAGCGGGAACTCGCCGACCAGTTCGCCGGTGCCGAATTGCGGTTCGCCGTCGATGATCAGGGCAAAGTCGGCCGAGGTGCCGCCAATATCGAGGGTGAGGACATGCTTCTCGCCGGCACGGCGGGCGAGCCAGGCGGCGCCTATGACACCGGAGGCGGTACCCGACAACAGCATCTGCACGCAGGACCGTTTGCCTTCGTCGGCATTCATCACGCCGCCGTTCGACTTGGTCAGCAGCGCCGGCGCCGTGACGCCACGCGACAACAGCTTTTCCTCGAGTGCGGTCAGATAACCGGAGACACGCGGATGGACGTAACCATTGAGGATAGCGGTGGTGGTCCGCTCGTATTCGCGGATGACCGGCCAGACCTCGGATGACGTGAAGACGAAGAGTTCGGGGGCGAGCCTTGCGATTTCCCGGCTGACCGCCACCTCATGGATGTCGGTGCGCCACGAATGCAGGAAGGAGACGATGATGCCGGCGGCGCCATTGGCCTTCGCCTTTGCGACCGCTGCCGCGACCGCCTCCAGATCCGGCGCCTCGACCTCGCTGCCATCCGCCCGCAAGCGAGCGGGAATGCCGAAGATCATGTCGCGGGCGATGAGCTGGTCCGGCCGGGAGCAGAACAGCGAATAGACGTCCGGCATCCGCAACCGCGCCAGCTCGATGACGTCTTCGAAACCGGCATTGGTCATCAGCGCCAGCGACACGCCGCGACGCTGGATCACGGTGTTGATGCCGACGGTCGTTCCATGGACAAAACGGCTGACGGCGGCCGGTTCGAGCCCTTCCCGTTCGGCCAGAAGCGACAGTCCCGTCATCAGTTCCGCTCCCGGATCGTCCGGTGTCGTCAGAACCTTGAGCGAGGCAACCCGGCCGGATCGCGTTTCCAGGGCACAGAAGTCGATGAAGGTCCCGCCGATATCGACGCCGATCTTCCAGTCCTGGTGATCGCTGGTTCCCTTGCCCGGCGCGGCCGCACTGTCCATGTCGCTCAATCCTTTCCTGCTGCTTGTCATGAAGCTGGCACGAATGGGCAAAGGCGGTCCAAGAGCGAAAAAGCCGCTGCCCATAAGTGCCGCTTATGCCTCGCCAGGGGGCGTCCCATAGGTCCGGCTTATGGGATGATGAAAACCTCGACTTTGACACCGGCCGGTCGCACCGGAATGGTGGCGGGGATGAAAGACATTGCGGAAACGGCCTTATGGATGTGATCGTGCTGGGTGGTGGCCTGATGGGGGCCGCATCGACCTATTTTCTCGCCCGGCGTGGTCTGCGCGTGACGCTCATCGAGCGGAACCGGGTGGGCAGCGGCGCGACGGTCGCTTCGTTCGGGAATATCCGCCGCAGCGGCCGCTACCTGCCGCAACTTCCCCTCGCCCGACGATCGCTTACGCTTTGGGGCAAGGCGGCGGAGATGCTGGATCGGGACGTCGAGTTTCGGGCGACCGGCCATGTCCGGCTGGTATTCAGCCAGGCGGGTCTCGAGGAGATGAGCAGCTTCGCGACCGCTGCCAGACCTTGGGGTCTCAACCTCGAGGAACTTACCACGAGGGAGCTTCATGCTCGTTTTCCCGTGCTTGGACCCGAGGCAATCGCCGCATCCTTTTCTCCGGAGGATGGAAGCGGCAATCCGCGTCTGATCGCCCCGGCTTTCGCGGATGCCGCGAGACGTATCGGTGCCGAGATCGTCGAGAACGTGGAGGTGAAAGCGATCCGGCGAGGTGCCTATGGCTTCGAGGTAGAAACCTCGGATGGCGTCCATGCTGCTGCTTGCCTGCTCAACTCCGCCGGCGCCTGGGGCGCCCGGATCTCCGCGCAGTTCGGGGAAGCCGTCCCGATCGTGGCGAAGGGACCGCAGATGGGGGTAACAGAGCCGCTGCCGCATCGCATCCTGCCGGTCGTCGGCGTCTGGGCCCATGACCATGGCGGTGGTTACCTGCGCCAGGTGGAACGCGGAAACATCGTCTTCGGTGGCGGCGCGGAACGTACCGATGTTTCGCTCGATACCGGCCATGCCAAGGCCGACCCTGCCCGGCTTCCCGGCCAGCTGCGCGCCCTCCTGCCGATCCTGCCGGCGCTTGCCAATGTCTCGGTGATCCGCACCTGGTCCGGCTGCGAAGGTTATGTCGGCGACGGCCTTCCGGTCATGGGACGATCGGCGACCACGCCGGGGCTGTTCCATGCCTTCGGGTTTTGCGGCCACGGCTTTCAGCTCGGCCCCGGCGTCGGCGACGTGATGGCGGAATTGATCTCGACCGGCGCGACCGAGACGCCCATCCACGACTTCCGGATAGAGCGGTTTTCACGGCCAGGCGTGAAGGGCGTTCTGGCTTGACGCATCGACCGGGCTGAAGCGGCGGAGATCAAGGCGGTAGCGCGCGGGGGATTGGCCCTGCAGCGACTTGAAAAACCGGCTGAACTGAGCGGCTCCGGCAAAGCCGAGGACACCGGCGACCTGCCCCAGCGACAGGGGCGAGCTCGCAAGATAAATGCGGGCCTCCATCAGCTGCCGTTCGCGGATGAGCCGCGCCGGCGGCCGGCCATAGGCGCGCAGGCAGATGTCGTTCAGCCGGTCGCGCGAAATGCCGAGTTCGCCGGCATAGCGGGCGACCGTCCAGTGCTTGCGGAAATGGCTTTCGACCAATGCGGTGAACTGGCTGGAAAGCGTCTTGGGGGCGCCGGGTTGCGCGCCCGCGCCATGACCGGCGGGCAGGTTGCGATGAAGGTGGACGAGCAGAATGTGCAGCAGCGATTCCACCACGGCCGCCGACATTGGGCCGGGGCGAAGGGTTTCGGCCAGTATGCCGGTAAAGCAGGCGGCGACCGCATCGCTGGCACTGTTGCCGGCACCCAGCCGCATGAACGAGGACCGCTCCACCATGAAGCGCAGCTGGGATGCTTCAGCCCGGCGCTGCAGGACCCGGTCGAGCGTCGAAGCGCCCAGCAGCAGATGAGTCCCCTGCGCGCCGGCACCCAATTCTAGCCGCATGCCGTCCCGCCACGGTATCCAGCCCATGACCGGACCGGACAGGGGAAGAACCAGCTCATCCCCGTCGCGCAGAGCCGCCTCGCCCTTTTCGAGGATCAGCGCCCGGAAGTTTTCCGCGTCGCCGAGACCCGCCCGGCCGAGCACGCGCGTCTGCAGCGCTGCCCGGAACCGCTCTGCGCGAACAGGTGCTTCCGGCCGCGGGGCGGGGCTGGGCGGAAGCCGTTTACGGTCGGGCATCTAAAATCCCACAACGAGGAAATACATTCCCACAGAACGTCATTTACTCTGCGGCGATGTCAATCAAAATACGGCTCGCATCCTGAAAAAATAAAACAAGACGGGCTGCGGGAGGATCAACGAACGGCCGTTTGGGAGGACGCATGTTCGTAGCTAGGGGTATCGTCGGTGGAGCGTCCGTTTCCGCGCTGGATGAGCGCAGTTACGAACGCCGCGACATGGCAACGGGAACGGTGTTGACGCAGGCTGCGGCCTTCGGTGCGACGGAAGCGGAAGCCGCCGCCGATGCTGCTGCCGGCGCTTTTCCGGCGTGGTCCGGTCTTCGACCGCAGGATCGTTCGGCACTGCTCCTGCGCGGGGCGGACCTGCTGATGGAACGCGTCGACAGCTTGTGCGCGATCGCTCACCTCGAGGTCGGCGCAACCCCCGAATGGGTCCGCTTCAATGTCGAGGTTGCCCAGGCGACCCTGCGTCAGGCTGCGAGCCTGGTCGATGCCATCCGCGACGACGAGGTGGAAGGCGGGCCGCCGGGCGTGCGCTACCGCCTGATCCGTCGGCCGGCCGGCGTGGTCCTGGGGCTTGCGCCATGGAATGCGGCGGTGGCCCTGGCCGTCCGGGCGGTTGCAGCGCCGATGGCGCTCGGCAACACGGTGGTGCTGAAGGGCTCGGAGCTTTGCCCCAAGGTGCACGAGACCGTGGCGCAGATCCTGATCGACGCGGGCCTGCCGGACGGTGTGCTGAACTATGTGAGCAGCGCACCCGAGGATGCCCATGACGTGGTCGAGGCGCTGATTGCCCATCCGGCCGTGCGGCGCGTGAATTTCACCGGCTCGACGCGGGTCGGCAGACAGATCGCCGAGATGGCGGCGCGGCATCTCAAGCGTTGCCTGCTAGAACTCTCCGGCAAGGCATCGTCGGTCGTGCTCGCCGATGCGGATCTGGACGGAGCCGCCAAGGCGGTCGCCCACGGCGCTTTCTTCAACCAGGGCCAGGTCTGCATGTCGACGGACCGGATCATCGTCGAGGAGAGCCTGGCCGACAGCTTCATTGCGCGGCTGAAAGTGGAGGCCGACCGGCTGTGCGGCGATCCGGCCACCGGCCAGCCGCTCTACGGCCACGTCATCAGTCCGGAGGCGGCGGCGCGCCTCCACGGCCTGGTCGACGATGCCCTGGCGAAGGGTGCGGTGCTGGTCACCGGCGGGAAGAATGCCGGCACGCTGATACAGCCGACCATACTCGACCATGTCGCCTACGGCATGCGGATCTACGAGGAAGAGACCTTCGGGCCGGTGGTCGGGGTGGTTCGGGTGGCGGATGCCGACGAGGCGGTGACCGTTGCCAACGATACGGAATACGGCCTGACGGCCGCCGTCTTCGGGGTTGACCTGCCGCGCGCGCGGCAAATCGCGCGGCGGATAGAGGTCGGGGCGGTGCATATCAACGGCACGACCGTCTGCGACGATCCGACGATGCCCTATGGGGGCGTGAAGGCAAGCGGTTACGGCCGCTTTGGAGGGAGGGCGGTGATCGAGGAGTTCACCGAAATCCAGTGGATGACCGAACGGGACCTGCCCGACCAAGTCGGATGAACCCGTCACACGGATTTAGCATGCAACAACGGGAGGAGAAGAGAATGAAACGCAGGACATTTACCCGGCTGGCCGCCTTGGCGCTTGCAGCCGGCGTGGCCGGAGCTCCGGCTATGGCGCAGGAGGTTCTGAAGGTCGGCGCGGTTGCGCCCAAAACCGGCCCTCTGGCCGGCGGGGCGGCGGTCAGCTACTGGCCGAACGTCAAGCTTTGGATCAGCGACGTGAACGGTCGCGGCGGCCTGAAGGTCGGCGGCAAGACCTACAAGCTCGAAGCCATCGAATACGACGACCAGACCAATCCGGGCGAAACCATCAAGGCGGTGCAGCGTCTCGTCGACCAGGACAAGGCGAAGATCGTGCTGCCGCCCTATTCGACCGGCCTCAACCTGGCCGCCGCACCGATCTACGCACGCTACGGCCTGCCGATGATCACCTCGACGGCGACCACCGACAAGGCCGATGCCCTATCCGCTCAGTTCCCCAACGTCTTCATCACGCTTGGCGGCGCGAAGCCGGTGGTACAGGGCGTGGTGGACACCATGGTCAAGCTGCGCGATCGGGGCGATATCGGCAAGAAGCTCGCCATGGTCAACGTCGCGGACGCCTTCGGCATCGAACTGATGAACGAGGCCAAGCCCGCCTTCAAGAAAGCCGGCTTCGAGCTGGTTTACGAGACGTCCTATCCGCTCGGCACCCAGGACCTGTCGCCGGTCATGAAGGCCGCCAAGGCCGCCGCTCCGGATGCCTTCATTGCCTGGTCCTATCCGCCAGACACCTTCGCCCTGACCGAACAGGCAATTGTCGAAGATCTCAAGGTCGGCGCATTCTTCACCGCCGTCGCCACGGCATTCCCGGCCTATGCGGGCCGGTTCCGCACGGCGGTCGACGGTGTGCTGGGCATCGGCGGTGTCAATGCCGACGGAGAGGCCTTCAAGGCCTATGCCAAACGCCACGAAGAGGTCACGGGCGCCAAGCCTGACTATTGGGCGAGCGCCATGGTCTATTCGTCTTTCCAGGTTCTGGAAAAGTCGATCGAGGCTGTCGGCTCCTTCGACAATGCCGCGATCATCAAGCACATCAAGGCAAACAGCTTCGACACCGTGATCGGCCCGATCAAGTTCGACGGACACAACAACAATCCCTCGTTCTGGACGGTCGGCCAGTGGCAGGGCGGCGTGTTCAAGGGCGTGGCCTCCACCGGTCGCGACGGCGCTGTCGACGTGAAGAAAAAAGCTGCCTGGAAGTAAAAGCAACAGGCATTCCCGGGATCCGCAAGCCGGATCCCGGGGCATCTTTCAAGCCGGGGAATGGCATGGACATACTCATAACAGGGCTACTGCTGGGCGGAACCTATGCGCTGATCGCCATGGGCCTGAACCTGCAATACGGCATGGCCCGGATCATGAACCTCGCCAACGGCGAAATGCTGGTGGCCGGGGGGTTCGTGGCCTTCTGGTTATGGACCGGAAGCCAGATCAGCCCGCTGCTGACCGTGTTCGTCGTGGCACCGGTCGCCTTTCTGCTGAACTGGCTGATCTATCTGATTTTCCTGCGCCCTCTGGTAAAGCGCGCCAAATCGCGCGGCCAGCTGGAGGTGGATTCCATCCTCACGACCTTCGGTCTGTCCTTCGTGGCCGTCGGCCTGATGCTGGCCTTTTTCGGCGGCGATTATTTCAGCTATTCCTATCTTTCGGAGCCCGTCCATATCCTGGGCGATACCTATGGCGCCAATCGCGTCGCCGCGTTTCTGGCCGCCGTCGTTATCTGCGGGCTGCTGTGGCTGTGGCTCAACCGCAGCCGGGCCGGCATGACGATCCGCGCCATCTCGGTTGCCCCGGAAAGCGCGCGGCTGGTCGGCATCGATGTCCGGCGCACGGCAGCGCTGGCCTTTGCGCTTGGCGGCGCGGTCACGGCCACCGGCGGCGCCCTGATCTCGACCTTCCTGACGCTCGATGCCTCGACGGGCGTAATTTTCACGCTGAAGGCGCTGGTGATCGTCATCATGGGCGGTGTGGGTGACGTGCGCGGCACGGTCGTTGCGGCCCTGCTGCTGGGTCTCCTGGAAACCTTCGTTGCCCGCCTGATCGATCCCGGCCTGACATTGGCAGCCGCCTACCTGCTGTTCGTCGTGATCCTGTTGTTTCGCCCTCAGGGCCTGTTCGGGAGGCCGACCACATGAGCGCCCTTTCCTCTCGCGACTGGGGCAATCTGGCGCTGTGCGCCATAGCGCTCGCCATTGCGGCCTGCCTCCCCTGGACGGCAGGCGCCTATGGCCTGAGCATCGGCGTCACCATTGCCATGTATACGGTACTGGCCACCAGTTGGGCGCTGTTTTCCGGGCCGACCCATTACATCTCGCTCGCAAGTGCCGCGTTTTTCGGCGTCGGCACCTATGTGACAGGCATCGGCATCCAATATCTGCCCTATTGGACATTGCTGCCGATTGCCGGCATCAGCGGCGCCGTCATGGCCGCCCTTGTCGGCCTGGCGACGCTGCGCCTGTCGGGCGTCTACTTCGTGATCTTCACGCTGGGGCTGGCCGAATTCGTGCGCCAGATCATCACCTGGAGCCAGAACATCTCCGGCACCAAGGGCATCTACGTGCTGACCTCGATCGGCGAGATGCACATCTATTGGCAGCTGCTGGGGCTTGCCGCGCTGGTCTGGCTGCTGGGCTGGCTGATCGGCCGTTCGCGGCTGGGCTTCGCGCTCAGGATCATCGGCGACGACGAGGCGGTTGCGCGGCATTCGGGCATCGACACGGCGCGCGCCAAGATCCTGCTGTTCATGGTGCCGGGCGCGGTGGCCGCCATCACCGGCGCCATGCTCGCTCCGCGTTATGTCTATATCGAGCCGTCGCTCGCCTTCTCGCCGATGCTGTCCTTCCAGGTGGTGATCATGGCGCTCCTGGGCGGAACCGGCCGGCTGTGGGGGCCGCTCGTCGGCGTCATCCCCTTCACCTTCCTATGGGAGGCGATCTCGGTGTCGTTCCCCAACCAGACCACCCTGCTTCTCGGTGTCTGCTTCCTCGTCATCGTCTACCTGCTGCCCAAGGGCTTTGTCGGGTTGATCGATCTGGCGGCCAGGAGAATGCGGTCGGCGGAGGGCTATGCATGAGCCCGCTTCTGTCGCTTCGGGGCGTAACCAAGCGCTTCGGCGGCCTGGTGGCCGTCAACCGCATGGATTTCGACGTAACCGAACATCAGGTGCTGGGCCTGATCGGGCCGAACGGTTCGGGAAAATCGACTACGCTGAACCTGATTTCCGGTGCCTTTCCCGTCACCTCGGGGGCGATCAGCCTGCGGGGACAACCAATCACCCATCTGGCCGCGCAGGATATCGCGCGGCGCGGCGTGGCGCGCACCTTCCAGCTGGTGCGTCTGCTGCCCTCCATGACCGTGCTGCAAAACGTCAAGGCCGGTGCAGTCTTCGGCTATCGTCGCCATTGGGGCCATGAGGCGGATGCGGTCGCCGAGGCCATGCTGGATAAGGTGGGCCTGGCCGGCCGTGGTCATATGATGGTGGGGCAGCTGACATATATCGACACCAAGCGCGTCGAACTGGCCCGGGTGCTCGCCGGCGAGCCGGGCGTCGTGCTGCTGGACGAATGGCTTGCCGGCCTCAACCCGACCGAACTGGAGGAGGGAATCCGCCTGATCCGCGGCCTGCGCGACGAAGGCCGGACGGTTATCCTCGTCGAGCATGTGATGGATGCGATCCGCTCGCTCTGCGACCGCTGCGTCGTCATGGCCGCCGGCACCAAGATCGCCGAGGGAACCCCCGCCGAAGTCCTGTCCGACGCCGCCGTGATCCGCGCCTATCTGGGAGACGACGACGATGCTTGAGGTGAAGGGACTGTCTGTCTCCTACGGCCAGCACCGTGCGCTGGAAGGCGCATCGCTCAAAGTCGGCCGGGGCGAAATCGTGGTCATCCTGGGCGCCAATGGCGCCGGCAAATCCACCCTTCTCAAGGCCGTCTCCGGCATCTGCGAGGGACGCGCGACCGGCACGATCACCATGCAGGGCCGCGATATACTGGGGCTTGCCGCCAACAAGATCGTCGACGAAGGCATCGCTCTCGTGCCGGAAGGCCGAGGTGTCTTCGCCGACCTTTCGGTTGCCGAAAACCTGCGGCTGGGAGCCCATGCACCCCGCGCCCGCGACGAAGAGGCCGGCAACCTGGAGCGCGTGCTGCGGCTCTTTCCCAAGCTGCAGGAGCGCAGCAGGCAGATCGTGCGGACCATGTCCGGCGGCGAGCAGCAGATGGTGGCGATCGGCCGGGCGATGATGTCGAACCCCGCTCTGCTGACACTGGACGAGCCCTCGCTCGGTCTTTCCCCCCTGCTTTGCAAGGAGCTGTTCCAGGCGTTGAAGGTGGTGCGCGACACCGGCATCGGCATCCTGCTCGTGGAACAGAATGCCAAGCAGAGCCTGGCCATCGCCGACCGGGGCTATCTGCTGGAGAATGGCCACATCATCCACGAAGGCCGGGCGCAGGACCTGCGCAACGATCCGGCGGTGCAGGCTGCCTATCTGGGTGGCGGCAAGGGCTCGGCATCGGGTCAACGGCCGGGCGCGCGTACGGCGACGCCAACTGCAGCGGTTTCCGGTCCTGCGACCGCCTACCAGCCTCCACGGATATCGGGTGCATCACCGGCCGATATCGCGGCCGCCGCTCTTGCTGCCCTGCCGGCAGTGGCTAAGCGGGATGCGGCCGCCCCTCACCCCGCCTCCGCTGCGCTCGGCGACCCTCTCCCCGCAAGCGGGGCGAGGGGGAACGGAAACGCCGCGGCTTCTCCCTTCTCCCCGCCTGCGGGGAGAAGGTCCGGGCAGGGGGAAGAGGGGCAGCCCGCAACAGCCGGGTCTGCTTCCATCCCTCGTCCGGTCGCATCCCCTGCCCCCGCCATGCGCGGCGCGGCGGATGCGCTGCTCGGAGGCCTGTCGCTCGGCGACATCATCGCCGAGGCCAGCCGCGCCAGCCGGGCCGAACATGGCACCGCCATGCCGTCCGCGCCGCCGCGCGGCCACTCCGCCGTCCCGCCATCCTATCCGGCCTCGCCCTCGCTTGAGATGGGCAACAGCCAGGATCGACTGAAATCCGTCCTGAAAGAGATCGAGGAAGCCGCCGCCCGCGCCCGGGCATGGCGCCACGATCCCAACCGCAACTGAGGAGATTGCATTATGCTTGATGTCGTCACGTCCCCCACGCCCTCCGTCAGGGGCATGTTCATCGGCGGCCAATGGGTGCCTGCCGCCCGCACCTTCGAGGACCTCAACCCCTCCGACAACTCAGTCTATGCGCGCATTCCGGATGGCTCCGCTGCCGACATGCGCCGGGCGATCGATGCCGCCCAGGCGGCCTTCGGCGACTGGGCGGGCCGCGCCTTTCACGAACGCGCCCACCTGCTCCTGAAGATCGCCGACGTCTGGGATCAGCGCAAGGCCGACTTCTGTGCCGCGGCCATGGCCGAGGGCGGCGGGTGGAAGGGCAAAGGCATGTTCGAGGCGGGCTATGTGGCGGAAGTATTCCGTTCTGCGGCCGCGCTCTGCTACCAGTCGATCGGCGACGTGCTGCCATCCGAACACCACAAGTTCATGATGGCCACCCGCTTTCCGCTCGGCGTGGTCGGCGTCATCAGCCCCTGGAACATGCCGGGCATCCTGACCTCGCGCGGCTTTGCCGCAGCCCTTGCCGTCGGCAATACGATCGTGCTGAAACCCTCGGAGGACACGCCGTACTCAGGCGGCCTCTACTTTGCCGAAATCCTCGAGGAGGCCGGCGTCCCGGCCGGCGTCTTCAATGTCGTCACCTGCTCGCGCGACAGCGTCGGCGCGGTGGGCGACGAGATGATCTGCAATTCCAAGGTCAAGGCGATCAGCTTCACCGGCTCCACCGCCGTCGGCCGCCAGATCGCCGCCAAATGCGGCGCCTACCTCAAGAAGGTCTGCGTCGAACTGGGCGGCAAGGATTCGATGATCCTGCTGGAGGATGCCGACCTGGACGCCGCGGCGCGCGCCGCCAATTTCGGCAGCTTCATGCACCAGGGTCAGGTCTGCATGTCCACCGAGAAGCTGCTGGTGCACGAGAAGATCTTCGAACCGTTCATGGAACGCTTCCTGGCGCGCGCCCGCAAGCTCAAGACCGGCCATACCAACGATCCCTCCAATGTCATCGGGCCGCTGGTCAACACCCGCCAGGCGCTTCGCGTCAAGGCACTGATCGACGACGCGGTGGCCAAAGGCGCCAGGGTGGAGCTCGGCGGCCGCGCCTGGGAGAATTTCGTCGAGCCGACGGTGCTCACGAACGTCAACAGCTCCATGAACATATGGCACGACGAGACCTTCGGGCCTGTGGTCGTGGTCTGCCCGTTCCGCGACGATGGCGAGGCGGCGGCGCTCAACAACGATACGGAATACGGGCTGACCGCCGCGGTGTGGTCGAAGGACGAGGCGCGGGCCCTGCGGCTGGCCGAGCGGCTTGAAACCGGCATCTGCCACATCAACTGCCAGAATATCAACGACGAGCCGCATGTGCCCTTCGGCGGCACCAAGGCCAGCGGCGTCGGGCGATATGGCGGGCGCTGGTCGCTGGACGCCTTCACCGAGCTGCGCTGGATCACGCTGGATCGCGGCGGCCGCCACTTCCCGCCGCAGTTCTGACCGGCACCGAAAGGACTTTTACCATGAGCGCTCTGGGCTGGATCATCATCCTACTCATTCTTGCGGCCATCCTGATCGTGTTGGCCGCCCTGTTCTACCAGCGGGCCACCAATGAGGTGAGCCTCGTGCGCACCGGCATCGGCGGCCGCAAGGTGGTGATCGACGGCGGCACGCTGGCGATCCCCTATTTTCACGAGGTCGGACGCGTCAACATGCAGACCATCCGAATGGACGTGTCGCGCACCGGCGACAGCGCCCTGATCACCAAGGACCGCATGCGCATCGATGTTGGCGCCGAGTTCTATACCTCGGTCGTCCCGGAAAAAGCCGCGGTGGTGCGGGCCTCGCAGACGCTGGGCCGGCGCACCTTCCAGGCCGATCAGCTCAAGTCCCTCGTTGACGGGATGATGGTGGATGCATTGCGCGCAGTCGCCGCCCAGATGACCATGGACGAACTGCATGAAAACCGCGGGGAGTTCGTGCGACAGGTGCATGAAGCCCTCTCCGGCACTCTCTCCAAATACGGCCTGCAGCTGGACAGCGTCTCGCTGACCTCGTTCGACCAGACGCCGTTCTCGGCTCTGGACGAAAACAACGCCTTCAATGCCGTGGGCATGCGCAAGCTTGCCGAGGTGATTGCCAAGTCAAAGAAGGAGCGGGCCGAGATCGAGGGCGAGAGCCAGGTCAGCGTGCGCCGCGCCGAGGTGGATTCCAACCGCCGCAAGCTGGAAATCGAGCTGGAACAGCGCCGCGCCGAAATTCAGCAGACCCAGGAGATCGAACTGCTGCTGGCGCAGCAACTGACGGAAGTCGCCCGCCGCAAGGCGGAGGCCGAGACCGCGGCGGCCGAAGCCCGCATCGGCATGGAACGCGCCATCCAGTCCGCCTCTATCGCCCGCGAACAGATCATCCGCGAGGCCGAGATCAATCAGGCGCGTGCGCTGGAAATCGCCGAGCAGGATCGCTCCATCCTGATTTCGGCAAAGAGCCAGGAGGAAAGCCAGGCCAAGGCGGAGGCGGCGGACGCGCGCGCGGCGGTGATCACCGCGGAGGAAAACCTCGAGACGGTGCGCCAGGTGGCGGAGGCCGAGCGCCGCAAGCGGCTGGCGCTGCTGGCGGCCGAACAGGATGCGGAAGCGCAGGCGACGCGCGTGCGCATCACCTCCGAAAGCGACCAGATCGCCGCCAAGACCCGCGGCCTGATCCGCCGGGAGGAGGCCGAGACGCTGCGCATCCAGAAGAAAGCCGAGGCCGACGGCGAGGCCGCCCGGATCGAGGCGGAAAACACTCGCTCGCCGGAACTGGCGGCCATGGAGATGGAAAAGGCGCGGCTCGCCGCCCTGCCCGCCATCATCGGCGAGATGGTCAAACCGGCCGAGAAGATCAAGGGCATCTCGATCAACCACATCACCGGCCTTAGCCGCTTGGGGGAGCCCGGCGAACGCATGCCCTCCCCCGTCGACCAGACCGTCAGCTCGATCCTCGAGATGGCCGTGACCCTGCCGACCATGAAAAAGCTTGGCGATGCGCTTGGCCTGAACCTGGAAAGCCTCGTCCCCGAGGAGCCGCGCAAGAGCTGAGAAAGACGTTCAAGCCAATCGAGGGTGTGCGTGGAAAGCGGCTCCGCATAGACCACGGGAATATGCGGTGTCGCCGTAGCCGACGACCTCACACGGTTTTTCCCTCACGACCTCCGAGATCGATGACCCGTGTGGATATCGTCTCGGCAATATCCCGGTCGTGAGTGACCAGCAGGATGGCGAGCCCCGTCTCGGCGGCGATTTCCTGCAGGAACGTGACGACCTCTTTTTGGCTGACCGGGTCGAGGCGAGAAGTGGCCTCGTCGGCGAAGAGGAAGGCGGGATTGAGCAAGAGGGCACGCAGCAGCGCAAAACGCTGCAGTTCGCCGCCTGAAATCTCACCCGGCCGGCGGTCGAGCAAGCTCTCCGGCAGCCGCAGCCGGGCCAGCAGTTCCTCCACCCTTGCCCACGGTTTGCCGTGCAGGCGAGACAGATCCCTTACCCCTTTGCGGATCGTCTGATGCGGTGCGAAGGCGGCAGGCGGGTCCTGGTAAAGCTTCTGGAACCGCAGAGGCGACAGGCTCGCGTGTCGTTCGACCAGGCCCGCGTCGGGCAGGGTTAGGCCAAGAAGAATGTTGCCGATCGTCGTCTTGCCGCATCCGCTGGAGCCGAAGATCGAGACGATCTCACCGGACGCAATTTCAATATCAAGGCCAGAGAAGAGCGTTTTGCCGTCATAGCTTTTTTTCAGGCCGCGCCCGGCGATCATCGGTTCACCGGATGCCGCCGGCACCTGTCGAACCCACTGCGACGGTTCCGAGGAAAGCAACGCTTTGGTGTAGAGGTGCTCGGGTGCCTCAAGGACTGTTTCGGCAGGACCGAACTCGACGAGCCGGCCGTTCAGCATGATGCCGATGGTTCCGCCGAGTGCTCGAGCAACGGCGACATCGTGAGTGATGGTGAGGAGGAGGCGTCCATTCTCCACTTCCTGGCGCAGACGGGCCGCCACCTGGTCCCTGAGCATCGCGTCCAGGCCTTTGGTCGGCTCGTCGGCGATCAACAGCTCGCTGCCGGCGGCATGGGCCATGGCGATGGCCACCCGCTGACCCATGCCCCCGGAAATCTGGAAGGGGTAAAGAGGCTCCGCAGACGACAAGGAGACCTCCAGCAGATTTTCCTTCGCCCCGGCCGCACTTGCGGCAGCATCGCTGCCCTTCACATGGCGATGGATTTCTGCCACCTGAGGCAAAACCCGCATCGTCGGATCAAGCGCCAGCCAAGGCTCCTGCGGCAGGAGGCCAATGCTACGGCCCCAACGGGAACGGCGTTCGGAGGGTGTTTCAGCGAGAAGATCCGACCCTTTGAACAAAATGCGTCCTGTCGCATGCAGCCCCGGCGGCAGATTGCCCATGATTGCCTGGGCTACCAGGGATTTCCCCGATCCGCTTTCCCCGAGAAGCGTCAGGGGATGTCCCCTGCCCAACGACAGTGAAACATCGGAGACGATGGGGCCGTCCGCCGTGTGGATCGAAAGGTCGGTGACCGAGAGATCGTTGATGACCTGAATGTTCATGCTCGCTCTCCCTGAGCCAGGAGCTGCAGGCCAAGGACCAGCAGGAAGATCAGTCCGGCGGGAAGCAGCACCTGCACCGGCGCCTCGGCAAAATAGGGCAGAAGCTCGACGATCATGCTGCCGAGCTCGGGCGTGGGAGGCTGGAGGCCGACGCTGATCGCGCTCAATGTCGACACCGCGACAATCGCCGTTGCCATGGCGAAGGCTGCAAGGGTCGCGATCATCGGTCCGATGACGGGCAGGACATAGTGCGTGAGGATGTAGCGCGAGCCGAAGCCCAGCATCCGTGCCGCCTCGATATGCGGCTGGGACAGTATCGTCTTCGTCGTCGCCCTCGTCACGCGGTAGAACTCCACCCACAGGCTCAGCGCCAGGCCGAGGAAGAGCGGCCCGTAGTTGCCGGGGGAGAAGGCAAGCAGAAGCAGGACGAGCATGAGGCCGGGCAGTGCCAAAACGACGGTCGCCATGAGTTCCAGCCCCTTCTCCGCCCAGCCGCCTCTCCAGGCCGCGAGTAAGCCCAGCAGAACGCCGGGCATGGCTGCCGCCAGCATGGTCAGGAAGGCCATGCCGAATGAGAGGCGTGCGCCATGGGCAAGCCGCGCGAGCATGCTGCGTCCGTAATGGTCGGTGCCGAGCAGGTGGTCGCCGCTGATTGGAGCGAGGCTCGCGCCCAAATCCTGGGCCGACGGATCCACCGGTATGACCACCGGTCCGATTGTCGCAAAACCGGCGAGCAAAATCAGAAGTCCGGCGCCGGTCAGACGTGCCGCTCCGATGCCTGATCTCGGTTGCGCGAAGGAGATATGATCGATCGTGCTCATGCCGTTCTCCTCATCCGCGGGTCGAGCCAGAAGGTAAGGAGGTCGACGGTCGCGTTTATGGCGACGAACATCAGTCCCATCACCAGTGCCGTCCCCTGGACCATCGGGACGTCCCGCTCGACGATGGCATGCACCAGCGCGTGACCAATGCCGGGATAGGCAAACAGGGATTCCACCACCACGACCCCCTCGACCAGATAGATCGCCTGCAGGCCAAGGTAGGAGACGACGGGGATGGCCGCGTTGCGAAGCCCGTGACGCCTCACCACCACTGCCTCCGGGAGCCCCTTGTAGCGAGCGAAGGCGAAGTATGGCGCCCGTGCGACGGCAGCCACCGCATTGCGGGTGACGCGGCTCGACATGGCTGCGAGCCCGAGCGCCAGGGTCAGCGCCGGGAGCAAGATCTCGCGGGGTGAACCGAAGCCTGCCGGCGGCAACCAGCCGAGTTGCCGAGAGAAAATCAGCATCAGGATCAGCCCGAGCACGAAGGGAGGGATGGCGCGGAAGACGACGGCCCCGGCAAGCCCGAAGCGGTCGGCGGCTCCACCGGGTTTCAGGCCGGAAAAGAGCCCGACGAGTGGGCCGATCAAAAGCGAGATAAGCAACGCTGCCGCAGCCAACCAGACGGAAGCGCCGAGCTGCACCTGCAGTTCATGGGCGACCGCCCGGCCGGTGACCAGCGAATGGCCAAGATCGAACCGCAACAGGCTGCCGATCCACTCCAGGAACTGCGCCGCAATCGGGCGGTTGAGCCCGAGTTCGAGCCTGACCTTTTCTGCCGCATCGGCGATGCGGGCATCGGGGCCGTAACGGCCGGCCGCAATGCGCATAGCCGCATCACCCGGCAGCACGCGCATCAAGGCGAAGCACACGGCTCCAACCACGATGGCGACGATGCCGGCCTGCAACAGGCGCGAAAGAAAGAAGTTTTTCATGGCGCCTTCCATCACTCCGCCCAGCGTATGGCGGAAAGGCCGTAGTTGACTTCAAGGGGATCGACCTCGACGCCGGCGATCCGCTTGCTGGAGACGATGGCAAGCTCCGACCAGGTGACGGGGATACTCGGCAGTTCCTCCTGAAGGATTTCAACGGCACGCGCCTGAAGCGGCGCGCGGGCGCCGGCATCGCTTGTCGCGGCAAGCTGTCCCACGATGCCCTGGATCTCCTTGTTGTCCCAGCCCATGGAACCCCAGTCGCTGCCGCCCGGGCCATAGTCCTGGAGCAGCGTTCCGATCGGGTCGGGGACGATCGAGTAGAGCCGTGACACCAGTCCCATTTCCAGCGTGCCGTCTTGATGCCGCGCCGGGATTTCGGAACTGTTGCCGACGGAGACTTTCACGTCGATACCGATCTGCCGAAGCTGGGCCTGCAAGGCTGTCGCGATCGGCGGCAGCTCCGGCCAGCTCGCATAGGTGAGCAGTGTCACGCTGAAGCGTTTTCCATCCTTCTCCAGGATGCCGTCTCGGCCCGGTACCCAACCTGCTGTCTTGAGCAGTTCCTTCGCCTTCTGGACGTTTTTCTCGAGCGGTTGAACATCGGCGGAATTCCAACCCTTCATAGCCGGTGGAAAGAGCTGGGTTGCGGCAAGATCAGCGTTGCGCAGGATGACCTTGGCGATGCCGACGCGGTCAATCGCAGCGCTGACTGCCTGCCGCTCTTCCGCCTGGTCGAAGAAGGGCGACGCCACGTTGACCTTGAGGATGCGGGTGCGGGGGATGGTGGCAATCTGGACGTCGAGCCTCGGGTTCGCCTTCAGGCGGTCGACCGAAACAGGCAGCATGGAAAAGACAAGGTCGGCCTCGCCGCTTTCGGCCATCAGGGCGCGGGTCTCCCCCTGCCCCACGGCCAGATAGTTGACGTCGTCAATTCCGGGCCTACCGCCCCACCAACTGTTCGAGCCTTCAAGTTCAAGCCGCGCCGGTGGCGTGAGTGCTTTCACTTTATAGGGTCCAGAACCCACGATCCCGGTGATCTTGCCGGCAGCGTCGAAGGAGGATGGCGCCAGAATGATGGTGCTGAAGTGAACGAGATAGGCCGGCAGCGCGGAGAATGGCTTCGTCAGGCGAATTCGAATGTCCTGCCCTTCGCTGGCGATATCCGCGATCGGAGCCTGCGAAAGAACACCGACACCCGCCCGCGCACGCCGAAGGCTGGCCGCGGCGGCTTCGGCGGTGACCGAGGTTCCATCGTGAAATCCCGCATTGCCGCGGATCGTGAAGCGCCAGGTCAGGCCGTCATCCGACACCGCCCATTTTTCGGCAAGAGCAGGAACAAGCGCACCCTTTTTGTCAGTCGTCACGAGCGTCTCAGCCACCTGAAGGCGGCTGAAGACATATCCGGTTTGGGCCGGTTCGATACCGGTGATCTCCCACGGACCTGCAACCTTCAGGGTATCGGCCTGGGCATGCGCTGCCGGCATCGAGGCCCCGAGCATCAGCGTGAGTAAAAGCGTGTTCGCAATGCGCATTGCGTTCTCCGTTCGATTGGATGTTGTGGCAAAAGTCATGGGTTGGGGCTGAGCGGAAGCGTGTGGGGCTACGTCCTCCGCCGCGTCCTCAATTGCTTTGTGTCGATTGACCGGAGCCCCGGCACCGATAATCACGCTCGCCGCTCAGGTGATGAAAGCGCGGCCTGACCTTAGCCAAGCTGACGGTTCTCGAATTCCAGGTGACGTTGCTCATCGCATCCTCGGGACTGTCCGCGGCTGCATACGTAATGTTATTACGTTCGTCAATTGCAAATGTAACATAATAACATTTGCACGATGGACCCGCCGGCAGCAGCAGGTTGCGCCGGCCTCACCTGTGGCAGCGCCCGTTCACCTCAGGCGGCTCAGGTCCACGGCCCGATTGCGAATGATGGCCTCCATGGCGAAAAATCCGGTCACGGTCGCCAGGTCGAAATTGGTGATGAGCTTTTGATAGAAGGCGTCGTAGCCCGAAATTCCGCGGGTGACGACCTTGATCAGATAATCCCAGTCTCCGCCGATCCGATAGAAATCGATGACTTCCGGCAGCCGGTCGACATGCTTGCGGAAATCCTCGGACCATTCCTTGGAATGGTGACGGGTCCGGATCATCACGATGACCGTCAGGTCAAAGCCCAGCATCTCGAGATCGACCTCGGCGCGTGAACCGCCCACCACGCCGCTCGACTGGAGTCGCTGGAGCCGGCGCCAGCAGGCATTTTGCGAAAGCCCGACCTGTTCGGCCAGATCCCGTTGCGAGAGTGCGGCGTTGCGCTGGAGGCAGGTCAGGATTTTCAGATCAATATGATCAAAATTTACAGATTTATCGATCATGTGACCCGCATTTCCGCTTGTTGCCTGAAAAATAGGTGAAGTTTCCAGACCGTGGTCGAGATTATAATCGCTGTCAATTGCTGTCTGGAGAACCGACGATGCGTGAACAGGCCGATCTCAATCCATCAAAGGAACTCGTCACCGTCCTTGGCAAGTTCAAAAGCAGCCTCGAAATCGCCGATCCGATCACCGCGTTGAAAGACGGATTGATCGGTTCGAAGGCGAAGGTCGACGGGCCGTTCGGCTTGAAGGATCTCGTTTATGCCGACTACGTCGCCTCGGGGCGGGCGCTCAGGCAGGTCGAGCAGTTTGTTCTCGATGAGGTCCTGCCCTATTACGCCAACAGCCATACGGAGGCCTCCTATTGCGGGGGAATGATGACCCGCCTGCGGCGTGAGGCGCGGTCGGTCATAAAAAAATGCTGCGGAGCAGACAGCCGGCATGCTGCCATTTTTGCGGGATCCGGCGCGACTGCTGGCCTCAATCGGCTCGTCCACCTGCTGGGCATTACCGATGCGATCGCTGCCGGTCGGCGGGTTTGCGTGATCGTCGGACCTTACGAGCATCACTCGAACATCCTGCCCTGGCGCGAGAGCGGCGCAGAGATTGTCGAAATTCCCGAAGGCAGCCGCGGCGGCCCGGATCTTGTCCTTCTGGACGAGGCCCTTCAGAGCACCGGTGCCGACCTGACAATCTGCTCGTTTTCGGCCGCATCGAACATAACCGGCATCTCGACCGACGTTGCCGCCGTCACCAGGCTTGCGAAACAGGCGGGCGCCAAGATCGTCTGGGACTATGCTGGCGCCGGCCCCTACATGCCGATCTTAATGACGCCGGAGCAAGGCGCCGAGATCGACGCGATCGTGGTATCGCCGCACAAGTTCCTCGGCGGCCCGGGCGCCTCTGGCGTGCTGATCGTGCGGCATGACGCCGTCGTCACCAGCAAACCATCCTGGCCGGGCGGCGGCACCGTCAAATTCGTGTCGCCTACCTGCCACGATTACAGCGACAGCCTGGAAGCCCGTGAAGAAGCCGGAACGCCCAATGTCGTAGGCGACATTCGTGCGGCACTTGTCTTCCTCGTAAAGCATGCGATCGGTTTGGAGGAAATCCGCCGGCTGAACGACATCTTCACACAAAGGGCGCTCGCCGCCTGGCAGGACGTGCCGCAGATCGAGCTCTTGGGCTCCGCCGCGATGGCGCGGCTGCCGATATTCTCGTTTCGCATCAGGGACGGCAAGGGCGGCTACGTTCATCAGCAATTGGTCACCCGCATGCTCAGCGACCGGTTCGGCATTCAGGCCCGCGGGGGCTGCGCCTGCGCAGGCCCGTATGTGCACCGGCTGCTGTCGATCGATCCCGAGACGTCGGAGCGGATCAGGCAGGCAATCCTGAGCGGCAACGAGATCGAGAAGCCGGGTTTTACGCGGCTCAATCTGAGCGTTCTGCTTTCGGACGAGAAAGTCCAGTTCATCCTTCAATCTGTCGCACAGCTGGCACGGGATGCGGCTTCCTATACCGAGTTCTACACATTCGATCCCGCACGGGCGATCTTTTCCCCGCGTATACCGGACCTTCGGGAGGCCAGTTATGCATAGACCTGACGTCGCTGCATTCTTCGATCCGCGTACCTGTTCGATCCAGTACGTGGTGAGCGACCCGCAAACCAAGGCCTGCGCCATCATCGATCCGGTCCTCGACTTCGATGAGAAGTCGGGTTCAACGGCGACCCACAACGCTGATGCCCTGCTGGACCATGTCCGCCAGCACGACCTGCGCCTGCAGTGGATCCTCGACACTCATCCGCATGCCGACCATTTTTCCGCGGCCGCCTACCTGAAAAACGTGACCGGTGCGCCGATGGCGATCGGCGCTCACGTGATCGATGTCCAGAAAATCTGGGCGCAGATCTACAATTGGCCAGACCTGCCTGTCGATGGCAGCCAGTGGGACCGCCTGTTCTCCGACGGAGAAACGTTCTCCATCGGCAATATCGAGGTCGGCGTCATCCATTCGCCCGGCCACACGCTTGCGTCGATCACCTATGTCGCCGGCGACGCAGCATTCGTGCATGACACGCTGTTCATGCCAGACGGCGGAACGGCTCGCACGGATTTTCCCGGCGGAAGCGCAAGTGCTCTGTGGTCCAGCATCCAGGCCATCCTGGCACTGCCCGGGGATACGCGAGTTTTTGTCGGACACGACTACCAGCCGGGCGGCCGGCAGCCGCAATGGGAAAGCACGGTGGAGCGCCAGAGAACGGAGAACATCCATCTCAAGCAGCCTTCCTGCAAGGACGAGTTCGTCGCCATCCGCGAAAAGCGGGATAGCACCCTGCCGATGCCGAAACTGATCCTGCACGCGCTGCAGATCAACATCAATGGCGGCCGGCTTCCGGAACCGGAAGCCAACGGCATGCGATACCTGAAGCTGCCCATCGGCGCGTTTCAAGGCTGCGCCTGGTCTTGAGGGCTTGACGATCCGTCCACTGTCGGCGGTGCGGTACCAGCAAGTTCACGCGTGAAGGCAAGGCCATGCGTGCGGTTTCAGGCCCTTTCTATTGAAAAAACCGCACGGACTGTCGACCAAAAAAATGAAGGTTTCAGGGAGACTTCACGCCCGCGGCGAGGGCCGCATCGCAAGGCCGCCATGCACCGGCCTCTGCTCTTATCCCAAAAAGACTATGCCGACGAAATTCCGATTCGTCGACATGCCTTTATGACCTATCGCGTACACCAACAGGTTATAACAATCTGCGAAGAGCGAGACCTTCTTTGGCCCGAAGCAAATTGCAGCACCCCTCCCCTGCCTCCGGCCGCTGAAATTGAACCCAGGAAATTCTGCGGCGTACAGTGATGCACATGCGTCGATTGCCGCGCTGAAGATTGCCACCGTTGATCTCAAGCCGGGCAGACCGACTGATTCCGCCTCCCTGAGGTATCGGCAGTTCTGAAATCCGGAATGTCGCCGTTACGCACGATCGGCTGCTTCCTGCCGGCCGGCCGCCAAGGAACCGTCACTGCATCGCCCACGCTTTATGCAACTCCCATACCCCGCGACGCAGGTCTCCTCCATAGTAACCGCAATATTCGCGCTGAGCGACAGCCGCCTCTTCGCGGTAGCTTTTTCCATTCGAGCGGTTCGGCTACGAGAGCAACGACGCGCCCTCCCCCGGTTGTTGTTGGGCACTCATCTTCCGATGACATCCCGCCGCTTGCTTCAATCGTCGATGTAGCTTTGCAGCGCGCATCCTCTTCAAAGCCAAAGCTGTCTCGCGCCAACTGCCCGAATGGCCGGCGGTCAAGTCCATGGCCCCCTGGTCGTTACTATCGGACATTCGTGGCCTCGGCTCGGCGAACGACGCCTCACTCCCAGATCAGCAACCGAATCTTCAGATCGCCAAACAAGAATAACCGGCCAGCAACGGGAAGCGAATATCGACAAGACAGGCTCCCAACGTCCCAGCCCGCGCCGAGAATGACCGCAACCGGAGCCTCCGCTCACACCCATCGATCGCAGGACCATACCGCCCCGGTTTTCGCTGCTTTCGCGATCACCGTCCGCAAGACAGGTCGATGCATCAGGGCCTCCTGACGCGGGTTCATTTGCGATGATCGCCCACTCCAGATTTTCGAAGACTTCGCAGTAGTCCGCGGACCACCGTTGACGAAGGACGATGTCAGCGGTCGTCTGGGGACAAATTACTTTGCGAGTCGCCAGGAAGAGTAGTCCGCGGACTACATCCCATCAGCGAGATTCGCCTGTCGCCAAATCGCTCGGAAACGGAGAGCAGGAAGACGCGTCGGCGGCTGCAATTCGGCAGTAAAACCGCGGAAAATGGCGGTTTGGTTAAGCGTTTGTAAATCGGTAACGAATCGGAGCATAATATAACTGCGCAGTTAAAGCGCTTTCTGTGAAAATTGCGCAGTTAAACGGGAAATCAACAAATGCAGCCGAGTCTCGTTATCCAGGACGATCAAGAGCATCTTCCTTCACTTCTGGCAACAGACGCCCAGGAGCTGTCCTATCAGCTCCAGCAGCACCAGGCTAAAATCTTCCCACCCCTTTCTCAAAAGACGATGCGGTTCTTTTCCCCTGCCGAGGCCGCGGGCTTCATAGGCATCGGCGAAGGTTATCTGAGACAAGTCGCAGCCGAGGGCCACGGTCCGGATCCGCTCGCCAATGGCCGGCGCCTTTATGGTGCGGAAGATATGGACCGGATCCGCCGGGTTCTCGACGAACGCAACGGTACCCCGAAATACGTCCCGGCCCGCAAGGGCGCCGACAAGCTTCAGATCGTGTCGGTCATGAACTTCAAGGGTGGTTCGGGCAAGACGACCACCGCCGCGCACCTGGCGCAATATCTGGCCTTGAGGGGCTATCGCGTCCTGGCAGTCGATCTCGACCCGCAGGCTTCTCTTTCCGCCCTGTTCGGCCATCAGCCGGAACTGGACGTCGGAGAGGCTGAGACGCTCTATGGCGCAATCCGCTATGAAGATCCGCGGCCGATCGCCGATATCGTGCGCGCGACCTATACCCCCAACCTTCATCTGATCCCCGGCAATCTCGAGCTCATGGAATTCGAGCACGAAACCCCCAAGGCAATGGCATCCGGAACCGCGGAGACCATGTTCTTCGCGCGGATCGGCGAGGCGTTGACCGAGATCGAAAGCCTCTACGATGTCGTGGTTGTCGATTGCCCGCCGCAGCTCGGGTTCCTTACGATGTCGGCGCTCTGCGCGGCCACGTCCGTGTTGATCACCGTACATCCGCAAATGCTCGACGTTATGTCGATGTCCCAGTTCCTGACCATGACGAGCGAGCTCATGTCCGTGGTCGAAAGGGCAGGGGGCCGGACGAGTTATGATTGGATGCGATACCTCGTCACCCGATTTGAACCCAATGACGGCCCGCAAAGCCAGATGACAGGCTTCATGCGCGCGATCTTCGGCAACCGCATGCTTCAGAATGCGATGCTGAAATCGACCGCCATCGCCGATGCCGGCGTGACGAAGCAGACCCTCTATGAAGTGGAAAGGTCGCTGTTCGTCCGCGGCACCTACGATCGAGCCTGGGAGTCGCTCAATCTCGTGAATTCGGAGATCGAGGCCCATATCCGATCCACGTGGGGAAGGAAGTAATTAGATGGCACGAAAGAACCTCATCGAGATATCCTCTTCCACCTCGGCCCGCCCGGAACCGGTCGCGCCGAGAGACAACCGCCCTATCGCCGGCTTCGTACCACAGGCCCGCAATCCGGCACCTGTTGGCGGGATCACCAAAACGCTCGGCAACATCACCGAGAAGGTCGAACGGGCGAACGATCTTGAACGGCAGCTCGCCCAAGGCCAGATCGTCGTCGAGATCGATCCTGGCCTTATCGACGCGTCCTTCGTCGAAGACCGACTGGAGATCGACGCCGTTCAGCTGAACGAGCTGGTGGAGCAGATCCGTGAGCATGGTCAGCAGGTGCCCATCCTGGTGAGGCCGCACCCGCAGACGAAAAACCGCTATCAGGTCGCCTATGGCCATCGGCGGCTGGCTGCGGTCAAGAAACTCGGCATCCGTGTACGGGCAGTTGTCCGAGAACTCACCGATGATCAGCTTGTGGTCAGCCAAGGGCAGGAAAACAGCGCCCGAACCAACCTGTCCTATATCGAGCGAGCGCTTTTCGCTTTGCGGCTCGAGCAACGGGGTTTTACCCGCGATATCATCATGGCGGCGCTGGGCGTGGACAAGGCCGCGCTGTCGAAGATGCTGATCGTGACGCGGCAGGTGCCGATCACCTTGATCACAGCCATTGGCGCGGCACCGGAGATCGGCCGCAGACGCTGGCTGGAGCTGGGGGAGCGCCTTGAGAGTGTGGAACCTGATCTGGTTCTGGCGGAGTTGTCCGCGGACAACTCGCGGCCGCTATCAAGCGACGAGCGGTTTCATCGGGCGCTGGCGGTGGCTTCCAGAAGGCCGGTCGTAACCAAGGCCCCTGCTGCCAATTCGCAAATTTCCGGAGTTCCGGTCCAGTTCAAGAAGAACGCATCGAGCGCGACCTTTGTTTTCGATAACAAGGCTGCGCCCGGGTTCGATCAATTCGTGCAGGAGAGGCTCCAGGCCCTCTTTGCAGAATTCCAACAGAATAAAGGAGCGTAAACCGCAAAAGAAAAAGGCCCCCAAGCGACATAGTCGTGGAAGCCCTTCTCAGATCTTAGCAAATCTAGAATCGCATTTCCTCGAATCACTGTCAAGAGTTTAGGCGCCGTTTGGGCGTGCGGATTTCTTTTGCCTTAGCGAAAGTGAAGGCAGATGGAGAGTAGGTATGTGACGACGCCCTTTGGGCGGCGGGCGATGTCGCTTGGCATGTTGGTAAATCAGCAACTCGCCGAAACGATTGAACCCGGAATTACCCGTAACAAATGGAAACTGTTCAGAGCCGTCTGCGAGGCCCGGCCGTCGCTGGGCGTGACCGATCGTGCCCTGACGGTGCTTGACGCGCTCTTGACGTTCTACCCGGATGACGAGATTTCCAAGGCGAGGGGCCTGGTCGTCTTCCCTTCGAACGCCCAGCTCTCTCTCCGCGCCCGTGGCATGACGGCTGCGACGCTCAGGCGGCATCTTGCCGTTCTCATCGATGCCGGTCTGATCCTGCGCAAGGACAGTCCGAACGGCAAACGTTACGCCCGTCGCAGCCGCGCTGGAGAGATCAACGAGGCGTTCGGCTTCAGCCTCGCACCGCTTCTGGCGCGTGCAGCCGAGATCGAGAGCATGGCCGCTCAGGTGGTCGCCGAACGGGAACTGTTGCGAATTACCCGGGACCGGCTCACCGTCTGCCGGCGTGATGTCGCCAAGCTGATTGCCACAGCCTTCGACGAAGGCGTTCCCGGGGATTGGGGGACGATCCTCGACATGTTCCGAGCGCTGGTGGAGCGGATTCCGCGTGTCGCCACCGTCAAAACCATCTCTCCCATCTTGGAGGAGATGGAAATGTTGCGCTCGGAGATTATCAACCTGTTGGAAATTCGAGTAAAAACGCAAAAAATCGACGCCAGAGAGTCTCAGATTGAGCGCCACAAACAGAATTCTAATCTTAACTACAATTATGAATCTGAACCGCGCCAGGAGATTACGCGTGTCGCATCCTTGCCGGGCGATCCCCAACCGCGGAGTGAACCGGTCAGAGGCAGAAGCAGGGAAAGGTCGCCCCACAACCGCGGCGTAGCCCCGAGATCTCTGCAATCCTTCCCGCTCGGGCTTGTGCTCCAGGCCTGCCCCCAGATCGCAGACTACGGGCCGTGCGGGAGGATCGACAACTGGCGCGACCTGATGGCGGCGGCGCTCGTTGTTCGTACCATGCTTGGGGTCAGCCCTACCGCCTATGAGGAGGCGTGTATGGCGATGGGCAAGGAAAATGCCGCGACCGTCATTGCCTGCATTCTCGAAAGGGGAGGGCACATCAACTCAGCTGGTGGTTATCTGCGCGATCTCACCCGCCGTACCGAAAGAAGCGAGTTCGCTGTCGGTCCGATGCTGATGGCCCTTGCGCGGGCAAGCGTTCCGGGTAGTCGGCTCGCGGGCTGAGCGTGAGGCAAGCGCTCGGGACCGCTGAGATGCAAGATCGGCGGGTTTTTTAGCTCGACGGGGTGTGCGGTTATCTGCTGAGTAGCCGATCAAAACCGCTCACATCGAATGCGCTGGTGTTCTAGTATCAGCCAGCCAGGCCGCTTAAGGAGAACGACTAGGTGCGGTATCGAACGGCTTCTCCCGACCGCCATCAGGACGGAGTGGCCTGTATCCGGTTGGCGTTAGGACGGCGCAGGTTGAAAAGATTGCCGGCGAGAATGAGTCCCGCGCCAATCGCCGTGAAGCTGTCGATAGCCTCGGCATACAGGAGGTAACCAAGGAGGGCCGACAACGGCACGCGCAGATAGTCCATCGGCATCACCACCGTTGCGTCGGCATGGAACAATGCCTTCGCCATGCAATAGTGGGCGAATGTGCCTGTAAATGCGATCAGGAAGATCCACGGCCAGGTTGCTGCAGACGGCCAGACCCAAACGTTCAGCGCCGGTACTATTCCGATGACCGATTGAATGACGAGCATCCAGAAGATGATCTTCGTCGCGCTGTCGGAACGTGTCAGGGCCTTTGTGGTGATGAAGGATATCGCAAATACAAAGGCTGCTCCGAGCACGATGAGGTGACCCGGGTTGAGCGCCGCAGCACCGGGGCGCACGATCAGCGCCACGCCGACCAGACCGAACAGGATCGCCACGCTTTTACGCCATGTCAGCCGTTCCCCGAGAAACGCCGCGGCCATCAGAGCTGCCCAGATGGGAGCGGTGAACTCGATGGCGATCACCTGCGCCAGCGGGATCAGTGTAAGGCCCATCAGCCAGGCGAACTGGCCGACATAGTGCGCGACGTTGCGGCCTATGTGGCTTGGCAGGATGCCGGTTCGCATCGCCTTGATGCCGCCTTCGCGATGGACAAGCGGCAGCAGCATGAAAAAGGCAATGACGGAGCGCATCTCCATCACCTGAAAAACGTCGATCTCGCGGGTTACGGCACGACCCGAGACGGCCATGAGCAGGAGCAATGCGATGGACGTCATCATCCATGCGGCCGCCCTGATATTCGACTGCTTATTTTCCACGTATGTCTTTCTTCCCGCCGCGCAGCACGAGGATCACAACTGGGCTCAGCCATGCACCGGGGCGGCTTCTTCTGTCCGGGGTA
This sequence comes from Neorhizobium sp. T25_13, assembly GCF_002968675.1. Classification (NCBI taxonomy): domain Bacteria; kingdom Pseudomonadati; phylum Pseudomonadota; class Alphaproteobacteria; order Hyphomicrobiales; family Rhizobiaceae; genus Neorhizobium; species Neorhizobium sp. T25_13. The sequence continues at coordinate 678,842 of NZ_PVBI01000001.1, forward strand.
GATACGACGGAAGATCTGTCGTTGTGAATAGTCCACTTTGAAGCATCCGCGCCTCCCTGCGAACGCCGGAGCATTGGTTTGCCGGGAGCGGCAGATCGGCGACCGGTTATCTCGGTTCTCCGCTGTACGAAGAGGTGGGAAGCGCGCAGTCGCGAATTGCGCGGGGAAAGCACGACACGGGCGCCACGGCCTCAAGCCTCCAGCATCACATCAATCTGCCCCAGGCAGGGTCCCATTGAACCCCCTCGGAAAGCTCGACGAAGATCGGCGGCTTGTCCGGTCCGCGGTTCTTGTTCTCGGCCATCCGGAAGGCGGCTTCCGGTTCCATTTCCTCTCCCGGAAAAATCGCGTCGTCTTCGGAGGGTTCGGCGATCTTGCGGATAAAACCGCGGATCTCGTCGCCGGAGTGATAGAACTTGATGATAAGGGCGCCAGGCGCGGGCGTGCCGCCGTGATAACGGTAGTAGGTGTGCATTGTCTCCTCCATTGTCAGAGCCTTCTACCTGACGCCCGGGGAGCGGAAATGTTCCGGCATGCCACGCCTGGCTGAGGGATCAGCTTCTTTTGCCGGTCGGCTGATGCGGCGTCTTGTTCCAGAAGAAGGGTTTAGACCGCAGCTCGATCACGGCCCGCCAGGCGGCGACCGAGGTCATCATCCAGTAGAGCGGCACGCCGATCCAGCGCCAGCCGACCAGCCGCCGTTCGTGCTCGATCATCGGACCCCGTCCGAGCCCGAGGAAGATCAGGTAGCTGCCGAGGATGTTGATGGTGTCGACGATGAAAAGTAAGAGCACCCCGGCCGGGATCTCGTCCACCGGCGCCTCCAGCATGTAATAGGTGCCAACGCCCATGAAGACGACGATCAGCGGATGCAGGAGCGAAGAGACCAGCATTCCCCCGATCATCAGCTGAAGGATGCAGAAGCCTCGAAAACCCATCTCGCCGATCAGCCGGCGCGGGTCGCGCATCAGCACCAGCCAGGTCTGTAGCCAGCCCTTGAACCAGCGGCTGCGCTGGCCGAGCCATACGCGCATCGTGGTCGGCGCGTCTTCGACCGTCTGGCGGGTGATGACATCCGCGCGATAGCCGAGGCGATAGAGGCGAAAACCGAGATCCGCGTCCTCGGTGACGTTGAACGGGTCCCAGCCTCCGGCGGCGCGCAAGGCGTCTGCGCGGAAATGATTGGACGTGCCGCCGAGCGGCAGCGGCATCTGTCTGCGCGCCAGCATCGGCAGCAGCCCGCGGAAGAGGCCGCAATATTCGAGCGAGAACAATGCGCTGATCCAGGATTCGCGGGCATTGTTGATGATCAGCGGCGCCTGAAGGCAGGCGATCGCCACCGGCGACGTCCGGAAGCGGGCATAGGCCTCGCGCAACTGCTGTGGATGCGGCTTGTCCTCCGCATCGTAGATTGCCAGGAATTCACCGCGCGCAGCCCCCAGCGCATAGGTGAGCGCCTTGGGTTTGGTGCGGGGCGCCGCCGGCGGCACCTCGACGATCTCGAAATGCGAGGCCGGTTTCAGCGCCTTCAGCGCCGCGATCGTTTCCTCGTCGTCCGCCTCGCAGATGAGCTTTATGTCGAGCAGGGAGGGCGGCCAGTCGAGCCGCCCGAGGCTGGCCATCAGCTGTTCCGCCACCGCCGCTTCCCGGTAGAGCGCAACCATCACCGTATAACAGGGAAGCGCATCCTCTCGAGGCGGCAGGGCCACCGGGATCGGGCTCCCGAACTGCTGTCGGGTGAGGGCGGCGAACCGCAGACCGAGGGACGTGAAATAGATCAGCGACAGAAGAATATGCAGGAAAAGCAGGGTCTCGATCGGTGTGGCGATCAACGCAGTGGTGAGGGCGGCCAATCCGAGCCCGGCGTAAAACCCCTGGGAGCCTGAGAGCACCACGCGGGCCGAGAACTCGGGAAAACGCTCGAACAGCCCGTTGATCGTCTCGCGCACGCGCCGCGTCGCTCCTGATCTCCAGACGGCCTGGCGGATCGCCGATGGAGTGGTGATCGCGAGGTCCTGTCCGAGCAGCGGCATTGCAAGCAGCGCCGCCTTGAGGTCGGCAAGCCTTCTCGCCTCGGGCACGACCGCCACTTGCGGCGCCTTGTGGCGATGGTTGATCCTGACCTGGCTCGGGCGTTGCAACTGGGTATCGAGCCCCGGTATGTCGGCGATCGAGCCCGGATCGATCGCCGCGATGAAGGGCAGGCGAAGGTAACGCGCCATGGCGCCGTAATAGGCCGCCTCGTCGACCTGGCCGCTGTGAAGCAGTTCGCTCTCGATGCTGGTTCCGTTGCGCCGCGCCCTGTCGGTCAGCGTCGAAAGCAGTGGCTTGGAGAAGCCGAGCGCCGAGAGGGCGAGGAATTCCGGATCGCCGGCAGTGCTGCCGTTGTCGGCCGACAGGTTTCCGGACGACGCCGAATTGTTCCGCGCATCATCTTGCACCGGCAGCGCTGCTGGCGGATATTCCCTCAAGCGCATGTCTCTGCTACACCGCCCGCAAGCGAGCGCCCCAACCTGTCCCGATCTGGATCATAGAGATGCATCCCATGATTGCATCCCCGAAAATCAAGGGGTTCTTCAACCTTCTGCGGCTTTGCCTTCTGACCGGAGGGATTGTTGCCGCCGCGGTCCCAGCTCGGGCTACCGAAGGCGGCAGTCCGCTACCCCTGATGTTCGATGCCAAGGAGCGGCTCGCCCGCCCTGATCTTTCCACCGTGATCCGGGTCCGCATCCTGACGAGCGTCGATTTCCCGCCGTTCAATTTTGCCGACCAGACAGGCAGGCTTGCCGGCTTCAATGTCGACCTTGCCCGCGAAATCTGCGCCGAGCTGAAGATCGAGGCGAAGTGCCAGATCCAGGCACTGCCTTTCGACGAGCTGGAAAAGGCCCTGGAGGGTGGCGCCGGTGAAGCGGTCATGGCCGGCATGGCGGTAACGCCGGAGCGGCGCCAGCGGTTTGCCTTCTCGCGGCCCTATCTCGGCGTGCCGGCACGTTTCGCCCGCAACCTGAAGGCCAGGATCGACGGCGATACGGCGGCAGCACTTTCCGGCAAGCCGGTCGGCGTCGTCAGGGGTACCGCCCATGAGCTGATGCTGAAGGCGTTTTTCCCGAAGATCGCCGCCGTACCGTTCGACAACTACGAGGCGGTGCTGGAGGCCCTGAAGACGGGCAAGGTGGATGCCGCCTTTTCCGATGGCCTGAGACTGCCCTTCTGGGTGGCGGGCGAAGGTTCGGCGAAATGCTGTGCCCTCTTCGAGGGCCCCTATCTATCTGAGAAATTCCTAGGCGAAGGCCTGTCGATCATGCTCGGCAAGGACGACCCGCTCTTGGTCGCCGCCTTCGACCAGGCGCTGAGCGTCCTGTCGCGCAACGGCCGGCTGCAGGATATCTACCTGCGCTATTTCCCGAACGGGCTTTATTGATGGCTGGGTAGGAGCAGTTTCCTACTCACTTCCTTACTCGCTTATTGGCTGGCCCAGATGATGCGGGCTATCCATTCCACGTCGGAAAGGTCGAAGGTGCGGTTCGGATGTTCCGGATTGAGGGAGAGCAGCTCCACAGTCCGGGCGCTCTGGCGGGCGAGCACCTTTGCCATCACTTCGCCCTCCTTGGTCTTGAGCACCACGCGGTCACCGCGGCGCACCTGCGCGCCCGGCTCGACGATCAGCACGTCGCCGTCGCGATAAAGCGGCATCATCGATTCGCCTTGGACTTCCAGCGCATAGACGCCGGCCTTGCGGGACGGATCGACCGGAAACTCCACCACGTCCCAGCCCTGACCGGCCGGAAAACCGCCATCGTCGAAAAAGCCGCCGGCGCCGGCCTGCGCAAAACCGAGCAGCGGGATGGAGCCGTTCTGCGGCGGGAAATTGCCTTCCGGGATAGAGGAGCGGCCGGGAACGGCCGGCAGGTAGCTCATGAACTGGTCGATCGTGGCGCCCGTCGCCTCGAGCACCTTGGCGATCGATTCCGTCGACGGCCAGCGCAGCCGTCCGTCCGGACCGAGCCGTTTCGACTTGTTGAACGAAGTAGGATCGAGGCCGGCGCGTCGCGCCAGCCCGGAAGGCGTCAGCTGGTGGCGTTGGGCGAGCGTATCGATCGCGCTCCAGATCGTATCATGTGACAGCATCGTCGTCCGTACCCGTGACCGGTGCGCGAGACAAAGCCGGACAATCCAGCGCTCTGCGAACCTCTCGATCAGAACCCTACCGATCAGACTTTTGTCGATCGGTTCCTTGAACGCCTCGCTCCAGCGGGCTGCCGGCTCGCGCGCACCCCGAATTTTAACGGAACCTCAGCCTCGCGTAAAGGGACGAGAGGAATAAAATCCTGTTCCAATGATGGCCCGTGTCAGGCCACCAGCGCCATGTTGATCTTGCCGAGCTTGATCACCGCCTGGGTGCGGCTGTCGACATTGAGCTTGAGGAGGATTGCCGAGACATGCGCCTTGATGGTCGCCTCGGAGACGCCGAGTTCATAGGCGATCTGCTTGTTGAGCAGTCCCTCGCCGAGCATGGAGAGCACGCGGTTCTGTTGCGGCGTCAGCGTCTTCAGCCGTTCGATGATCTCGGTGAGGCCCGAATCTTCTTCCGGTCCGGCTAGGTAATCTTTCGGCGCCCAGATGTCGCCTTCCAGCACCGTCTGGATGCCGGCGCGGATATCGTCGAGCCCGGAGGATTTCGAGATGAAGCCGGAAGCGCCGAGTTCCAGCGCCCTGCGGATGGTGGAGCAATCGTCGCTGGCCGAGACGATGACGATCGGCAGTCCGGAAAATTCGGCGCGCAGCGACATCAGTCCTGAAAAGCCGCTGACGCCCGGCATGGCGAGGTCGAGCAGCATCAGGTCGGCATCGGGATTGTCTTCGGCCGCACGCCGCGCCGCCTCGAAATCGCCGGCCTCGATGATCACGAGTTCTTCGGCAATGCCCCGCACCGAATGGCTGAGCGCGCCGCGAAACAGCGGGTGGTCGTCTGCTATGATGATCGTGAGTGTCTGCATGTCCACGCCCCCTCCCAAGAGCATAGTCGTGCCAATGAATCTTAGAAAGTTGTAAACCTCTCGCAGACCCGAAACAAGTGCGGGAGATCACGTACGATTGGGTTGTGGTTTATCGGCTTCCCGTTCATCCGCGAACTCGCCGACGATCGCCATGAAGCGCCGCATGAACTTCTCCATGATCGACAGCGAGCGGTCGACTTCCGCATCGCTCGGCAGCGCCTTTGGCAAGGCGTCCGGCGGAATGTTGCTGAGCCGCTCCTCCAGCGCGGTGACGCGTTTGGCCAGCCGGTCGAGCTCCTGTTCGTAGGCTGCCCTCTCGTCGGGCTGCATGCGGCAGGCGAGCGTGCCGTTCTCGTCGCGGCAGAGCGTCATCGCGCCGGTTTCGGTATCGAGCCGGACGATGCCGGTCTCGGTGCGCTGAAGCTGGAAACGGCTCGTCTGCGGCTGTTGCGCCGAGGCGGCCAGCGGCAAGAGCAGTGCGCAAGTCATCAATGCGAGCGTTTTCATGTTGTGGTCCTCCTGCTGTAACGGTGGACAAGCGCCGGGCTTTGCGGCAAACGGTCGGAGAATAGCAGGTCCCCGAGAGTTGATGATGACGGATATAGTGTACAAGATCGTGCCGGAAACGCTCTGGCGCCAGGCAAAGCAAAAAGGTGTCTTCGAAGGCGCCGAAATCGACCTGAAGGACGGCTATATCCATTTTTCGACCGGTACGCAGGCGAAGGAGACCGCAAGGCTGCACTTTGCCGGCGTTGCCGGCCTGATGCTGGTCGCGGTCAATGCGCCCAGTCTCGGCGAGGCGCTGAAATATGAAGCCTCCCGCGGCGGCGATCTTTTCCCGCATCTTTACGGCACCCTGCCTGTTTCGGCTGTCCTTTGGGAAATGCCGCTGCTGATCGGCGTCGACGGCGTGCATGCTTTCCCGGAGAAAATGCCATGATCGGCCCCTTTGCCGGGTTTGCCTCGCGCAGCCTTTTCGTTTTCGATCCGGAAACTGCCCACGGCCTGTCGATCGCCGCCCTCAAAACCGGCCTCGTGCCCGCCTGCCGCCTGGCCATCGATCCGCGGCTTGCCCAGACGGTCGCTGGCATTCGCTTTCCAAACCCGATCGGGCTTGCGGCCGGTTATGACAAGAATGCCGAGGTGCCGGATGCGATGCTGAAGCTCGGCTTCGGTTTTACCGAGATCGGCACGGTGACGCCCAAGGCCCAGACGGGTAACGACAAGCCGCGTATCTTCCGCCTGGTGGAGGACCGCGGTGTCATCAATCGGCTCGGCTTCAACAACGAGGGCCATGAGGCGGCGTTCACGCGCCTGACCGCGCGGCGCAACGCGCCGGGCATCGTCGGCGTCAATATCGGCGCCAACAAGGATGCGGCCGACCGGATCGCCGACTACGTCGCCGGAATCCGAAAATTCTATGCGCTCGCCACCTATTTCACCGTCAACATCTCCTCGCCCAATACGCCGGGCCTGCGGGATCTGCAGGCGCGCGACAGCCTGAAGGCGCTGCTCGACGCCGTACTGGCCACCCGCGCCGAAGAGGCGCTGCGCCACAGCCGGACCGTTCCGGTCTTCCTGAAGATCGCACCCGATCTGACGGAGGAGGGCTTGGACGATATCGCGGCCGAGGCGACCGCGCATCCGCTCGACGGGCTGATCGTCTCCAACACGACGCTCGCCCGAGATGGACTGAAGGACCAGGCCCAGGCGAAGGAAGCGGGTGGTCTTTCCGGCGCCCCGCTCTTCAAGCGCTCGACGGCAGTCCTTGCAAAAGTGCGCAAGCGCGTCGGCTCGGACCTCGCCGTCATCGGCGTCGGCGGCGTCTCGAGTGCTGCGGATGCGCTGGAAAAGATCCGCGCCGGTGCCGACCTCGTGCAGCTCTATTCCTGCATGGTCTATGAAGGGCCCGGCCTGCCGGCGACGATCGTCAAGGGGCTTTCGGGCCTTCTCGACCGGGAGAAGGTCTCCTCGATCCGCGAGCTGCGGGACACCCGCCTCGATCAATGGGCCGGGATAAAACTCTGACGTGCCTTGCGCGGCACCATGGCGGCCAGGAAAAAGCCGCGCATCAACAGGAACAGGTTGAGCGACAGCCAGAGCCCGTGATTGCCCATCATCGGCACGAGCACGGCGAGGCTGACGCAATAGCCCGCAAATGAGACAAGCATCATGTTGCGCATCTCGCGCGACCAGGTGGCGCCGATGAAGACACCGTCCATCTGGAAGGCGAGCGCGCCGGTGAGCCCCGTCACCGCCGCCCAGCCGAGATAGACATAGGCTTCCTGCCGCACCGCTTCCGACGTGGTCAGAAGCTGGATGATCGGCTGGCCGAAGCCCACGAAGAACAGCCCGACCACGCCCGCCATCACGAAGGACCAGAGGCCGGTCAGCTTCAGCGCCCGATCGAAGGACGGCCGGTACTGGGCGCCCACCGCGCGGCCGGCGAGCTGTTCGGCGGCACCCGCGAGCCCGTCGAGGAAGAAGGCCGACAGCATGAAGATGTTCATCAGCACCGCGTTGGCCGCCAGCGTCACCGCCCCGAAGCTCGACCCGACGCGGGTCAGTACCGCGAAGGCGCCGTTCAATATCAGCGAGCGGATCAGGATGTCGGCATTGAGCTGGAAAAGCTGGCGCAGCTTGGCCGCATCGAAAATATCCGCTCGCGTCGGCCGGTCGGCGGCGGAAAATTGCCGGCTGACGATGACGAGGCCGATCACCACGGCGGTCACTTCCGCCGCCGCGGTCGCCCAGGCGACGCCCGCCACACCCCAGCCGAACACCAGGCCGAACAGGATGGCGAGGACGATATTGGTGCCGTTGAGGATAATCTGCAGCGTCAGCCCGAGCATGCCCTGGCCTCGTCCGAGCACGAAGCCGAGAATGGCGAAATTGGCGAAGGTTGCCGGGCTCGTCAGCACCCGGATGCCGAAATAGTGGCGGGTCACGTCGGCAACGGCCGGGTCGCTGGTCATCAGGTCCGGCGCGTATCGAAGGATCAGTGGCGAGAACGCCAGCATGATCACCCCAAGGCCGAGCGCGCTCAAGAAGGCTCGCCAGAACACCGCCTGCTGTTCCCGGCGGTCGCCGCGGCCGAAGGCCTGCGCCACCAGCCCAGTGGTCGAGGTGCGGAAAAAGCTGAGGCTGCCATAGATGAGGTCGAAGAGGATGGCGCCGATCGCCAGACCCGCCAGCGCTTCCGCCTGGCCCAGTTGCCCGACCACCGCGGTATCGGTGAGGCCGAGCAGCGGCGTCGTCAGGAAACCGAGCGTCATCGGGATGGCGATCCCAAGCACCAGCCGGTGCGTCACGTCGAACGGCCTGGCCACCCCGGTCTCTTGGTTACGCCCCCCGCTCTCCATGGGTCAGCCGGAAAGGACCATGGCCCAATAGGGCCGGGCGCCAACCGAGGTCCGTGCCATGGCAACCCCGAGCCCCCGGTAGGAGCCGAGCATGTTTTCGAGATGTTTGGGCGAATCGATCCAGGCCTGCACGGCAGCCGTCACCGTATCCTGCCCGCTGGCGATGTTTTCCGCCGCCGGCAGCGCCACGTCGCTGCTCTTCATCCGGGCGCCAAAGCTGTCGCCGAAGCCGATCAGGTGCTTCATCTCGTTGGCTTTCGCCATGCGAACCGCCTGGCGGGCCGCGGCCTTGCGCGCCGGCATGTCGAGCGCGAGCGCGGACAGGCCGCGGCTCTGCCGCAGCGTGTTGACCATCGGAAGGGCGGCCTGGGTCTCGTCCTCGGCACCGGCAGTCGGCGTCAGGACTGATGTGGTGGAGCAGCCGGCAAGCACCAGCGCCATGCCGGAAAAGACGAGAAGGTCCCGCCGGGAAGGTTTGATCAGTGAAGTCATGTCAGCGGCGGTAGCTCATCAGGCGCAGGATGACGAAGATCGGGATGACGATGATCGCGCCGAGTACGAGATAATTGCCGACCCGGCCGAGCGCCCGGAAACCGTTATACCAGAGGTCCAGGAACCAGTAGCGGATCGTGTCGACGATATTGTCCGGCGTAAAGCCGAAGAATGCCAGCACAAAACCCACCACCAGGCACACCACGATCAGCTTGATGATCGTGCGACCTGGCGTATCGCCCAGGAACTTGTTGACCCCGTCCGCCATCCTTGTCCTTCTCCAAATTGCCCATGAGAGATAATCGGCAGCCGTTGCCACCGCAAGCGTTTCCCCTCAGATAGAACTTGAGTTTTTTTGTGGCTTCGGCAAAGAACCTCCACCTTCGAGGATCATCCATGCCGCCCAGCCCGTTTTCCAGCCAATTCTCCTCGGGGGATGCCACCGCCGATCGTCGCGCCGATTACGCCCGCATGCTGGCGGAGGGCGGAGATTTCGCGGCTGCGGCGGAGCTGATCGAACAGGCGCTCGAACTGACGCCCGACTGGGCGGCCGGCTGGTTCCGGCTCGGCGAATATCGCGACAAGGCCGGTCTCGGCGCGGCCGCGGACGCCTATCGCCAGACGCTAGCTCTGCGGCCGGACGACGTTTTTGGCGCCCGCCTGAAACTCGCGCTGATCGGCGCCGAGCAGACGCCCGACCGGCCGCCGAGCCGTTATGTCGAAGGCCTGTTCGACGACTATGCCGACCGGTTCGATACGGCGCTCGTCAAAAAGCTCGGCTATTCCGTGCCCGGCAAGCTGGCGGCGCTGGTCATGCCGCACGGACCTTTCCGCAATACGGTCGATCTCGGCTGCGGCACCGGCCTGTTCGGTGCCGAAATCCGTGGCAGGACCGAGCGCCTCGAAGGTTTCGACCTGTCGCTCAACATGCTGGCGAAGGCGCAGGCCAAGGGTCTTTACGACCATCTCGGCCAGTCCGACCTTAGCCTCGCATCGGACGAGTCCGGCCTGTTCGGCGACTTGGCGGTCCACCGCGCCGATCTGGTCTCCGCGGCCGACGTGCTGATGTATCTGGGCTCGCTCGAAACCGTCTTCCCGTTGGTGCTTGAGCTGTTGTCCCCGGCGGGTCTCTTCGCGTTCTCGGTCGAGGATGCGGGCGAGGGTTTCGTGCTGCGGGATTCCCTGCGTTACGCCCATTCCGAGGCTTATATCCGTACGCTGCTTTCCCGCTTCGGCTTCGATCTGCTCCTCGTGGAAAACACCGTCATTCGCATGGATGCCGGAAAACCTGTCCACGGCATTCTGTTTCTGTCGCGCAAACCCAGCTGAACCCGCCGTTTCTTGCTTTTTTCCGCGCCCGCCGATGAACACTTGAAGACCCTTGCCGGCGGTTTTATTGCAGTGCAATATCACCGAAAACCTGAGGGGTTCAAATTGGCTGAGCAGCAGAGGCGCGGTCTCGGATTTTACAGCGCCGATCCGGCACAACACACGCTGCTGGAAGATGGGCAAGGCCTGTTCATCGGCGCCATGGTATCGGCGCTCGGCTTCTATTTCCTGAACGAGGTCGGTCTTTTGACCGGCGGCACGGCGGGCGTCGCCTTCCTGCTGCATTATGCGTTCGGGATTTCGTTCGGCCTGCTGTTCTTCATCGTCAACCTGCCGTTCTATTACCTGTCATTCAAGCGCCTGGGCCTTGCCTTCTCGCTGAAGACCTTCATCGCCATCGCGCTGGTCTCGGTCATCACCGAACTGGAGAGCCATTTCTTCCTGATCCAGTACCTGCACCCGTTCTGGGCAGCCCTGCTCGGCGGCCTGGTGCTCGGTTACGGCCTGCTCGGGCTTTATCGCCACCGCGCCTCGCTCGGCGGGGTCGGCATCCTGGCGATCTATATCCAGGAGCGCTTCGGCATCCAGGCGGGCCTCATCCAGCTCGCCTTCGATCTCTGCGTCATGCTCTGCGCCTTCGCCGTCGTTTCGCCCGTCACCGTCGCATGGTCGGTGCTGGGCGCCGTCGTGCTCAATCTCGTGCTCGCCATCAATCACCGCTCCGACCGGTATATCGTCGCGCGGTGATCGAGGCCGGGAGGGTAGATCAGGCCGCTTTGGTGGCCGGCTTGTCGATCGGGTGCTGGTTGCGGAAGCCAACGGCCAGCCGGTTCCAGGTGTTGATGACGCCGAGAGCGACGGTGATCTTGACGATCTCTTCCTCCGTGAAATGCGCCTTCAGCGCGTCGAAGGCGGCATCCGGAATGCCGGTATCGGCGATGCGGGTCACGGCATCGACCCAGCCGAGCAGGGCGCGTTCCTTGTCGTCATAGACCGGCGATTCCCACCAGACGCACATCATGTTGATCCACTGTTCCGAGAGGCCGTCATGCCGTGATTCCTTCACATGCATGTCGACGCAATAGGCGCAGCCGTTGATCTGCGAAGCGCGCAGCTTGATGAGGTGGATGAAGCGGCGCTCCAGACCGGAAGCCTGCACGTAATTTTCGAGTGCCGTGACGGCCTTGACGGCTTCCGGGGCGGCCTTGAGCATGTTGAGACGCTGATGCATGGGTCTTCTCCTTGGGTTATGGCCGCCTTCGGCGCGCCTATGGCCCGGTTACCGGGCGGTTCTGCGTTCGTTGATTTCCAAAAAGGCGCAGCCGCGCGCGGCGATGCCGCCGTCGTCGGTTGCGTTGAGGTCCGCCAGGATGTCGGCGATCGTCACCTTGGCGAGTTCGGCGCGATAGGCCTTTTCGGCCTTCAGCATCGCAGCGTTGATGCCGCAGGGTTTGGTGAAATACCGTCCCGGCAGCGGGTTCGGCCCGCGTTGGCGGATTTCGGCGCAGCGGAAGGCCGGCGCCGGTCCTTCGACGGCAAGCACGATATCGAGAAGCGTGATCTCCGCCGGCTTCTTCGCGAGCCGGTATCCGCCCTTCGGACCCGACACCGTTTCCACCAGCCTGGCGCCCGAAAGCGCCTGGAGATGTTTCAGCAGGTAGCTGGTCGAAACCCCGTGGAATTCCGCCAGCGCCGCGGCCGACAGGACCCCGCCTTCGGTGAGGCTCGACATCATGCTGATGCTGTGGATCGCCTGTTCGACACCGTCGCCGAGTTTCATCGCTCATCTCCATATCGTGGATAAAACTTATCCACGATTGTCGCGCTCGCGTCAAGCCCCTTCTTTTTCGCGCGCTTTGTCTTAACTTGAGCGGCGTGGATATCGTCGAAACCTCCTCTACCGGCCGTGACGCCGCGCTTTTGCCCCGGCCGTTCCAGAAATGGTTCGCGGAGAAGGGCTGGCAGCCGCGCGCCCATCAGCTGGAATTGCTGTCGCGTTCCACAGCGGGCGAAAACATGCTGCTGATCGCGCCGACCGGCGCCGGCAAGACGCTCGCCGGTTTCCTGCCGTCGCTCACCGATCTGACGCGGCGCGGCAAGATCCCGCCCGGCTCCGCCTTCACCGGAATCCACACGCTCTACATCTCGCCCTTGAAGGCGCTCGCCGTCGATATCGAGCGCAACCTGATGAAGCCCGTCTTCGAAATGGGCCTCGACATCTCGATCGAGAACCGCACCGGCGACACGCCCCAGGCCAAACGACAGCGCCAGAAGCTCAACCCGCCGGACATCCTGCTGACTACTCCGGAACAGGTAGCGCTGCTGCTGGCCAACAAGGAGGCCGAACGCTTCTTCAAGGACCTGAAATACGTGGTCCTCGACGAGCTGCATTCGCTGGTCACCTCCAAGCGCGGCCACCTCCTGTCGCTCGGCCTTGCCCGCATCCGCCAGCACGCACCCCACATGCGCACGATCGGCCTCTCGGCGACCGTCTCCGATCCCATGGACCTGCAGCGCTGGCTGGTGCCGCAGGGTGAAAACCCAGCCCCGCCCGCCGGCCTCGTGCATGTCACAGGTGGTGCGGCACCCGATATCACCATCATGCGCACCGAGGACCGCATCCCCTGGTCCGGGCATGTCTCGACCTACGCGATCCCCGAGGTCTACGAGGAGATCAAGCGCCACAAGACGACACTGATCTTCGTCAACACCCGCTTCCAGGCGGAATTGCTGTTCCAGACGCTGTGGACGATCAACGAGGACAACCTGCCGATCGCGCTGCATCACGGCTCGCTCGATGCCGGCCAGCGCCGCAAGGTCGAGGCCGCCATGGCCGCCAACAAGTTGCGCGCTGTCGTCGCTACCTCCACACTCGATCTCGGCATGGACTGGGGCGATGTCGATCTCGTCGTGCATGTCGGCGCGCCGAAGGGGGCTAGCCGCCTCGCCCAGCGCATCGGCCGCTCCAACCACCGCATGGACGAGCCGTCGAAGGCGATCCTGGTGCCGGCCAACCGCTTCGAGGTGATGGAATGCCAGGCGGCGCTCGACGCCAATTATCTTGGCGCCCAGGATACGCCGCCGGTCGGCGAGGGCGCGCTCGATGTGCTCGCCCAGCACGTGCTCGGCATGGCCTGCGCCGAACCTTTCGATCCGGTCGAACTCTACGACGAGATCACCAGCGCCTCGCCCTATGCCAACCTCTCCTGGCAGATGTTCGAGCGCATCGTCGATTTCGTCGCGACCGGCGGTTATGCGCTACGTTCCTACGAGCGTTACGCCAAGATCAGGAAAACCAAGGAAGGCCGCTGGCGGGTCTCCAATCCGGCGGTCGCCCAGCAATACCGCCTGAACCTCGGCACGATCGTCGAGGCGACCGAACTCAATGTCCGGCTGGTGAAGCGCAATGCCAAGGGCACGGTTGGGCGTGGCGGCATGTCGCTCGGCAAGGTCGAGGAATATTTCCTCGAACAGCTGGTGCAGGGCGACACCTTCCTGTTCGCCGGCAAGGTGCTGCGCTTCGAAGGCATCCGCGAGAATGAATGCCTCGTCTCCAACGCCTTCTCGCTGGATCCGAAAATCCCCGCCTATGCCGGCGGCAAGTTTCCGCTCTCCACCTATCTCGCCGACCAGGTGCGCGGCATGCTCGCCGATCCCGATCGCTGGGGCGTGCTGCCGGACCAGGTCCGCGACTGGCTGAACATCCAGCGCGAACGCTCCATGTTGCCGGCCAGGGACGAGCTGCTGATCGAGACTTTTCCGCGTGGAAAGCGGTTCTTCATGATCGCTTATTGTTTCGAGGGACGGCTCGCCCACCAGACGCTCGGCATGCTGCTCACCCGCCGGCTGGAACGCATCGGCGCCCGACCGCTCGGTTTCGTCGCCACCGACTATTCGCTGGCCATCTGGGGCCTCAACGATATCGGCGCGATGATCCGCTCCGGTGCCTTGAGCCTGTCGGACCTCTTCGACGAGGACATGCTCGGCGACGATCTCGAGGCCTGGCTCGACGAATCGTATATGCTCAAGCGCACCTTCCGCAATTGCGCCGTGATTTCCGGCTTGATCGAGCGGCGGCATCCGGGCAAGGAAAAGACCGGAAGGCAGGTTACTGTCTCGACCGATCTCATCTACGACGTGCTGCGAAGCCACGAGCCGGACCACGTGCTTTTGGAGGCGACACGGCGGGATGCGGCATCCGGTCTTTTGGATCTTGCCCGGTTAGGCGATATGCTGGCGCGAATCAGGGGGCACATCACCCACCGCGATCTCGACCGCGTTTCGCCACTTGCCGTTCCGATCATGCTGGAAATCGGCAAGGAGAGCGTTCCGGGCGAGGCGCATGACGCGGTGCTGCAGGAAGCCGCCGACGAACTGATCGCGGAGGCGCTTGGCTGATGCGGTACGCTGGACTGGAAGACATTGAATTGATGCACCGCCTCGCTTTGGCGCGAACGATTTCAGGAGGACCTGCCGCAACCGGTGCGGAAGAGATCGTCGTGAACGGCGTTCTCGCCGTCTGCGACCCGCTCGGGGGTCTTTACCTGCCCGAAACCGGCATTCTCGTCGTCTCCGACCTGCATCTGGAAAAGGGTGCTGCCTTTGCCCGCCGCGGCATGATGCTGCCGCCCTACGATACGGTCGCCACGCTCAACATCCTGTCCGCCGTCATCGCCCGCTACGATCCGAAGACCGTCGTCTCGCTCGGCGACAACTTCCACGACCGCAAGGGATCGGAGCATCTTGCCGCCGACCTGCGTTCGCTGATCACGACCATGGCGCGCGGCCGCGAGTGGGTCTGGATCAACGGCAACCATGACCCGGACGGCACGGTCGACCTGCCCGGCACCTGCACCGACGAACTCTTTCATGGCGGCCTCGTCTTCCGCCACGAGCCGAGCCTGATTTCCGGCCCAGGGGGAAGCAAGGGCGAGATCGCCGGTCACCTGCATCCGTCGGCCACCGTCCGCCGCCGCGAAAAATCCGTCCGCCGCCCGTGTTTCGCGAGCGACGGCAACCGCCTCCTCATGCCGGCCTTCGGCGTGCTTGCCGGCGGCCTCGATCTGCACCATCGGGCCATGCACGGCCTGTTCGACCGCGAAGCCCTGGTCGCACATCTTCTCGGCCGCGACCGCATCTATTCGGTGCGCTACGCCAATCTGATCGGTTGACCGTCTGGTTTAAACCTGTCCAAGCGCCCTACCACATGCGCGGACGCGGATGCCATCCATCATCGACAGCCCTGACGACGCCGAACAGGCTGGACTGACAATGATTACGATCTCACCAGATCCAACAACCAGCGTTCCACTCTAAGGAAACCTGTCCAGATGAAACGATACCCAATCCTCATGCTCGACCGCATTGAGGGTTATGCGGTGACCGCCGAGCCGGAGGGTCGGAGCGTTCAGTGCAGTTCGTAGAATGGACGGTTTGGTGCGAACGTGCCCGACATAACGGCAACTGTCGCCGTCGCGAAATTCGGTGACATTGTAGTCGACCAGCGCCAAGACTGTCGTGCCGGCGGCGAGTTCCCCTTTTAGGCCTTCAAATACGGTCATCATTCGCTGTCCCCCGGGCCAAGGGAGCATTGTGCGCCGCAATATCGAAGGTGTAAAGCACCGCATGACCGGCCGGTTTTGAACGAACATCCGCAGCCAGCGCCGGCGTAAACCAGATCTCACCGGTAGACCAGCACCGGCGTCTTGGAATGCGCCAGCACCTTCATCGTCACGCTGCCGAGCATGAAGGCCTTGAAGCCGGAGCGGCCGTGCGAGGCCATGGCGATGACGTCGCAATGGTAGGTGCCGGCGGTCTCGACGATGGTGCTCGCCGGATCGAGGCTGCCAAGCTTCACCGTTTCGCAGGCGACCAGCCGTTGTTTCGCCGCTTCCTTTGCGTCGGCGAGAATGCCGTCGGCCGCCTGGTTGTTCTGGCGGTCGTATTCCGCATAGGCGACTTCCATGCCGGTCGGATTAAGCGTCAGGACCTGCAACGGTTCCATCACCACCAGAACGGTGGCTTCCGCGCCGATTTCGCGTGCGAAATCGAGCGCTTTTTCCAGCGCGGTGGTCGAAAGCGGAGAGCCGTCGGTCGGGATCAGAACATGTTTGAACATCTGTGCCTCCTTTTAATCTGGTGACATCATCGCAGGTGCCCGGGATCATTCGTTGATCCAGCGCAAGCCCCAGGCCCGGGCGTTATGACGTTATCACATGTCCGGACCAGGGATTGATGCCGTCCCGAAGCCAGCGAAGACTATCCTGCCAGAAGCCTTCACGATGCCGGGAGTGGAACAGGCTGAAGTGTCCGATGGCGGCGAGGCCATAATCCTCCGGCTTCAGCAGCACCTGCGTCACCTGGGCATTGCGATAATAACAGAGCGTCCGCCGGATTGCCGCCACCGTACCGATGTCGTCGTCCGACATGGTCACCGCCAGGATCGGCGCCGTCACCGCTTCGAACCGCCGCAGCACATCGCCTCGTTCCGCTGCCGGATGGGTCCACTCCATCCGTGCCCCGCGAAAGCTCCATTCGTTCGCCACGCCGGCCGGCAGGTCCTCCAGCCATCCGAGACGCTTTCCGGGGAAATAGCCGAAGGCGGCAGTCAAGGCCGGCATCACCACATGCCATTTCAGAAACAGCCGCAGGCGATGGCCGCTGGCATAGTCCGGCCAGTAGGCATATTGCGCCCCCATGGTCAGCATCCGGTCGATGCGTTTGGCCATCGGCGAAAGCCCGGGCAGGTAGCCGCCGACACTGTGTCCGACCACGTAAAGCGGTTGCCCCGGCCTTGCCGCGTCCATGAGCCTCAGCGCCGCGTCGAAATCCTGCTCGCCCCATTCCCGCCAGCGATAGCCGCATCCCTTCAGGCTTTCGGGGCGCGAAAGGCCGATGCCGCGATAGTCGTAGGTCAGCACGTCGAAACCTTCGCCGGCCAGGAAGTCGGCGTAATAGTGGTAATAACGGGCAAGCACCCCGGTTGCCGGATTGACGACGACGCTGCCGATGCCCGGGGACCGTGCCCGCCAGAAGTGTCCGTGGAGAGCGATGCCGTCCCGGCAGGCCAGGCCGACAGGCTGCCCGGCGGGCCGCGACGAACGGGCGTCACTCTCGTTTTCCCGCTCCGCAGCCGCTTCGCATTCCGTATCGGTCATCGTCCTTCTCCCTGGAAGGTGACCATATATCGCGCTCGGTGGGGCGCAATTAGCCGAAGGGAGAAGGCGGCTCAGGTGTGAAGATCCGGCCGCGCAGCGCAGCCGGCCCTTCGCCTGCGGCGTCAGGCAGCCTTGCCCACCGCGTAAGTCAGGATCACTGCGCCGTTGGCCGCGGTGCTGGAGCTCAGCAGCTTGAGCTCGGTCTGCTGCTCCGCCTTCTTGAAGAGCGGATTGCCGGAGCCGAGAACCACCGGCGCGATGCACAGCCGGTATTCGTCGATGAGGCCTTCTTTCATCAGCGAGGCCACCAGTTCGGCGCTGCCGAAGATGAAGATCGTCTTGCCGTCCTCGCCTTTCAGCCTGGTGAGTTCGGCAACGGGATCGCTGACGACCCGGGTATTGTTCCAGGGGGCATCCTGGATCGTCTTCGACACCGCGATCTTGGCGATATTGTTCATGTAGTTCTTGACCTTGCTGCCTTCCTCGGCGGTCGGCCAATAGGCTGCCATGCCCTCGTAGGTCTTGCGGCCGAACACCAGGAGGTCACCTTCCTCGCCGAACTGTTCGGAGAGCTTTTCCAGTTCAGGCCCCCAGGCATAGTTGTGGAAGGCGAGATCCCACGGCTTTTCCCCCTCGAAATAACCGTCGAGGCTCATCAGGTTCCAGACCACCAGCTTTCTCATGTCAACCTCCATCGCGTTTAAACCAGTTGCAAAAAGCAAGTGGTTGAAAGCTAGTCAAACTGATTGTAGAATGCAAGCGGTATTGGAGAAAAAAATGAACGAAACATATCGGTCGGGTTGCCCGATCAATCTGACGCTGGAGGTTCTCGGAGACCGCTGGAGCCTGATCGTCATCCGCGACATCATGTTCGGCAATCGCCGCCACTTTCGCGAACTGCTGCAGAATTCCGAGGAAGGCATCGCGTCCAACATCCTTGCCGACCGGCTGAAGCGGCTGGTCGAGCGGGGCCTGCTTTCCCGCGAGGACGATCCGAGCCACAAGCAGAAGGGAATCTACAGCCTTACCGAAATGTCGATCCGCCTGGTGCCGATCTTTGCGGAAATGGGCGCTTGGGGCCGCCGTTTCATGCCGGTCTCCGAAGAGCTGTCGATCCGCGCGCAACTGCTGGAGGAAGGCGGCCGGCCGCTCTGGGAGGATTTCATGGACGAACTCCGCGTCCTGCATCTGCATGCGCCGCGCGATCCGGGCAAGCCTTCCGTGTTCGACCGCCTGCGCGCCGCCTATCTCGAAGTCGTCGCCCGCAACGCGGCGGCGGCCGATGCCGCGGAATGATCAGTCCTTGCGGAAGACGATGCTGGCGCCCCAGCCGGTGATGACGGCGATCAGCACGCAGAGGAAACCGTAGGCGAGCGGCCGGTCGTGGGCGGCGTCGGTGATCGCCTGTTCGATGCCGGTCTTGACCACCCGCAGCGGCATTTCCCGCTGGTTGATCAGCTGGCCGCTCTTGAACAGGTAGGCGCGCACCATGTGCATCCCGTCCGGGATGTTGGCCGGCAGTTTCAGCGAGGCGCGGAACAGGCTCGACGAGACGAAGCGCACGCCGCTCGTGTCGCGCTGATAAAGTCCGTTCGATAGCTTCAGGCGCCGATAGGCGTCGCGGAATTCGCCGATCATGCCGGAATCGGGGATGTAGCCGACCGGGTTCAGCGCCAGGTGGTCGATGCCGACCCCGATATTGTTGAGGCTCGGCGCCTCGTCGATGTTGTCGATCATCCGGGTGCTGGCGAGCGAATAACTTTCCGGCACCTGTTCGAAGGTCAGCCCCTCGGTATTCATCCAGATCCCGAAGACGCGCTCCTTCTTGCGCACCGTCGCATAGTCCTTCGGCCCTTCGAGCGTCACCACCACGTCGTATTGGCCGATTGCCAGGAACAGCTCGTCGGCATTGGTGAGCGCCCCGAAGATCGTCAGGTCGGCGCCGCGGAAATCCGAGGCGATGGCGATTTCGCTGGTCGAAGTGCCGATCTCCAGCCCTTCCTTGACGCCCGATGCCTGGCCGAACGGCACCTGCGCCTCGACCGGGAAGGCGAGCGCCAGGAGCGGCAGGAGAAGGGCGGTGCGGAGAAGCCGGCGCATCAGTAGGACATCCCCCCGACCGCAACCGAATAAAAGTCGTTCGGCGTGACGATCAGCCCGACCGCCAGACGAATGCCGACCGCAAGCACGAGCAGCGCCAGGAGCGCGCGCAGCTGTTCGCCGCGCAGCTTCTGCCCGACGCGTACGCCGTATTGCGCGCCGATCACGCCCGCCACCATTAGGATCGTCGCCAGCACGATATCGACCGAATAGTTGGTCGCCGCCTGCACCATGGTCGTGTAGGCGGTCACGAAGATGATCTGGAACAGCGAGGTGCCGACGACCACGTTGGTCGGGATGCGCAGGAGATAGATCATCGCCGGCACCATGATAAAGCCGCCGCCCACGCCCATGATCGAGGTCAGCACGCCGATGCCGAAGCCAAGCCCGACGATCGGAATGGCGGAAAGGTAGATCTTCGATTTCTTGAACCGCATCTTGAGCGGCAGCCGGTGCACCCAGTTGTGCTGGCCGGGGCGCTTGATCGGCAGTGGATTGTTGTTCTTCGCCCGGCGCATCGCCCGGACGCTTTCCTGCAGCATCAGTGCGCCGATCGAGCTCAGCAGCACGACATAGAGCAACGAGATGAACAGGTCGAGCTGTCCGATCCGCCTCAGCCACGAGAAGACCCAGACACCCGCCGTCGCCCCCGCAAGACCGCCGACAAGCAGGACCGAGCCGAGCTTCATGTCGAGCGTGCCGCGCCTGAAATGGGTGATCGCGCCTGAAATCGAGGAGGCGACGACCTGGTTGGCGCCGGTCGCGACCGCCACGACGGGCGGGATGTTGTAGAAGATCAGCAGCGGCGTGATCAGGAAGCCGCCGCCGACGCCGAACATGCCGGAGAGAAAGCCCACGGCCGCGCCCATGCCCAGAATGATGAAGATGTTCACCGACAGCTCTGCGATCGGCAGGTAGACAGTCACGGCAGAACCTCGACACGGCAAAAAAGCGACGCCCTCGCGGGCGTTCGCGATGTGGTTGTCCGCCCGGTGCGGCAAAGGAAACGTGATCTCACATGCCATGTGAACAGGGCATGAAGGACTTCATCCGTCATGCGCCCGGGCGCCGCTGCGAGTCAATTCGCAAGTGCCGGATAATGCGGCAATTTTACCGTTTTTGTGCGGGCGTGATTAATATCGCGCAACTCCCCGATCCCGGTCGGGTAAGTAGACTTACTTGTTCTTCGCAAGTAGTTCCTTGACCAGCGCGTCGGTGATCTTGCCGTTCGGCTCCTGGCCGACCGAAGTCTGGAAGGCCTTGATAGCGGTCACGGTCTTGGCGCCCATCTTGCCGTCGGCGGTGCCGGCGTCGAAACCGCTCTTGTTCAGGATCGCCTGGATATTGCGGATCGCCTTTTCCATGTCGATCGAAGCCGTGGTGAGCGGCTTGCCGGAAGCCCATTCGTCCGGGAGATTGATGGAGTTGGCCTTCGGATCGAGCGGCTTCACCTTCCACTGGTCCACCTTGGCGCGGGCGCTTTCGAGCTGTTCCTTGCGCATGGCGTTGGCCACTTCGTCGCGCTTCTGGGCGGCGTCCTTGTCGCCTCCCTTGGCCGCGACCGCGAACCACTTGTAGGATTCCTCGAGATCCTGCTTCACGCCGTTGCCGCGGGCAAGCAGAATGGCGAGGTTGAACTGGCTGTCGGCGACGCCGAAGTCGGCGGCCTTGGTGAACCAGGAGACGGCCGCGGCATAGTCCGGCTGGCCGGCAGCACCTGAAGCCTGGAGCACGGCGAGGTTGTGCATGGCGCTGGCATTGCCGGCGTCGGCGGCCTGCTTGTAATAGGTCATCGCCTTGGTCAGGTCGCGGGAAACGCCCGTGCCCTTTTCGAAGAGGTTGGCGAGCCGGTATTGCGCCGGCGCCAGGCCGCGGTCGGCGGCGAGCTTATACCAGTTGGCGGCCTCCGACAGATCGCTCTTGACGCCCTTTCCATCGGTGAAGCGAGCGCCGATCTCGAAAAGCGCGTTCGGGTCGCCGGCAGCGGCCGCGTCGGCAAGCGATTTCGGTTCGATGCCGACCGGAACCACGATCGCGGCCGGAGCATCGGCCTTGGGCACGGCGGCGAAGCTGTTCTGGGCCGGAAGCGGGTTGCCGGCCGGTTCCATCACGGAAGGCTGGCCCGTCGCCGGGCGCGGATCGGTCAGATGGTTCGCCGTCGCCGGGGCCGGCGCTTGTTCGACGGGTCGCGTCGGCGCGGCGGCGATATCCGCGTCGCTTTCGGCGCCGTCGGTCGCAGCCTGATCCTCGACGGTCGGGATCCCGTTGCTGCCGCTCATATTGGCCGGCGCGGCCGGCCGGGCAGGGGCCTCGATCGTCGGGGAAGGTGCCGCGGGAGCCTTCGTGCCGCTTGTCAGCGTCTTGGCGAGCGGCATCGCCATCAGCACCAGAAGCACGGCGCCGACGGCCATCAGGATCGGACGGCGATGCTGCGAAAGCATGGCGCCGAAGCCCTTGTTGGCGGAAGCCTTGGCGGCTTTGCGCAGGTCCTTGGAGGGAGAACCGCCCTGCGAAGGATCGGTTTCCTGGGCAGCGGCCTTGGCGGCGCGGCGGGCGGCCGCGATATAGTCGGCGCGTTCCGCGGCGCTGGTCCGGTCGGTATCGAATTCGCCGGCGACCTGGCTGGCGCGAACCCGCTCGAGGATCTTCTTGACGTCGGGTGCGCCGGAGCCGGGCTCCAGAAGGTCGTTTTCGCGATCCGCCGGCAGCACGTCGGAGGGGTCGAGTGGCGGCGTCGGCTCGATGACGGTGCGGCCACCCTTCGGCGCCTCGGCCTTGCCGCCAGGCAGGAAGCGGCGGGAAAGCTCGGTCAGAAGGCTGGTCTTGGCGGCCTTTTCCCGGGTGGGATTGTCCTTGGTGGCGGTTTTGGTGTCGGCATAGTCGGCGCGAAGCACCGTTTCGTCGGAGGATGCTTCTTCCGGGGCTTTTGCACGGTGACCGAAGGTCGCTGCCGGCTGTTCGTCGGCCTCGGCCTCCGCCAGCTCGTAGCGCATCAGCTCTTCGGCTGCCGCGACGGAAAGCTGCGCGGCCGCCGGCATGGCCGGGGCAGGGCGGGTTTCGTAACGAGCCGGTTCTTCATGATGGCGATCGCGCTCCGCATGAGCGGAGGCGACAAGCCGTTCTTCCATGCCGTCCAGGCGGTCGGCGATCTGCACCAGCGTGCCGTGCAGGGCTTCGAACGTCTGGTGGGTGCGGTCGTCCGAATGCCGGGTCAGGTCTTCGAGGTGGCGAAGGTCGTCGGCAAGCGCCGAAAGTGCCGCCATGTCGGCGGCGGCGCCCGGTGTGCCCGCCATGCCGTTTCGCGAATAGGCTTCCACCACCGTCTCGGCCGCCTGGCGGGCAGCCTCGATGATGTATTCGTCATTGGTCGCCATATAGCTTTCGAGCGCCGTCATGCGGTTTTCGAATTCGGCGGGAAGGGCGCCGGCACCTTGCTGCGGCTGGCTGATCAGCACCGAAAGATGGGCGATCTGGTCTTCGAGACTGCGAAGCGCGCCGTCGTCGCCGCGCGGCGACGCCTCGTCAAGCCGGGCGGCAATGTCGGTCAACCGGTCTTCGATCCGCCCGAAGGCGTTTTCGTCGATCGCCGACTGGGCCTGCGGCTGATAGGCGATTTCCTCGATCCGGCGGGCAAGATAATCGAGCCGCTCGGCGAGCACATCACTGACGCTACCCTGCTCCAGGCCGTCGATCTTGCGCGAAATATCGGCGAGATAGGCGGAAAGGTCCGGGTCCTGGGAAGGCTTCTGGGCCTGTTCCAGGATCAGCGAAAGCTGTTCGAGCCGTTCCTCCAGGCGCATTGCGGCCTGTTCGTCGGTGAGTTCCTCGATCCGGCCGGTCAAGGCCTCGATGCGGGCGGACAGCGCTTCGGTCGGATCGAACTGGGCATGGGTCGCCTGACCGATCGCATCGATCTGGTCGGCGAGCGCGCTGATCCGGCCGTCCAGCCGCTGCAGGAAGGATTGGTCGATCGAGGCCGAGGCCGAGGCGCGGCTGCCGGCGGCAATCGCGCGGCTGATCTCGTCCAGCCGCTCGTCCAATGTCGCGAACTGTTCGGCGATGACCGAATCGTTCGGCTGCATGCGCGAACCGAGCTGTTCCATGGCGCTCGCCACCGTGATCAGCTTCTGTTCGAGCGCCCGGATCACCGGGCTGTCGCTCATTTCACCGAGCTGGCCCTTGATGTCGTCGATGCGGTAGGCGAGCGAGACGAGCTCTTCGCGCAGAGCCGTGGAGTCGAGGCCGTGCATGCGATCTTCGAGACCCTGCCAGCGGGTTTCCATCCGCCGCACGGAATCTTCGCGGGCGAGGCCGTCCATGACGGCGCGCAGTTCCTCGAATTCGTGGCGCAGGCCAGCGGCCTCCGGCGTCGCCTGGTAGCCGAGCTGGCTGATGCCTTCGGCAAGCCGGGCAAGGTCGCTGCGCAGGTCCTCGGTGAAGTGCTGGTCCTCGGCGATGGATTTGATCGAACGGATTTCGGAGCGCAGCGCCGTCATTTCGCGCGCGACGCTTTCGGAAATATCCTGCTTCAGCTCCTGGCGCAGGCCGATCAGCGCCTGGGCGATGCCCCGCATGCCATTGTCGACCTGCGGCGGCGGTGCCGGCATGCGCGGCTGTGCGGCCGGGCGACGGGGTTCTTCGCGGCGCGGCGCTGGCGCGATCGGGCGCTGTTCGGTGTAACGGGGCGCTTCGGCGCGGACGGGGGCCTGGTGCGCCGGCGGGCGGTAGGCTTCCGGCGGGCGCGGTTCGGCATGACGCGGTTCTTCGCGACGAAGATCCGGCGCGCGCTGGCGTTCGGGGCGAGCGGCACGGTCGCGGCTGGCCTCGAGCATGCGCTGGCGCTCGCGGATCTGGGCGAGCGGGTCGCTGGCGAGTGGCGGTTCGCGATAGGCAGGAGCCGCGGCGGTCCGGCGCTCCTGGCGCGGATCGGCAGGCTTGGGCGCGCGGTTGTCACGTGCGGTACCCGACATCAACCCCTCGATACGCGCCTCGAGCCCTTCGATGGTGCGGTTCAGCGCATCCAGCGAAGAGCGGTCGCCGGGACGGGAAGGGGTCGATCGTGATCCGTTCATGTGCTCGCTCGTTTCGACGTTGTACCTGCTGGCTCTCGTACCGGCCTCGTTCCAGGGATGGGATGATCCCCAAAGGGCCGTATATTAGAAATGCCTTGCGCAGGACTGCCATTTCAGCGGACGCGGGACGTCTTGGAGATAAATGCACTGCGTCGCTTGAGTGCCCACTATTTCGCGAGACGTGGTAAACAAGTCGTTAACCCGGACGAAAATTTTAACCTTTTCGATGCGTTCGGCCGCTTTGCGATGATGACGTTGCGCCTGCCGCCTCTATCTTCCGGCTTTCCCATCCAGCCTCGCAACTGTTCGGTCCGTTAAGACTACGCCCGGGACGGAGGGACGGCGGTGGTGTAGATCGCCAAAGTTCCCGCCGTCGCAATTGACGTTTACGCGAACGTCAATTATTTGTGGTAGGAGGAATACGGATCCTGCCGTGAGCCATGGGCCACGAGGCGGACCCGGAAGACGAGGATTTGGAGGAAGCTCGACCATGCCAGTGTACAAGGCCCCGGTGAACGACACGCTGTTCATTCTCAACGATGTGCTCGGCATCGAGCGCTACGGCAATCTGCCGGGCTTTGCCGATGCCACTCCGGACATGCTGGAAGCGATCATCGGAGAAGCCGCCAAGGTGGCCGAAGACGTCCTTTTTCCGCTGAACCTGTCTGGCGACCAGGAAGGCTGCACCCGCCATGATGATGGCACGGTCTCGGTGCCCAAGGGTTTCAAGCAGGCCTATGATCAGTATTGCCAGGCCGGCTGGATCGGACTTGCCGTCCCGGAGGAATTCGGCGGCCAGGGCCTGCCCTACACGCTGCATGCCGCTGTCGGCGAATACATGTCGTCGGCCAACATGTCGCTGATGATGTATCCGGGCCTGACCCAGGGCGCGATCGCCGCGATCCTCGTGCATGGTTCCGACGAGCAGAAGAAGACCTACCTGCCGAAAATGGTCGCCGGTACCTGGTCGGGCACGATGAACCTCACCGAGCCCCATTGCGGTACCGATCTCGGCCTGCTGCGGTCGAAGGCAGTGCCGCAGGCCGATGGGTCCTACAAGATTTCCGGCCAAAAGATCTTCATCTCCGCCGGCGAACACGGCATGACCGACAATATCGTCCATCTGGTGCTTGCCCGCATCGAAGGCGCGCCCGAGGGCACCAAGGGCATCTCGCTCTTCATCGTCCCGAAGTTCATGGTCAATGCCGACGGATCGCTTGGCGAGCGCAATGGCGCCACCTGCGGTGCGATCGAACACAAGATGGGCATCCACGGCAACTCCACCTGCGTCATGAACTATGACGAGGCGACGGGTTACCTGATCGGGCCTGAGAACAAGGGCCTGGCGGCCATGTTCGTGATGATGAACGAGGCCCGCCTCGGCGTCGGCCTGCAGGGCCTGTCGATTGCCGAGACGGCTTACCAGAATGCCGTCGCCTATGCCCGCGAGCGCATCCAGGGCCGTTCGCTCTCCGGCGCCAAAGCGCCGGACAAAAAGGCCGACCCGATCATCGTTCATCCGGACATCCGCCGTACGCTGATGACCATCCGCGCCTTCAACGAGGCCGGCCGCGCCTTCCTGCTGTGGACCGCGCTGAAATCCGATATCGCCCACCGCTCGCCGGATGCGGCAGAGCGCCAGAACGCCGACGATCTCCTCGGCCTCGCCACCCCGATCCTCAAGGGCGTGATGACCGACAAGGGTTTCGAGCACGCCGTCATGGCCCAGCAGGTGTTCGGCGGCCACGGTTATATCGAGGAACACGGCATGAGCCAGTATGTCCGCGATGCCCGCATCACCATGATCTACGAAGGCGCCAACGGCATCCAGGCGCTCGACCTCGTCGGCCGCAAGCTGGCGCTGAACGGCGGCCGCGCCGTGATGGCGATGTTCAAGGAGATCGGCGACTTCTGCGAAGAGAACCGTTCCGACGAGAATATGGCTCCCTTCACCAAGGGTCTCAAGAAGGGCTTGAACGACCTGCAGGCCTCCACCATGTGGTTCATGCAGAACGCCATGGCCAAGCCCGACAATGCCGGCGCCGGTTCGACCGACTATATGCACCTCTTCGGGATCGTGACGCTCGGCTACATGTGGGCCAAGATCGCCAAGGCGGCGCAGAGCGGACTTGCCGCCGGCGACACCCGCGCCGAGTACCTGAAGAACAAGCTGGTGACGGCGAAGTTCTTCATGGAAAAGATCATGCCGGAAACCGCAATGCGGAAAGTCCGCATCGAAGCCGGCGCCGACAGCGTGATGGAACTGGCCGCCGACGCGTTTTGATTTTGCGCCGGCGCGCTCCCTCCCCCTTGCGGGGAGGGCCGGGGAGGGGTCCCCCTCCCATGTCCGAGATTTGAGGCAATATAAATTGCCACCCAGGGAGATGACACCATGACCGAAGTCTTCATTTACGACCACGTCCGCACGCCGCGCGGCCGCGGCAAGAAGGATGGGGCGCTGCACGAAGTGCCGTCCGTGCGGCTTGCCGCCAAGACGCTGGAAGCGATCCGCGACCGCAACGGGCTCGACACGTCTTATGTCGACGACATCATCATGGGCTGCGTCGATCCGGTCATGGATGCGGGCGCCGTCATCCCCAAGGCTGCCGCCTTCGAGGCCGGTTATTCCACTCGGGCGCCCGGCATGCAGATTTCCCGTTTCTGCTCCTCGGGTCTCGATGCGGTCAATTTCGCGGCTGGCAAGGTCGCGGCCGGTTCCGACGATATCGTCATCGCCGGCGGCGTCGAGAGCATGTCGCGGGTCGGCATGGGCATGTCCGGCGGCTCCTGGTACATGGACCCGTCGGTCAATTTCCCCGCCTACTTCATGCCGCAGGGCGTCTCGGCCGACCTGATCGCCACCAAATACGGGTTTTCCCGCGATGACGTCGACGCCTATGCCGTCGAGAGCCAGAAGCGTGCGGCCAAGGCCTGGGACGCCGGCTACTTCAAGAACTCCGTCATTCCGGTCAAGGACCAGAACGGCCTGACCATCCTCGACCGCGACGAGCACATGCGGCCGACCACCGACATGCAGTCGCTGGCCTCGCTCAACCCGTCGTTCCAGATGCCGGGCGAGATGGGCGGTTTCGAAGCGGTCGGCATCCAGGCCCATCCGGAAATCGAGCGGATCAATTACGTCCACCACGCCGGCAATTCGTCGGGCATCGTCGATGGCGCCGCGGCCGTGCTGATCGGCTCGAAAGCCGGCGGTGAAGCCATGAACCTGAAACCCCGCGCCCGCATCCGCCACTTCGCCAATATCGGCTCCGATCCGGCGCTGATGCTGACCGGCCCGGTCGACGTCACCGAAAAGCTGCTCGCGCGCTCGGGCATGAAGATCTCCGATATCGACCTTTTCGAGCTCAACGAAGCCTTCGCCGCCGTCGTGCTGCGCTATATGCAGGCCTTCGAGATCAGCCACGACAGGATCAACGTCAACGGCGGCGCCATCGCCATGGGCCACCCGCTCGGCGCCACCGGCGCGATGATCCTGGGCACCGTCCTGGACGAGTTGGAACGCCGCGACTTGAACACCGCGCTGGTCACGCTCTGCATCGGCGCCGGCATGGGCACCGCGACGATTATCGAGAGAGTTTGAGGGGAAACCCCCTCATCCGCCTGCCGGCACCTTCTCCCCGAGGGGAGAAGAGGGATTGCCGCAACGCCTCCGATCCTCCTCTCCCCTTGGGGAGAGGGTGGCCGAGCGAAGCGGAGGCCGGGTGAGGGGGCGGTTCGGCACGCCACAGAAATTTCAGGGAAGAGGAAATCCCATCATGAGCACCTACAAGAACTTCACCGTCGAAACCGACGCGGACGGCATTGCTCTCGTTACCTGGGACATGCCCGACAAATCGATGAACGTCTTCACCATGGAGGTGATGGACGAGATCGACGCGATCGTCGACGCGACTGTCGCGGATGCGGCCGTCAAGGGCGTCGTGTTCACGTCCGGCAAGTCGTCCTTCTCCGGCGGCGCCGATCTCACCATGATCAAGTCGATGTTCTCGATGCTCGCCGAGGAACAGGCGAAGGACCCGGCGACCGCTGCGCAAAAACTGTTCGATGCCGCCGGGCGCATGTCGTGGCTGTGGCGCAAGGTCGAGACTAACGGCAAGCCTTGGGTTTCGGCGATCAACGGCACCTGCATGGGCGGCGCCTTCGAGCTGTCGCTCGCCTGCCACGGCCGCGTCGCCGCCAATTCCAAGTCGGTGAAAATCGCGCTGCCGGAAGTCAAGGTCGGCATCTTCCCGGGCGCCGGCGGCACTCAGCGTGTGCCGCGGCTGGCGAACGCCCAGGATGCCCTGCAGATGATGACGACCGGTTCGTCGCTGACCGCCCAGCGCGCCAAGGCCATGGGTCTCGTGCATCAGGTCGTCGAACCCGCCGAACTGATCAATGCCGCCAAGCAGATGATCAAGGACGGTCTGAAGCCCGTCGCCCCCTGGGACGAAAAGGGTTTCAAGGTCCCCGGCGGCGGCATCTGGACGCCGGCCGCAGCCCAGCTCTGGCCGGCCGCCCCCGCCATCCTGCGCCGCGAAAGCGCCGGCAATTATCCGGGCGCGCTTGCCATCCTGAAATGCGTCTATGAAGGCCTGCAGCTTCCCTTCGATACGGGCCTCAAGGTCGAGCAGCGCTATTTCACCGAGATCCTGCGCACCACCGAAGCGTTTTCGATGATCCGCTCGCTGTTCGTCTCGATGCAGGAGCTCGGCAAGGGCGCCCGCCGCCCGGCCGGTATCCCGAAGACCGAGTTCTCCAAGATCGGCGTCGTCGGCGCCGGCTTCATGGGCGCCTCGATCGCCTATGTGACGGCCGCCGCCGGCATTCCCGTCACCCTCATCGACCGCGACCAGGAAGCCGCCGACAAGGGCAAGGCCCATTCGGAAAAGCTGGTGGCGGACCAGGTGGGCAAGGGCCGGATGACCAAGGAGGAGGGCGAAAAGCTGCTGTCGCTGATCACCCCGACGCCGGATTACCAGGCGCTGTCGGATGCAAGCCTCGTCGTCGAGGCGGTGTTCGAGGATCGCGCCGTCAAGAAGGCGGTCATCGAGGCGGTCGAAGCGGTCATCCCTGAAGCCACCATTTTCGCCTCCAACACCTCCACCCTGCCGATCACCGGCCTTGCCGAGAATTCGAAGCGCGCCGACCAGTTCATCGGCGTGCATTTCTTCTCGCCGGTCGAAAAGATGATGCTGACCGAGGTCATCCTCGGCGAAAAATCGGGAGACAAGGCGCTCGCCGTGGCGCTCGATTTCGTCGCCGCGATCAAGAAGACCCCGATCGTCGTCAACGATACCCGCGGCTTTTATGTCAACCGCTGCGTCTTCCGGTATATCAACGAAGCCTATGACATGCTGACCGAAGGCGTGCCGGCTGTCATGATCGAGAATGCCGCGAAAATGGCCGGCATGCCGGTCGGCCCGCTGTCGCTCAACGACGAGGTCGCCGTCGATCTCTCCCAGAAGATCATGAAGGCCTCGATCGCCGATCTCGGCCCCAATGCGGTCAAGGCGGAGCACATGGCGCTGGTCGACCAGATGGTCGACGTGTTCGACCGCCGCGGCCGCAAGAATTCCAAGGGCTTTTACGAATACCCGGCCAAGCCCGCCAAGAAATTCCTCTGGCCCGAGCTGAAAACCCTCTACCCGCAGAAAAAGGCCTCGGAGGTGGATGTTAGCGTCCTCAAACAGCGCCTTCTGGTGACGATCGCGCTCGAAGCCGCCCGCACCGTCGAGGAAGGCATCGTCACCGATCCGCGCGAAGCCGATGTCGGCTCCATCCTCGGCTTCGGCTTCGCCCCCTATACCGGCGGCACGCTCTCCTACATCGACGGCATGGGCGTGAAGACCTTTGTCGCGCTCTGCGAAAAGCTGGCCGCAAGCTACGGTCCGCACTTCAAGCCGACGCCGCTCTTGAAGGACATGGCGGCGAAGGGGGAGACGTTTTATGGGCGGTTTGACCCGTACGCGAAGGTGGGGGAGGCGGCCTGAGGCCGCCTAAACCCTAGCAAAATACAGAGGTTCGTTTATAAATTACAAAGAAACATAATAGTCATACTGCGAACTAGACTGCTACCATTGCGATAGTTGGATCAAGAGGTCGATTCGCGATGGCTAAGGTGGCTGCATCTAAAGTAAATCAAGGTGGCGGAAAGGTCAGCAATCCGCAACCTTCTTCAATTGAAGACTCACCAAATAAAAGAACTTATCTCAAGCAGTCGGATGTACCGATCGCGTCCCTAGACGATGCGCTTAGGGTTCCTCAAGTTATTTTTGATCAATACGCTGGAAAACCGACATCGCCCTTTAATGTGGCTATGGCTTTGAATGTTGATCCAAAAGGATCGCAACTACGAGTTCTTTCGGGAGCTGCAATCGCCTTTGGCTTAATTGAGGGCGGGGCTCAGGCCTCTTCAATCAGCGTTACAGAACTTGCTCGAAGAATCATTAGGCCGAAGGTTGAGGGAGAGGATATCGATGCGAAGCGGGAAGCCGTACTAAAGCCCCGGATATTTGGAGATTTTCTCAGGAATTATGACGGAAATGTATTTCCTCGTCAGGACTTAGCAGTAAATGTCTTAGAGGATATGGGTGTGCCGCGGGCTAAGGCGGTCGATGTCCTTGAGCGGATGAATGACAGCGCTCGTTCCGTCGGGTTTATAGTTGAGCATAAGGGTAAGCATTATGTACAGCTAAACGGTTTGGGATTGGCGGCATCCAGAATTACTGAAGTTCAGGATAGTGTTCAGGGGATGGAGCAAGCGACTGATGATCCTGAAGATGCAGAGCCAGTCACAAAGCAGTTCGTTCCGCCCGCCGCAACTCCACATAAGGGAGCTGCGTTAACAGCCGCTGTGGCTGACGATCATAGACGAAGGAGGGTCTTTGTTACGCACGGAAAAGACCGCGCACTAGTGGAGCCAATTAAGAAGCTTCTTGAATACGGGGAGCTTGAACCTGTCGTGTCGGTTGAGCGTCAATCGGTTTCGAAACCTGTCCCGGAGAAGGTAATGGATGACATGCGGAAATGTGGAGCCGCAATCATTCATGTTGACGCCGACAAGATCGTCAAAGGTGTTGAGGGTGAGGATCATGTTTTTCTCAACCCCAACGTATTGATCGAAATTGGTGCGGCAATGGCGTTTTATGGGCGCAGATTTATTTTGCTTGTTAAAGATGGAGTCAAGCTTCCATCCAATCTGCAAGGTCTTTACGAGGTTCGCTACACAGGAGATACGCTTGATGCGAACTCCACCATAAAGCTTTTGGAGGCGATGAAAGATATAAAGAACTATTCATTGCCCTATGAGGTGGAAGAAGAGTGAGGCTTTCACATTGTTCTGCGGCTGTCTGCTCCCCACGTCTCCGCCGTCATCCTCGGGCCTGACCCGAGGATCCACCCTTCGGTCAATAAGTCACCCCCCGCTAAATCCCGCCGCTCCAGGTTCAGCTTCTCGATCAATTCGATGTTCCACTGTCGATACATGCGCTTGAGTAACTTCTCTCGCTGAATGGCGCTAACGATGCTGTCGTCAGGGCGTTCGTCAACCTAAGCGTTTGCGAGGGTGGATCCTCGGGTCAAGCCCGAGGATGACGATCGGGAGGGTGGAGTTAAGGGTGCTTAGAGAAACGATGAGAGTGTATCCCGGGCGCTGTTTCGCCTCCCGGCACTACCTCCAACATCGTCATCCTCGGGCTTGACCCGAGGATCCATGCCGCACCCATCGACTTACCACCCTCCCAACTCCGCATACAAATCCCGCCATTCCGGATTCAGCCTCTCGATCAGCTCGATCTTCCACTGCCGATACCAGCGCTTGAGTGATTTCTCCCGCTGGATGGCGCTGACGATATTGTCGTGGGCTTCGTACCAGACCAGCCGTTTGCAGCCGTATTTCGAGGTGAAGCCGGGGTGATGTTCCTCGCGGTGTTCGTAGATGCGATTGGCGAGATCGGAGGTCACGCCGATATAAAGCGTGCCGTGCTTGTGGTTGGTGACGATGTAGACATATCCCGCCATGCGAGCATGATGGGATGGTTGTGTGGTGTCGTCAATCCGGGCGTTTGGGGGATGGATCCTCGGGTCGAGCCCGAGGATGACGGCGTTGGAGGTGGTGCCACGGGTGCGAAACAGCACCGATGAGACACTCTCACCGTTTGCTGTGGGCACCCTAGCTCCCCCTCTCGGTCGTCATCCTCGGGCTTGACCCGAGGATCCACCCTTGTCTCCGCCAGAACCCCTGCTCGCCGCCTGCCACGGCGGGAGCCAGAGCCGGCTCCAATTCCCGGCGAAGCCATCCACTCTCTGGCAACACAACCATCAACAGCTACAATCCCACCATCGACTGGCCCGAACCCGGACCCACCCATGAACTCCCCCACCGAAGCCCTCGCCTTCACCGATCCCGGGGAATGGGCCTCCTGGCTCTCCGCCCACCATGCCACCTCGTCCGGCGTCTGGCTGCGGATCGGCAAGAAGAACCCGAAGCGGCCCCTGATCACCATCGACGAGGCGCTGGATGTGGCGCTCTGCCATGGCTGGATCGACAGCCAGCGCAAGGGCTTCGATGCCGCCTCCTATCTGCAGCGGTATTCGCCGCGCCGCGCCAAAAGCCCGTGGTCGAAGCTCAATGTCGATCGGGTGGCGGCGCTGACGCAGGCCGGGCGGATGCGGCCGGCGGGGCTGGCGGAAGTCGATGCGGCCAAGGCCGACGGACGCTGGGCGGTCGCCTATGCGCCGCAGCGCGAGGCCGGCCTGCCGGACGATCTGGTGGCCGCGCTCGCTGAAAATACCGCCGCTGCGGCTGCCTTCGAAAAGCTCGACAAGACCGGCCAATATGCGGTGGTGCTTCCGCTGTTGAAGGCGACCACGCCGGAGGTTCGGGCCGCGCGGTTGGCGAAGGCGGTGGTGAAGCTGGCAAAACCCGGTTAGGCGGCACAGGGCGGTGATTCAGAAAAGAACCTATCACCTTGTCTAGGGAACGAGGACCCTCTGGTCAGGCGACTGACTGGCCGTTTCCAGAGCTCCGACCGCGGAAGCAGACATTGCCCTCAAATGCCATTCACCCGAAATGGTTGTGATTCGTGGGTAGGAGGTCACACGCACTCCCGAAATATCGGGAGTGCAATATTCCCATAGATTGTAGACGTGAATCCGCCTACATCTGCGGGGGAAAACCGTCAGCAACGGCTGCGGGGAAGGGTGCTTTGCACGTGCAAAGAAAACGGTCAGGGGATTGTTTCGCGACATGGATGGCGTCGTTTCGCAGCAGCTCGACTCCGGTCTCCGTGCGCTGTGTGGCATTGCGGCTTTCTATCGGATCGCAGCCGACCCTCAGCAACTGCAACACGATCTTGGCCTGAAGGGCCGACCCTCGCAGGCGCTTGATCTGCAGCGTGCCGCCAGGCTGATCGGCCTTAAAACCCGCCCGGTCGAAAAGGTTAGCGAACGTCGGCTGCGGACAATTCCGGTGCCGGCAATCGTGCGGGTGAAAAGCGGTGCTTTCCAGGTGCTTGGCGGCCTCAATCCCTCCGGAAAATACCGGCTGATCGATCCCGTGACGCGGGTCGATCGGGAAATCGAGCCAGAGGACATCGCATCGGAGATCGGAGGGAGTGTCCTTCTTGTCGGGCGGCGGCTCGGCGGCGACGGCTCGGATCCGCGGGAGTTCGGTTTCAAGTGGTTTGTGCCGTCGATCTGGCGATATCGAAAGCCGCTGGCGCATGTTCTGCTCGCCTCGCTTTTCGTGCAGATATTCGCACTGGTGACCCCGCTGTTTTTCCAGGTCGTCGTCGACAAGGTCCTGACCCACAAAGGCTACTCGACATTGTTCGTGCTGGTGGCCGGCATCGCCATCATCGGCCTCTTCGATGTCGTGCTTCAATATCTGCGGACTTACGCGCTGGCCCATACGACCAACAGGATCGACGTCGAGCTCGGCCAGCGGCTGTTCCACCATCTATTGCGGCTGCCGCTTGGTTATTTCGAGACCCGTTCTGCCGGCCAGACGGTGGCACGTGTGCGCGAGCTCGAGACCATCCGCGCTTTCCTGACCGGGCAGGGGCTGTTTTCGGCGATCGACCTTCTTTTCACCTTCGTCTTCATCGCGGTGCTCTTCGCCTATTCCTGGAAGCTGACGCTGATCGTGGTTGCCGCGATCCCGATCTATATGCTGATCGGCATGGTCGTGCGTCCGCCGCTGCGGGAGTTGGTCAAGGAGAAGTTCAATCGCGGTGCCGCCAGCCAGCAGTTCCTCGTCGAAGCGATCGTCGGCGTCCACACCGTCAAGGCTTCGGCCGTCGAGCCGATCATGCAGGCGCAATGGGAAGAAAAGCTTGCGGCCTATGTGCGGACGGCTTTCGATACCACGCTGCTCAGTGCCGGCGGCCAGAACGCCATTCAGTATGTGAGCAAGCTTTCAACGGCGGCCCTGCTGCTTTTCGGGGCCAAGGCGGTCATCGACGGTGAACTTTCGGTCGGCTCGCTTGTCGCCTTCAATATGATCGCCGGGCAGGTGACCCAGCCGGTTCTGAGGTTGTCGCAGCTCTGGCAGGATTTTCAGCAGGTGCAGATCTCCGTCGACCGCCTTGGCGACATCCTCAACACGCCGATGGAACGGCACCCCGGCGCCCGCATGGCGCTTCCGCCACCCAAGGGCATGATCCAGCTTCGCAATGTCACGTTCCGCTACCGGCCGGGCTTGCCGGAGGTTTTAAAGAACATCTCTCTCGACATTCATCCCGGCGAGGTCATCGGCATTGTCGGCGCCTCCGGTTCCGGCAAATCGACGCTCACCAAGCTCGTCCAGCGTCTCTATCTTCCGGAAGAGGGACAGGTGCTGCTCGACGGCGCCGACCTGTCGCAGCTCGATCCGGCCTGGCTGCGCAGCCACATCGGCGTCGTCCTGCAGGAAAACCTGCTGTTCAACCGCACGATCCACGACAATATCGCCTTCTCAAATCCCGCGATGCACCGCGCCCAGGTGATCGCCGTTGCCAAGCTCGCCGGCGCAGACGAATTCATCACTCGGCTGCCCCAGGGTTATGACACGATGATCGAGGAGCGGGGCGCCAACCTTTCCGGCGGTCAGAGGCAACGCATCGCGATTGCCCGAGCCCTTGCGACGAACCCGCCGATCCTGATCTTCGACGAGGCGACCAGCGCCCTCGATTACGAGAGCGAGCGGGTCGTCCAGACGAACATGCACCAGATCGCTCGGGGCAGGACGGTGATCATCATCGCACACCGACTCGCCGCCGTCAGGCCGTGCAGCAGGATCATCGGCATGGCGGATGGGCGGATCGCCGAAATGGGCAGTCATGAGGAACTGCTCAAGCGTCCGGACGGGCTCTATGCGCGGCTTTGGGCCCTGCAGAACGACAGGGGGGAGGCATGAGGAAAGCGCCCGCCAAGGCCGCCCGATATGCCGGCCTTCCGATGAGGCCGGCAAAGCGGTCCGATCACGAGTTTCTGGCGCCCGCTCTGGAAGTCCTGGAGACGCCACCCTCGCCGGTGCGCATGGCGCTGATCCTGATCATTTGCGCCTTCACCGCAACGGCCTTGATCTGGTCCTATGTCGGCCGCATCGACATTATCGCCGCCGCCCAGGGCAAGCTCCAGCCGACCGGGCGCGTCAAGGTCGTCCAGCCGCTGCTGACCGGCAAGGTGGCGGCGCTTCCGCCGCCAAACGGGACCCATGTCGAAAAGGGCGATATCCTCCTTGGGCTCGATCCGACCGATGCCATTGCCGATGAGACGGATGCGGCAAAGGGCCTGGCGTCCATGCGTGCCGAGGTCCGGCGCCGCAAAGCGATCGTGGATCATGTCCATTCGCGCGTGCCGAACGCGCCGTTGCCAGCGATCGCATGGGACGCGGATGTACCCGATGAGCTGCGCCGAAGGGAGGATGGCATTCTCCGGGGCGATCTTGAACAACACCAGGCCGCAGTCGCCTCGCTGGCGGCTCAGAAGCACCAGAAGGAAGTGGAACGCGATCGTCTGGCCGTGACGCTTGCGGCTCAGAACTCTCTGGTCGAAACGCTGAACGAGCGCGTGACGATGCGCAGCGCACTCGCGTCAAAGGATGCCGGGACGATGGCGAGCGTCATCGACGCGACGGAAACGCTGAAGGAGCAGGCGACGCAGCTTGCAATGCAGGAGGGCCGGCTTGCCGACGCCGTGGCAAGCATCGAGGTCTTTGCGCGGGAAAAGGACAGGGTAACGCGGGCGTTTCTAAGCGACCACCTCGCGCGACTCGGCGATGCGGAGCGCCGGGTCGAGGAGCTTGAGCAGCGCCTGACGAAGGCAAGAAATTCGCGGGAGCAGATGACGCTGCGCAGCCCGATTGCCGGCACGGTACAGGCATCGTCGATCACCAGTGTCGGGCAAGTGGTGAGCGTCGGTCAGGACGTCATGCGCGTCGTGCCCGAGGGCAGCGCCCTGGAACTCGAGGTTTACGTCTTGAACAAGGATATCGGCTTTATCAAGCTTGGCCAGGAGGCAGTCGTCAAGCTCGAAGCCTTTCCCTTTACCCGCTATGGCACGATCCCGGCCCATGTCACGAAAATTGCGGCGGATGCCATTCCGGAACCCGACGCCGCGCGCCGTGAAGGCGATGCCGCAGCAAGGCAGGCGGGGAGCGTCTTCGGCGGCGCCGAAAGAATGCAGAACCTGGTGTTTCCGGTGACGTTGAGCCTGGATGCCGACCAGGTTTCGGCGGATGGACGTGAGTTCAAGCTCAGTTCGGGCATGTCGGCGACTGCGGAGGTTCGCACGGGAGAGCGCCGGATACTCGAGTATGTGTTTTCGCCGCTGGTTGAGGTCGCGGAGGAGGCGATGCATGAACGATGAACCGCTTGCGGCTATACCGGCAACTCGCGCTACCGGCCTCGAGCACCATTCTCCTCAGCTCGCGATGGAACAGGGAAAAGCGGTGGACGCAACGGCGTGTCGTGGAATGTGCTCTGAGACTTAAGTGCCGCTCTCTGGAAAAGAACTTGTTATGGACCTTTCGTTCCCTTGGCCGTTTGGACCCGCATCAATCGCGATGCTCTGTGCCGCGGCATTTTTCTATACTTTATCTCTGTTCAGATCGATGCCGGCGGGAGTGGTGCTCCTATCTGCAACTATAATTTGCTCATTTTGCGTATCAATAGCGCTTCTTGTGTTTGGATCCGAGCCTAATATTTGTGAATTCACGGTTGCCTCTCTCTCGGCTTTTCTTCTTTTGGTGTTAATGGTAAATATGTCAGGAGTCTACTCGAAATTAAGGTTGGCACCAGTTGAAGAATTGACTTCAACCATAGTATCTAGACTATTTCTACTTTTTATTCCACTGTTGTTTGTTTTCTTCGCGATTTACAAGTACAGGCAAAGGGATTTCGTTGATAGAAACTGCAGAGTCGTAAGTTATGTACTTGGTGATAAGAACTATGATATTATATATTACTTTTGGGCCTTCGGGCTTTCGTCAGTGTTAATTTGGATATGTTCGATGCAGATTCTGGAGCTTATTGCACGAATCCGTAACCTCACTCGAATCGGGAACTAGGATATGTAGTCCACTGGTTCCCCAATAAATGCTTCGGCCGCTCACCTGGAGCACAGGGAAGCTGCATAACCCATGATCGAGTAGAATAGCAGGCAGGGATTTTATGACGGGCATTATCACTTCCACAAAGAATGTGCCTTTGACCGGAGATCAGAAAGTCGACGGGCTTATCAGCGGCTACGCGTGGGACGGTACGATAACCTATGCGTTTCCCACCAGCTCGACCTCGTACTCGTATAGTGGAGAGAGAGATTTCGGTTTCTCCTCGATTTCCTCGCAGCAGCAGGCTGCTGCCTTGATCCTCATGGAACAATCCTATGGAAACACGGCGAATGACGGTTTCTCCATAGAAGGATTTACCAACGCCGATTTTGTGGTCGGAGACGTAAACACTGCAACGGTGCGATTTGCTCAGTCATCCGACCCGCGTCTTTCGACGGCATGGGCCTATCTTCCTCGCACGGACAGCGCCGGCGGCGATATCTGGTTCGGGACGGAGTATGCTGGCACTAACGATGATTATCGATTTCCGGAGTTCGGCAACTATGCTGGACATACGTTGGCGCATGAACTGGGTCACGCTCTTGGCCTGAAACATGCACATGAACCGGATAATAATCCGGCGATCGTACCGAGCAGTTACGATTCTCTCGAATATACGATCATGACCTACCGCACATATATCGGAGACGTTCCGAACGGCTACGAATACGAGCAGAATAGTGCGCCACAGAGCTTTATGATGCTCGACATCGCCGCTCTACAGGAAATGTATGGCGCGGACTACACGACCAACGGTGACGATACCACCTATAAGTGGAATCCGAATGAGGGCGTTACCTATGTCAATGGCGTCGCGGCCATCACGCCCAATGCTAACAGGATATTCGCAACGATCTGGGACGGCGGCGGCGTCGATACCTATGACCTGAGCGCCTATACCTTCCGGCTTAGAATCGACCTGAGAGCCGGGGGCTACTCTTTCTTTTCCCAAGCCCAGTTGGCCGATCTGGGCGGTAGCCTGAACAATGGTTATGCCCGCGGTAACATTTTCAACGCGCTGCTTTATCACAACAACCTTGCGTCGCTGGTCGAGAATGTTCAGGCAGGCTCCGGCCACGACACGATTGTCGGCAACGAAGTAAGCAATGCCCTTTGGGGTAACGGCGGAAATGATTCGCTTGGCGGCGGTGCAGGCGACGACACGTTGATTGGAGGCGCTGGTTCCGACTCGATGTCGGGCGGGGTGGGCGACGATCTCTATGTGGTCGATATCGCGACCGACATTGTGATCGAGAACCTGAATGGAGGAACCGACACCGTCCAGACAGCGATTGTAAGTTATGCGCTCAGTGCCAATGTCGAGAATCTCACCTACACCGGCATCGGCAACTTCTCGGGCACCGGCAATGTGCTTGCCAACACGATCACCGGTGGGGCGGGCAATGACACGCTGAACGGCGGGACCGGCGCCGACACGCTGATCGGCGGCAGCGGCGACGACACCTACGTGGTCGACAACGCCGGCGATACCGTCACCGAAAACACTGATGAAGGTACGGATACCGTGAGGGTGTCTCTTGCCAGCTACACGCTGGCGGCGGTCGCCGATGTCGAGAACCTGACCTACACCGGCACGGCGGCATTCACCGGAACCGGCAATGGCCTCGACAACACGATCCGGGGCGGCGCGGCCGCCGATATTCTCGACGGCGGCGCGGGCGCCGACACGTTGATTGGCGGCGTTGGCAACGACACCTACATCGTCGATGCCCTGGACGATATCGTTTCCGAAGCCGCCAACGCAGGCACCGATCTGATCAAGACGGTGCTTTCCGCTTATGAATTGACCAGTACCGCCCATGTCGAGAAGTTGACCTTCATCGGCGCCGGCGACTTTGTGGGGACCGGGAATGCTCTGGCGAACGTCGTTTCCGGCGGTTCCGGCAACGACACGCTGGATGGCGGCGCAGGCGCCGACACGATGATCGGCGGCACCGGCGACGATACCTACATCGTCGACATCGCCACCGATGTGGTGACGGAAGCCGCAAACGAGGGCAGCGATACGGTCCGGACCGGACTTGCCGCGCTGACGCTTGCCGTCAATGTCGAGAACCTCGTCTATACCGGCAGCGGCAACTTCGCCGGCACCGGCAATGTGCTTGCCAACACGATCACCGGCGGGGCGGGCAATGACACGCTGAACGGCGGGGCCGGCGCCGACACGCTGATCGGCGGTCTGGGCAACGACATCTACGTCATCGACAATGCCGCCGACGTCGTCACCGAGAATACCAACGAGGGCATCGATACGGCCAAGACGGCACTGGCGAGCTACACGCTTGCCGACAATGTCGAGAACCTGACCTACACCGGCACGGTGGCGTTTGCCGGGACGGGCAACAACCTCGACAACACGATCACCGGCGGGGCTGCCGTCGACACGCTGTCGGGTGGCGGTGGCGACGACACGCTGGACGGCAAGGCCGGCGCCGATATCCTGATCGGCGGCACCGGCGACGACACCTACATCGTCGACAACGCCGCCGACGTCCTGACAGAAAATGCCGACGAGGGCACCGATACCGTCAGGACCGCACTGGCCAGCTATTCGCTGGCGTCGAAGGCCAACGTCGAGAACCTCAGCTATACGGGGACGGCTGCCTTCACTGGAACAGGCAACGGCTTGAACAATACGATCGTCGGCTCTCTCCTGGCTGCGAATACGCTTGATGGCGGTACTGGGGCGGATACGCTGCGGGGTGGTCGCGCGAACGACACGTACACTGTCGACAATGTCGATGATCTGGTGATCGAAGATATCGGAGGAGGCACTGACCTCATCAAGACGACGCTCACGAGCTACTCTCTCGTGCCATTCTCGAATGTCGAGAATCTGACCTTTGCCGGTGCTGGGAACTTCAGCGCCATCGGCAATTCGCAGAAGAATACCATCATTGCCGGCGCCGGCAATGATACCCTTGACGGTGGCGCCGGCGCCGATATTTTGATCGGCGGGCTCGGCAACGATATCTACATCGTCGACATGGCGACCGATGTGGTTACGGAGGCAGCCGGCGCCGGCACGGACGGGATCCGGACGTCGCTCGCTACCTACTCGATCGCTGCACTGGTGAATATCGAGAATCTCACCTACACGGGATCTGAAAACTTCACCGGCACCGGCAATGGGCTTGCCAACACGATCACCGGTGGGGCGGGCAATGACACGCTGAACGGCGGGGCCGGCGCCGACACGCTGATCGGCGGCGTGGGCGACGACAGCTACGTGGTCGACAACGCCGGTGATACCGTCACCGAAAATGCCGATGGCGGCACGGATACGATAAAGACCGCACTCGCCAGCTACTCGCTGGCGGCGGTCGCCGATGTCGAGAACCTAACCTACACAGGCAAGGCGGTCTTCACCGGAACCGGCAATGGCCTCGACAACACGATCAGGGGCGGCGCGGCCGCCGATATCCTCGACGGCGGCGCGGGCGCCGACACCTTGATTGGCGGAGCAGGTTCCGACAGGATGTCGGGCGGGGTGGGCGACGACACCTATGTGGTCGATGTTGCGACCGACATCATCGTCGAGAACCCGAACGAGGGCACGGACACGGTCCAGACGACGCTTGCGAGCTATGTCGTTGGGACGAATGTCGAGAACCTGACCTACACGGGTGCGGCGGCGTTTACCGGCACCGGCAATGGCGCGGTGAACGTGATCACCGGCGGGGCGGGGGCCGATACGCTCGACGGCAAGGCCGGCGCCGATACGCTGATCGGCGGTGGCGGCAATGACACCTATATCGTCGATGTCCTGGGCGATGTGGTGGTCGAGGTATCCGGCGGCGGCACCGATGTCATCAAGACCGATCTTGCGAGCTATTCGCTGGCGGCCATCGCCAATGTCGAGAACCTGACCTTCACCGGAAGTGGCGGCTTTACGGGCGCCGGCAACACTCTCGACAACATCATCACCGGCGGAATTGGCGACGACACGCTCTCTGGTGACGCGGGCAACGACACGCTGAACGGCGGCGCCGGAGCGGATGCGCTTTCCGGCGGCACGGGCAACGATATCTACGTCGTCGACAATGCCGGCGACACCGTCACCGAGAACGCCGACGAGGGCACCGACACGGTGCAGACGAACCTCTCAAGCTACACGCTTGGGACCGATGTCGAGAACCTCACCAATACCGGCACGGCGGCTTTTGCCGGTAACGGCAATGCGCTGAACAACATCATGACCGGCG
This sequence comes from Neorhizobium sp. T25_13, assembly GCF_002968675.1. Taxonomy (NCBI): domain Bacteria; kingdom Pseudomonadati; phylum Pseudomonadota; class Alphaproteobacteria; order Hyphomicrobiales; family Rhizobiaceae; genus Neorhizobium; species Neorhizobium sp. T25_13. The sequence goes on from NZ_PVBI01000001.1 coordinate 721,171, forward strand.
GGACGGGTGTCGACACGCTGAAGGGCGGGGTGGGCGACGACACCTATGTCATCAGCACTGGCGACATCGTCGTCGAGAATGCCGACGAGGGCATCGACACGGTGCAGACGAACCTGGCCGCTTACACGCTGGGGGCCAACGTCGAGAACCTGACCTCGACGCGTGCGACCGGCTTTACCGGCGCCGGCAATGCGCTCGACAACATCATCAAGGGCGGAGCGGCAGCCGACAGGCTGACCGGGGCTGCGGGCAACGACACGCTGGATGGCGGGACAGGCAGCGATACGCTGATCGGCGGCACCGGCGACGATGTCTACATCGTCGACATCGCCACCGACGTGGTGACGGAGTTGGCAAACGAGGGCAGCGACACGGTCAGGACCGGACTTGCCGCGCTGACGCTTGCCGTCAATGTCGAGAACCTCGTCTATACCGGCAGCGGCAACTTCGCCGGCACCGGCAATGTGCTTGCCAACACGATCACCGGCGGGGCGGGCAATGACAC